>NZ_CP158165.1:604063-1208127 GCF_040254265.1 Kribbella sp. HUAS MG21
GAGCCGTGCCGCTCGATCAGTTCGTAGAACACCGTCGGGCGGTCGCCGATCGGGGACGTGAAGATCTGCAGCAGGTAGCCGTCCTCGTCGCGGTCGACCAGGATGCCGCGCGCCTGCAGGTCCTCGATCGGCACCCTGACCTCGCCGATCCGGGCCCGCAGCTCCGGGTCCTCGTAGTACGAGTCCGGGGTGTTCAGGAACTCGACGCCGTTCGCTCGCATGATGTCGACGGTGCGCAGGATGTCGTTGGTGGCGAGCGCGATGTGCTGCGCGCCGGCGCCGTCGTAGAACTCCAGGAACTCGTCGATCTGCGACTTCTTCTTCGCGATCGCCGGCTCGTTCAGCGGGAACTTCACCCGGTGGTTGCCGTTGGCGACCACCTTGCTCATCAGCGCCGAGTAGTCGGTGGCGATGTCGTCGCCGATGAACTCCGCCATGTTCACGAAGCCCATCACCTTGTTGTAGAAGGCAACCCACTCGTCCATCTTGCCGAGCTCGACGTTGCCGACCACGTGGTCGACGGCCTGGAACAGCCGCTTCGGGTGCCCCTCCGGGCGGGTGACCTGGGTCGTCGCGGCGACGAAGCCGGGCAGGTACGGGCCGTGGTACTTGCTGCGGTCGATCAGCGTGTGCCGCGTGTCGCCGTACGCCGCGATCGCCGCGCGGCGGATCGTGCCGTGCTCGTCGGACACGTCGTTCGGCTCCTCGAGGACGACGGCGCCGACCTTGCGGGCGTGCGCGATGCACTTGTCGACGTCAGGGACCTCGAGGGCGAGGTCGGCGACGCCGTCACCGTGCTTGCGGTGGTGGTCGAGCAGCGGGCTCTTCGGGCTGACGCCGCCGGAGATCACGAACCGGGCGGAGCCGGCCTTCAGCACGTACGCCTTGCTGTCCTTGTCGCCGGTCTCCGGGCCGGAGTACGCGACCAGGTCCATGCCGAACGCGAGCTGGTACCACTTCGCGGTCTGGGTGGCGTTGCCGACCACGAACACCACCGCGTCCATCGCGGTGACCGGGAAGGGGTCGGTGCTCTCGTCGTACGGCACCAGGCCGACGAGCTGCTTCAGCTGGTCGAGGTCGAGATCGGCGTCGAGCTCTGCGGGGGTGAGGTCGGTGCTGGTCATCGGAGTCCTCCCGGGTCGGGTACGTGCCACCGAGCCTTGTGCGTGGGGGCAGGTTGCGCAACAGTTCCTCTCTTTGCTGGGCAACCTGCATAGTTGTTCGCGGATGTTGCTAGGCTATTTGGTCAGTCTGACTATCGACGGAGGCTTCGTATGCCGGTGGATGCGCTGGACGCCCGGATCCTCGGGTTGTTCGCGGCCGAGCCGCGGGTCGGCGTACTGGAGGCGTCGCGCCGGCTCGGGGTCGCGCGGGGCACGGTGCAGGCGCGCCTCGACCGGCTGCAGCGCGACGGGGTGGTGCGGGGCTGGGGCCCGGACCTCGACACGACCGCGATCGGATATCCGGTGACGGCGTTCGCGACCCTGCAGATCGAGCAGGGCTCAGGTCACACGACGGTGGCCGAGGCGCTGGCCCGGATCCCCGAGGTCCTCGAGGTCCACACCATCACCGGCGCCGAGGACCTGTGGTGCCGCATAGTCGCGCGCTCCAACGCAGACCTGCAACGCGTCATCGACCAGGTGGTCACAGTCCAGGGCATCCAACGAGCCTCCACGGTGATCGCCCTGGCAGAGCAGATCCCCCACCGGGTGCTCCCCTTGCTGGAAGCCGCCACCAAGAGCTAGGCGAGGCGTTTGGCTACTTCTACGGCGGCTCGGGCTACTCGGGGGCCTACGAAGTCTCGGTCCAGTTTGCCGAGGACTACTACGCCGATGGAGGCTTCGACGCCGGGCACGCCCAGGACGGGGGACGAGACGCCTTGGGCGCCGGCTTGGAGTTCGCCGGACGTGACGACGAACGGGCGGCCGGCGGGGTCGGGTTTGCGGCGGCCGGCGAGGATTGCCTTGCCTGCGGCGCCCTGGTCGAGGGCGTGCCGGGAGCCCATCCGGTACGAGACGTGGTAGTCGGTCCAGCTCGGCTCGACGACCGCGATCGCCAGCGCCTCCTCACCGTCCGCCACCGTCAGGTGCGCTGTAGCACCCGTGTCCTCGGCGAGCGAACGCAGTACCGGCAGCGCGGCGTCCCGCAGCGTCGGCTGCACCCGCCGGCTGTAGTGCAGTACGGCGAGACCGAGCCGCGCGCGCCCCTCGCTGTCGCGCCGGACGAGCCGGTGCAGCTCGAGCGTGTTCACCAGCCGGTACACCACCGTCCGACTGACCCCCAGCGCCCCGGCGAGCTCGGTGATCGAGAGCCCGTCAGGGGCGTCCGCCAGCAACTCGAGGACGGTCAGTCCCCGGTCCAGCGTCTGCGAGGTCTCGGCGGGCACCTCGCTAGCGTATCCGTTATTCGGGCGCGGACCGATCGCACCGTATCTTGCTGCCGTGCGAAATTACTGGTCGCTGCTCCCCGCAATCCTGGTGATCGTCGTCCTGATCCTGGTCTATGCCGTTCCGACGATCATCAATCCCCAGTGGACGAGCTCGATCATGGCGCTGTTCCGCAGCACCCCGGTGCCGGACGACGCCACCCCCGAGGAGGCCCGGCGCGCCGCGGGGATCCTCGGCCCGCAGCAGCTGAAGTCGCGCCGGATGCTCGCGATCACGATGGTCGTCGGCGCCCTCGCCCTGGTCGGCTTCAACATCTCGTTGAACCGGGAGGCGAACGGCTGCTACCAGGTCGCCCGCGCGTTCGGCGCGGTCGACGGCCCGGACGCGAAGGACCCGTGCGTCGACATGGTCTACGGCACCTTCATGGGCAACCCGGACGGCACCAGCTCCGAGGAGAAGCCGCAGCCCGTGCAGTACTACCAGGTCGTCGACGGCAAGAAGCCGAAGTACCTGAAGTGGATCCAGAACGCCCCGAAGTACGACGAGGCGGACCTGCTGATCGGCACCGTCGGCAAGTGCTCGTCGGACCTGCGCGTCGAGGAGTCCGACGACCAGATCAAGGCCGTCATCGACGTCGACGTCCCGTGCCCCGAGGACAGCAACATGTCGATGACCGCGATCAAGCTGAAGAAGCCGCTCGGCGACCGCAAGCTCGTCACCGTCGACGACCAGCCGATCACCCGGATCAACCCGGACATGGACTCCTGGTTCACCGTCCTGAAGAAGCTGGCGACCGGCGGCTGATCAGCTGAGCTCGCGCGTCCGCGCGTCGTACACCCGGAACGGCCGGTTTCGCGCCAGCAGGATCAGCAGCCCGGCGATGCACACCGCGGCCCCGCCCAGCAGCGCGACGGTCGGGCTGGTCAGCGACGCCGACGTACCGACGACGAAGTCCCCGAGCCGCGGCCCGCCGGCGACGACCACGATGAACACCCCCTGCAGCCGGCCGCGCATCGCGTCCGGCGCCGCGGACTGCAGCACCGTGTTCCGGTACGCCGAACTGACCATGTCGGCCGCCCCCGAGATCGCGAGCAGCGCGACCCCCAGCCAGATCGTCCGGGACAGCCCGAACAGCCCGACCGCGGCGGCGTACGCCGTGATCGCGAGCACGATCGCGATGCCCTGCCGGCGGATCCGGGTCACCCAGCCGGAGAACACCACCCCGATCAGCGCCCCGATCGCCGGCGCGGCCTGCAGGATGCCGACGGTCCGTACGCCGCCGCCGAAGAACGCCCCGGCCACCGCCGGGAACAGCGCCCGCGGCTGTGCGAACACCATCGCGAGGATGTCCGCGAGGAACGTCGCCAGCAACGCCGGCGCGGCGCGCAGGAACGTGAACCCCTCGAGCACCGACCGCAGCCCGGCCCGCCGTACCGCTCCGGTCGGCGGCACGGACGGCAACCGGAACAACGCGTACAACGCGGCCGTGAACGTGAGCACGTCGACCAGGTACGCCGCCGCGAACCCGTGCCAGGCGATCACCGCCGCGCCGAGCAACGGCCCCGCGGTGAAGCCCAGGTTGAACGCGGCCTGGCTGAGCGTGTTCGCGGCCGGCAGCAGTTCCGGCCGGATCAGCCGCGGGATGATCGCGGACCGCGCCGGGTTGTTGACCGCGAAGCACGCCGACTGACAGGCCACCACGGCGTACAGCACCCACACCTGTCCCCAGTCGAGCTGGGACTGCAGGACGAGCACCATCGACAGCAGCCACAGCCCGGCAGAGGACACCAACGCGAGCGTACGGCGGTCGATCGCGTCGGCCATCGCACCGCCGTACAGCCCGAAGACGACCAGCGGCACGAGCGAACACAGGCCGACGAGCCCGACCGCGAACGTCGAGTGCGTCAGCGCGTACACCTGGATCGAGACCGTCACCGCGGTCATCTGCTGCCCGAGGGGGTGTCTGCTCCTCTCACGCCGTAGCGAGGAGGTGCTCGGTGCGGTAGCTCGGCGTGCGGGAGCGAAGGACTCGATGCGGAGCATCGTGGCCTTTGCTCACGTGCGGCGAGATGCCGTGCCGAGTGCCCCGCAGTAGGCGTGAGAGGAGCAGACACCCCCTCACTGCGACACCGTCGAACCGACCCACAGCCGGCGGAAATCGGCGGACTCACGCAGCGGGCGGATGTCGGTCAGCAGACGCACGGAGCCAACCTATGCCACGTTGTAACAGGCTCAGACCCGCGGGAACAGTTCGTGGTCGAGGGGTGCGCCGACGGTCAGGCCGAGACCGTCGGTGACCACGTGCGGGGCGCCCGTGTACGTCGCTTCCGCGTCGACGTAGATCGCGACGTGCGCGATCCGCGGGTCGTCGGTGAAGTTCGGCGTCGCGGAGTGCGCCAGGTACGCGTTGTGGAACGTGCAGTCGCCGGCCTGCAACGGGATCGTCAGCCGCTGCTCCCAGCGCAGGTCCGGCGCCGCGCGGAACAGGTCGTCGCTGTCGGACAGGTCCTGGCTGCGCAGGTTCTGGTGGTCCTGCGAACCGGGGATGAAGGTCATGCAACCCCGCTCGACCGGTACGTCGACCAGCGCGATCCAGACCGACAGCGACGCACGTGACCCGGCGTGCGGCCAGTACGGCGCGTCCTGGTGGAACTCGGTCGCCGCGCCGTTGTGCGGCGGCTTGATCAGCACCTGGTCGTGCCAGATCCGCAGCGGTACGCCGGCCAGCGCGGTCGCGGCCGCCGCGAGCCGCGGATCCAGCGTGAGCTCCCGCAGGACGTCGTCCTGCTGCCAGACGTTGACGTACTGGTCGAAGATCTTCGACTCCTTGAACAGGTCGTCGGCCTTCGTCGTCGCGGCGATCGCGGCGTCCCGGAAACGCGCCGCCTCGTCGCGGCCGATGATGTTCCGGATCCGGACGACGCCGTCGCGGCGGTAGGCGGAAATGGTCTCGTCGTCGAGCGCGGCCGGGGCCTGGGGATCGGTCGTGGTCATCGGTGGTCTCCTGGATTCCGTCGTACTGGAAGGTGTTTCCAGCGTCGCCGGAAGCTGTCACAGTGGACAGGCAGTGGTTGACCAGGACTTGACCGATCTTGACCTCGTGGAGGTTACTGGTGCACAACGTGCTGAGCAGCGAGGTCTTCCCGGACCCGCGGCTGCCGGTCGCGGGCGAGCGGCTCGAGGTCGTCGCGGACGTCGCCGTGCACAGCCACGCGTTCTTCGAGATCGCGGTCGTGGTGGCCGGGCGGGGCACGCACGTCTCGGCGGCCGGTGAGGTGGAGCTCGGTCCGGACTCGGTCGTCGTACTGCGTCCCGGCGAGTGGCACGGGTACCGCGACTGCCACGGGCTCGTGGTCCGCAACGCCTACCTGGGAGCGGACGTGTTCGGGCTGCTGTCCGGCGCGCTCGTGCCGGGGGCCGCCGGGGTCGGCGCGCAGCCGGCGCCGCATCCGGCGGTACAGCACGCCATGCGCCTGCTGGAAGCCGATCTGGCCCAGCCGTGGACCTTGGAACAGCTCGGCGCCCGAGTCAACCTCGCGCCCGGGTACCTGGTCCGGCTCTTCGGCAAGTCCGTCGGCATGTCCCCGATCGCCTACCTCAACCGCATCCGCGCCGAGCGCGCCGCCGGCCTGCTGATCGAGACCGAGCTCCCGGTCGCGACCATCGGAGCCAGCGTCGGCTGGCACGACCCCAGCCACGCCACCCGCCGCTTCCGCTCCGTATTCGGGCTCAGCCCCTCCCGGTACCGGTCCGCTTTCAGACCGTAGGCAAAGATGTAGTCATGACGTCGTCTTTGCGTACGCCGGATCCGAATCCTGGCTGGCTGTCCGAGTTCGCGCTCGCCGAGACCCGGTCGCGGGTCCCGATCCTGTACGTCGAGGCCGTCCCGGCGCGGGTCGACACGCTCGGACAGCTCGAGCACATCGGGGTGCTGCTCCGGACGTCGCCGGCGACCGGTGAGATCGCCCGCACGCTCGTCTCCGGCCGCGTGCTGCACAACGAGTCGATCCGCGACGCGCTGCAGCGCAACATCGAGAAGGACCTCGGCCCGGCCGCCTTCCCGCGGCTGCCCGCGACGCTGGTCCCGGTGACCGTCGCGGAGTACTTCCCGTTCCCCGGTATGACCCCGCTGCACGACCCGCGCCAGCACGCCGTCGCCCTGGTGTACGTCGTACCGGTCACCGGCGAGTGCAACCCGCGCCAGGACGCCCTCGAACTCACCTGGCTGACGCCCGAGGAGGCCCTGGCACCGAGCCTCCTCAACGACCTCGAAGGCGGCCGCGGCCAGCTGCTCAAGCAGGCGCTGGCCTGGTCCGGGGCCATCGTCTGACGGTCACCAGGCCAGCCGGCCCTCCTCGGCGTACACGTGGCCGGTCGGGCCGTCGGCCTCCAGCGTCGCCAGCCCGACGGCGACGGCGGCGCCCTGGGCCGGCGTCCGCGCGGCCTCCCAGCCGCCCATGTCGGTCGCGCAGTTGCCGGGGTCGGCGGCGTTGACCAGGATGCCCGTGCCGCGCAGCTCGTTGGCGAGCATGACGGTCACCATGTTCACGGCGGCCTTCGACGAGTTGTAGCCGAGCGTCAGCATCGTCGACATCTCCGAATCCGGGTCGCCGACCTGCGCGAACGACGCCAGCGACGTCGACAGGTTCACGATCCGAGCCGCTTCCGCCTCCCGGAGCAGCGGCAGGAACGCCTGCGTCACGTCGACCAGCCCAATCACGTTGGTCTCGAACGCGGACCGCAGTACGTCGGTCCCGATCCGCGACACCGCGTCGTCACCCTCGGGGATGATCGCGGCGTTGTTGACCAGTACGTCGAGCCGGCCGTACGTCGTATGCACCTGCTCGGCCGCCGCGCGGACCGAGGCCGCGTCGGTCACCTCCAGTTGCAGAGCGGCCGCATCGAGGCCCTCGGCAACCAGTTCCTTCACCGCGAGCTCACCGCGTTCGAGGTCCCGCGAACCGGCCAGCACCGTGAACCCGCGCTGCCCGAGCTGCCGCGCGATCTCCTTGCCGATGCCCTTGTTGGCGCCCGTGACGAGCGCGATCTTCTGCGTGTTCATGGCCTCAACGCTGCGGTGGATCGCGGCCGGGTGGCAGAGCGGGCCGAGCCTGGGACCGGCGGTCCCTGGATGCGGCTGGAGCCGCCTGAGATCCTGGGACGGTGGATCGCGACGGGCTGGCCGAGTTCCTGCGGGTACGACGGGAGGCGCTGCAACCGTCCGACGTGGGCCTCCCCGCCGGACTGCGTCGTCGTACGCCGGGCCTCCGGCGCGAGGAGGTGGCGAGTCTCGCGACGATGTCGACCGACTACTACACCCGCCTGGAGCAGGGGCGCGGGCCGCGGCCGTCGCGCCCGGTGCTGACCGGTCTGGCCCGCGCGCTGCGGCTGTCCGACGACGAACGCGATCATCTGTTCCGGCTCGGCGGCGAGCAGCCCGGTCCGCCGCCGGGGCCGCCGCGTGAGGTGCGGTCCGGCGTACTGCGGATGCTCGCGCGGCTCGACGTACCGGGTCTGGTGCTGGACGTGAAGGACGACATCCTCGCCTGGAACCGGCTGGCGGCGGCGCTGATCACGGACTTCTCCGCGCTCGCGCCGCGGGACCGGAACCTGCTGCGACTGCGGTTCCTGAACGACAGCCAGGCGGAGCTGTTCGGCGCGGACCGGACCCGGGAGTTCGCGCGCGAGGTGGCGGCCGACCTGCGGGCGGCGACCAGCACGTACCCGGACGATCCGGAGATCGCGCGGCTGGTGCGGGACCTGCTCGCCGGCAGCCCGGAGTTCGCGGAGATCTGGGCGCGGCACGAGGTCGGCCGGCAGCAGTCGCTGTGCCAGACGATCTTCCATCCGCTGGTCGGCCGGATCGACCTGATCTGCGAGGTGCTGGTGGTGCCGGAGCGGGACCAGCGCGTGGTGCTCTACACGGCCGAGCCCGGGTCGCCGTCCGAGGAGGCGCTGCGGCTGCTCGACGTGATCGGGACCCAGGAGTTGACAACGCCGGGTTGATCAAGCGACTGTTTGATCCGTTGGTTTCCGACGGAGAGGGTTGCTTGATGCGTAAGTTACTTACTTCAGTGCTCGCGCTCGGGCTGCTCGCCGTACCGCTGCGGGCCGCCGAGGCCGCGCCGCCCGGGCAACTGGTGTTCGCCGACGAGTTCGACGGTACGGCGGTCGACCGGACGAAGTGGGCGATCCACTCGAACGCGGAAGCCGACCAGTGCCTCGGCAACAAGGGCAACCAGCAGCTCGAGTGGCACACCTGGGACGCATTGTCGGTCCGCGACGGGAAGCTGACGATGACCGCGCGGAAGAACAACCCGGCTCCCGGGTACGAGTGGTCGGGCGCACTGATCACCACCGGCCAGGCGTGCGGGCACGAGCCGTCGCAATCGTTCGCCGTACGGCCCGGGGACTACGTTGAGACGCGACTGAAGCTGCCGTCCGCGAAGGGTTTCTGGCCGTCGACTTGGACGTGGAACGGGAACGGCTCCAACGAGCAGGACACGTACGAGTTCTACAGCGACAACCACCACGCGCTGTACCTCACCAACCACCAGTCCGGCGGCGGCAGCTGCACGTACCGGTCCCCCACCGACCTCACCACCGACTGGCACACGATCGCCCAGCAGCTCGGCCCCGACGAGACCGTCTGGTACCTCGACGGCAACGAAATCTGCCGCCAAGGCGCGTATACCGGCACCGGCGACGCTCTCATCCTCGACCTCTTCGTCTACGCCAAGATCCCGCCGACGGTCACCACCGAGTCGATGCAGATCGACCACGTCCGCGTCTACCGCCCATAACAGACTGAGGCCCAGCACCCGCTGAACGGGTGCTGGGCCTCGGGGGGACCTACTGGCCGGTGAAGGTGAAGGTCGAGCCGGGTTCCTTGAGGATGTCGCCGTCTCTCGAGTTGGTGATGGTGACGTTGGACAGGGTGGCGCTGCCGCGGGCGCCGCCCATGGCGAGGATGCCGGAGCCGTTGTTCGACTTGTCGATGCGGACGTTGGTGAGCTGGACGTTCGGCATCTCGCCGCCGCCGGTCTTGAACTGGATGCCGTCGTACGTCGAGTCGTGGATCTCGGTGTCGCGGATCGTCACCCCGGGGATCGGCAGGTTCGCCGGGAACAGCGTGATCGCGCCGAACTCCTGCGCCTCACCCCAGAACACCCCGCCGCACCGGTAGAGCGCGTTGTTGGCGATCGTCGTCGTCCCGGAGAACGGCAGCGGATCGTGGTCGGTGGCGAGCATGATGCCGGGGTAGTTCATCGTGTCGGCGATCAGGTTGTTCTCGATCCTGTTGCCGTACCCGCCGTAGATCGCGACGCCGTTCGCCCGCCACGGCAGCTGGATCGTGTTGTTGGTGAACGCGTTGTCGTGACCGATGTCCACCGACTGGTCCTTGACGTACTTGCTCGACCACACCGCCAGCGCGTCGTCACCCGTGGTCCGGAACGACGAGTTGAACACCTTCGAGTTCCGCGTCCCGTTCGCGAAGTTGATGCCGTCGGCGTACGTGTCCCGGATCCGCATCCCGCTGAACTCCAGCCCGTCGGCCGGACCCCACAGCTCCGGGATGTTGTCGTAGTCGCGGCCCACCCAGGCCCCGACGTTCGCGTGCTCGATCCAGACGTTGCTGATCTTCGTCCCGGTACCGAACCGCCCGTTCAGCGCGACCCCGCCCTCGGCGTTCCCGTCGCCGCCGCGGATCCGGCCCGACCCGAAGATCGCGATGTCGCTCAGCTGGACGTTCTTGTCGATGTCGAACCCGAAGTTCCCCTCGTGCGGGTGGTTGATCCCGCCGGCGTTCTGCGGCTCGATCGTCGAGTACAGCTGCGCGTACCACATCCCCGCGCCGCGGATCGTGGCGTTGCTGATCCCGACCTGGTTGAACTGCCCGCGGTTCTGCGGGTCGTCGGTGAGGATCTTCTTCTCCTGCCGCCACTGGCCCTCCGGGATCCAGACGCAGCTGATCACGCCGTTCTGGTCGTCGGTCACCGCGCGCTGGATCGCGTCCGCGTCGTCGATCCCGTCGTTCGGGACGGCGCCGTACTGCGTGATCGACGTACACCCGGCCGGCTGGGGCAGCGGCGGCGCGACCTGCTCCAGGTCGACCAGGTCGATGATGTAGTACGCCGCGGTGTCGCCGGCGTCGCGCTGCAGCCGGAACTTGGTGCCGGCCGGGTACGACTGGTTGAGCAGTGCGTGCGACTCGTCGAACAGCCGGCGCGCGTCGCCGCCCGGGGTGTTCGTGAGTCCCTCGGGTGCGTCGGTGTTGCCGTACAGCCAGCTGTGCCGGCTGCTCAGGCTGAGCTTCTGCTTGAAGGTCCCGTTGACGTACAGGCTGATCGTTGCCTGCAGCCCCTGCCCATCGGCGGAGTCCGGGATCGAGTTGCGGACCACGATCGAGTTCGTCGGCACGGTCGAGGTGAACTCGACGTACTGGCCGCTCGAGTTCAGCCGGACCGACGAGCGGCCGGACGACTCGGTGGCGAAGTTGGTGTGCCCGAAGGTCCGCTTCGCGTCGGCGGTCAGGAGGGTGCCGGTGTAGTCGCCGGCCTCGGCCTCGTACGACGTGTACGGCACGGCGGCGCCGCGGCCGACCACGACCGACTTGGTCAAGATGTTGTTGGTTTCGTTGGTCTCGTCAACGGTATTGGCGGCGTCGGCCGTGGCGGTGACGGTTGCGCCGCCGTTGGTGGCCGTCCAGGTGCCGCTGATTGCGACGGTTGCGGTGGCGCCGGCGGCGATCGATCCTGTAGCGCCGGTGAGGGTTGTGCTGCCGACGGTCAATCTGGTGGTGCTGGCCGCTGCTGCCGTCGTACCGCGGTTGTTGACAGCGACGGTGAACGAGACCTGCGCGCCGGGGGCCGGGTTGGCGGGGTTGGACGTGATGGCGGTGACTTGCAGGTCGGGGCCCGGGGCCTGGGCGACGGTCAGCTGGGTGGGCGACTGGAGTGTGTTGTTGGTGTCGTTCTGCTCGACGATCGCGTTGGCCGGGTCAGCGACTGCGGCGACGGTGTAGTTGCCTTGGGCGCGGGTTCCGGCGTTGGCGGTGACGGTGGTGGAGGCGCCGGCGGCGAGTGCGCCGACGTTCGCGGTGCCTGCGACGGTGCCTCCAAGGAGGAAGTTGAGGGTGCTGGCCGCGGCCGGTGCGGAGCCGGTGTTCTTGACGGTTGCGGACAGGGTGATCGGGGTGGATTCGGACGGGCTCGCGGGCGACCAGTCGACGGCCGTCACCACGAGGTCGGGATTGGGCGCCGCGGCGCCGAAGACCTGGAGCTCGGCGACCTGCCCGCCGGGGGCGCCGGTGTTGGTGAAGACCTGCAGGCGAAGTTCGGCGTACCGGCCGGTGACCGGGATCGTGACGGTGTTGCTGTTGGCCGCCGGGTCGAACTGGTAGTTGGCTCTGGCGACCGCGGAGGTGAAGGTCGTCGCGGACTGTTCACGGCCGAGGACTTCGATGCTCTGGGTGCGCGGACCCCAGATCGGGTCGGGGTTGAGCTTGACCACGACCGAGCTGACGTCGGCGTTCGCGCCGAGCTTGACGGTGAGGGTCGACGGGAAGCCGTTCGACTCCCAGTAGGTGCCGAGGTTGCCGTCGTTCGCGTTCGACGCGACGAAGCTGAACACCGAACTCGACGCCTCGATCGGCTTGCCGGCGGCGAGATCGGTGCCGGTCGGAGGATCGACGGGCCCGCCACCAGGTCCGGCCAGCTCGAACTCCGACAGTTGCGCGGCCGGCCACCCGGTGTTCGCGGTGAAGGTCAGCCGGACGTACCGCACCGAGACCGCGGCGAAGTCGATCGTCACCACATTGGTGCTGCTGAAGTTGTACGCCGTACTGCTGACGAGCGTGCTGAACGCGGCGCCGCTCGCACTGCCCTGGACGGTGAGCGTCTGCGTGCGCGGCCCCCACGAGGCGGGCAGCTTGAGCGTCACCTGGTCGACGTCCTTGGTACCACCGAGGTCGGCCTGAATCCACTGCGGGAACGCGTTGTTGCTGCTCTCCCAGTAGCTGTTCTGGTTACCGTCGCCGGCGTTGCCACTCGGGTACTCACCGAGCGAACTGCTGGCACTCAGGGTCTTCGTCAGGTTGGCCGCGAGGGCCGGTGGAGCAGCCAGCAGACCGGCCGCGAGCAACACGGCCGCCAGGAGCAGCCGGAGCAAAATCTTCCGAGGCATCAAGAGACCTCCATCGGGGCGGTGGGAGGTGAGCTACGAAAATTTCACAACTTTGACGATTTCTTGCAGCTCAGGTACCCGAAGCTTGCAGCACCAACCGCACAACGTCAACACCTCACCCACGACAACCACCCGGACCCGCCGGCCCACCCCGAACCCGGCAACAGCCAGCCGAAGGCCACGCCCAGAACTCCCCCGGAGAGCTCACACCCGGCCTTCACACCCGGCCTTCACACCCGGCCTTCACCCGCCACCCCCGGCCTTCACAACCGGCCTTCACACCCGCCACTCACGCCCGCCGCTCACGCCCGCCTCGCGCCCCAGCGCACATGGCCGAGCTCGCCCGGGAGTCGAGCCCGATGCACGTCCGACTGGCAGGCTCGGGAGTCACGCCCAGCACACCCGTCCGACACTCACGACCGGCACGCACGCCCCAGCAGTCACGCCGGCACTCACGCCCAGCACACACGCCCAGCACACGCCCGACGCGCACACAGAAGTTCACGCCCCGGCAGTCACGCCGGAACTCATGCCAGGCACGCACGCCCGAGTTCACGCTCGGCAGGCACCCCCAGCACACACGACCGGCAGTTCGCGTGCGGGCGCGGGGGTTAGGCGCGGCGTTGGGTGGCCCAGTCTCGGATCAGGTCGATGCGTTCTTTTAGCTGGATCGAGGAGGCGTGGGCGGCTGCGGGGCCGCCTAGTTTGCGGCGTAGGTCGTTGTGGATGACGCCGTGGGGCTGGCCGGTGCGGTGGTGCCAGGCGGCGACCAGGCCGTTGAGCTCGCGGCGGAGCAGGGCGATCTGCTCGTGAGTGGCCAGTTCGGTCGGCGTCGGGTCCTCCCGGTCGTCAGCCATTGAGCGCTTGGACTTCTTCTGCGCGGCCAGCGACTTCTGCTGGCGTTTGTGCAGGAGCTCGCGCACCTGGTCCGGCTCCAGCAGGCCGGGCAGACCGAGGAAGTCCAGCTCCTCGTCGGACGCGTTCTCGCCGCCGGTCCCGTAGTCACCCCCGTCGAAGACCACGCGGTCGAAGCTGGCGTCCGAGCCGAGCGCCTCGAAGGTCCCCTCGAGCTCGTCGCTGGCGCCCTCGTTCTTGTTCGCCTGCTTCAGCAGGTCGTCCTCGAGCGCGAAGATGTCGCCGTCCTCGTTGCTGTTCTTGCGCCCGAGCACATGGTCGCGCTCAACCTCCATCTCGGCCGCGAACCCGAGCAGCCGCGTCACCGACGGTACGAACACCGACGCGGTCTCACCGCGCTTCCGCGCCCGCACGAACCGCCCGACCGCCTGCGCGAAGAACAGCGGCGTCGACGTCGGCGTCGCATAGACCCCGACCGCGAGCCGCGGCACGTCGACCCCCTCGGACACCATCCGGACCGCGACCATCCACCGGGAGTCGCCCTCGGAGAACTTCGCGATCTTCTTGCTCGCCGCCTTCTCGTCGGACAGCACGACGGTCGGCGCCTCACCGGTGATCTCGCGGAGCGTCTTCGCGTACGCACGGGCGGTGTTCTGGTCGCCGGAGATCACCAGCGCGCCCGCGTCCGGCATGTGCCGCCGTACCTCGGTCAGCCGCTTGTCGGCGGCCGCGAGCACGGCCGGCATCCACTCGCCGGCCGGGTCCAGCGCGGTCCGCAGCGCCTGCGCGGTCAGGTCCTTGGTCAGCGGCTCACCCAGTCGCGCCGCGACCTCGTCACCGGCCTTGGTCCGCCAGCGCATCTCGCCGGAGTACGACATGAAGATCACCGGGCGTACGACGTGGTCGCGCAGCGCGTGCCCGTACCCGTAGGTGTAGTCGGCCTTGCTCCGGGCGACCCCGTCGTGGCCTTCCTCGTACGTGACGAACGGGATCGGGTTGTCGTCGCTGCGGAACGGCGTACCGGTCAGGCAGAGCCGGCGGGCCGCGGGCTCGAACGCCTCGCGGACGCCGTCACCCCAGCTGAGCGCGTCGCCGCCGTGATGTACCTCGTCGAGGATCACCAGGGTCTTGAACCGCTCGGTGCGGACCCGGAAGGCCAGCGGATTCACCGCAACCCCGGCGTACGTCACCGCGACACCCTGGAAGTCCTTGTTGGTCTTGCCGCGCCGCCCGGCGAACGCGGGGTCGATCGAGATCCCGGCCCGGTCCGCGGCGTCGGCCCACTGCACCTTGAGGTGCTCGGTCGGCGTGACCACGGTGACGCGCTCGATCTGCCGCCGGTGCAGCAGCTCGGCGGCTACGGTGAGCGCGAAGGTGGTCTTACCGGCGCCCGGTGTCGCCACCGCCAGGAAGTCGCGCGGGTTGTTGTCGAGATAGAGCTTCAGCGCCTCCGCCTGCCATGCCCGCAGCTTGCTCGCGGTACCCCAGGCGGCCCGGTCCGGATAGGCGGGCGGCAGCACGGCAGGGTTGGCCGGCACGTGCGCATCCACAGACAGCTACTCCCCCGAAGGTCGACAGTGTGCCGGGCAGGAAGGTTACCTGAGATCCGTTACGAGATCAGATCGGCGGGCACCACGGTCACGTCGTACGGACTCGTCAGTCGCGCTGGCTCGTCGCCGGCAACCTTCGCAACCTGCACATATGCCCCGTCCCGCAACTCCCAGGCGATCAGACTCGGCGTGTCGGGATCCACCACCCAGTACGCAGCACATCCCGCCGCCTCCAGGCGGGACCACTTCAGCATCAGATCGACGCGACGGGTGCTGGGCGACAGCACCTCGACAGCGAGCAGCGGTGCGACGGGCAGGTCCCGCTCGGCGAACGCGTCGCGCGCTGCAACCACCAGGTCCGGCTGCAGCACAGTGTCTGTCGCCAGCACCACGTCCACCGGTGCGAACAGCACCAGCAGCTCGGCCGGGCAGGCCCGCTTGAGCACGTCGTTCAGGTTGCTCGCGACGATCTGGTGCCGAATGGCCGGCGCCGGGCTCACGAGCAAGATCCCGTCGATGAGCTCGTACCGGTGGCCGTCATCTGGCATCCGCTCGAGATCGTCCCTGGTCAACGGCACACTTGGCCGCCAAGGCACTGACGAAGGGATCGGAAGAGGTTCCACGAGACTCATACTGCCTCCTTCGGTCGGTCACGCCAGAGAACATGCCGTGATCTGCCCCGGTTTGCCCAGCGATTCCCCGGGCTGTGGAAAAGTTCCGGATCTGCTGGTGACACGTCCTACACTCGGGGGTATGAGCACACAGCTGACCCCCGGCGCGGAGACGGTTGTCGACGAGCGGACCCAGACGGCGCCGGCCGAGCCTGGCGATCACGAGCGGTTCTCGCACTACGTGCCGAAGGACAAGCTGACCGAGGCGATGGTGATGGGCACCCCCGTGGTCGCCCTCTGTGGCAAGGTCTGGGTCCCCAGCCGCGACCCGCAGCGCTTCCCCGTCTGCCCCGAGTGCAAGGAAATCTGGGACTCCCTCAACCCCGGCGACGACGAGGGCGGCGACGAGTAGTCAGTTCCACGCACGACCGGCGGAGCATCCACGCGGCAAGCACCCAGATTCAGCGCCGGACCGGCTGCGGAATCGGTTCGACTGGGGCCTGACGGCCGTAGCCCGTTCGGGTGACCGCGCGGTGTCTGCGCGACACCGCCTGCACGGGAACTGTCGCCGGGTGCTCCCGCGGGCACATGTCTCGCCCGTATGCCGCACTCCTCGGTACGACGTCCCCGCCCGAACAGCCCGGCCCGTGCGTCACCTGAGCAGGCACCCGGGTTGACCGCAGTCGGACCGCCGCGCAACTGGCAACGGTCGGATAGAGCAGTCCCCGTCCCGAGCCGGCCACCACTCCCGTGCACCGCTCTGCCGGACGCAGCTCTCAGCTCCGGCCGGGCGCTACCAACACCCGCGCCCACCCCGTGGGCTGGTCCCCCGGCCCGTCCGCCCTCCTTCTCCATCGGACCACCGAGTCGTGGCAAATGGCTCCGCCCTGATCTCGCGAGTCGTGGAGAGAGGTCGCCAAAACGCAGCCACGATCCACGACTCGCGAACCCGGCCCAGCGGGGCGGGCTTGCTCGCGTGGGGCGGGCTTGCTCGCGTGGGGCGTGGACGCGCGGAGGCCTCCCGCGCCTCCGCCGAAGGCGGCAAGAAGACAGCCGCCGCTCACCCGCGCACACGCAAACCTCACGATGTGTAGGACCAGCGGGCGAGGCGGCGACCTTTCGGCGCCACAACCTGCTGTCGTGCCAGGCGGGCTCAGTTCATTGTTGGGTCGTCGGGGTAGGTGGCTACGTAGGCCATTTGGTCGTTCTGGCGGCGTAGGACTCGGCGCCATAACGTGTCGGGGTTCTGGCCGAAGACGTCGTCGGGTTCGGATTCGACGACGTACCAGGCGCCTTCGGCGATCTCGCCTTCGAGTTGGCCGCTGGACCAGCCTGCGTAGCCGGCGAAGATGCGCATCCGGGTGATCGCGCCCTCGAGCAGCTGCGGCGGGATGTCGAGGTCGACCAGGCCGATCCGGCCGAAGCACTCGCGCCAGCCCGGTGGGTCGGCGGCGTCGGGGACCTCGGCGACCGCCAGGGCGCTGTCGGTGCCGACCGGGCCGCCCATGAACAGGACGCCGGGCTCGTCGACGGCCGACGACCAGTCCGGGAGCACCCGGTCGACGGCGAGGTCCGCGGCGCGGTTGACCACCACCCCGAGTGCGCCGTCGTCGTCGTGGTCCAGGAGCAGGATCACCGACCGGCGGAAGGGCGGCTCGTCGAGCAACGGGGTCGCCACCAGGAGCGAACCGGTCAGGGTCGAGACCGTCATACCTCCATCATGGCGTACGACGGACCACTCGGGAGCCCAGCCAAGCACCCAAAGCGACGCCCGCCAGATCCGCGAGCGCGTCGAACGGGTCGCCGTCGCGCTGCGGCAGCACCCAATGCTGCACGAGTTCGCTGACCACGGCGTTCGCGACCAGTGCCCCGAGCAACCACCACACGGGTACGCCGACCTTCCACCCGGTGAACGCGACCGCCGCGAACAGGAAGCAGTGCGCGAGCTTGTCGACCTGCGGGAGCCCGACGTGCGGACCTGCCTCGCGCGGTGCGTAGACGCCGTACAGCTGCAACAGCACCGCCGCGAGGAACGCGATCCGCCAGACCCAGACCTTCACCCGCGAGCCTGTCTCCGCCGCAACGAGACTGGTCACAGCGCGGGGGTGTCGTCCGGGAAGCTCTCGTGCGCCGGCGCCTTGCCGCCGGCCGCGTCGCGGACGGCGTGCGCGACCATCGTGTGCACCTCCGGGTGGAAGACGCTCGGCACGATGTACGCCGCGTTCAGCTCCTCGTCGGTCACCACGCCGGCCAACGCCCGGGCGGCGGCCAGCTCCATGTCGATCGACACCTTCGACGACTGCGCGTCCAGCAGGCCGCGGAAGACGCCCGGGAAGACCAGCACGTTGTTGATCTGGTTCGGGAAGTCGCTGCGCCCGGTGGCCACCACCGCCGCGTGCTCACCGGCCTCGGCCGGGTCGACCTCGGGCACCGGGTTCGCGAGCGCGAACACGATCGCGTCCTCGTTCATCGTGGCGATGTCGGCGCCGGTCAGGATGTTCGGCGCGGAGACGCCGATGAACACGTCGGCCCCGGCCAGCGCGCCCTTGAGGTCGCCGCTGTACTTGGCCGCGTTGGTGTTCTCCGCGATCCAGCGCAGCTCCGGCGACAGCCCGTCGCGGTCCGGGTGGATCACGCCGCCGATGTCGGCGACACAGGTGTCCTTGACCCCGGCCGCGAGCAGCAGCTTGAGGATCGCCGTACCGGCCGCGCCGGCGCCGGAGAGCACCACGCGGACGTTGCTGATGTCCTTGCCGACCACGCGCAGCGCGTTGTAGAGCGCGGCGAGTACGACGACCGCCGTACCGTGCTGGTCGTCGTGGAAGACCGGGATGTCGAGCTCCTCGCGCAACCGGGCCTCGATCTCGAAGCAGCGCGGCGCCGAGATGTCCTCCAGGTTGATGCCGGCGAAGCCGGGCGCGATCGCCTTCACGATCTGGACGATCTCGTCCGGGTCCTGGGTGTCCAGGCACAGCGGCCAGGCGTCGATCCCGGCGAACCGCTTGAACAGCGCGGCCTTGCCCTCCATCACCGGCAGCGCGGCCTTCGGGCCGATGTTGCCGAGGCCGAGCACCGCGGAGCCGTCGGTGACGACCGCGACGCTGTTGCGCTTGATCGTCAGCCGGCGGGCGTCGTCCGGGTTCTCCGCGATCGCCAGGCAGACCCGCGCGACACCCGGCGTGTAGATCATCGACAGGTCGTCACGGTTGCGGATCGGGTGCTTGGCCTCCATCGAGATCTTGCCGCCGAGGTGCATCAGGAACGTCCGGTCGGACACCCGGGCGATCTCGACACCGCGGACGGCGCGCATCGCCTCGACCAGGCGGCCGGCGTGCTCGGTGTCGGCCGCGGCGCAGGTGACGTCGATCCGCAGCCGCTCGTGGCCGGACGCGGTCACGTCGAGCGCGGTGACCAGACCGCCGGCCTGCTCGACCGCGGTCGTCAGCTTGCTCACCGTCGAGCCGCCGGCGGGCACCTCGAGGCGAACGGTGATGGAGTACGAAACACTCGGCAAGGCAGTCACGCGGGTGATCCTCTCATGTCACTGGTAACACCCGGGGGTTCCGTACGTAAAGTGCATGGGGGAGGTCTGGGTAATCCATTACTCGAGCGGCTACTCTTCGATCCAGGAAGGGAGCCCACAGTGCCGACTGTCAGCGACGTGGCCGCGCGCGCCGGGGTGTCGACGGCGACCGTGTCGCGGGCGCTGAACGGGAAACCGACCGTCGACCCGGACCTCGCCGCCCGCGTCCGGGCCGCCGCCGCGGAGCTCGGGTACCAGCCGAACGGCCCCGCGCGGAACCTGCGCCGCCAGGAGGCGGCCGTGGTCGCGCTGATCATCTCGGACGTGGAAAACCCTTTCTTCACGGCGATCGCGCGCGGTGTCGAGGACGTCGCGCACGAGGTCGGGTACTCCGTCGTGCTCTGCAACTCCGACGAGAGCGCGCAGAAGGAGAGCCGGTACGTCGACATCGCGATCCAGGAGCGGGTGGCCGGCGTCATCCTGTCCCCGAGCGGCCCGGACTCCTCGGTCGCGAAGCTGGCCTCCCGGGGTACGGCGTACGTCGCGGTGGACCGCCCGCTGCCGGGGCAGGACAGCGACGTGGTGCTGGTCGACACCCGGCTGGCGGCCCGCGAGGCGACCGCGCATTTAGTTGCCCAAGGCTACGAACGGATCGGTTGCATCACCGGTCCGGCCGGGGTCCGTACGGCGGACGACCGGTTGGCCGGGTACCGCGACGCGCTCCGCCGCCGGAGTACGGCGAAACTCGTCCGGCGGACCGAGTACCGGGCGGGCGGAGCGCACCGCGCCGCGCTGGACCTGCTGTCGAAACCCGAGCCGCCCGACGCGCTGCTGGTCGCGAACAACGCGATGGCGGTCGGCGTACTGCAGGCGTTGCAGGAGCGAGGCCTCCGGGCCGGTCGCGACGTCGGCATCGTCGCGTTCGACGACGCCCCGTGGGCCGCGCTCGTCGACCCGCCGCTGTCCGTCGTCGCGCAACCGGCGTACGAGATCGGCGCCGAGGCGGCCCGGCTGCTGCTGGCACGCATCGCCGACGACACCCGGCCGCCGACCACCACGACGCTGGGCGCCAGGCTGATCGAACGAGCAAGCTCCCGGCGCTGATCCGGACCGCCACGCCATCACAATCCGGGCGGACCGGCGAGTCCACGCTCGCGGGTGCGGCTCAGCCGCGATTGTGATGGCCTGGCGGTCGGCGCCCGGCATCAGCCGGTCGGGTTCTCCTCGGCGTAGATCTTGGCGGCGTTCGACGCGTCGATCAGGCGCGTCGGGAGGATCTGGGACCGCTCGACGGTGCCGCAGTCGACCAGGATCTTCTTCGCGGCGGCGATGGCCTCCTTGCCGTTCGTCGGGTACGTGAACGTCGCGGACAGCCGGCCCTGCTCGACGGCCTTGATCCCGCCGGACGGGATCGGCAGCGCGTCGATCCCGATGAATTTCATCTCCTTCTCCCGGCCGACCGCCTTCGCGGCCAGGTACGCGCCCTCGGCCATCGGGTCGTTGTGCGCGTACACCACGTCGATCTTCGGGTTCGCCTTCAGCAGCGCATCCATCTGCGCCTGGCCCTTCTCCCGCAGCCAGTCGCCGCTGGCGTCGGCGATCACCTTGATCTTCGGGTTCGCCTTGATCGCGTCCATGAAGCCCTGGTGCCGCTCGGCCTGCGGCGTCGCGCCGGCGAGCCCCTTCAGCTCGACCACGTTGCCGCCCGACGGCAGCAGCTTCTCGGCGACGTACTTGCCGGCCTCGGAGCCAATCTGCACGTTGTCGCCGCCGATGAACCCGGTGTACGCGTCGCCCTCGACCTTCCGGTCCAGCACGATCACCGGGATGCCCTTGTCGTACGCCTTCTTCACCACCGCGGTCAGCGGTTTGGCCTCGTTCGGGCTGATGATCAGCAGGTCGATCTGCTGGGTGATGTAGTTCTCCACGTCCGCGACCTGCTTGGCGTTGTCCTGCGCCGCGTCCGCGAACTTCACGTCGAACTGCGGCACCTCCTTGGCGGCCGCCCGGATGTCGTCGTCCATCCGCTGCCGGTACGGCTCGGCGACGTTCGCCTGGCTCATCCCGATCGTGTACTTGCCGTCCGCGCCCTTGCAGGACTTGGACGCCTCGGGCGACGCGCCCGAGGTCCGCTCGCTGGTGGTCCCGCAGCCGGCGAGGACGAGCGCGGTGACGGCCGTGGCGGCCAGAGAAATTCTGAGAGAGCGCATGGTGCGAACCTTCCTCACGAGGCGGGGCGGAGTCGCTGCAGCGCGGCGGCCGCAACGATCACCAGTCCCTTGATCAGGAGCTGGATGTTGGAGTCGATGTTGTTGAGGGCCAGGATGTTGTTGAGTACGCCGAGCAGCAGCGCGCCCGCCACGGTTCCGGCGACCGAGCCGCGGCCGCCCATCAGGCTGGTGCCGCCGATCACCACCGCGGCGATCGCGTCGAGCTCGTAGCCGATGCCGTCGTTCGGGCTGCCCTGGTTGAGCTGGACGGCGTGCACGATGCCGGCCAGCGACGCGAGCAGCCCGCAGATCGCGAAGACGGCGATCTTCACCCGCACCACCGGGACGCCGGACAGCCGCGCGGCCTTCTCGTTGCCGCCGACGGCGTACAGGTGCCGGGAGAACGCGCTGATCCGCAGGAACACCACCGCCGCGATCGCGACACCGGAGAAGATCAGCACCGGGATCGGCACCAGCCCGCCGAACGTGCGCTCGCCCAGGATCGCGAACGACGAGGGCGCCTCCTTCGGACCGTCGCCGTACGAGATCGCGACGCCCTGGCCGCCGGACCAGATCCGCGCCAGACCGCGCGCTATCTGCAACCCGGCGAGTGTGACGATGAACGACTGGATCCCGATCATCGCGGTCGCGACGCCCTGCAGGGCACCGAAGACCAGGCCGATCGCGAGCACCAGCAGCACCGACGGCAGGAAGCCCCAGTCGTTCTCGACCATCAGTACCGCGGACCCGACCGCGGCCAGGCCGAGCACCGCGCCGACCGACAGGTCGATCCCGCCGATCAGGATCACGAACGTCATACCGACCGCGATGATCCCGATCTCGGACACCGCGCGGACCACGTTCGCCAGGTTGTCCGCGCTGATGAACAGGATCTCGCCGTTCTTGCGCGGCGAGAAGATGATCGCCGCGACGAACACCGCGATCAGCCCGAACACGCTCTGGAACCGGAACAGTGTCGCCGCCACACCGCCGGACGCCTGCTGCACCGGTGTGGGGATCTTGTCCTGCACGTCGGTCACTGCACTCCTCCGACCTCGTCGAACACGGCACCTTGTCCCATCGCGGCAGCCAGCAGGTCGCCTTCACCCGAGTCCGCCGTACTGAAGGCCGCGACGTCCCGGCCGTCCCGCAGTACGACGACGCGGTCGCAGACGCCGACCAGTTCCGGGAGCTCGGACGACGCCAGCAGTACGCCGAGACCTTGCGCCGCGAGCTCACCGAGCAGGCGGTAGATCTCGGCCTTCGCGCCCACGTCGACGCCGCGCGTCGGCTCGTCGAGGAGCAGCAGCTTGGGCTCGGTGAGCAGCATCCGGCCGAACACGACCTTCTGCTGGTTACCGCCCGACAGCGTGCCGACCTCGTCCTGCAACCGCCCGAACTTGAGCCGCAACCGGTCGGCCATCTGCACCGACGCGGCGCGCTCCATCCGGCGCGCGATCACCCCGGCCCGGCCGTACGAGGGAAGACTCGAGACGACGGTGTTCGCGAGGATCGAGTGGAACAGGACGAGCCCCGACGCGCGCCGGTCCTCCGGGACGAAACCGATGCCCTGGGCAAGTGCCTGGCGCGGGCCGCGCGGCCGGATCGGCTTGCCCTGCAGGAGGATCCGGCCAGTGCGGGTACCGCCGGGCGCCACGCCGTACAGGGTCTCGAGGAGTTCGGTGCGGCCGGCGCCGAGGAGACCGGCGAGCCCGACGATCTCGCCGGCGCGGACGGTCAGCGAGATGCCGTCCGGGTCACGACGGCCGGGACGCGGGCGGCGGGGTACGAGTCTGAGGTTCTCGATCCGCAGCAACTCGTCGCCTGTATCGATGTCCGGCGTGGTGAACATCGTCTGCACCGGGCGGCCGACCATCGCCTCGACGACCTCAGCCGTACTGAGGGCGCGCGGATCGAAGCTGGTGACGATCCGGCCGTTGCGGAGCACCGTCGCGCGGTCGGCGACCTGCGCGATCTCCTCCATCCGGTGCGAGATGTAGACGATGCCGACGCCGCTCTGCCGGAGTTCGCGGATCACGTCGAAGAGCCGCTCGACCTCGGAGCTGGTGAGCGCGGACGTCGGCTCGTCCATGATCAGCACCCGGGCGTCGAGCGAGATCGCCTTCGCGATCGTGACGAGCTGCTGCTCGCCGACTCGCAGCTCGCCGACCGGGCGGCGCGGATCGAGGCTGACGCCGCTGCGGTCGAGCAGTTCGCGGGCCGCGCGTTCCATCCGGCGACGGTCGACGGTGCGCAACGGGGTCCGCAGCTCGCGGCCGAGGAAGATGTTGTCCGCGACCGACAGGCCGGGGACCAGGTCGAGTTCCTGGTGGATCATCGCGATCCCGGCGGCCTGCGCGTCGGTCGGCCCGTTGAAGCGCACCGGGCTGCCGTTGATCGCGATGCTGCCGTCGTATTCCGTGACGTCGCCGGACAGGATCTTCATCAGCGTGCTCTTGCCGGCGCCGTTCTCGCCGAGCAGCGCGTGCACCTCGCCGACGCCGAGTACGAAGTCCACCTCGTCGCAGGCCTGGACGCCGCCGTACCGCTTCCCGATCCCGGCCATCCGGACAAGGTCACCGTCAGGCACCATGCGACCTCCACGATCGGGCGAGTAATCGATTTCCCGGACGCTAGACCGCACCCCTCCGGCCCGTCAACCCCTCACCGGGTCAACAGTCGTAACCGTGACCCAGCTTCAGGGCTGGACGGGCCGGAGGGGCACCTGTTCGATCTGGATGGAAAGGGCGAGGTCAGTTCCCCGAGACACTCACCTTCGCGAACAACGGGCGGCCGCTCGGCGGCATCACGAAGTTCTGCACGCGGGAGCGGACCGCGGCGTTCGAGGCGAGGTCGGCGGGGAAGATCCCGACGGCGTCGTCCCAGAGGATCTGGCCGGCCTGCTGGTAGAGCCCTGGCCGCGCGGCCTGGTCGACCGACGAGCGGGCGTCCAGCAGCAGCTTGTCGAGCGCGGGGTTGCAGTAGCCGTTGCGCTTCGCCGAGCAGACGTACAACCGGGCCAGCGTGTAGTCGGCGTCACCAGTGCCGGTCACGTTGGTCTGCAGGTTCATGTCCCAGTTGAGCTTGCCGAAGTCCTCCAGCCACTGCGCCCGCTCCTTCTCCAGCGGCTTGACCGTGATGCCGACCTTCGCCCAGTCCGAGATCATCGCCTGCGCCAGCGCCCGGATGTTCGGACCGCCTTCCAGCGGCCATTGCATCGAGGTGGTGAGCCCGTTCGGGTACCCCGCCTCGGCCAGCAACTGCTTCGCCTTCGCCGGGTCGTACTTGTACGGCGACAACTTCGGCGCCCCGATGACACCCTGCGCGAGCGGCGCCTGCGCGACCGAGGCGAGGTCGCCGAAGAGGTCCTTCACGGTGCCTTCGAGGTTCAGCGCGTACCAGAACGCCTGCCGGACCCGCTTGTCGGTGAACGGCTTGCGGTTGGAGTTGAACCAGTTGAAGTAGTACGTCCAGCTCGGCGTCGTCGAGTACGTGATCGACTCGCTGCCCTTGACCGAGCCGACCTGGTCCGGCGGGATCTGGGTCAGGACGTCGACCTCGCCGTTCTCCAGCCCGGTGATCCGCCCGGCGACCTCCGGGATGTTCACGAACTCCAGCTTGGCGAGCTTCGGCGGACCGTCCCAGTACGTCGGGTTCGCGGCGAGCTCGAGGTTCTCGTCGGGCTTGAACGACGTGACGGTGAACGGCCCGGTGCCGATCGGCTGGTTGAAGAACCCGTCGGTGTCGACCTTCGCGGCCGGGCCGATGAACAGCAGGGTCAGCGAGCTGAGCAGCGTGCCGAGCGGCTTGCTGGTCTTCACCGTCACGGTCTGGTCGTCGGTCGCGGCGAACGACGTCACGGTCGAGTACAGCGGCACCAGCGGCCCGTCGAGCTTCTTGTGCCGTTCGTACGACGCGACGACGTCCTTCGCGGTGAACGCCGTACCGTCGGAGAACTTCACGCCGGAGCGCAGCTTGAACACCCAGGAGTTCGGGTCCGGGTTCTCCCACGAGGTCGCGAGGACCGGGACGATCTTGCCGTCCTCGACCCGGACCAGCGGCTCCATGATCTGCTGGATCGCGGTCTGCACCGCCTCCTCACCGGCGTACTTGTGGGTGTCCAGCGACACCGGGAACATCGCGGGGGCGTAGCGCAGGACCTGCTCCCCGTCGGTACCCGGTTCGCTCGCGGGCGAGCACGCGGCCACGGCGGCCAGTACGGCGACGGCGACGGCCGCCACGAATCGCTTCCTCAACACAGGGGTTCTCCTCAGAGCGTGTAGGTGGCGACGACCGGGTAGTGGTCGGAGGGGGCGCGGCCGTCGTGGAAGAAGTCGACGACCTCGCTGGACCGGGCGGCGAGCGGGCCGCGGGCGAAGATCCAGTCGATCGCCTTGGGTGGTGAGGCGAGCGGTGACAACCGGGTGCCGATCGGCCCGGTGGCGACCGTCGGCACGACCGGATGGGTCACCGGGGAGTGCCGGCCGAGAGCGGTGAAACTGTCCAGGAACCCGGCGTTCCCGAGTTCCCACTGCGGTGGGCCGATGTCGTTGATGTCGACGGTGAACAGACAGGTGTCCTTGCCTGCCAGGCGTTCGAGGGTGTCCGCGATCGCGCGGGCCTGGCTGACCCGGCGGTTGACGTGGTCGGTGCGTTCGTCCGGGTGGCCGGGCCAGGTGAGGTGCGCCGTACTGAAGATCAGCTCGGGGCCGTCGGGGGTGCGGAGCCTGACCCAGAAGAGGTTCGCGTCCGGCGAGAGGATGCCGACGTCCTCGGCGCCGTGCTCGACGTAGGTGAAGAGGTCGCGGTGCCACCACAGGTTGCTCTGGGTCTCCCAGCCGGCCGTTCCGTCGACGCGGTCGTGGTCGGGGAGGACGTCGTCGAGGAGCTTGCGGGTGACGGGACGGAGCTCCTGTACGGCGAGGAGGTCCGGCGGGCGGGTGCTGAACAGGCTCGCGATCGCGTCCCGCCGCTGGTCGAGGTGGAAGTCGGCCCACAGGTTGTAGGTCATCGCCACGAACGTGAAGGTCATCGGTCCACCCCGGTCGGCACGTTGTACGTCGTCAGTCCGTCGAGCCGCAGCGTGGTGAGCGAACAGTTGCCGGGCGGGTCGAGCACCAGCTCGGCGCCCGCCGGCAGGTTCAGCGCGGCCGCGGTCGCGACCCGGATCGGCCCGCCGTGGGTCACGACCAGTACTCGTCGTACGCCGCCTCGGGTGATCTCCTGCATCGCTTCCCACACCCGGGCGCGGAGTTGGCGGAAGGTCTCGCCGCCGCCGCGCGCTACGTCTTCACCTCGGGCGAAGGCATCCACCACGTCTGCCTCTTCGGCGTAGACATCAGCGAACGTGCGGCCGCCCCAGGTTCCGACGTCGATCTCGCGCCAGCGCTTGTCGATGCGTACGGCCGGGTGGTCGAGCGTGTCGACGTACGGCTGGAGGGTCTCTGTCACCCGTTGCAGGTCGCTGGCGACGATCTCGTCGAAGTCGTACGACTGGAGGTACCCCGCCGCGTCCTTGGCCTGCTGACGGCCGCGCGCGCTCAGGCCGGTGCCTTGCTGGCCTTGGTAGCGGTGCTCGGCGTTCCACACGGACTCGCCGTGGCGAAGGAGGAAGAGTTCCGTCATCGGGCGGCTCCGGTCAGCTCGGCGGCGAAGTGGCAGGCAGCCGGGTGCAGGTCGAGGCGAGTGGTCAGCTCGGGTACGTCGTGCGCGCACCGGTCCTCGGCCTTCCAGCACCGGGTGCGGAACCGGCACCCGGACGGCGGATCCGCCGGGGACGGGACGTCGCCGCCGATGATGATCTGCTCGCGGGCCGGCTTGTCCCACGGATTCGGGTCGGGTACGGCGGACAGCAGGGCCTGGGTGTACGGGTGCAGCGGGCGGGTGAACAGCTCGTCCTGCGGCGCGGTCTCGACGACGCGGCCGAGGTACATCACCGCGACCTGGTCCGAGATGTGGCGGACGACGGAGAGGTCGTGGGCGATGAACAGGTACGCGAGACCGAGGTCGCGGCGGAGGTCCTCGAGGAGGTTGAGCACCTGCGCCTGGACGGAGACGTCGAGCGCGGAGACCGCTTCGTCGCAGATCACCAGCTTGGGACGGAGGGCGAGTGCGCGGGCGATCCCGATCCGCTGCCGCTGGCCGCCGGAGAACTGGTGCGGGTAGCGCTGCGCGTGGTCCGGGTTCAGGCCGACGCGCTCGAGCAGTTCGCGGACCTCGGCGCGGTGCCGGTTGCGGGGTACGACGTCCGGGTGGATCTGCCACGCCTCGGCGACGATCTGTTCGACGGTCGCGCGCGGGTTCAGCGAGGCGTACGGGTCCTGGAAGATCATCTGCAACTGCCGCCGCACCCGCCGCATCGATGCCTTGGGCAACGAGGTCAGTTCTTCGCCGTCGAACACGATGCTCCCCGACCGCGCCTTCTCCAGCCCGATGATCGTCCGGGCGACGGTCGACTTCCCCGATCCCGACTCTCCCACCAGCCCCAGACATCCACCCGCCGGAATGTCGAAGGACACCCCGGCCACCGCCTGAATCTGCCCGACGGTCCGTCGGAGGACAGCAGACCGCATCGGGAAGGAGGTGTGCAGATCGCGCACCGACAACAACGGAGCCGCGGAGCGGGTGTCGGCGGGCGAGGCGGAGGACGGACTGTCAGCGGGCATCGGCCAGGGCTCCTTCCGGGTGGTGGCAGGCGGCTAGGTGGGTGGGGGTGCGGCCGGGGAGTTCGCGGAGGGCGGGTTCGACGTCGGCGCAGAGTGCGTCGGCGTACCGGCAGCGTGGGCGGAACGAGCAGCCTGACGGGAGCGCCAGCAGGTCGGGTGGTGAACCCTTGATCGGGGTGAGCCGGTCGCGGGGGCCTTCGAGGGTGGGGATGGAGGCCATGAGGCCGGAGGTGTACGGATGGGCGCTGTGTTGGTAGACCTCGCGGAGGGGACCGGTCTCCACGACGCGCCCGGCGTACATCAGGACGACTCGGTCGGCCACGTCGGCCACCACGCCGAGGTCGTGGGTGATGAGGACCAGCGACATGCCTTCCTCGGACTGCAGCCGCGTGAGCAGGTCCATGATCTGCGCCTGGACCGTGACGTCCAGCGCGGTCGTCGGCTCGTCGGCGATCAGCAGCCGCGGCGACAGCGCGAGCGCCATCGCGATCATCACCCGCTGCCGCATCCCGCCCGAGAACTGGTGCGGGTAGTCGTCCAGCCGCTTCGACGCCGCCGGGATGCCGACCCGTTTCATCAGCTCCAGCGCCGCCGCCCGCGCCTCGCGACGCGACGCGCCGCGGTGCCGGCGGAACATCTCCGCGATCTGCGTCCCGACCCGGAACACCGGGTTCAGCGAGCTCAACGGATCCTGGAAGACCATCGCGATCTCCCGGCCCCGCAGGCCTTTCGCGACACCGGGCGCCAGCAGGTCGCGGCCGTCGTACGTGATCGATCCGCCGCACACCCGCCCGGCCGGCTTCGGCACGATGCCCAGCACCGCCTGCGCCGTGACGGACTTGCCGCTGCCGGACTCCCCCAGCAGCGCGACCGTCTCACCGGCTCCGACCTCGAACGACGCCCCGTCGACCGCGCTCACCACTCCACCAGCGGTGGCGAACTCGACGCGCAGGTCCCGCACACTCAGCAGCGGCTCCATCACATGCTCCTCAGTCGCGGGTCGTACCGGTCCCGGAGCGCGTCGCCGAGCACTCCGAGCGAGATCACCAGGAACGCCAGCGCGATCCCCGGGATCGTCGAGATCCACCACGCGTCGGCCAGGTAGTTGCGGCCGTTCGCGATCGTCACACCCCAGCTCGGCGTGGAGGCCGGCGTCCCGAGGCCGAGGAAGCTCAGCGAGGCCTCGGCCAGGATCACGTGGCCGATCTCCACGGTCGCCACCACCAGCACGGGCGCAATGCAGGCCGGCAGCACGCACCGCGTGACCAACCGCCACGTCCCCGCGCCCAGCGTCCGCGACGCGTCCACGAACTCGCGCCGCCGGGTGGCCAGCGCCTGCCCGCGCGCGACGCGGGCGAACGTCACCCAGTTCGCCACCGCGAGCACGATCACCACGTTCACCACCGAGGGACCGAGCAACGCCGCGATGAAGATCGCCAGCAGGATCGACGGGAACGCCAGCTGGATGTCCGCGAGCCGCATCAGGACGCCGTCCAGCCAGCCGCCGAAGTACCCGGCCGCGAGACCGATGGTGACGCCAATGGTCCCGGCCAGCACCAGCGTCGCGAGCCCGACCGCGATCGAGATCCGTGCCCCCTGCAACATCTGCGCGAACAGGTCCTGCCCGACCTGGTCGGTGCCGAAGATCGCGAACGACCCGTCGGACAACCGCGTGAACGGCGGCTTCAACCGGTCCGCCGTCCGCGTGCCGACCGCGTCGTACCGCACCAGCCACGGCCCGATCGCCGCCGCGACGACGTACACCGCGATCACCGCGAACCCGAATCTGATCCGCGCCGATCCGGCCCTGGTACGACGGCGCGCGGCCACCGGCGCCGGTACGGAAAGCTCGACAGTCAAGGTCAGTCACCAGCCAGACGGACCCGCGGGTCCAGGAAGCCGTAGAGCAGGTCCACGAGCAGGTTGATCACCACGAAGATCGTTGCCACCAGCAAGATCGAGGCCTGGACGACGCCGTAGTCGCGGCGCCCGATCGAGTCGATCAGCAACCGGCCGACACCCGGCCAGGCGAACACCGTCTCGACGATCACGGTGCCGCCGAGCAACGCCCCGAACTGCAGGCCGACCACGGTCACGATCGGGATCAGCGCGTTCCGCAGCGCGTGTACGAGGATCACGATCCCCTCGCCGAGCCCCTTCGCCCGCGCGGTCTGCACGTACCCCTCGTGCACGACCTCGAGCAGCCCGCTGCGGGTCAGCCGCACCAGGATCGCCAGGAACGGCAACGCCAGCGTGATCGTCGGCAGCACCAGGTGCGACCACGTCCCGGATCCCGCGCTGGGCAGCACCTTCAGCCCGCGCGCGAACACCAGGATCAGCACGATCCCGAGCCAGAACGACGGCGTCGACTGGCCCATCAGCGAGAACACCGAGATCGTCCGGTCCACCCAGCTGTGCGCCCGCAGCGCCGCGATCACCCCGAGCGGCAGCCCGATCAGCAGCGACAGCAGCAGCGCGGTCGTCGCCAGCTGGATGGTGGCCGGAACCCGTTGCAGGACAAGGCTCATGGAGTCCGCGTTCAGCCGGAACGACTCCCCGAAGTCCAGGTGCACGACGTTCGCCAGGTACGTCGCGTACTGCTGGATCAACGGCTGGTCGAGCCCGAGCTGCTCGCGCAACGCGGCCACCTGGGTCTGGTCCGCGTCGGGACCGAGCATGATGTACGCCGGGTCGCCGGGCACGAGGCGCAGTACGACGAAGATGATCGTGACCGCGCCCCACAGGACGAAAAGCGAGAAGAACAAGCGCCGTACGACGTACGCCCCCATCAGACGCCGCTCCGCAGGACGGAGACCACGCGCCGGAGCTCGTCGACGGAGCCCGGCTGGATCAGCTCCGCACCGAGTGCGCCCGCACAGCTGCCGTCGCTCGCGCGCACCGGGACGGCGACCATCCGGGGCAGCGAGGCGACCGGGCGCGCGTTGTGCGCGAAGCCGGAGACGCGGATCCGCTGCAGCGTGTCGAGCAGGTCGGGCGTACCCGTTACCTGGTCGGCCGGCAGGGCGGAGAGGTAAGCACGGCCGAGGGCGCTGCGACGCAGCGAGACCGCGTGGCCCGGCTGCACGAGCACTGCACCAGCCGGTGAATTCGACCCGCCCGCACCCCCAGCGACCGCCGCGACCTGCAGCACCGTCCCGGCCGACTTCGGCAGCGGCTTCGCCAGCACGACCAGGCGTCCGAGCCGGTCCCCGAGCTCGATCAGTGCGCGCTCCGGGCCGGATCGGCGTTCGGGGGCGTGGCGGAGGGCCGCGAGGCCGTCGCGGGCGGTGTAGCGATGGTCGTCGACCTGGGCCGCCAAGCCGTGGGCGCAGAAGGTCGCGAGGATGCGATGGACGGTGCTCTTGTGCAGACCGACGGTGCCGGCCAGCTCGGTGACGCCGTACGGGCGGTCCTCCCGATTGAGCTCGGCCAGGACGGTGAGGGCACGGCTCAACGACTGCATGGTGCCTCCAAGGAAGAGTGCGCCGCCGTGAACGTTAACGGTAGCGTTAATGCACCGTAGAAGTGCGTGAATTGAGTGTCAATAGACCGCTGTTGCTCAGGGTGGAACGGCCCGTTGACGGCCAATTCCCGTGAACGTTAACTTCACCGCACATCCAACTTCCCTGGGAGGCACTGCGTGACGACATCCGACGTGCGCGCCGCGCTACTGTCCGCCGATCCGAAGCTGTCGAAGTTCTCGCCGCTGCCGCGCATCCTGGCCTTCGACGAGTTCGACAGCGGCACGCACGGCTGGACCGAACTGCTCGGCAACTACAACGGCCGCGGCGACCTCAGCACGGTCGACGACCACATGCGCGACTTCCGGCCGCCGCAACTGTCGGCCTGCAACTTCTTCGACATCGGTACGCACGGCGCGCTCAGCGGCACGTACGCGCTCAAGCTCGCCACCCGCCCGTACAAGGGCCACACCGCGGTCGCGATCCGCCGGCTCACGATGAGCGGCCGCGGCCTCGTGCAGCTCGAGACGTACTTCGCCTTCAAGTCCGAGGCGACGCTGGGCGGCAGCGCCGAGCTCGACAGCTTCGGCGACGTCCAGTGGGACGGCAACACGCACCCGTCCGAGGCGCAGTTCGGCGCGTTCACGGTCGCCACCGACCTGTGCGGCGACGGCGGCCTGCGGTACCACACGGTCGCGCGGTACCAGAACACCGACATGGACAACCACTTCACCCGGCGGTGGATGGCGCCGACCGTCCCGGAACCGACGCCCCGCGAGCACTTCGAGGGCAAGGTGAAACTGGAGTACGCCGCCGACTTCACCGCGCCGAACCCGGAGGACTGGGAGCCGTTCGGCGAGCCGCAGGAGCTCTGCTACAACGAGGTCCCGACCAAGGTGAACTGGCACTACCTGCGCTGGCTGATCGACACCGACAAGCGCAAGAACGTCGAGCTGCAGGTGAACGACCGCGTGATGGACATGCGCGACGTCCCGGTCCCGCCGTACGAGGAACGCTACGAGACGCTCGAGAACCTGCTGAACTTCTACTTCTCGGTGCGCACCCACAGCTCGGTGCGCAACTTCCTCTTCCTCGACTCCGTCCTGATCTCGGTTGATTGGTAGGCCCATGCGACAGTCCATGACGGCGGTACTGGAACGCGACACGACGTTCGACACCCGCTTCGCCACCGAACCGTACGAGGTCGCCTGGGCGAGTGAGGCACGCTGGTTCGTGCAGCACGTCGGCGGCGACGGTACGGCGACGTACGTCACGCAGGTCTCTCCCGACGGGCTGACCTGGTGCGACCTCGACGACCGCGAACATGTGGTCGAGCCGGGCAAACTCGTCAGCTGGCCGGCCGCCGGGTTCGGCCACTGGCTCCGGCTTCGCGCTAGGGTCGAAGGCTCGGTGCAGGTACGGATCCACCTGGCCGTGAAGGCGTAAGAGGGGTTGGGATGACGGAGGGCCCACGACCGCGGCCGACGCTGCGGGACATCGCGACGGCGCTCGGGCTGTCGGTGAACACCGTGTCGCGCGCGCTCGGCGACAAGGACAGCGTCAGCGCGAGTACGCGCGCCGCGGTCCAGGCCGAGGCCGCGCGGATCGGGTACGTCCCGAACACGCTGGCCCGGTCGCTGGTGCTCGGCTCCGCGATGACGCTGGGCCTCGTCATCACCAACCCGTCGAACCCGTTCTACGCGCAGCTGATCAGCAGCATCGAGCTCCGGGTCCGCGCCCAGGGGTACTCGTTGCTGCTGCTCGTCACCGACGAGAGCGTGGAGAACGAGCAGCGCGCCACCGAGGCGTTGCTGCGGTCCGCGGTCGACGGCGCGGTGGTCGTCCCGGTGCAGGCCGAGTGGGACCACTGGCGCCGGGTCCGCGACAGCGGCATCCCGCTGGTGTTCGTCAACCGTGACGTGCCCGAGCTCGACTGCGACATGGTCGGGGTCGACTACGAGCGCGGGTCGTACGAGGCCACCAGCCATCTGATCGCGGGTGGCGCGCGGCGGCTGCTGCTGCTCGAGGAAGACCTGCCGATCACCACCACGGCCGACCGGATCGCCGGCTTCCGCCGCGCGATGGCCGACGCCGGTCTCGAAGTGCCGGAGGATGCGGTCCGCACGGTGCCGACCCGCCGCTACGACTCGCTCGCACTGCCCTGGCAGCCGGAGGAGGCGTACCGCTTCGCGCAGACACTCGACCTGCCCGACGCGATCGTCACCGGCAACGACTACTTCGCGCTCGGTCTGCTCCGGTTGCTCGCCGAGCGCGGGCTGGACGTCCCGGGCGACGTGGCGGTCACGGGGTACGGCGACCACCCGTACGCCGCCTACCTCCAGACCCCACTCACCACGGTCCGCCTACCGGCCGCCGAGGTAGGTACGACAGCCGTCGACATTCTCATGCAACGTCTCAAGTCCTCCGGCACCGAACGCCCCCGCAAAACCCTGATCCGCCCCGAACTCGTGATCCGCGCCTCGGCCCCGACCGCCAGGCCATCGCAATCGACCGCCGCGAGCGGTGCTCCGCCTGAGGAGCCGGCGACGACCAGATTGTGATGGCCCGGCGATCGCTACTCGGAGTCCAGCCAGGCTCTGACGGAGTCGTTGTGTTCGCCGAGGCGGGGTGGGGGGAGGTTGACGGCGCGTGCGCCGGCGTGCGGGTTGTCGTCGAAGCGGAGGGGTGGGCCGGGGAGCTGGATGCGGCCGAGGGTCGGATGGTCGACGTCGATCAGCAGGCCCTGGGAGAGCGTCTGCTCCCACTCGTACACCTGCTGGAAGTCGCGGACCTTGCCGGCCGGGATGCCCTTCTCCGCCAGGCGTTCCAGCCACACGTCGGCGGGCTCCGCGGCGAACGCCGACTCGATCGCGGCGGTGAGGTCGTCGCGATGCGCGACCCGGGCCGAGTTCGACGCGAACCGGTCGTCGGCGGGATCCAGGCCGACGATCGGCGCGAACAGCCGCCACAACCCTTCGCTGCCGACCGCGACCTGCACGATGTCGTCCCGGGTCCGGAACAGGCCGTACGGCGCGATCTGCGCGTGGTGGTTCCCGACGCGCCGCGGGAGCTCGTGCGCGACCGTCCACTTCGTGCTGTGGAACGCATGCACGCCGACGACCGACGCCAGCAGGCTCGTCCGCACCACCCGGCCCTTGCCCGTCACCGACCGCTCGTGCAGGGCGGCCAGCGCGCCGTACGCGCCGTACATCCCGGCCAGCAGGTCGGCGATCGGGGCACCGACCTTGGTCGGCTCGGTCTCGCCGGTGATGCTCATCAGACCGCCCTCGCCCTGCGCGATCTGGTCGTAGCCGGCCCGGCCGCCCTCGGGTCCGTCGTGGCCGAAGCCGGTGATCGACAGGATCACCAGCCCGGGGTTGAGCTCGTGCAGCCGTTCCGTCGAGAACCCGAGCCGGTCGAGCACGCCGGGCCGGAAGTTCTCCAGCAGGATGTCCGCGCGCCGGACCAGCTTGGTCAGGAACTCCTTGCCCTCGGCCGACTTGAGGTCGGCGGTCACCGACTCCTTGTTCCGGTTCGCGGACAGGTAGTACGTCGACTCGCCCTCGACGAACGGCGGCCCCCAGCCACGGCTGTCGTCACCGCCGTCCGGGGTCTCGACCTTGATCACCCGGGCGCCGAGATCGCCCAGCATCATCGCCGCGTGCGGCCCGGCGAGCGCGCGGGTGAGGTCGACGACGACGATGTCCGACAGCAGATTCTGCACGCCGCCACCCTAGGCGAGCGGGCCGCGCTGGGCCGTGACGCGATTCTCATCCGGAATCCGATCGAACCGATCGCGGCGTCCGGACGTGTCCCGGCCAGGGGGACGACCGAGCGCCCCCAGGGACCAGGAGGAATCATGTCCGTACGCACGACCATCGCGGCCACGGCGACCGTTCTCGCGGCCGCCGCCTTCGGGGTGCCGGCCGCGAGCGCCGCACCGGCCATTCCGCTGAACGGGGAGCAGGAGGCGGCCGCCGCCGATCCGGACGGCCACGGGTTCTTCAGCTACACGATCGACGGTACGTCGTTCTGCTGGACGCTGAGCTGGCAGGACATCGAGACGCCGACCGCGGCGCACGTCCACCTCGCCCCGCGGCACGTCGCCGGGCCGGTCGTCATCCCGTTGTCCGTGGCGGCGAACCCCGGTTCGGGCTGTACGACGATCAGCGCCGAACTGGCCGCCGCGATCACCGCGGACCCGAAGGCGTACTACGTCAACGTCCACAACGCGACGTTCCCGGCGGGCGCGATCCGGGGGCAGCTGAAGTAGCTCAGGTCACCTTGCGGGCCAGGGACGCCAGCCGGTGGGTGACGTCCCTGGGCCGCTCCTGCATGAGCATGTGCCCGGCGCCGGGGTAGATCCACAGGCGCGCGCTCGGCAACTGCGTGGCGATCCGGTTCGCGTGCCGCGGCGGCAGCAGCCGGTCGCGGGTGCCGTGCATGATCTCCACCGGCAACTCGTCGAGGATCTTCAGCGCGTGCCCGAGGTCGTGCTGCAGGATCGCCTCGAAGAACCCGCCGTACGACGGACCGGGCACGACCGCGAGATCCGCGAGGAACAACTCCACCTCCGCGGGGTCCGGCCGCTTCCCGAACACCAACCGCCGCAACCCGGACCGCTGCACCTGCGCGCTCAGCTTGCCGGCCACAACTCTTCCCCTGCTCGCCCGCTCGGCGGCTGCCAGCGCCTCCTCCGCGAGCCCCACCGTCGACGCGGCGACGCGGCGCGCCGTACGGCGGTCGACGCCCGCACCGACCAGGTTCATCGCGCGCGGCGCGATCGCGGCCGCGGCCGGCTCGAAGCGCTTGGGCAGCCCGAGAGCGCCCGCGGTGATCTGCCCCGACGACGTGCTGACCAGCGCCGCCGCCCGGATCCGCGAGCCGAACAGGTCCGGGTACTGATCGGCGGCCGCCATCAGCGTCATCCCGCCCATCGAGTGCCCGGCGTACACCACCGGCCCGTCCCCGACGACCTCGTCCAGCACCGTCACGAGGTCCTCGGCCAGCTGATCGATCCGCATCGACCCGGCCGGCGCCGCCTCCGAGCGCCCGTGCCCGCGGTGGTCGTACGTGACCACCCGCACGGCGTCCGCCCCGAGCACCTGCGGCAGTCCCTCGACCTGGTTGTGCCAGGACCGGGTCGAGCACGTCCACCCGTGCACGAGCAGCACCGTCACCGGCGCGTCGGCCGGCCCGGTCACCTCGACGTTCAGCCGTACTCCGTCCCGGGTGGTCACCCCGGTGCGCTCCAACTGGATCGTCACGCAATCTCCCGTTCCCGAACACCGTCGGCCAGATGCGCCGCCCGCAGCCGCCCGCCGCGAGCGCCACGCCCGACCAGCCAGGCGATCCCGGCGACCTCGAGCAGCCCGACCACACCGAGCAACGCGTACCCGGCGTTCCACATCCATCGTGGCACGTCGGTCCGCTCCTCGCGGCGCAGCACCTCCTGCTCGTTGACGAACTGCACCGTCTGCCCGTCGGACACCTGGATCGCGGGCTTCTCGATCGCGGGGTCCTCCGGCGCGTACACCCAGCTCGCCACCATGTCCCGCTGCCCCTGGTGCAGCCGGACCATCGACTTCCACTTCCCGTACATCGGCAGCGGTTCCGCCGACTGGTACGTGCCCTCGGCAACCTTCTGCATCGGGTGGTACACCAGCCCGCCGCCCTGCCAGGCGAGCGCCTCGAACCAGCGCGCGCCCTCGGCGGCGTCGGCCGGCGACACCGTGATCGTGACGTACGCCGTCGGCTCGGCCCCCGTGGCCATCCGCTCCAACGACACGACCCCCGACACGCCCGGGCCCGCGGTCCGCGGTACGCAGAAGAACACCGTCGCGACCACCGCCGCCAGTCCGACGGCGCCGAGTTGATGGGTACGCCGGACCGCGATCGACCGGATGTGCTTGATCCCGGTCGCGCGCTGCTCGCCGGCCACCTCGGCGTACCGGGTGGCGAGCCAGGCCCCGACCAGACCGGCGCCGGCGCCGACCAGCACGCCGTACCCGATCGCCGACGGCAGGATCGACGACGGCCACGGGATCGGCATCCAGACGTGGCTCCAGGCGTACTCCGCGACCACGCCGACGGTGCCGATCAGCACGCCCGAGACCACACCCAGGCGGAAGCGGTTCTTGTTGCCGAGGGCAAGCGCCACCGCCTCGACCAGCACTGCCTCGACGATCAGCAGCGGGAAGTGCCCGACGATCTCGCCGAGCGGCTCGGCCACCGCGTACGCGATCCCGCCGCGGATCACCAGGTAGACGGCGAGCGCGGCGAACGTCGTCCCCGGGCCGCGCCGGGCGCGCAGGATCGTGAACGCCAGCGCCGCACCGAACACGATCAGCACCGGCTGCAGGATCAGCGGGAACTGCGGCACGCCGTAGTTGAACTCGGTGCTGAACAGGTCCCAGGCGATCAGCAGCGCGCCGACCGAGACGATCTCCTGCGCGAGCCGGCGCTTGTTCGTGCCCATCAACTGCTCGACCTCGGCGATCGCCAGCAGCCGCGCGAAGATCGAGAAGACCACGCCGCCGATCATCAGCAGGTGGGTCGGGCCCCAGAGCGTGACGTCCTCGCCGAACAGCCGGTGCCAGACGTCGTCGAGCGGGAAGCCGACCAGCGCGAACGTCCCGCAGACCGTGACGAGCGCGGCGCTGCACGGGATCCGCCAGCCGCGGGTGAGCCTGATCGTGCGCGCCGGCAGCGGCTTGCCCGCGAGCGCGATCGGCAGCACACCGGCGACGATCACGCCGAGGATGCCGAAGAAGATCGGGTAGTGCGCCGGCGTCCCGAACGGCCCGGTGTCGCGGCCGCGGCCGATGTGCACGGCGATGTCCCACCAGACGCCGAACGCGCAGGCGAGCAGCGAGACCGCGTGCAGGTACGGCGTGAGCGCGGCCCATCGGGGGACTCCGTCCAGTCTCCCGATGGTGTCCGCGAGCCTCCCTACCAGCGTGCCGCGCCCGGTGCGTTCCCGCCACAGGAGCACGGCGAGTGCGGCGTACAGGACCGAGACGAGGCCGGTGACGATCGCGATCTGGTCGAACGTCGCGGTACCGGTGGTCGCCAGCGGGATCGCCATGGAGTCGGTCTCCTTCAGACAGAAGTCATGCGCCACTGGGCATGTTACATCTACTATGTAACGTGGAGTCTGGAAGACTGTCAAGGGTGGATGAGGAGCTCACTGTCGACCAGCTCGCCGCCAAGGTCGGGATGACGGTGCGGAACGTGCGCGCGTACGCAGGCCGCGGGCTGATCCCGCCGCCGCGCCTGGTCGGCCGGACGGGGTACTACGGCCACGACCACGTGGCCCGGCTGACGCTGGTCCGCGAACTGCTCGACAAGGGCTACACGCTGGCCGCGGTCGAGCGGATGATGAGCGAGCTGCCCGACGGGGCGATGGCGCTGGGCGTCTTCGAGACGCTGGTGAATCCGTGGACGCCGTCGGAGCCCGAGGAGCTCGACGAGCAGCAGCTGGCCGCGCGGGCCGGCGTACCGCACGACCCGGCGGTCATCGAGCAGCTGGTCGAGCTGGGGATCGCGGAGCGCCTCGACGACGGCCGCCTGCGGATCCCGAACCCGGACCTGCTCCGGACCGGCCTCGAGGTGATCAAGCTCGGCGTCCCGATGCAGGCGATCTTCGAGATGCTCCCGAAGCTGTTCGCCCAGGCCGACGCGGTCGCGAAGACGTACGTCGAACTCTTCCGCTCGACCGTGTGGCGCGACTTCACCAAGGCCGGCATGCCCGCCGACGGCTGGCCGGAGATCCAGCGCACCCTCGAAGGCATCATCCCGCTGGCCGGCCAGGCCCTGGTCGCCGCCTTCCGCGAAGCCATGGCCCGCGAGATCGAACAGGTCGCCTACGAGGAACTCGGCCTCGACCCCAAAACCCTCCCCTCGACCGGCTGATCAGGGCAGCGCCGACACCAGATCGGTGTGGATGAAGTCCTTGCCCTTGAACAGCAAGGGTTCGCCGGCGTCCTTCGCCAGCGCGTAGGCGAAGCAGTCACCGAAGTTGAGGCCCGCCGGGTGACCGCTGCCCTTGCCGAAGTCGCGGTAAGCCTCGCGGGCCGTTCGGGCCTGCTGCTCGGTGACCGGCTCGATCCGGATCTCTGCGGCCGCGCACAACTCGTCGAAGCGGCGGCTGACCACCGGATCCCGCGCGCTGTCGATCAAGACGGCGGCTTCGAGGAAGTTGGCCGCCGACATCCGTCGTGTGGTTGCCGCCTCGATCGCCTCCGCGAAGTCCGCCGCATCCGGCTCGGCACGCAGGATCGCGATCAGCGCGGAGGTGTCGACGATCATCGCGGCAGCCCGTTCTCGTCGTACAGCAGGTCCCCGTGGTCGGCGGTGCGCAGGTCGTCAGACATCCGGTGTGCGGCGTCGGCCCCGATGGCGAGCAGCCGGTCCGCGAGTCCGGCGCCGCGCAGACGCCGAATACGGGCCAAGCGCTCCCGGACCGCGGCGTCCACCGCCGCCGTCTGGGACTCGCCGGTCAGGCGCGCCAGCTCACGCACGAGGCCGTGCGTCTCCTCGTTCTTGATGTTCAAACTCATGGTCCACCCTTCTACCCTGTCGACTCCTCCATTCTACCTCCCTGAGTGGGATTCAGGGCGGAGATAGGTATTCCTCCGCATGCATGGAAGGGGGCTCACGCGGCACCGTAGGGCTACCGACCAGGCAGGAGGAGGACGAATGCGCCAGATCCGGATCCGGCGGCGGCCGCGGACCAGCACGAGCCGCCGGGAGACGAAGTCCCTCGATCTCCGGACCCCGTCGGGGCGTCCGCTCCCGTTCTGAACGGAATCACAGAGCTACGGGGAATCCCGAGGCCCGGCGAACCGCAGGGGGTTTGCCGGGCCTCACTTCTTGTCCGCGGACTCTTGGTGCGCAGGCGGGTTCTGCGCGGGCTCCTGTTGTGGGAGGTCGCCGAGGTCGGCGTCCCAGTCGTCCTCGTCGGCGGGCAGCGCGGCCTCGTTGCGGCGGGCGATCCGGAGGAACGCGACGATCAGCAGGATCGGCCCGAGCACCATCGCGGCCTCCGGGATCCCACCCATATGCAACCCGATCATGACGCCGTCACCAGCGCGATCCCGCCGGCCGTGAACGCGACCATCGCCGCCAGCAGCGGGTACTGCGCCCTGCGCAGCTCCCGGCGCCGGAACAGGTCGGCAGCGCGATCGTGCGCGGACACGACCCCTAGTACGTGTCCGAGCACGATCGCACCGATCTGGACCCCCGCGATCACTCCGGTACCCACGACGGCGTAGTCGATCCCCCGGCCGCCGGTCCCGAGCAGATCCCAGCCGCGCCCGAACGGATCGGTCGCGAGCAGCCAGCCCGCCTGCCCCTGGAACACCGCGAACGAGAAGTAGTGCGCCGCGGCGTACCCGATCGCGATCGGCACCAGCGAATGAGCGAACGCACCCGGGAGCCCGGCGGTGCCGACCGCACCCGGCCGGATCCTCGCAGCGCCGGTCGTCCGTGCGGCAAGCAGGAACAGCGCCGCGACCAGCGCGACCGCGACGACCAGCCCGAGCGTGGCGACCAGTAGATGCTGCGGGCGGCTGAGCTCGGCGGTCAGGCTGGTCCACGCCGACCAGCGCGAGACGCCGTCGAACGCCGTCGAGCCGAGCAGCAGGCACAGCAGGCCGACGACGCCCGGCTGCTGCGGCATGGTCGCGAGTCCGACGAGCGGGTTGCGCAACTCGAGCCGGCCGTCGGTTCCGCGGCCGATCGGAGCGAGCCGTCCGAGCACCTCGGCGTACACCTCGAAGCTGTCCCCGACCGCGAACCAGGCCGGTCCGTAGACGATGCCGGCGGCAACGTTCGCGAGCGCGTAGACGGTGACAGCAAGCGCGACCACGCGCGGCTGGGAGGCGTCGGGGTGGACGAGCTCCAGCCACAGGAACCCGGCCAGGCCCGCCACCGCCGGCCAGTAGGCGATTCCGCCGGGCAGCCGACTGTACGACGTACGCCGGACCAGCCCCGCGAGCGTGCGCAGCGGGTTCGCAAGGCGCCAGATCGGGCCGAAGATCAACGAGAGCGGGATGATGCCGACCCAGATCCACACGAACAGCCAGGTCGGCGCCGGGTTCCGCGACGGCTCCGGGTCACCGAACCAGGCAGCCCCGAGCAGCAGCGCGAGGGCCGCGACGCCGATCAGCTTGAGTACGGCGCGCGTCACCGGGTGGTCGGCGACCCGCGTCAGGACGTCGAACGGCCGGCCCGCGGTCCCCTCGAACCGCGGGCGCGACCAGAATGCGGCGAGCGCGAAGAACGACACCGCGACGGCGGCGCCGGCGGAGTACACCGCCAGCCACAGCGGGACGGGCAGGTCCCCTCGACCACCGATCCCGTGCAGCGGCAGCAGGACGTCCAGCACCGCGGCACCTCCGATCAGCCATCCGACCGATCGAATGTAACACGCACGATGTCACATAGAAACCGTCTGATATTCGGCAGGATCGAAGCGCCGGGTCAGCTGCCGGAACCGGAACGTGAACGACGGCCAGAGCGTGGTGTTGCGCCCCTCCGCGTCGAGGTACCAACTGGTGCAGCCGCCGCGGGTCCAGACCGTGTTCCGCATCGACGAGCGGACCCCGTCGACGAACGCGCGCTGGACGTCCCGCCGTACCTCGACCTCCTTCAGACCCTGGGTGTCCATGGTCTTCAGGGCGTCCAGGATGTAGGCGATCTGGGACTCGATCATGAACACCATCGAGCTGTGCCCGAGGCCCGTGTTCGGACCGATCAGCATGAAGAAGTTCGGGAAGCCGGCGATCGCGGTGCCGAGGTGCGCCTCCATGCCGTTGGCCCACGCCTCGCGCAACGAGACGCCGTCGCGGCCGTGCACCATGTCCATCACCGGCAGGTCGGTCACCTTGAAGCCGGTGCCGTAGATGATCGTGTCGACCTCGTGCTTCACGCCGTCGGTGGTGACGATGCCGGTCGGCGTCACCTCGGCGATCCCGTCGGTGACCACCTCGACGTTCGGCCGCGCGACGGCCGGGTAGTAGTCGTCGGAGATCAGCACCCGCTTGCAGCCGAGCGTGAAGTCGGGGGTCAGCTTGGCACGCAGCAGCGGGTCGCGGACCTGGTGCGCGAGGTGCTTCTCGGCGACCTTCTGCGCCTGCTTCATGATCGCGGGCAGCTTCGCGAACCCGAGCACCATCGACTCCCGGCCCCAGTAGATCCCGGCGCGAACCGCCTTCTGCACCAGCGGGAACCGCCGGTAGACCGCCTTCTCGGCGGCGGTGATCTTGCGGTCCGGCCGCGGCATCACCCACGGCGGCGTCCGCTGGAACAGGTGCAGTTCCTCGACCTCGGGCTGGATCGCCGGCACGAACTGGATCGCCGACGCGCCGGTGCCGATCACCGCGACCTTGCGGCCGCTGAGGTCCAGGTCGTGGTTCCAGCGCGCGGAGTGGAACACCTCGCCCTCGAAGTCCTCGATACCGGCCAGCTTCGGGTACGACGGTTCGGCGAGCGGACCCATGCCGGACAGCAGGACGTCCGCCGTGAACGTGCCCTGACTGGTCTCGACGTGCCACTTGCCGTGCTCCCAGCGCGCCGCCTCGACCGCGTGGCCGAACCGGATGTGCGGGCGGACGCCGTACGTGTCGGTGACCTTGCGGAGGTAGTCCTCGATCTCGGGCTGCGGCGAGAACGTCGACGACCACTCCGGGTTCGGCGCGAACGAGAAGGAGTACAGGTGCGAGGGGACGTCACACCGGCAGCCCGGGTAGGTGTTGTCCCGCCAGGTGCCGCCGACGTCGTCCGCGCGCTCCAGGACCACGAAGTCGTCGTACCCGGACTGCTTGAGCCGGACCGCCATACCGATCCCCGCGAACCCGGTGCCGATCACCACGATCCGATGCTGCTCACCCATGCCAGGCCTCCGCTCGGCGCGTTGAACTTACTCATAGTAAGTTACTCGGAGTCAGTTAGACTGCGCAAGTGACCTCGACCACTGCCGGACAGGCCGTTGACCAGGGCCCGCCGAAGCGCCGCAGGGACCGGGCCGCGCGGGAGCGGGAGATCCTGGAGGCGGCGGAGCGGATCTTCGGCGAGCGCGGGTACCAGGGCACGTCGATGGACGACGTCGCCGCGCAGGTCGGGGTGTCGAAGCCGCTGATCTACCAGTACTACGGCTCGAAGGACGGCCTGTTCCTCGCCTGCCTCGCGCGGCTGCGCGGGCAGCTGCTGGACACGGTGTCCGACGCGGTGCTGGCGGCCGCGGACGCGGAGGACGCGCTGTACGCCGGATTCCTGGCGTGGTTCCGGTTCCTCGACGAGCACCCGCAGGCGTGGTCGGTGCTGGTCGACGAGGGCATGCTGAGCGCCGGCCCGGCCGCCGAGGCGACCGACGAGGTCCGGGCGGCCTTCATCGAGCTGATCGCCACGATGGTGCGGATGAACCTGCCCGCCGACCGCCCGGTGGACGACGACGAGGTCCAGATCGTCGCGCAGAGCATCTCCGGCGCCACCGAACGCCTGGCCATCTGGCGCACCCGCGCCGCGTCTCCCCCCTCACCGGAGAAGGTCGCGCGCACCCTGCAGGACCTGCTCTGGCAGGGCCTGCACACCCTGAAGTCGACCTAGCCGAAGTCGGCGAGGATGTCGGCGACGGACTCCTGGCCGCCGGACAAGGCGTCGGGGCGGCGGTTCAGGTAATACGGGATCGCGATGACCGTGAGCGAGAGCGCCCAGCCGCGGGCGCGCAGCCAGGTGGCGTCGTCGACCTCGAGCGCTTCGCGGTACGCCGTACGGGACTCACCCTCGAACAGCCACCAGGCGGGCAGTACGTCGCCGGCTGGGTCGGCCGCGCTGGCTGTGCCGAAGTCGATCACTGCCGAGAGCTTGCCGTCGGCAACCAGAATGTTGCCGGACATCAGGTCGCCGTGGATCCAGCGCGGCGTACCGTCCCAGGTGTCGGCCGCGAGCGACTCCTCCCAGGCCGCGGTCAGCAGGCCGACGTCGAAGTGCTCCTTCACCTGATCCAGAGCCTCGCGGAACATACCGTCGCGCGGCGCCAACGGCGTACCCCGGGTGAACGGGTCGCCGTCCGGCACCGGCGCACCGGTGGTGTCCACCTCGCGCAAGCTCCGCACGAACCCGGCCAGGTCGCGCGCAGCCTGTACGCCGTCGAGCGTCGCCAGCTCGAAAGGTGCCCCAGGCAACCACCGGTAGACGCCCCAGGTGAGCGGATACTCCGCACTCGGCTGCCCGAGCGCGAGCGGCTCCGGAATCGGCAGCGAGACGTACGGCGCCAGTCGCGGCATCCACGTCAGATCATTCTCGATCTGCCCCTGATGCCGCGCCGTCCGCGGCAACCGCACGGCCAGCTCGTCACCCACGCGGAACGTCACGTTGTCGGTCCCCGACTGCTTCACAACCCGCACCGGCAACCCCGCCCAGCGCGGAAACTGCTCCGCCAGCAACCGCTCCACCAACGCGGAGTCGATCCCGACCTCGTCATCGTGCAACCGCTCCACACCCGTCACGCCGCGACCCTCACACCCCCGCCCCGCCTGGTCAAACCATTTCGACCAGCGTCACGGAAATTTCGTCGCACCGCCGCACGGCCCGTGTCAGACTCCCGGGATGCCGATCAACGCCGAGCAGGTCGCCGACGCGTTCGGGCTCGGGCGCGTTCTGGACGACCGCCCGTTGGCCAACGGGGATCGCCCCGCCGTCACCCGGATCGTGTCGACGACGGATGGGCGCTGGGTGGTCAAGTACGACCGCCTCGGCTCCTCCGACCGCCCCGACCTCGCCGAGTGGCAGCGCACGAAAGCCTGGACCGTGCACCGGTTGGAGAGCGCCGCGGCGGCAGCCGGTATCCCGATGGCGCATCCCGTCCAGCCGCCCGAGCCGAGCGTGGGCTTCTGGTACGCGCCGCCGGACGCCGGCGGCGAGCTGGTCCGGGTGACCACGTGGGTCGAAGGCCGCGATCTGCGGTCCGGCCAGGTCCCCGACGAGGAATTAGCCTCGTGGCTCGGTGGCGTGCTGGCCCGGATCGCCCGGCTGGACGTGGAGGTCGACCAGGACGCCGACGCGTCGCCGGTCCATCCGCTGGACGAGTGGCGGGACTGGGTCGGGGAGGCCGAGGGCGCGACTGACCTGGAGCTGGGCCGGGCGGCGCGCGCCGTCCTCACGGTGGTCGAGGACTCGGCCGACCTGATCGCCGACGCGCTGCGGCACCGGCCGCCGCTGACGATGACCCATGGTGACGCTGCCCGCGCGAACATCCTCGCTACCCCGACCGGACTGGTGCTGATCGACTGGGAGTCGGCGACCGCCGAGGTCCCGTGGTGGGACGCGGTGTCGAACGCCGTCCGCCTCGCCGCTCCCGACGAGCGGAGCATCGCGGGCGGCGACCCGCGGATCGTCCGAGCGCTGATCGGGTCCTACCGGGATCAAGGCGGCCCCGCCGGCCCCGCCGACGCGACAGCCTTCACCGGGCTCCTCGTCGGGCACCTCAGCTTCACCGCCTGGTGCCTGTGGGTGGCGCTCGGGCACCGCGACGAGAGCCCCGAACAAGTCGCCTTCTGCACCCGCTCCCTCCACGACGCCGCCGAACACCTCCCCCGCATCCTGCGAAACCTGGACACCTGGACCCGCCTGCTGGCTTGACGTCGTCGTGGGACGGGGCTCGCGCCCATTCCACGCGCAAAACAACAGCAGCCCCCAAACGCTGCGCTTCCAGCGTCCGCCGGATCAGACAGGCTCCGGCTCAGCAGCGGCAACCTCGACCTACCACCCACGCTCCGCGCCCGCCGACACGCAAGGGAACAGCTAGCGCGGAGCGCTGTCCTTCCCGAGTGCCCCCGCGACGGACCTCGGCCCGGCGCCGCCACATCCACCCACCACCACCATCCGCGCCCCGCCGAAGGCGCAAAAGACAGCCAGCGCGGAGCGCTGTCCTTTTGCTGACGGATGTCATGGGTGAGGGGTGACGAGCGGGCCAGGAGTCGTCCGGCGGTTCGCGGCACGGTTGGGGTATGACGACAACTGCTGCGGTCAGCCTGCGGGGTGTGACCAAGAAGTATGCGGAGGTGCAGGCCGTCGCCGGGGTGGAGTTGACCATCCGGGCCGGTGAGGTGGTGGCGTTGCTGGGGCCGAACGGCGCCGGCAAGTCGACCACGATCGAGATGCTGCTGGGCCTGGTCCGGCCCGACCAAGGAACCGTCCAGGTGTACGGCGGAACGCCCACCGACGCGATCGCCAAGGGCCAGGTCGGCGTGATGCTGCAGAGCGGCGGCATCATCGAGGACGCCAAGGTCGGCGAACTGCTGAACTTGGTCGCCGGCCTGCACCACGACCCGATGCCCGTCGAGGAGGCGCTCGACCGGGCCGGGATCGCGGACCTCGCCGGCCGCACGATGAAGGGCCTGTCCGGCGGTCAGAAGCAACGCGTGCGGTTCGCGATGGCGATCATCCCGCAGCCGGACCTGATCGTGCTGGACGAGCCCACGACCGGTATGGACGTCGAGTCCCGCCGCGACTTCTGGGCGTCGATGCACGCCGAGACCGCCCGCGGCCGGACGGTCCTGTTCGCGACCCACTACCTGGAGGAAGCCGACGCGTACGCCGACCGCGTCGTGCTCATGCGCCACGGCCGGATCGTTGCCGACGGCACCGCCGCGCAGATCAAGGCGAGCGTCTCCGGCCGCACCATCCGCGCCACGATCCCCGGCGCCGATCTGGCCGCGCTGGCCGCGTTGCCCGGCGTACGGAACGTCGAGACGCGCGGCGACGTGGTCCTGTTGCAGTGCGCCGACTCCGACAACACGCTGCGGCACCTGCTCGCGAACACCGCCGCCCACGACATCGAAGTGACGTCCGCCGACCTCGAGGACGCCGTACTCGCCATCGGTTCGGCCGAAACGGAGGCCCTGGCATGAACCGCGACTACCTGCTCTTCGACATCCGCCGCACGCTGCGCAACAAGCGGGTGCTGATCTTCTCGATCCTGATGCCGCTGGTGCTGTTCGCGATCTTCGGGATGACGCTGCCCGCCGGCGCCGGCGAGGGCGGCATCTCCGCGATCGCGTACGTGATGGTGAGTATGGCGATGTTCGGCTCGATGTCCGCGGCGATGAGCAGCGGCGGCGTGATCGCGGCCGAACGCGACGGCGGCTGGAACCGGACCCTGCGCCTCACGCCGCTGAAACCGCAGGCGTACGTCGTCAACAAGGTGATCCTCTCGCTCCTCCTGGCAGTTCCGCCGCTGGCCGTCGTGTTCTTGTTCGGCATGATCGTCGGCCACGTGCACCTGAGCGCGACCCAATGGCTGACCGTCGCGCTGGTGTCCTGGCTGGGCGCACTGCCGTTCGCCGCGATCGGCCTGGTCATCGGGTACATCGCCAAACCGGACAGCGTGCAGCCGATCACCGGCCTGAGCACGATGCTGATCGCGGCCTTCGGCGGTCTGTGGTTGCCGGTCGACCAGATGCCGTCGGTGATGAAGCACATCGCGCAGCTCACCCCGGCGTACTGGACCGGGCAGACCTCGCGCAGCGCGCTGACGCAGGGCGGGCTGGACACGACCGCGCTGCTGGAGGTGATCGGCTGGACCGTCGTCCTCGGGTTCGTCGGGCTACGCAGGTTCCGTGCCGACACCGCACGGGCCTGAATATCCTCACTACCATGACGACGTCGCCGTCCCTGGTGGAGGCGCTGGCCGACCGCGCCGGGCCGCGCCGGCCCGGCCGGTGGGGCTGGATGGCGGCCGCGATCTGGCTGTTCTACCTGTCCCAGCCGTTCGAGCAGATCGTCCACCGGCACGGGACGACCCGGATCTTCGGGCTGATCGTCCTGGCCCTGTTCGTGCTGACGTACCTCGGCTTCTTCGGGTGGATCCGCTGGGCCGGGCTCGGCGCCCGCGGCCTGCCGACCTGGCCGCGGTTGCTGTACCTCGGCGGCATGCTGGCCCTGTGCGTGCTGATGGTGCCCGCGGCCGGTCAGCAGGCGCTGACCTGCCTGGTGTACGTCTCCGCGGTCGCGATGATGGCGCTCGACGTGCGGATCGCGATCGCCGTCGTGGCGCTGCTGCTCGGCGGTGCCGAGCTGTCGATGCGGCTGGTGCCGGGGTGGAGCGACGACGGCAGCTACGGGTTCGCGATCTTCCTCGGCGCGCTGGCGGTGTTCGGCATGCGGCGGGCGATCCAGCGCAGTGTCGAGCTGAACGCGACCCGCAAGGACCTGGCGGAGCTTGCCGTCCAGGAGGAGCGGAACCGGTTCGCCCGCGACCTGCACGACATCCTCGGCCATTCGCTCACCGTCATCACGGTGAAGGCCGAACTGGCCGGCAAGCTGATCGCGGCGAACCCGGACCGAGCGGCCGCCGAGGTCGCGGACGTGGAAAGTCTGGCGCGGGCCGCGCTGGCCGACGTCCGGGCCGCGGTCGCGGGGTACCGCGAGCTGAGCCTGGCCGGTGAGCTCGTCGCTGCACGGACCGCGCTGCAGGCCGCCGACATCAAGGCGGACCTGCCGACCACGGTCGACGAGGTGCCGGAGGAGAACCGCGAGCTGTTCGCGTGGGTGGTGCGCGAGGGCGTGACGAACGTCGTACGGCACTCGGGCGCGAAGCGCTGCACGATCCGGATCACGGCTGCGCGGATCGAAGTACTCGACGACGGGACGGGTCCGACGCCCGGCGGCGGTACGGCGGGACACGGGCTGGTCGGGTTGCGCGAGCGCGCCGACCAGGCCGGCGCGAGTGTGCAGATCGGGGAAGCGCCCGGCGGCGGGTTCCGGCTCGCGGTCGGCGTCGGGGCTGTGAGGATGGGCCGGTGACCATCCGACTGCTGATCGCCGACGACCAGGCGCTGGTCCGGGGCGCGCTGGCCGCCTTGCTCGACCTCGAGCCCGACCTGGAGGTGGTGGCCGAGGTCGGTCGCGGCGACGAGGTGATCGACGCCGCGCGGAAGTCCGAACCCGACGTCGCCCTGCTGGACGTGGAGATGCCGGGGCTGGACGGTATCGAGGCGGCGGCCGCGCTGCGGACCGCCGTGCCCGGGGTGCGGGTGCTGATGGTGACCACGTTCGGCCGGCCCGGGTACCTGCGCCGCGCGATGGAGGCGGGCGCGGCCGGGTTCGTCGTCAAGGACACGCCCGCGACGCAACTGGCGGACGCAGTACGGCGGGTTCAGCAAGGGCTGCGAGTGGTCGATCCGTCACTCGCCGCCGAGACCTTGGTGGCCGGTACCAGTCCGTTGACGGGCCGCGAGTCCGACGTACTGCGGGCCGCCCGGGAGGGTGGCACCGTCGCCGACATCGCCAAGGAATTGCACCTGTCCGAAGGCACCGTCCGCAACCATCTCTCTGCCGCGATCGGCAAGACCGGCGCCCGCACCCGCGCCGAGGCCGCCCGCATTGCCCTCGACAACGGCTGGTTGTAGCCCGGTCCTGGGCTCTAGGGTTGCAGTCAGGGGAGGGAGGCTGCGATGTCGATCGAACAGTTCAGCGTCCGGGGACGACTGGCGGACACCGGTGAGGGGATCACGGCCGACGAGCTGCAGCTGGCCGCGCGCAACCACGGGATGCCGCTGGAGGGCCTACGGTACGACGTGACGCCGCCGGGGCTGCACTACGTCCTGGTGCACTACGACATCCCGGCAACGAATGCGGGTGACTGGCGGCTGGAGCTCGGCGGATGTGTCGTGGAGCCGTTGTCGTTCGGGCTGACCGAGTTGCGGGCGATGGGGCGGCGGACGATCCGGGTCACGTTGGAGTGCGCCGGGAACGGGCGCGCGACGCTGCTGCCGCGGCCGATCAGCCAGCCGTGGCTCACGGAGGCGGTCGGTACGGCGGAATGGACCGGCGTGCTGCTCGCGGACCTGCTGCGGCTGGCCGGGATCCGTGAGGACGCCGTGGATGTGGTGTTCACAGGTGCGGACCACGGCGTGGAGCGCGGCGTGGAGCAGGACTACCAGCGCGGCCTGTCGGTCGCGGAGGCGATCGACTCCGGCGCGATCGTCGCCTGGGAGATGAACGGTGCGCCGCTGCCGCCGCAGCACGGGTACCCGCTGCGGCTCGTCGTACCGGGGTGGTACGGGATGGCGAGCGTGAAGTGGCTGCGGTCGATCGAGCTGATCGACCATGCCTTCGAGGGGTTCCAGAACGCGGTCGCGTACCGGCTGCGCACCGACGCGGACGATCCGGGGCGGCCGGTGACGCGGATCGAGCCGCGGGCGCTGCTGGTCCCGCCGGGGTTCCCGGACTTCATGAGCCGGCACCGGTTCGTTGCCGCGGGCACCGTTCCGCTGTTCGGGCGGGCGTGGTCCGGGTGGGCGCCGATCGAACGCGTCGAGGTCAGCACCGACGCCGGCGTGAACTGGCACGAGGCGACGTTGGATGCCCCCGGCAACCAGGACGGCCCGGACGAGCTGGCGTGGCGCGGGTTCGCGTACGACTGGGAGGCGACACCCGGCGAGCATGTGCTGACCGTCCGTGCGTACGACGCCGCGGGCCGCGAACAGCCGATCGAGGCCGAGTGGAACCGCGGTGGTTTCGCCAACAACACGGCCCAGCGGATCACGGTGCTGGTGACCTGACGACACCGCGTGTCGCTGGCGCGTTCCGGCGTACCGCGGTCACATCCTGGAGAGGTACACGGTTCTCACTCCAGGAGTGGTGGCGGTGAACGAAAGCCAGCTGCACGCACGGGTCTTCCGCACGGCGCACGAGTGGTACGCCGACGTCGACGACGAGCTCGACCCGCAACCGGACAACCCGCTCTGGTGGGGCTCCTACACGACACAGCAGGCCGCACTCCAGGCCGCCTGCGACCACCTCGCCACCCTGGACCACGCCTCCTGACCACCTACTCCGGTTCGTTGTGCTTGTCGCCGCCGACGCGGTACGGCGTATTGATGCCCTCGTACATCAGGTGCGTCATCAGCCCCTCGGAGGCGTGCGGGAGGTTGTGGCAGTGGTCCATCCACAGCCCCGGGTTGTCGGCGACGAAGGCGATCTCGTAGGTCTCGTCGTTGCCGACCTCCAGCGTGTCGGTCCACCACGGCGAGCCGGTCGCCGCGACGCCGTTCCGGGACAGGACCACGGCATGGTGCCCGTGCAGGTGCATCGGGTGCGCCTGGCCGCTGGTGTTCGAGATCTTCATCCGCACGACGTCCCCCTCGGCGACCATGAACATCGGCACGTCCGGGAACTTGTGCCCGTTGATCGTCCACCACAGCCCCGGCACCCCGTCCAGGAACCCGGGCCGCCGCCCGATCCGGTACTCGAAGGTCCGCACCGCCTTCGCCGCGTCGAACCCGACCGGCGCCGGCGTCCCGTAGCTCAACAGGTCGACGTTCTCCCCCGGCAGCTCCTGCTGCGCCGCCTCCGCCGGCCCGATCCCGAGCGACAGCGTCGGCGTACCGGCCACCAGCCGCATCCCACCGGGCGGCACCACCGCCTCCAGATCCACTCGACCACCGGCAGGCAACGGATAGCCCGCCGTCACCGCGGTCGGCCCGTGCACCTCGCGGCCGTCCACCGCGACCACCTTGTACGGCGTCCCGGTCAGCCCGACGCGCAGGATCGCGTTGTCGGTGTTGATCACCCGCACTCGGGCTGTCGTCCCCGCGGGCAGCTCCACCCGCGCGGTCCCGGTGCGGCCGTTGATCGTCCGCTTCCCGTCGTACGTGTGGATCGCGGCGATCACCTCGCCGGGAGTCGGCGGCGCGATCACGATCGTGCCGAACAGCCCGCCCTTCACCTCATCGCTCGACACCTGGTGCGAGTGGTACCAGTAGGTCCCTGCCTGCTCCGCCTCGAACCGGTACGTGTGCTTCCCGCCCACCGGTACGGCGTCCTGCGTGACGCCCGCGACCCCGTCCTCGGCGTTCGGTACGTCGATCCCGTGCCAGTGCAGGGTGGCGCCGTCCTTCACGGACTCGTTCACCAGCGTCACCTGGACGAGGTCGCCCAGCCGCGCGCGGATCAGCGGGCCGGGTGACGTGCCGTTCAGGGTGTAGCCGTCGACGGTCTCGCCGGACGCGAGCCGGAACTTCTGCTGCCGCGCGACGAGCGTGACGTCGACGTCCGGAGTACCGGTCTTGGGTCCTGTCAGGTCCGCGACGCTCGTGCCGCCGTGGTGCTCGTGACCGCCCGCCGGGCCGCCGCCGTAGTCGGCGTACCCCATCTGCGCCGCGTCGTACTCCCCCGGGACCAGGCTGGTCGCCCAGAGGTACCCGAGCGGTACGAGTACCGCCAGGGTGATCCCCAGGGCGACCAGTCGGCCCCACCGGCGCTTCTTGTGGTCAGACACTGGCCACGGGCTGATTCGGTACTGCGGCACGCCGGGCGGCCATGCTCGACACTGCCGCGATCGCGAGGCCGTTGATGCCGTGCAGGATGCCGAGCGCGGGTACCCCGAAGGACGCGACCGCGAGCAGGAACTGCACGACGACGAGGCCGAGCACGACGGCTGCCAGCGTGCGGCCGCGCGGTACGTCGGTCAGGAACGAGACGATCAGGAAGATCAGCGCGAGCAGCCCGATCGCCGTACCTGCGATGCTGTGGTAGCTCTGCCCGAAGTTGCTGTAGTCGGCGCCGATCGCGGCACCGTCGCCGGCGTCCTTCGCGACCGTGAACCCGGCCATCGCGATCGAGGCGATCTGCAGGACCACTGCGAGCGCGATCAGCATCCCGAAGGCGCGATACACGTTCCTCATGCGCGCCGCTCCGTCCGCCGCTTCCGCACGAACAGCACAGCCGCCCCGATCAGCAGCAACGGCAGGATCGGCGGATGCCCACCACCCACAACACACCCGACCGACGCCAGTACGGCGAACACCCCGAGCGCGATCAGCAGCGGGAAAGGAATCCGCCCGAGAAAGCCCCGCGCAGCCCACGCCGGCCGGCCACCTGGCCCACCGAATCCCCCGTTTCCACCCGCACGCCCCGTCCTCCCCGGACCGCCGGCGGCAGTGGCGTCGTCCGGTGCGGTCCATGGTGGTCTGCGCCAGCCCCAGGGCCCGGCCCAGCCCTCACCGTCACCATCGGCACCGCCCGCCGCCCCCGCACCGCCCGCTCCAGCCCTGGCCGCTCCGGCCGCGCCTCCTGGCGCCTGGTGCGGACCCGGGAGGTCTGTGAAGAGAGCGTCCAGGTCGGCGCCGGTCTTCGCCTGTAGGGCCTGGTCGACGCGCTCGGAGTGTTCTTCCGCGCTCAGCCGGCCGGCTTCGTAATGCTCGCCCAGACGCCGGACGGCGTCCTCACGCTCACTGTCGCCGATGCGGATCGATCCGCCCGGCCTCTCGTCGTTCATGACACTCCTCGGTGCTCGTAGTCCTTCCAACGGCACCAAGAGTGGCTTTCGAACCCCTTTCACCGCGTCGCCCCGGCGGCGACACCTCCGCTACCCCCGGAGGAGCACACTGCACCGCTGGACGCAGTACGACGTACTCCCCCGGGCGTAGAAGACCCCAGGGTCAACCCCTAGGCATTGGCGGAGAGGATCTGGTTGACGTCGTCGTTCGCCTTCGCCAGCGACGCCGGTTCGGCCTCGAACGACATCACCGCGTCCATCGCCGGCGTCATCACCGCGGTCACGTCCGCGGCGTTCGGGTTCGCCGGGTACGGGAACACGTCACCGGCCTCGACCGGCTCCAGGAACGGCGTGACGTCCCACCCGTTCTTCGCGAACGCCGCCTTCGCCGCCGGCATGCTCGCCGCCACCGCCGGGAACACCACCCCGGCCTTCGCGACGATGTCCTGCGCGGTCTGCGACCCGAGGAACTTCACCCACGCCCACGACGCGTCCCGGCGCGTGGTGCCGGCCCAGATCGTGTCCGCGAGCCCGTTCATCATCGACATCCGCTTGCCGATCGGCCCGACCGGCAGCCGCGCGAGCTTGGTCTTCACCTGCTTCAACCCGCCGTACGTCCCGAGCATCCAGGACCCGTTCGGCGTGATCGCGTACTTCCCCGCGCCGAACGAGGTGGTCACGTCGACCCCGGACTTCGCCTGCGCGTACGTCGGCATGTACCCCTTGGTGATCAGGCTGCGCCACCACCCGATGGTCTCGGTGAACTTCGGGTCGCCGTAGAAGAACTTCGTCCCCCACGGCTCACCCTCGGAGTACTTCCACCCGTTGCTGGCGGCGTACCAGCTCCAGCTCGTCTGCCCGTCACCACCGCCGGCGTCGCCGTACCCGAGCCCGTAGACCTTCACGTTGTCCTTGTCGAACCCCGGCTGGTCGCCGCGCCGGCCCTTGGAGTCCACCGTCAGCCGCCGGACGATCTGCTCGAACGTCCCGCCGTCCTTCGGGTTCCAGGTCATCGAGTTGAGTTGCTCGGTGCTGATCCCGGCCGCCTCGGTCAACGCGCTGTTGTAGAAGTAGACCTCGGTGTCCCAGTCCTTCGGCAACCCGTACCGCTTGCCGTCGTCACCGATCCAGCGGTCCGCCAGGCCCTTCTGGTAGATCCCCAGGTCGACCTTGTCCCGCTCGACGTACTCGTCGATCGCGAGCACCTGGCCCTTGTCGGCGAACAGCGGGTACTTCGACGAGTGCCCGGTGAACACGTCCGGCGCGGTGTCCGAGATGAACCCGGTGACGAGCTTCGACCAGTAGTCGTTCCACCCGTACTGCTCGATCTTGACCGAGTACTGCGGATTCTGCTCGTGGAACACCTTCGCGCACTCGGTGTACATCGGCAGCTGCGCGGAGTCCCACAGCCAGTAGATGATCTCACCGTCGCCGCGGGCCGCGGCCCCGTTGTTGCACGCGGCAACAGCCGGTACGGCGAGACTCGCCAGTCCTGCCTTCAGCAGGGTCCTACGTGAGAGATTCATTTGATCCCCGAGAAGCCGATAGAGTTCGTGATCCGCTTGGCGAACGCCAGGAACAGGATGATCATCGGCAGCGCCGCGATCAGCGTCGCCGCCATCAGCCCGGCCCAGTCCGGCCCGCCCTGCGGGGTCTGCGACCGGAACACACCCAGCGCGACCGTCAGCACCCGGACGTTCTCCTGCTGGCCGACCAGCAGCGGCCAGAAGTAGTCGTTCCAGGAGTTGATGTAGGTCAGGATCGCCAGCGTCGCGATCGGCGCCGCGCTCATCGGGATGATCAGCCCGAAGAAGATCTTCCGGTGCCCGGCGCCGTCGATCATCGCCGCCTCCTCGAGCTCACGGTTGATGCCGAGGAAGAACTGCCGGAGGAAGAAGATCGCGAACGGCGTCATGAACGCGCCCGGCAGGATGATGCCGGCGAAGCTGTTCAGCAGCCCGAGGTTCTTGATCAGCACGAAGTTCGGCAGCGTGGTGAAGATCGGCGGCACCATCAGCGCGGCCAGGAACACCGCGAACACCTTGTCCCGGCCCGGCCACCGCAGCCGGGCGAACGCGTACGCCGCCATCGCGCTGAAGAACACCTGGCAGATCGTCGTGACCGTTGCCACCACCAACGAGTTCCGCAGGTACAGCCAGAAGTTCACGGCCGCGCCGGAACCGCCCTGCGCCTGCGCCTCCTCGATGGTCGCCAGCCCGAGGACCCGCTTGAACGCGCCCAGCGTGGTCTCCACCGGCAGCAGCGAGCTCGGATGTCCCGGCAGCTGCGTGTTGTCGGAGAACGCCGTCCGCAACATCCAGTAGAACGGGAACAGCGTGACGATCAGCAGGACGAACAGCAGCACCCAGCAGACCGTCCGCCCGACACTCATCCTTCTCATGCCAGATCACTCTCCTTCGCCCGCAGCAGCCGCAGCTGGACCAGCGAGACGATCGCCAGGATCGCGAACAGCACCAGCGCCATCGCCGACGCGTACCCGAAGTCGAACCGGGTGAACGCCCGCTCGTAGATGTAGAAGTAGATGACCCGGGTCGCGTTGATCGGACCGCCCTGCGTGGTCACCGCGATCGTGTCGAAGATCTGGAACGACCCGATCATGGTGACCACCAGGACCATCACCAGGACCGGTCGCAGCAGCGGCAGCGTGATCCGCCAGAACGTCTTCCACTCGCTCGACCCGTCGACCTCGGCGGCCTCGTAGACGTACTTCGGGATCATCTGCAGCCCGGCGAACACCAGCAGTGCCGTGTAGCCCATGTGCCGCCACACGTTGATGCCGGCCACCGTCGGGATCGCCCAGTGCGAGTCGCCGAAGAACGCGACCGGGTCGATGCCGAGCCAGCCGAGTCCCTGGTTCACGATGCCGACCTGGAAGTCCAGCATCCAGTACCAGACCAGTGCGACGACGACGTTCGCGACCAGGTACGGCGCCAGGATGATCGCGCGGACGGTGATCGACTGGGTCAGCCGGTACATGACCATCGCGATCGCGACCGCCAGCACGGTCTGCACGCCGATGTTGATCACGACGTACTCGACCGTGACCACGAGCGCGTTCCAGAAGAAGCTGTCCTGGACCATCCGCTCGTAGTTGGCCAGCCCGTTGAACTTCGGCGCCGACAGCAGGCTGTACTCGGTGAAGCTCAGGTACGCGCCGCGCAGCGTCGGCCAGATGTAGAACACGACGAAGCCGAGCGTGGCCGGGGCGAGGAAGATCATCGCGACCTTGAGGTCGCCCAGGCTGCGCCGCTTTTCGGGCGGCGCCGCCTGTTCCCCGTGACTTCGTTTCCTGGTAGGTGGTGCGTTGGTGGTGGCGGTCACGGGGGATCTCCTTCTCTGTCGCGTGATCGGGCGGGCTTTACCCGATCGCTGTCACGTCCAGCAAGATCGCGCTCTCGGGCCACTGCGCGGGCATCAGCACACCGACCGAGGCGAGGGCGGCGCCGTTCAGCTCCACGGTTCCACCGTCGGCCGACCAGGCCGCGGACCGCGACTCGGGCCCGGGTGTCGCGACCTTGCCGACGCGGTACGTGCGCCGCGGGTCGAGCCCGGGCAGGCGGACCCGCCCGACGGCCGACGTCACCGACTGCTGTGTCTGTACGACGCTGAACACCGCGCGCGAGCCGTCCTGCGCGACGACACCGTGGACCAGCACGTCCGCCGGGCCGCGGTCGGCGCGGACCACGCGACCGGAGTGCAGCAACGGCCGCAGCTCCTTGTGCAGCGCGACCCAACCCTTGAGTTCCTGGCGCTCCTCGGCGCTCGCCGAGGCGATGTCCCACTCGATGCCGAAGTGCCCGAACAGCGCGGTGATCGCGCGGAACGACAGCGTCTGCGTGCGGCCGGTGGTGTGCGCCCGCGGCGGGCCGACGTGGCAGCCGATCAGCTCCGGCGGCAGCAGCAGCTGCGTGTACCGCTGGATGGTCTGCCGCTCCAGCGCGTCGTTGCTGTCGCTGCCCCAGATCCGGTCGGTGCGCTCCAGGATGCCGAGGTCGACGCGCGCGCCGCCCGACGAGCAGGACTCGATCTCCAGGCCCGGGTGCCGGCGCTTCAGCTCGTCGATCAGCCGGTACACCGCGGCGGTCTGCGCGTGGATGCCCGCGGTCCCGGTGTGCTGGTTGCCGCCGTCAACGAAGTCGCGGTTGTGGTCCCACTTCAGGTACGCGATGTCGTACTCGGACAGGATGCTGTCCAGCCGCTCGAGGATGTAGTCGTACGCCGCCGGGATCCCGAGGTTCAGGCCCTGCTGGTGGCGTGCGGTCGGCGGGGTCCGGTCGCCGGCTGCGAGGATCCAGTCCGGGTGCTCGCGGGCCAGGTCGGAGTCCGGGTTCACCATCTCCGGCTCGACCCACAGCCCGAACTGCAGGCCGAGGCTCTTCACGTGGTCGACCAGCGGGTGCAGGCCCTTCGGCCAGATGCCCTCGTCGACGTACCAGTCGCCGAGCCCGGCGTGGTCGTCGCGGCGGCCGCGGAACCAGCCGTCGTCCAGCACGAACCGCTCGGCCCCGACCTCGGCGGCCGCGTCCGCGAGCGCCTTCAGCTTGTCGAGGTCGAGGTCGAAGTACACGGCCTCCCAGGTGTTCAGTACGACGGGACGCTCGGTCCGCGGGTGGTTCGGCCGCGCGCGCAGGTACTCGTGGAAGCGGTGCGAGACCTGGTCGAGGCCGACGCCGTACGAGCCGTAGATCCACGGGGTGCTGTAGGTGCCGTTCGGCTCGAGGCGGCCCTCGCCCGGCAGCAGCAGCTCGCCGCCGCCGATCACGCCGTACCCGCTCATGCCGCGTTCGGCGTACGACCGGTGGTTGCCGCTCCAGGCGGTGTGCACGCCCCAGATCTCGCCGGTGCGGAAGCCGAAGCCCTCGGTGCCGGCAAGCAGCAGCAGGGTCGCGTCGGCGCCGGTGCGGCCGCGGCGGTTGTCGCGGAGGTGCGCGCCCTGCGTGAACGCGTGCCGCTGCGGGTGCCGCTCGCCGATGTGGCGGCCGGTCATGTCGAGCAGTTCGGTGGCCTCGGTGGGGACCGGCAGCGCGAGGTACAGGCCGTCGACCATGTAGGGCGTCGAGCCGGTGTTGGTCAGGTCGGCCTTGGTCTTCACCAGGCCCGAGTCGGTGAGCTCGATCGTCAGCCGGAGCTCCAGACCGGCGTCGGCGGCGTCGACCTGCACGGAGTTGCCGGTCTGCGCGACGCTGTTCAGCTTGAAGCTCGCGGAGAAGTCCTGGCCGTCGCGGTGCCCGTTCAGGCCGGGGAGGCCGAACCAGCCGGCCGAGTACTCCGGCACCAGCGCGATCGGGAGGTTGGCGTCGAGGCCGTTGCCGTCCTGGACCGCACCGGCGCCGCGCCGCAGTTCCAGCAGAGCGTCCCCGGTCAGCTCGCCGAGATCCGCACCCCAGTGCAGGACGGACGGGAGGGCCGGACCGGAGCAATCCAGGACCAGGCTGACGCCGGAAGCCCGGAGCTGCAGAATCTCGATGTTCGACACTGTTGATTCACTCTGCTTTCTGATTGATTTCAGGACGGAACTATTTACCTCGTCAGCCCACTTGTCAATGCTTCACGAAGTTAAGTAAAGACCCTAGGGGTCTCTACAACGAAGGAACAGGTGCGATCAGCGGCTGAGCCGCGCCCGGACGAGCAGCTCGTGCAGCCCGGGTTCAGCGGCCGGCCGGTCCGGCAGGCCGGTCACTGCCTCGGCCTCATCGAGCACGCCGTGCAGCCGCAGCACGTCCGCGGCGAGCTGTTCCCGGGTCGGCCCGTCCAGCGGCGCATGTTCGGCCTCGGCCTTGGCCGCCATCAGCTCAGGCAGGTACGACGGCCCGGCGTCGAGTTCGCGCAGATCCGCCTGGACCTCGCCGGTCCGCATTAGGTGGATCCCGGTCAGGAGCACCCGGAAGGTGTACAACAGCGGCTTCAGCTCGCCCTTCTTCTCGAAGAACTCCCACTGCGTCTTCGCGAAACCGCGATAGTGGTGCGCGTGCCATTTGGTGATGCAGCCGCCGGCGAGTGCGACGAGTTCCTCGTGTTCCGGCGTACTGACGACGACCAGCGGCGAGAGCACCTGCTCGAGGACGTAGCCGTTGCGGCGGAGCATCAGGCGGGCGAACTTGGCCAGGTCGTGGGTGACCAGGTCGACCTCGGCCTCGTTCTCGAACCAGGTGCGGTCGAGGGTGTCCGGGCCGGTGCGGAGGCCGACCACCTCGGCGGCAGGCAGGACATGTACGCCGCGCAGGTCGACGTCGGAGTCGCGGGACGGGAAGCCGTACAGGTGCGCGCCGGAGACCGTTGCGAACAGCAGCGGGTAGGGCTGCTCCCCCATGATCGTCCGCAGCTCCGCGTAGTCGAGCTGCCGCATGTCACGCGTCACCGAGACTCCTTCGCCGTACCGAACGCAGCCACTCGTCGACGGTCGCGACGTCCGGCGTGGCCGGAAGGACCGTGCGCTGCAGGGCCTGGTCGAGTTCCTCGTGCAGTTGCAGGCGCCAGCGCTCGACCTCGTCCCACGGGAGCTCGCCGCGCTTGACCGCGAGCAGACGTTCGCGATGCGGGCCGACATCGACGACGAGGGTTGCCTCCAGCAACAGCTCGCGGGCCGAGAGCAACAGCCTGATCAGGTGCATGACGTGCTTCCACTTCGGCGTACCGTCGCGGCGGAAGTCCGTCTCGAGCTTCTTGAACTGGCTGAGCACGTAACCGGAGTACGTCTGGTAGGCCAGCTGGGACAGGAACGCCTTGCGCAGGCCGACGAGCTCCGTGCCGAGATCCGTCTGGCGGACCACGAGCGGCGAGTGCAGGACCTCGAGCAGGTTCGGGTTCGACTTCAGGGCGAGCTCGCAGAACCGCTCGACCTCCCACGAGAACCACTCGGGCTCCGGCCCGTCGACGTGCGTCGGCGGCTTCGCGAGCGACCAGAACGCCTCGGTCGGGGCGACGTACACCCCGCGGGTGTCGGTGTCCGACTGGTCGGTGTCCAGGCCGAACGCGCGCGACCCGACGACCGCGGCGTAGATCGTGTGCTCGCGGACCAGCCGGTCGCCGTCGGGCTGGTCGAGTTCGATCGCCTCGTCCTGGTATGCCGTCCGCAGGCTGAGCTGGTCCCGCCGCGCGACGGTCTCCCGGCCGTCGACGAGACGGACCGTGTAGCGGCCGTCGGCGGTGATGCCGGCCACGCGCCCGGTGGCGCCGCGCTGCGCCGTACCGCCCTGGTCGTCGGGCGCGGCGACGCGGATCACCACCTGCATGCCCACCGGCAACTGCGGTCCCTGGACTGACACCCGCCCCATGCTGCCGGAGCACCGATCCCCACGCCATCACATTCCCGCCGCCGGCCCGCCGCCCCGCGCGGCAGCGCCGCGCGGGGCGGATTGTGATGGCCTGGAGGTTATTGACAAATTTTTCTGTCAATTGCAGAGTGGGGCCATGCAGTACGTCGAGGAACCCGAGAAGCTGCGGCTGGCACTGTCGCCGATCCGGCGGCGGCTGCTCGAGTTGCTCCGGGAGCCCTCGTCGGCGACGCAGCTCGCGGCGACGCTCGACCTGCCGCGGCAGCGGGTGAACTACCACCTCCGCGAGCTGGAGAAGGCCGGCCTCGTCGAGCTCGTCGAGGAGCGCCGGCGGCGCGGGCTGACCGAGCGCATCCTGCGCGCCTCGGCGGCGGTGGTGGTCGATCCGGCGGTGATGGGCATGGCGTTCACGCAGATCCAGGACCAGTACGCCGCCGAGCACCTGGTCGAGGTCGCCGCCGGGACCGTGCGGGACGTGGCGCGGATGCAGAGCGCCGCGGACGCGGACGGGAAGCGGCTGCTGACGTTCACGGTGGAGGCCGAGGTGCGGTTCGCGGAGCCGGGCGACGTGCACCGGTTCACCGACGCGCTGACCGCGGCCGTACGCCGGGTGGTGGAGGAGTTCGACAGCGAGGGCGGGCGGCCGTACCGGCTGATCGCGGGCGGTCACCCCGCACCCCGCCGTACCGAAGGAGAGACATGAAGATCGTGGTGACGGTGGCCGCTCCGGTGGAAGCGGTGTGGGACGCCCTGCGGGACAAGGAGAAGATCCGGCACTGGCACGGCTGGGAGTACGACGGGCCGGAGGGCGGGCTCGACGAGGAGATCGACCTGATCTACTTCACCCAGGCGGTCGAGGACGGTACGACGCTGCGGATCGGGAACGGCGACGAGTTCGCCGTCGAGGCGCACGAGGGCGGCTCCCGGATCACGTTGACGCGGGCGCCGATCGGCGCGGACCCGGAGTGGGACGCGTACTACGACGACGTCACCGAGGGCTGGATCACGTTCCTCCACCAGCTCCGGTTCGCCGTCGAGCGGCAGCCCGGCGCGGCCCGGCACACGCTGTTCTTCTCGGGTTCGGGACCGGTGTCGCCGCTGAGCGAGCTGCAGGTGCCCGAGCAGCCGGCCGGGACGGCGTACGAGCTCGAGCTCGTCGGCGAGCCGGTGAAGGGCGAGGTCTGGTACCGGTCCGAGCACCAGGTCGGGCTCACGGTCGATGCCTGGGGCAACGGCCTGCTGGTGCTGAGCCACGTCCCGCCGGGCGACCTGAAGCCCGACGGCGCGGCGATGGCGATCCTGTCGCTGTACGGCGACACGGCCCGGGACGAGATCGCCGCCCGCTGGCGGACCTGGTGGCGCGAGCGCTACCCGGAGGAGCTGAAGATGTTCGAGTGACACCGTGGTGACAGTGCGCAAAGATGTCAGCACGCTGAGTCTGCGCGGGCTGGTTACCGGGAAGTATCTCGCCGACGGTGATCGAGCGGTCACCGACCTTCGGCGAGAGAGGGCTTCCGGTGCGAACTCGTGTCTCCGCGGCAATCGTCGTCCTGTCCCTGACCGGCCTCGGCCTGGTCGCGTCCCCGGCGTACGCCGACGGCCCCGGCACGGGAACGCCGTACGTCGTCACCGTCGGCGACTCGTACATCTCGGGCGAGGCCGGCCGCTGGGCCGGGAGCTCGAACGACTCCGAGACGCCGGCCGACGCGCTCGGCGCGCACGCGTACCACGACAACGCGAGCCGTACCGGCGAGCAGATCCCGCGCTGTCACCGCAGCCTGTCCGCGGAGGCGTACATCGGCGGCGCGGTCGGCGGGGTGAACCTCGCCTGCTCCGGCGCGCGCACCACGACCGGCGCGGGTGAGTACTTCAAGCCCGGCATCGACTTCTACGACGACGGCGCCGGGCACCTCGGGCAGGCGAAGGCGCTGCAGCAGTTCGCGGCTCTGCACAACGTGAAGCAGGTGGTCGTGTCGATCGGCGGCAACGACTTCAACTTCGCGGCGATCGTCACGCAGTGCGTGCAGAACTTCCTGCTGTCGCCGTCGTGGAACCCCGACTACTGCCGCGACGACTCGTCCGTGGTCGCCAACTTCACGGCCGCCAACGTCACGACGGTGCGCTCCCGGATCGCGACGGCCTTCCAGAACATCCGCACCGCGATGCGGAACGCCGGGTACGGCGACAACGCCTGGAATCTCGTCGTACAGACGTATCCGTCGCCGATCCCGGCCGCAAGCGGGTTCCGGTACGGGCAGACCGGGTACACACGGCAGAGCGTCGGCGGCTGCGGCTTCTGGAACGCGGACGCCGACTGGGCGAACAGCACGGCGCTCGTCACGATCAACAACACGGTCCGCGCGGCGATTGCCCAGTCGGGCCTCACCAACACGCGGGTGTTGGAGCTCCAGTCCGCCTTCAACGGCCGCCGCCTGTGCGAGAAGGGTGTAGGCCTCTACGAGGAGGTAGGCCTCACTTCCTGGACCCAACCGACGGCTGTAGACCGCACCGAATGGATCAACCAGATCCGCACCGTCACGACCATCGGCTCGAACTACTACATCCAGGAGTCCCTACACCCCAACTACTGGGCCCAACTGGCCCTACGCTCCTGCGTACGCCAGACCTACACCCTCAACCGAGGCGGCACCTGCACAATCACAGCCCCCGGCCTCTCCAACGGCGAACCACGCATGACCCTGAGCTAGAACCCGCGGCCTGCTGTGAGCGGCTTGTCGCGCAGGGCGCGGGGATGCCGCGGGCGGGCTGCTGCACAGGGCGCGGGATGCCGTGAGCGGGTTGTTGCGCAGGGTGTGGGGATGCTGTGAGCGGGTTGTTGCGGACGGTGGCGGGGGTGGAAAGGGGTGGTACTGCTGGTGGTCTGGGGCGGGTGTGGGTGGCAGAATCGCGCAGACGGGTTGGCTGCCGCGGGGGTGCGACTCCCTGGCGGGGCGACCGATCGCGAACAGGACGACGCCGGCTGGGGTGTGAGTGGAAACCGAATTCGTGCTGTCGCTCGGCGACCAGCGCTGGACGCTGCCGGCCGGGGCCGACACGATCACCATCGGCCGCGCCTCCAACGCCGACATCCGGCTGCAGGCGGACGACCAGATCTCCCGCATCCACGCCCGCCTCACCCGCGACGCCGCCACCTGGACCCTCCACGACGAGTCCCGCAACGGCACCGGCCTGAACGGCCACCGCCTCACCACCCCCACCCCCCTCACCACCGGAGACCGAATCCACATCGGCCGCTCCGTCCTCACCTTCCACAAATCCACCCTCCCAACCCCGAACGCGTCCAATCCCCCGGCTCCCCCAACCACCCCAGCCGACGACCACGCCGCCCACCTACCCGACGCGTCCCCGCAAGCCCTACCGCCCACCACCCCACCGGTCCCGGCGCCCGACGTACCCGCCGCAGCGCCCGCACACCCGGCTGACGAGTTCGCCCCCGCGCACCCGGCGGACGAGTTCGCGCCAGCGCACCCCGCGGACGAGTTCGCGCCCGCGGCCGACGTACGCCGCAACGCCCCATCCGCTAGTACGCCGTACCCGGCCGACTCCGACCAGGCGTTCCCGGCAGACCCGGCGCCCGACGTACCCGCAGCCCCCGTATACCCAGCAGACGAGTTCGCCCCCGCAGCTGACGCACGCCGCAGCGAGCCGTCCGCGAGTACGCCGTACCGGACCGAGTCCCGGCAGGCGTTCCCGGCAGACCCGGGGCTCGGTTCGGAGGGTTCGCGGGGCCGGGCGGCGGACGGGTTCGCGGGCGAGCGCCTCGGGTACGGCGGATCGCCGGACCAGCCAGCAGCCGAAGCCGACTCCCCGTACGCATCCACCCGACCGACCCCGGAAGCACCACCCGGCAACCGCGCCCCGAACGCCAACCCGTTCGCCCCTGACCACGGCGCATCGGACGCCAACCCGTTCACCTCGGACGACCGCGCGTCAGACGCCAACCCGTTCACCTCGGACGACCGCGCGTCAGACGCCAACCCGTTCGTCCCGGGCAACCAGGCGGCTGCCAGCCCGTTCGCTCGGGACGAGCCCGCGGCCGGCGGTTACAGCCCGTTCGCCCCGGATCGGGCCTCCGACGGAGGCGATCCGGTCGCTCCGGACGGCCGCTCGCCCGACGGCGCGGGCCAGTCCGCGCCGGAAGGCCGCTCTCCCGGCGGTGGCGGCCGGTACTCGGCGGACGAGCCTGTGGCCGACGGACGCAATCCGTTCGCGTCGGACTCGCGGGGGGATGCGGGGCGGGGGGACGAGTATGGGGTTGTGGGGCTTGTTCCTGGGTTTGAGGGTAGGGATGGGCGGGCGGGGGATGGTTGGGCGGCTTATCCGTCGGCGGACAATCCGGAGCCGGTGCGGTCGCCCTGGGAGGTGTCGGCTCGGATCGAGCAGTCGGAGCCGAACTGGAACCAGTCCGACAGTTGGCCCGATCCCACGGTCGCCAGTACGGATCGGCGTACGAAGGATCGTCGCTCGGGCGGCGCGGATCCGGGTGTGGATGGGCTCCCGGGCGCGGACCGGCGTACGGAGAGTCAGCCCGGCGCGGATCGTCGTGCCCAAGGACGCTCCGCGGACGGTGATACCGACGGCGCGGATCGTCGTACGAGCGAGGGTGCGGACCGGCTGCCTGGCACAGGTGAGGACGACGCCGTAGGGACCGTTCGGCTCGGGCGGGTGTTGATTGTGGCGGGAGGTGTGATCGGACTCGGCCTGGTGGTGAATCTGATCGTCACCTTCCTGTCCGACGGGCCCGGTAGTGCCCTGCGTTGGCTGGTGCCGCCGGGGATCGCCCTGATCGTCGGCATGGCGCTCGCGCTGGCCGACGCCGCCGCACCCAAACCCCATCGGCCCAGCCGCCTCGACGTCTCGGTCATCGTCGCGATCGTCGTCGTGCTCGTCGGCGTCGGCGTCGGTGGCTTCGCGCTGACCGCGGGAACGGAGTATGTCGGCGGCTACCTGACCGGCAACGAGTCCGGCGAGGACCGCCTGATCAAACCCGTCTCGCGAACCGCCTCAGGCATCACGATCACCGTCGAGAACGTCACGTACACAGGCCATTTCACCCGCATCGAGGTCGCGGTCGCGAACGCCGGCAAGCAGCCGGTCACGATCCCCCTCGACGGTACGACGTTCACCGCCGCCGACGGCACCGCGCTGCGCGCCGACACCGGCAAGAGCTCCTGGCCGAGCGCGTTCCCGGCCGGCGGCACCGAACACGGCACGGTCACGTTCAAGAGCCACCTGCCCGACAGCGCCGACACCGCCGTGCTCACGTTCAAGCCCGGCTCCAGCACCTTCACGATCCCCGGTGTGGCCCTCAGCAAGTAAATATCGATTTTTGATATAGTCGCGTCCGTGAGTGACCTGGACGTCGACCGGCTGACCACTGTCATCGAGGACTTCAACACGCTGTTCATCCGGCTCCCGTCGGTGCAGCGGTTCAACTTCTCCACGCTGTCCGTGCTGCACACGCTCAATCGCAACGGCCCGCTCCGCCTCACCGCCCTGCTGGCGACCGAGCAGCTCAAGCAGCCCGCCCTGACCAGCCTGGTCGCGAAACTCGAGCAGGACGGTCTGGTGCGACGCGAGCCCGACCCGACCGACGGCCGCGCCAGCCTGCTCTCACTCACCGACGCCGGTCAGGAGATCGTCCGCTCGCGGCACGCGCACCGCGTCACGAAGCTCGCCGCGCTCGTCGACCGGCTCACCCCCGACGAGCGCGCCGTACTCGCGGGCTCGATCGACGTACTGCATCGCATCACCGAGATCGCAGAGGAAAACGCATGATCGCGACCCCGATAGCCGTCCCCGACGAGGTTCTCGACGACCTGCGCCGCCGTCTCCGCGCGACCAAGTGGCCGCGCGACGCCGGCAACGACGACGGCTTCTACGGTGTACGCCGGACCCGCCTGCAGCCGCTCGTCGAGTACTGGGCCGACGGCTTCGACTGGCGCGCGGCCGAGAAGGCGATGAACGCGTACGACCACTACCGCGTCGATGTCGGCGACGTCCCGGTGCACTTCCTCCGCCGCCCGGGCGTCGGGCCGGCGCCGATCCCGCTGATCCTCAGCCACGGCTGGCCGTGGACGTTCTGGCACTGGTCGAAGGTGATCGACCGGCTCGCGGACCCGGCGTCGTACGGCGGCGACCCGGCGGACGCGTTCGACGTGATCGTGCCGTCGCTGCCCGGGTTCGGGTTCTCGACGCCGACCCGGCCGGACATGAACTTCTGGAAGATCGCCGACGTCTGGCACGAACTCATGACCGGGGTCCTCGGTTTCCCGAAGTACGCCGCGGCCGGCTGCGACGTCGGCGCGCTGGTGTCGGGGCAGCTGGCCCACAAGTACGCCGACGAGCTCTACGGCATCCACATCGGGTCGGCGCTGAAGCTGGACTTCTTCAACGGCGACCGCGGCTGGGACCTGAGCGGCGGCCGGCCGATCCCGGAAGGGCTGCCGCCCGAGATCCACGCCGGGATCGTCGCGTTCGAACGCCGGTTCGCCGCGCATCTCGCGGCGCACGTCCTGCACCCGAGCACGCTCGGCTACAGTCTCGCGGACTCCCCCGCCGGCATGCTCGCGTGGATCCTGGAACGCTGGCTGAGCTGGTCCGAGGGCGACGACGCCTTCACCGACGCCGAGCTGCTCACGCACGCGACGATCTACTGGGCCGGCAACGCGATCGACACCTCGATCCGCACGTACGCCAACAACAACCGCTACCCGTGGACGCCGTCGCACGACCGGACACCGGTGATCGAGGCGCCGACGGGTATCACGTTCGTCGGCTACGAGAACCCGCCGGGCGTCCACACCCCGGAGCAACGCGTCCAGCACTTCCTCGGGAGCGACCGCGCGGCCTGGTACAACCACACCAACATCACCGCGCACCCGAACGGCGGCCACTTCATTCCGTGGGAGCTGCCAACGGAATGGACCGACGACCTCCGCCGCACCTTCCGTCAGGTACGCCGGAAGTAGGCCGCCGTGCGCGCGTCCGCCGGGAGGTACGTCTCGACGGCGACCTCCTCGAGCGTGACGTCGAAGGCCGTGCCGAAGGTCGTGATCGTACTGAGGAACGCGAGGTCGGTGCCGCGGTGGTGAAGGTGGATCGGAAGCGCGATGTCGGCCGGATCCGGCGGCGTCGTGTCGACGGGGCCATGGGCAACAAGTTCGTCGTACAGCTGGTGCAGCATCGGATCACCGGAGGCGGCGGCCTGGCGGAGGAGGCGCGGCAGCAGGTAACCGCGGACCTGCTCCAGATTGCGGATCGCCAGCCCCTGTGGATGCAGGCCGAGGCGCATTAGGTTGATCGGTGCCGCCAGCAACTTCCGGTCGACGGTGGCGAGGAACGCGGTGAAGGAATCGTTGGCCAGCAACAGGTTCCAGCGCCGGTCGACGGCGACCGCCGGGTACGGCGCGTGCGCGTCGAGCACCTGCTCCAGCGCCGCGCGTACTCGCGTCATGTCCGGAGCGTCGAGCGACGTCTGCCGGAACACCGGCGCGTGACCGGCAGCGATCAGCAGCCGGTTGCGTTCGCGGAGCGGTACGGCGAGCTGCTCGGCGAGCCGCAGTACCATCTCGCTGCTCGGGATCGTCCGTCCCGTCTCCACGAAACTCACGTGCCGCGCCGACACGTCCGCCTGGATCGCGAGATCGAGCTGACTCAGCTTCCGCCGCTGCCGCCACTCCCGCAACATCTGCCCGACCGGCCTGTCCGTACTCACATCTCCGAGTATCGCGGCCGGCGCAATGACGAGGCTGGTAATCGACAGCGCCGCCGCCCGTTGCGCATCGTCGTCGCATGACGATCGAGCAACTCGTAGTCCACGCGTTCCAGGAGTTCGCCAACGGCAACCTGGAGCCCCTTCGCCCACTCCTGCACGAGAACTTCGTCGAACACAACCCCGACAACCCGTCCGGCCGCGACGCATTCATCGAATCCATCGGCCGGGCCCCGGTCGCCACCGCACAACTGGATCTGCAACACGTCATCGCCGACGACACCCATGTCGTCCTGCATTACTTGATGACAACCCCGGACTCCACGCGAGCCGTCGCCGACATCTGGCGCTTCGAGAACAACCAGATCGTCGAACACTGGGACGTCGTACAACCGCTGTGAGCTCAGATTTCGCGCCAGGTCTCGGCGAAGGCCAGTGCCGCGGAGCTGCCGAACCAGCCCTCGGGCTGGTGCACCTCCCCGTGGGCCGGTACGCCGTTCACCCGGACGTCCGCGCCGGCGCACGGGCGGGCGATCGCGGAGGTCTCGTAGCCGGTGAGGCGGGTCTGCACCTGGAACGTGTCGAGTACGTCGCGCCACTCGAGCTCGATCGTGGTGGTCGTGGTGACGCAGGTGATCCGGTGGAAGAGGTCGCCGCCGGAGACCTCGGTGAAGCGCGCGGGGACCGGCGGGCGCGCCTCGATGCCGCGGCCCCGGATGGTGTCGTAGTCGCGGTAGAAGTGCTCCCAGACGTACTGCGCCAGCGCCGGGTTGTCGGCGTACATCCCGGTCGGGGACGCCGCGCCGAGCCCGGTCGCCGTCGGATCGGCCCAGATCAGCAGTGCGCGGCCCGGGCCGACGGGTGAGTACGTCGCCTTCCACATGCTCGCGAGGAGGACGAGGTCGTCGCTGCCGGGGCGGTACAGGACGATCATCGGGTTCTCTCCGGCGATCGCGATACCACGCTGGATGACGGGCTCGGGCAAGGACATGGCTGTCATCCAATCACAGCAGGTCGGCGCAGAAGGTGCGGATCGCCCGGTTGACGATCGTTGGGCGTTCCCACGGGAGGAAGTGCCCGGCGCCCTTGATCCAGAACGGGCCGACCGCGTCGGGGAAGGCGATCGCGCACCGCTGGTCGGCGTGGTCGCCGAGCGTGACCTGGTCCTCGCCGATCAGCACCAGAACCGGCTGCCGCACCGGCCGGTCGAGCAGCTCCGGCGCGGACAGCGGCCGGGTGCCCATCACGACCTCGTAATCGGCGAAGGCGGCGCGCAGCCGGTCCGCGTCGCCGTACGGTTCGGTCAGGAACGCCAGGTCCGCGTCGTCGAAGGCGTCGGGCGGGCACCACAGGCGGTGCCCGTAGAACTCGCCGATGTAGCGCCGGCGCTGCTCGGGCGTCGCCAGCTCGGCGACGAGCGCGTCGGCGTGGTGTCCCTGGAGGCGCTGGTAGTCGTAGACGGCCGGCTTGGCCCGGGTCGGCGGGATCCCCGCGGCGGCGAACGCCTCGCCCAGGTCGGGCATCGAGTCGTCGAGGATCACCAGGCGACGTACCCGGTCCGGATGCCGGTTCGCCAGGTCGACGGCGACCATCGCCCCGAGATCGTGCCCGGCCACGACCGCACTGTCCCACCCGAGCGCGTCGAACAGCCCCGTCAGATCGGCGTTGAACGCGTTGAGGTCGTAGAACCCGTCCGGCGCGACGTCGGAGTCGCCGTACCCCCGCAGATCCGGCGCAACCACGTCGAACCCCGCCTCGGCCAAGGGCACCAGATTGTGCGCCCAGATCCGGCTGGTACACGGAAACCCATGCACCAGCAACAACGGCACCCCACCATCCCCCCGCCGCCGCACAGCCAGCCCAAGCCCCCGCCGTACGCCGACCCGCACCGGCTCGACAATCTCACCAGGAAGAACCATGCCCCAGACCTACACCAATATCCGGACGAACCACCTCCGGAAACTGCGGTACCCCGGGTCCACATCCGCAGGGCAGCGGCTGGGACGTGGAAGAATGGCTGCTGGAGATGAGGAGGAGACAATGACAGCTGTCCCGCTGCCGCCCGCCCATCTGCTCACCGTTGCCGAGTACGCGACGCTCGGCGAGGACGAGACCGGCCGGTCCGAGCTCATGGAGGGCAATCTTGTGATGTCGCCGAGCCCCAGCCCGGACCACAACATGGCCGCGCTGCGGATCGCGCTGCAGTTGATGCCGCAACTGCCGCAGGATCTCGAAGTCATCACCGATGTCGACGTCGATCTCGAACTGGCGCCACCCGACCAGCCCGGTTTCTCCCGGCGGCCTGATGTCATCGTCGTACGCCGCACCGCCCGCCCGCGCGTTCGGGCCGAGGGCGGGCTGATCCGGGCGTCGGAGATCCTCGTCGTGACGGAGATCGTCTCCCCGGGATCACGCCGTACGGACAACGTGGTCAAGCGGGCCGAGTACGCCGATGCGGGCATCCCGCACTACTGGATCGTCGACCTCCAGGAACCGGCCTCGCTTCTCGCATGCCACCTGACCGAGAAGTTCGGTTACCTCGACTCCGAGGTGGTCGGTGGCACGTTCACCAGCACCGCGCCGTTCGCAGTCAACCTCGATCTCAACGATCTTCGCTGACCTTCGCCGCGTGTCCGTGACCGGCGACGTACGGTGGCGGGTATGCGGACTGTTTTGATCACCGGTGCGACGGATGGGCTTGGGCGGGAGTTGGCGCTGCGGTTGGGTGCTGCGGGGGATCGGGTGCTTGTTCATGGGCGTGATCGGGGGCGCGCTGAGCGGGTCGGGGCCGAGATCGTTGCGGCGGGTGGGCCGGAGCCGGAGATCTTGCTGGCGGAGCTGGGCGAGCTGCGGGCGGTGGGGAAGCTGGCCGGGGGCATCAGTGGGGGGCTCGACGTGATCGTGAACAATGCCGGTATCGGTGCCGGGCGACCGGGTACGGCGCGTGAAGTGAGCGCGGACGGGATCGAACTGCGGTTCGCCGTCAACTACCTGGCCGGGTACTACCTGACCCGGCTGCTGCTGCCGCGGCTCGCTCCGAACGGGCGGATCGTCAACGTCGCGTCGGCCGGTCAGCAGGCGGTCGACTTCGACGACCCGATGATGGAGCGCGGCTGGGACGGGTTCGCGGCGTACCAGCGCAGCAAGCTGGCCCAGATCATGTTCACCGTCGACCTCGCCGCCGAGCTCCCCGGCGTACTGGTCAACGCGTTGCATCCGGCAACCTTCATGAACACCACGATGGTGACCGAGAGCGGCGTCACCCCGACCAGCACCGTCGCCGAGGGCGCCGACGCGACGATGCGCCTGATCACCGGAACGGACCTCCCGACCGGCCGCTACTTCAACGGCCTCCACGAGTCCCGCGCGCATTCCCAGGCGTACGACGCGCACACCCGCGAGCGTCTCCGAGAACTCTCGGACGCACTCATCGCGCGAGCGGTCGGCTGAGAGTTCACGTCCAGTAGACCGGGCTCCGGATCTCGACGGACGCTCTGAAGATCTTGGTGAGAGCCTCGACCGTGTAGGCGAAATCGCCCGCCGAGTACGGCCGCGAGCGCGTCAGCAGCCGGCTTGCTCCGCCTGGGAGCACGGTGGGTACGAGCGTCTCGCCCCGCGACGGGTGGTCGAGATCTGTGAGCCAGGCACAGCCGTCGTCCGCGGTGCGCTGGCCGATCCGTCGGGCGCGGAACAGTTCCTCGTCGTCCCCGCCGGTCACGAACAGGCCGTTGTCGTCGATGCCGACGCGGTACCCGGGGCCCATCGTGAAGAGGCCGCCGAACGCAGGATTCTGCGTTGCGACCAACGCCCCGGACTCGTCGTACAGCTCGGCCCGGATTCCGATGACACCGGCCGTGCTGAAGTCCGCGAGCTCCCGCAGCGCCTCACCAGCGTCCTCCGGCGAGACCTCACCGCCGTTGCCCTCGGGCAACACCCGCCGCAGGACCGGAAATCTCCCCCACCCGACGGCACCGAGCGCCCACTGGAACCGCCGGTACCCGGACCAATTGCCGATGTGCGCGGCCGCGAAGTCCATATCCGCATGACTGCAGCCGACCGCAGACTAGCGGTCGGTCGAGCCGGCTCGGTAGCTGGTCGGGGAGGTGCCGTAGTGGGTGCGGAAGCGCCGGGAGAGGTGGAATTCGTCGGAGAAGCCGATGCGGCGGGCGATCTCGCGGCAGGTGAGGTTGGTTGCCCGGAGCAGGGTTGCGGCCACCTCGAGGCGGCGGTCGTTGCGGTAGGCAAGCGGTGAGCGACCGAAGTGCTCCCGGAAGCCGCGCCGGAACCGGTCGTACTCGAGATCGAGCTGGACCGCCACGTCGCGCATCTCCAGCCGCGCCGCCAGGTCCTCGCTGAGCAGCCGCGCCGCCTGGTCCCAACGCGCCGTCTCGTCGTCAACAGGTAACACCAGCGCAGCGGACAGCCAGCCCGCCAGTGCCCAGATCTGCTGCTCGGCTCCCGACCGCGGCGGAGCCCCGCGAAGCAGCAGCGCCAGATCCGCCGACCGCACACCCCGCGGCAGCGGCCGAGGCCCCGACCACGTCAGCCGTTCCGTACGACGCAACAGCTCGAACGCAGGCCCTTCGACGACAGCGAACCACTCACTCCAACGCTGCCCCGGGCGCGTGCCGTACCAATGCCGCTCACCAGGCAGCACCACCGTCAGCGAAGGCGCGACGATCGGTTCGGTCCGCCCATCGGCGTGCCGGTAGAAGCCCGTACCGGCCGTGACCAGTGAGATCACCGTGCCCGGCAGCGAGTGCAGCGGTCCCGGTACCAGCGGCTCGGCGTCCGAGACCTCCCCGGCCAGCAGCACCCGGCCGAACGGCGTCGGCTCCTGGTCCGACATCGTGATCCGCTGATATCCGCCGCTCATCGGACACCTGCCTGCCAGAAAGTGCATCGAACAGCCACCGCGAGCATTCCGGCCCGCACGTCCGGTTTGCCAGAGTGATCATCATGAATTCCACGAGCCAGTTGGTCAGCGACGCGCAGGTGACGCAGTACGCCGAGGAGGGGTACTTCGTCCTCGAGAACGTGATCGGCCCCGCGGACCTGGAACTGTTGCGCGGTGCCGCGCAGTTCTCCATGGACCGCCTCGACGCCGCCATGGAGGACGCCGGCGTGGACCGGATCGGCATCAACGCCAAGGGCAAGCGGTACTTCAGCAACATGGTCTACCAGCAGCGCCCGGAACTCCGCAGCTTCATCTTCGGCCCGGTCATGGAGCGGATCTGCCGCCGGGTGCTCGGCGACAACGCCTTCCTGTTCTGGGAGCAGTACGTGATCAAGGCCGGCGATCCCGACACCACCTTCGCCTGGCACCAGGATTCGGGGTATGTCCACGAGAACCACACGCCGTACCTGACCTGCTGGATCGCCCTGGACGATGTGACCGAGGAGAACGGGTCGGTCTACCTGCTGCCGTACAGCCGCTCCGGCATCAAGTCGTACGTCAAACACCTCCCGATCGAGACCGGCGACCAGGTCTGCTACTTCGGCTCCGATCCCGGCCTGCCGGTGGTCGTGCCGACCGGGTCGATCGTCTGCTTCTCCAGCACGGTGATCCACCGCAGCGGCGCGAACCTCACCGACAAGCTCCGCCGCGTCTACCTGCTGCAGTACTCCCCCGAGGTGATCATGAACAGCGACGGTACGGCGCCCCACGGATCCTTCGAGCCCTTCCTGGTGGACGGCAAGGTCGCCACCGCACATCCCTGACGGCACTCGAAAGTCACCCGGCGAACGGGTTCGGGATGGCATCCAGCAGCAGCCGGGTGTAGTCGTCCTTGGGCGACCGGATCACGTCCAGCGACGGCCCCTGCTCGACGACCTTGCCCTCGTTCAGTACGACGACCTCGTCGCAGAGCATCCGCGCGCTCAGCAGGTCGTGGGTGATGTAGAGGATCCCGACGTCGCGCTCGTGCACCAGCTTGTCGAACAGCTCGAGTACCTCGGCCCGGATCGACACGTCGAGGCTCGAGATCGGCTCGTCGGCGACGATCAGCTCGGGTTCGACCGCCAACGCGCGCGCGATCACCACTCGTTGCCGCTGGCCCCCGGACAGCTCGTGCGGATACCGGTTGACGAACCGCTGTCCTGGGGACAGCGCCACCGTCTCCAGCAGCTCGATCACCCGCTCCCGGAGCCGCGCACCATGCAGGTGCTGGAAGTTGATCAAGGGCCGCGCCAGCGTCGCGCCGAGGGTCTTCGTCGGGTTGAGCGCCGAGTACGGATCCTGGAACACCATCTGGACACTGCCGCGGTAGTCGCGCAGCCGGCGACCGCGCATCCGCGCGACGACCTGATCGCCGTCGGAGCCGTGGAACGTGATCCGCCCGGAGGTCGGCGCGTCGACCCCGGTGATCATCCGGGCGATCGTCGACTTGCCACTACCGCTCTGCCCGACCAGGGCCGTCACGCCGCGACGACGCAGTACGAAGCTCACTCCGGTCACCGCCTCGGTCCGGACCGTCCGCAGTCCCTGCCTGCGGACGTAGGTCTTGGACACGTCGTCGACGGTGATCAATGGCCGGCTCTCCACCAGCTCGGCCGCCTCGGCCGCCGACTTCACGAACTGCGGCCCGGCGAAGGTACGGATCACAGGTCCGATCTCGGCGCCGGTCACATTCTCTGCGACGCCCCGCTGGACGGCCGCGACGTGACACGCCACCAGCCCGTCCCCGATGCCGACCTGCGCGGGCTCGACCTCGGTACAGGTACTGATCCGCTCCGGACACCGCGCCGCGAACGCACACCCCGCCGGCCGATGCGCGAGATCCGGCGGGCGGCCCGGGACATACGTGATGCGGACCGTCTCCGCCCGCGGATCGCCGTACGATCCCAGCAATCCTTTGGTGTACGGATGCAGCGGGTCGCGGAGCAGCTGCTTGGTCGCCTGGTCCTCGACGAGCTTGCCCGCGTACATCACCATGGTCCGGTCGGACAGGTCGAGCACGGTGCCGAGGTCGTGGCTGATGAAGAGCACCGCGAAGCCGAGCTCCCGCTGCAGCCGCCGGACGTTCTCCAGGATGTTGTGCTGCACAACGACATCCAGTCCGGTCGTGGGCTCGTCGAGTACGACGAACCGCGGCCCGATGGCGAGCGCCAGCGCGAGGTTGACCCGCTGCCGCATCCCGCCGGACAGCTCGTGCGGATACGCGGTCATGAACTTCGGGTCGATCAGGACCATCTCGAACAGCGTCCTGATCCGGTCGGTGACCTCCTTGCCGCGCAACGCGGTGTGGCATTCGATGACGTCGGCGAACTGCGCCTCGACCCGGGCCACCGGGTTCAGCGCGTTCATGCTGCTCTGGAAGACCGTCGAGATCTCCCGCCAGCGGTACTTCCGCAGCGCGTCCTGGCTCAGGTGGGTGATGTCCGTGCCGTCGAAGGTGATGGACCCGCCGCTGATCCGTCCCGGCCGTTCCAGCAACCGCAGTACCGCCGTACCGACCGTGGTCTTGCCCGAGCCGGACTCGCCGATCAGGCCCACGAACTCCCCGTCGTCGATGCTGAAGCTGAGCCGGCTGACCGCGTCGACGGCGGGCCGCTGCTTCGGTTCGTAGCGGACCGACAGATCCCGTACTTCGAGGAGCGCCACGTCTCAGTCCTCCCTCAGGTGCGGATTGCTCAACAGGTCGATGCCGAAGTTGATGAACGCCATCGAGGTGATCAGGACGGCCAGCACCAGGCCGGGGACGAACACCCAGGCGAACAGGCCCTGGGAGATCGCGCCGGCGGCGTCGGCCTGATAGAGGATCGTTCCCCAGGAGACCGAGTCGCTGCTGCCGAGTCCCAGCACCGCGAGCCCGGCCTCGGCGCCGATCGCGCCGGTGGCGGCGCCGACGAATGCGGCGGCGACCAGCGAGGTCATGTTCGGCAGGATCTCGGAGAAGATGATCCGGAGCGGCCCGTCGCCGGAGAACTTCGCCGCGGTGACGAAGTCCCGGTTCCGCAAGGTGATGATCTGGGCCCGCTTCCCGCGGGCCGCGCCGGCCCAGGAGGTGATCGCGATGACCCCGACGATCAACGGGATGCCGCGCGTGTCGGAGTACGCGACCAGCGTGATGATCAACGGCAGCACCGGGATGACCAGTGCGGTGTTGGTGAGGAAGGTCAGCACGTCGTCGACGACGGTGCCTTCCGCGTAGCCGGACACCAGCCCGATCAGCAGCGCGATCGCGGTCGCCAGCAGACCACCGAGCAGCCCGACGATCAGCGAGACCCGGCTGCCGTAGATCACCTGGGAGAACACGTCGACACCGGCCACGTTCGTCCCGAGCAGGTGCCGCGCCGACGGCCCGGTCAACGGGGTGAACGAACCGTCGGTCGGTCCGTACGGCGCGATCACCGGGGCCAGCAGTGCGACCAGGACGTAGATCGCCACGACGACGATCCCGAACCGGGCCTTCTTACTACTCCACACTACGCGGTACCAGCGGTCGGCGACGTCTGTTCCTACGGCCACGGTGCTCATGCGGCTGCCCTCCTGGCCCGCGGATCGAGGATGCCGTACAGCAGATCGGCGATCAGGTTGGCGACCAGCGTCACGACCGCGGTCAGCAGCATCAGGCCCTGCAACAGCGGATAGTCCTTGATGCCGACCGCCTCACCCATCAGCCGGCCGAGGCCGGGATAGTCGAAGACGGTCTCGACCAGGATGGTGCCGCCGAGGACGCCGCCGAGCGCGAGGGCGAACCCCGCCACGCTCGGCAGCAGCGCGTTCCGGGCGGCGTAGCGCAGGGCGATCATCCGGTCCGGCAGCCCCTTGGCACGGGCCAACCTGATGTAGTCCTCGCCGAGATTCATGATCATCGTGTTCCGCATCCCGAGGATCCACCCGATCGGCGTCACGATCATCAACGTCAGCGCCGGCAGGAACGCGTGCGACACCGCGTCGTAGATGAACGCGCCGTTGAACCCCGGCGTCGACGCCTCGTACCCGCCGGCCGTCGGGAACCAGCCGAGGCCGTAGCCCAGCCCGTAGATCAGCAGCAAGGCAATCCAGAACGGCTGCAGGGTTCCGACGAACGTGGAGACCACGGTCACCGACGTGTCGAACCGGCTGTTCCGCCGCCAGGCCGCGAAGGCGCCCAGCAGGATCCCGATCGCGAACGACAGCACCTGGACGGCGCCGACCAGGATGACGGTCCACCAGAACGCCATCCCGATCACCTCCGCCACCGAGTACGGGAAGTACGTGTAGGAGATCCCGAGGTTGCCGTGCAGCAGCTGGTCCAGGTACTGCCAGTACTGACTGAACAGCGAGCCGGACGGCGTACCCAGCAGATCGCGCATCGCCTCCACCTGCGCGCGATTCAGTTGCGCGTCCTTCCCGGCCAGGTTCTGCACCATCAGTTCGGCGGGATCCCCCGGCTGCAGCCGGGGGATCAGGAAGTTCAGCGTCACGACCGCCCACAGGGTGAGCACGAAGAAGCCGAGCTTGCGCGCGAAGTAGCGCATCGGTCTACTTCGCCGGCGGTGCGGTCAGGTGCGTGATCCACACCAGCGGCTGGTCCTGCGGATTGGCGTACGGGTCCTCGGCGGACGGCCAGCCGACCGCGTGATCGGTGCGGTAGATGCCCCGGGCCGGCGCGTACAGGATCGGCAGCACCGGATAGTCGGTCATCATCGCCTCGACCATGACCCCGACCTGCTCCTTCGTCGCCGCGTCGTCGGTCGCGGCCGCGAGCGCCGCGATCGCCTTGTCGACCGCGGGGTTCGTGTACCGCTCGACGTTGCCCTTGATCGTGGTCTTGTCCGGGATCTCCGCCGTCGCGAGCGTCGCGCCCATGCCGTGCGCGTAGTCACAGCCGGCGCCCATGTAGTTGATCATCAGCTGGAAGTTGCCGTTCTTCTTCTGCTGGTCGACGGCCTCCGGCGGCATCTTGTTCTGCTTGATGTCCAGCCCGAGCTTGCGGAAGTTGCTGGTGACCTCGTCCGCCATCGCCTCGTAGTCGATCCAGCCGGCCGGGACCGAGAAGGTGATCTTGAGCGGCGAACCGTCCGGGTTGCGGCGCAGGCCGTCCGAACCCTTCTGGTAGCCGGCCGCGTCGAGCAACTGGTTGGCCTTGGCCAGATCGAACGGGATCACCGTGCTGTCCGCCGGGTACTTCTCCGGCAGCATCCCGGCCTTCTCCGGGAGCGACAGACCGGACTGGCTGGCGACCTTCATCAGGCCGTACGTCGCCTTGTCGGTCGCGCGCTGCTTGTCCATCCCGTACGCGAGCGCCTCGCGGAACTTCAGGTCGCTGAACGGCTTCTGGGTGAGATTCGGCGCCAGCACGGTGAGCCCGTTCGGCGCGTACCAGACGTGGTTGGTCTTCGGGTCGGCCGCGACGAACGTCTTCTCCGGGTTCGGGATCTCGCCGCTGTAGAAGTCCAGCTCGCCGGCCTTCAGCTTGGCGACCGCCTGGTTCGCGTCGTAGTTGCCCTCGAGAACCAGCTTCTGGACCTTGACCTTGTCCGCCTGCCAGTAGTCGGCCCGGCGCTCCAGCTCCAGCCGGCGGCCGTTGTAGCTGGCCACCTTGAACGGTCCGGTCGAGATCGGCGACTTCGAGACGTACTTCGCCGGATCGCCGACCGCGCCGAACTCCTTCTCGGACACGATCTTCTGGCCAATCAGGTAGCTGAACTTGGTGGCCGCCGGCCCTTCGAACTCGAACGTCACCTTGTCGCCGTCGGCCGTGACAGACTTCGCCTTCGCTCCGAAGGTGTCGTTCCAGACGCCGGCCAAGTCGATCGCCGGGTACTTCTTCGTCAGGTTGTAGGTGAACGCGACGTCGTTCGCGGTGAACGGCGAACCGTCGCTCCACTTCACCCCCTGGCGGATCGTGAACACCAGCTTGCTCGGACTCTCCCACTTGTAGCCGGTCGCGAGCCACGGGATGACCTTGCAGTCCAGGGAGTTCTGTTGCATCAACGGCTCGAACAACCAGGTGCGGACCGTCAGCTGCGGCGCGAACGGGTTGTAGTTGACCAGACTGCCCATGGACGCGTCGGACTCGGTCGGCAGATTCAGCTCCGGGATCAGGTCCGACGACGCTCCCGACGCGTTCCCCTGCTGCTGTTGCTTCTCGCCGGCGACGCGGCTGCCGGCACAGGCCGGCAACGCCAGCACGGCCACCGACAACGTCGCGACGAGGATCCCCCGCCATGACCCCCGTCCTCGTCGGCTGTGGAACGAAGTACTCGTCATGACGACACCTCCGTGTGTCAGGTTGATACCTGCTTCGAATGCTGTGTCTGTAGCTGTTCCGCTCAGGCTTGGCAGCCGCAGCTGGCTCTCCGCACCAGCCGCGACGGAAGTACGGTTTCGGGCGCGACCTCCGCGCCGTTGATCAGGTCGAGCAGCAACTGGGTCGCTGTCGCTCCGAGCTCGGCCAGCGGCCGGGCGACGGTGGTGAGACCGGGACTCACCAGCGAACTCATCGGGACGTCGTCGACACCGGTGATCACCAGCTCGCCGGGCACCCGCAGGCCGCGTCCGAGGACCGCCATCATCAGGCCGAGCGCGGTCTCGTCGTTGCCGCACACGGCCCCGTCGTAGCCGCCGGCCAGCACGTCGTCGGCCGCCTGCACGCCGTGCGTCTGCTCGAGCCCGGTCGGGTACTGCGTCCCGGGCCGAAGCCCGAGCTCCGCGTGCGCGGCCACGAACGCCTCCCAGCGCTCGGTCAGGTCCGGCGAGCCCTCCGGGTTGCCGACGAAGATCAGCTTCCGCAGCCCGTGATCGGCCAGCAGATGGGTCACCAACTGCCGGAACGCCTGATGGTCGGTCCGTACGACGACCGGCGCCGGGTGCGGGTCCGGACCGATCATGACCACCGGATGCCGGGCGGCCAGCTCCTTGATCACCGCCTTCGGGACGGTGCCGCCGTGGATCGCCATCCCGTCGACGCGCCGGGCGACGTCGAGCAGCTCGTCCGGCGCCTCCTGCCGGAGGTGTGTGCCGATGACGTGCACGCTCACCTGACGCGGTACGGCGACGGTCTCGACGCCGTTGATCAACTCGGCGAAGTACGGCCCGGACAAGCCCGGGAACACGACCGCCAGGGCTCCGTGGCGGCGATTGGCCAGCGCTTCCCCGAGGTGACTGGGCCGGTAGCCGTACTGCTCGATCGCGGCCTGGACCTTGGCCCGGGTCTTCGGCGAAACGCTGCCGATACCGCGGTAGACCCGCGACACGGTCGCAATGGAAACCCCCGCCAGCTTGGCGATCTCGCGCACGTTCATGCGGTCGTCAGTCACTGCCGAGCCTCCTCGCCGAACCGGGTAAGGGCTTGCCGGGTTGGGAGTGTAACCGGTTACAATTCCATCCGCCAGAGCTCGTCGCCAGACCCGACCGGTGCCTCACCGCACCGTTGAAGGAGCCTCATGAGCCCAGCACCCGAGAGCGGCACCCGCCCCGCCGACGCCCCGCACCGCGGTCAGATCGCCCCGCAGCGCGGGCAGATCGGGCTGCGCGCGGGCCGGATCGAGGTCGACGCGACGCCCACCCTGCTGCTGGCCGGCGAGGTGCACTACTTCCGGCTGCGGCGGGACGAATGGGCCGATCGGCTGGTCCGGGCCCGGGACGCCGGGCTGGACACGATCGCCAGCTACATCCCCTGGATCTGGCACGAGTTGCCGGACGGCGAACTCGACCTCACCGGGCGGACCTGCCCGGAACGGGACCTGCCGGCGTTCATCGACCTGTGCGACTCGCTCGGCCTGCGGTTCCTCGCCCGGCCCGGTCCGTTCGTGATGGCCGAACTCAAGAACGAAGGCATTCCCCATCGCGTCTACCGCGAGCACCCGGACGCCCGTCCGACCGGCTGGGACGGCGCGGCCGCCACAACTGAGGACCTCGACTACCGCCACCCCGGTTTCCTGACCGAGGCCGAGCGCTGGCTCGCTGCCGTCTTCGAAGTACTCGCCCCGCGCCAAGCCCCGAGCGGCCCGGTCGTCGGCGTCCAACTGGACAACGAGGTCGGCATGCTCGCCTGGGTGTCGAACACACCGCACCTGGATGACCTTGCCATCGGCAACTTCTTGGCCTGGTTGACCGACCGGCACGGCCCCGAGGGCGCGGCCAAGCTGCTCGGCGACGCCCCCGGCGGGTTGGCGGCCGCCGTCCGCTCCGGTGGTGATTCGGCGCGAACCCTGGCCGTCCACCACGAGCTCGGGCTCTGGGCGCGGGACGACTTCGCGGCCTACCTGCGGCACCTCGAGTCGTTCGCCCGTGACCAGGGCGTCTCGGTGCCGTTGCTGGTCAATGTGCACGGTACTGGCGGCGGCCGCGGTACGACGTTCCCGATCGGGGTCAGCCAGCTCGCCCCGGCGTACCGGGGGCGCGACGGGGTGCTCGCCGGCTCCGACTACTACCTCGGCGAGCTGACCGTGCAGAACGTCGCCGATCTCTATCTCTGCAACGCGATCCTGGCCTGCGTCAACGGACCCGGCCAGCCCGCGTCGTCGCTCGAGTTCGAGGTCGGGACCGGCGACTACGGCGACAACCTGGACGGGCTCAGCTCCCCGGAGTCCGGTATCCACAAGACACTGATCACGCTCGGCCAGGGCAACCGGTTGATCAACTATTACCTGCTGACCGGCGGCCGCAACCCGGTCCTCGAAAGCCTTGAGGAGGACGGCATCCCGCGGATCGCCTTCACCGGCGAGCGGCACGGTTTCGCGGCGCCGATCGACCCCGAAGGCCGGTCGACGCCGGCCTTCGACGCGCTGGCGAACCTCCTCACCGAGGTCCGGGTACACGAGCCGATCCTCGCCACCGGGCGGCAGCTGACCGACGATCTCGGCTTCGGTTTCGTCGCCGATCACTACCTGACCGAGTACGCCCACCCCGCCGCCACGGACCGCCGTGAGCAGGTCGACGACCTCGAACGCCACCGCGGCTTCGGCGCCCGGGACACGCTCGGCCGGGCGATCGTGCTCGGCGGCTACCACGTCGACGCCGTGGACCTGCAGGCGATCGCCGACCCGGAGTCGGCCTGGGCAGCCGGCACGACGGCACCTCAGACGCCCCGGACGATCGCGCTCAGCACACCGCGCACACTCGGAGCCGAGATCCAGCGATGGCTCACCGACCACGTCCGCAACGGCGGCAACCTGTTGCTGACCGGACTCCTGCCGGATCGCGATCATGACGGTACGCCGTGCACGATCCTGGCCGACGCGTTCGGCCTGTCGTCGGCCGGCGTCCGGGTGGACCGCCGTACCGACTCCCGACCGTACTGGCCGACGGTGACCGGCACCGGCGACTTCCTGCTGGACGCCGACCTGCGGGTCGCGTCGGCGCAGCTGCTGCACGCGCCTGCCGACGCAGAGGTGCTGCTCCGCGAAGTCGGGTCCGGGCTGCCGTGCGCCGTCCAGGTGCGGCTCGGCGCGGGCTCGCTGATCTTCGTCGGCTGCGACTTCCCGGCCTCCCGCCTCGACCGATGGCGGACCTTGTTCGCGAGACTCGGCGTCCGGCCCCGGGTCCGGATCGACGCCGACCGCACCGGCCTGGTGACGGTGCCCGTCACCTCTGAGCACGGCAACCTGCTGATCACCGTCAACGTGGCGCCGTACCCGATCGAGGCGTCGATCAGCGTCGACGGGCACCAGGTGCAACCACCGACGACCTTCCCCGCCCGCGGCCACACCCTGCTGCGGTGGTGACCATGACCATGTCCGAGAAAGGACCCCGATGACCTCGTCGACCCCCGCGCCCGAGCACTTCCTCTGGGGAGCCGCGACCGCCGGCCACCAGATCGAGGGCGGCAACACCAACACCGGTCACTGGATGCTGGAGCACGCCCCCGACACTTGGGCGAAGGAGCCCTCGGGCGACGCCTGCGACTCCTACCACCGGTACGGCGAGGACATCGCGTTGCTGGCGCAGGCAGGACTGAAGGCGTACCGGTTCTCGCTGGAATGGTCGCGCATCGAGCCGGCCAAGGGCGAGGTGTCGCGGGCCCAGCTCGACCACTACCGGCGGATGATCGACACCTGCCGCTCGGCCGGCGTCGAGCCGATCGTCACGCTGCAGCACTTCACCGTGCCGCTGTGGCAGCACCAGGAAGGCGGCTGGTACGCCGACGACGTCGTCGACCGGTTCCGGTTCTTCACCGAGACCGCGACCCGGATCCTCGACGACGTCACCTGGGTGGTGACGATCAACGAGCCGAACATGATGGTGAACCAGACCGAGGCACGGATCGACACCGAGGTCGGGGTGAACTTCCCGGGGCCGTCGCCGCACGCGTCCCAGGTGATCGCCGCGGCGCACCACGCGTCGGTCGAGGTACTGCGCGGTCTCGGTCACGTCCGGGCCGGCTGGTCGGTGGCGAACCAGGTCTACCAGGCGGTGCCGGGGCACGAGAAGGACCGTGACGAGTGGGCGTACTGGCGTGAGGACTTCTTCCTCGAGCAGAGCCGGGGCGACGACTTCGTCGGCGTACAGTCCTATCTGCGCACCATCATCGGGCCGGACGGACCGGTGCCGTTCGCGGAGGGCGTCGAACGTACGCTCACCGGCTGGGAGTACTACCCCGAGGCGCTCGGCCAGGCGCTGCGGCACACCCGCGACGTCACCGGCGGCGTACCGATGCTGGTCACCGAGAACGGCATGGCGACGGCCGACGACGAACGGCGGATCGCCTACACCGCGGGGGCGTTGAGCGGGCTCGCGGAGGCGATCGACGACGGGTGCGACGTGCGCGGTTACCTGCACTGGTCGCTGCTGGACAACTACGAGTGGGGGTCGTACGAGCCGACGTTCGGGCTGATCGCCGTGGACCACGAGACGTTCGTCCGGACCCCGAAGCCGAGCCTGGCCTGGCTCGGCGGCCTGGCGACGCGCAACGAACTGCCGCGGGTCCCGGAGCGCCCGGAGGCCGCGGCGAACTTCGCCGCGGCCGTCGCGCGCTAACCCGTTGGTTGCTCCACCAATCCGAACCCGTGGCTGCGGTAGATGTGGTCGGTCGGCTGCTCGGTGAACCGGGCAGCCGTGGTCAGCACCGGGTGCTCGAAGAACGACCGGCTCGCGGCCGGGAACTCCAGCGGGGTGCCGACGTCCAGCCAGTGGCTGACGTGCATCATCGCGATCATCGGCCGCGGCCGGTCGGTGCGGTTCGGCATTCCGGCGTGCCACAGCCGGACGTCGCGGATCAGCACGCTGCCGCGCCGGATGTCCGGCTGGATCGGCGGCGAGATCGCGCGCCGGGCCTCGAGCGCGTCCTCCGGCACCTCGATGTCGCCGCCGACGCCGACCGTGAGGTCGCGGTGGGTGCCGAGCCAGATCTCGGTGGCGCCGTTCGCGGCGGAGACGTCGACGGTGGGGACGTTCACCACCAGTTGCGCGGGCGGATGCGCGACCTCCATCGCCTCGGACGGCCACAGGTGCCCGACGTCGGCGTGCACCGGCTGCCGGGTGTCGCTGGGCAGCGCCGTGTTCCCGCTGTACATGGTGTTGCGCAGGCCGGGTCCGAGGATCGCCGAGGTCAGCGCGATCACGTGCGGGTTCAGCAACACGTCCGCGAACAGGTACGGCTCGAACGGCGGCGGGTCGTGCTGGATGTTGCCCGCCGTCCAGTTGTACGGCGCGTCAGGCCGCGCCTTGAGCAGCGCCAGATCGCTGACCATCCGCTCGTCGAGCGCGTCGAGGTGCTCCAGGTCGACCACCCCCGCCAGCACCACGGCCCCGTCCGTCCGCAAGGTGTCCATGGCTCTCCGCAAGGTCTCCGGCGCCAGCCCGCCCGCGTTCCGGTCCGCTTCTCCAACGTCGATCGTGATCACGATGCTCCCGTCTCCCGCACCAACAGCTCCGTGATGCCCACCTTGGCAGCGCCCCCTCCCCGACGGAATGACCACCCTGGCCACCCGATGAACGTTCTGGCGGACGGGATCCGGCAGACTGTTCCCGTGCCGCACGCAACAACCACCGACGGGCAGCGCATCGCCTACCAGGTCCGCGGCACCGGCCAACCGCTGGTACTGCTCGCGGGCCAGTCCAACAACCACACCTGGTGGGACCCGGTCCGCGCCGACTTCGAGTCGTCGTACCGGACCATCACGCTGGACTGGCGCGGCACCGGCGACAGCGACAAGCCTGATGAGGTGTACAGCACGGCTGGGTTCGCCGAGGACGTGGTCGCCGTACTGGACGATCTCGGGCTGGGTGTGGCGCATGTTTACGGCACGTCGATGGGTGGGCGGGTCGGGCAGTGGGTTGCCATCAACTACCCCGAGCGGGTGCGTGGGCTGGTGCTCGGGTGTACGTCGCCGGGGGCGGCGCACGGGTACGAGCGGAGTCAGGAGATCCGGCGGGCGCTGGCCGATCCCGCGCGGACCGAGCGGGTGTTGCTGGAGTTGATGTACACCCCGGGCTGGCTGGCCGAGAACCCGGGCCCGCATCCGGTGCTCGGCGACGCGACTATGCCGTCGTACGCGAAGGCCCGGCATCTTGTCGCGAGCAACCGGCACGACGCGTGGGACCAGCTGCCGAGCATCACCGCGCCGACGCTGGTCCTGCACGGGACCGACGACGCCTTCAGCCCGGCGGCCAACGCGGTCCTGCTGGCCGGCCGGATCCCGGACGCGCGGGCCGAGCTGATCGCGGGCGCCCGGCATGCCTACTTCCACGAGTTCCGGGAAGTCGCCGGAGCGGCGGTTCTGGCGTTCCTGGCTTCGCTCGACCGGGCGTAGGACCTGCCGGCGAGCCGGTATCGTTGCGAGCGTGTCTGGCGAGCGTGTGCCTCGGGGTTCTGAGGACGACAGGCTCGCTGCCGAATGGGACCGGCATCGGCCGGCGGTCTTCGGTGTGGCCTACCGGTTGCTGGGCAGTGTGGCCGATGCAGAGGACGTCGCTCAGGACGTGTGGCTGCGGGCGGCCAACGCGGACCTGGACGACGTTGACGACCTGCGGGCCTGGCTGGTCACCGTGGCCGCGCGACGTTCGTACGACATCCTGAAGAGCGCCCGGGTACGACGGGAAGAGTACGTCGGCCCGTGGCTCCCGGAGCCGTTGCTGACCGGGCCGGATGCCTCGGAGCCGGTGCTCGTCGACGAGTCCGTCAGTACGGCGATGCTGCTGATCATGGAGGAGCTGAACCCACGGGAGCGCGTCGCCTTCGTGCTGCACGACGTGTTCGGGCTCGAGTTCGGCCGGATCGCGGAAGTGCTGGACGTCTCCGTACCGTCCGCCCGGCAGCTCGCCTCGCGGGCCCGCCGTCGGGTGGCCAACGCCAAGCAGGCCGCCCCGCAGGCACCGAAGGCCGAGCGCGAACGGGTGCTGACCGCGTTCCGCGCCGCCTACGAGTCCGGTGACCTGGCCGGCCTGGTGAAGCTTCTGGATCCGGACGCCGTCTACGTGACCGACGGCGGCGGCAAGGCCTTCGCGGCCCGCAAGCCGATCCTCGGCGGTGAACGCATCGCCGAGGTGATGGTGCGGGTGGGACGCCAGTGGCACCTGGACCGCATCGATCTCGTCGAGGTCGGCGGCGAGCTCGCGCTCGTGACCTACAGCCAGGGTCAGGTCTACTCGGTCGACACCGTGCAGCTCACCGGCGGCCTGATCACCGCCTACCGCCGGGTGCTGAACCCGGACAAGCTCGCTCACGTCTGAGCTGTCACACCCCGGCGGGCTACCTCGTCTCCCTGATGAGAACACCCGACCGAAGCGGAGTACCCGTGACGCACCGCGTCAGCATCGACAAGCAGCACCCGGCTGCCTACAAAGCCCTCATCACCCTCTCCATCGAGGCCGAGAACGCCGCCGTCGCGGCAGGCCTCGACCCGCTCCTCGTCGAACTGGTGCGGATCCGCGCCTCGCAGCTCAACGGTTGCTCGTTCTGCCTGCGCATGCACACCCGCGACGCCCTCGCGAAGGGCGAGAACCCCGACCGGATCGCCGTACTGCCCGCCTGGGCGGAGACCGGCTACTTCTCCGACACCGACCGCGCCGCGCTCCGGCTGACCGAAGCCATCACCCGGGTGTCCGACGGGCACGTCAGCGACGACGACTACGACGCCGCCGCGGCCGTCCTCACCGCGGACCAGATCTCGGCCGTCGCCTGGCTGGCCACGGTGATGAACGCCTTCAACCGCGTCGCGATCACCAGCCGGTACCGCGTCGACGGCGGTCCCGGCAGCCGATGAGCACCGCGCGCGTGGTGGTCGTCGGTGCGGGGTTCGCGGGGTATCACGCGGCGCGGGGACTGCAGCGGCTCGCGCCCGACGCGGAGATCGTGGTGATCAACCCGACCGACTACTTCCTCTATCTCCCGTTACTGCCCGAGGTCGCGGCCGGGGTGCTGGAACCGCGGCGGATCTGCGTGTCCCTTCCGGACCGGTTGCCGAAGGTCAAGCTCAGGCTGGGCGCGGTCACCCGCATCGACATCAACGCGCACGGCGTCGAGTGGACCGATCCCGACGGACACCGCCGTACGACGGAGTTCGACCGGCTCGTGCTGGCGTCGGGCAGTGTGAACAAGCTGCTGCCGATTCCCGGCGTGGCGGAGTACGCCCATGGGTTCCGGAGCATCTCCGAGGCGTTGTTCCTACGCGACCACATCACCCGGCAGCTGGAACTCGCGGCCGCCACGAACGACAAGGACGAACGGGACGCGCGCTGCACCTTCGTCGTCGTCGGCGCCGGGTACACGGGCACCGAGGTCGCCGCCCAGGGTCAGCTGTTCACGCGTCGGCTGCTCAAGCAGTTGCCCGCACTGCGCAATCAGCGGGTGCGCTGGGTGCTGGCCGACCTCGCGGAACGGCTGCTCCCCGGGCTCGACCCGCGGATGTCGGCCACAGCCGAGCGAGTGCTGCGCAAGCGAGGACTCGAGGTGCGGACCCGTGAGTCGGTCGAGTACGCCGCCCCGGACTGCCTGCGGATGACGAACGGCGAAGAGATCGCGACCCGCACGCTGGTCTGGTGTGTCGGCGTCCGGCCGGATCCGTTGGTCGAAGGCCTCTCGCTGCCCACCGACCGCGGCCGGCTGCGGGTCCACGAGACGCTCGTGGTCGAGGGCCGCTCCCACGTTTTCGCCGTCGGCGACTGTGCCGCCGTACCCGATGTCACCCAACCCGGATCGGTGACCGGGATGACCGCGCAACACGCCCAACGCCAGGGCAAACTGGTCGCGCGCAACGTCGCCGCTTCCCTGGCCGGCGCGGAGCTCGAAGGCTACGAACACCACGACCTGGGCTTCCTCGTCGACCTCGGCGGCTGGCAGGCCGCCGCCAACCCCCTCAAGATTCCGCTCTCCGGCCTCCCCGCCAAGACCGTCACCCGCGGGTACCACCTGCTCTCCCTGCCAGGCAACCGCACCCGTACCGCGACCGACTGGGCCATCAACACCGCGATGCCGCCCCGCGCGGTACAGCTGGGGCTAGTCACCGCCGACCAGGTACGCCTCGATTGCACCGTTCCCAGTAGTCGGCCGGGTTCGTTCCGGTGATCGAGCACACGATGCGGTGGAACTGCGGGTAGCTTCCGAAGCCGGCCAGGAGCGCGGCATCGACCATGGTCACGCCGTGGCCGGTGCCGTAGATCTCCAGGAAGCGGCGGAACCGTTGCTCGTTGCGGAAGCGCGTGATGCTCGTCCCCATCTGCTGCGCGAACAGCCGGCTGAGATGGTGCGGGCTCAGGCCTACCGCCCGTGCCAGTTCGGGCAGCGTCGACACGGACGGCCGATCCCGCAACAGTCCGGCGGCCGCTGCCACCGCTGGATGTACGACGGTTGCCGGCGTAGCTGCCGGCGCCTCGTGGAATGCCTGCCAGGCGGCGAGAATCGCGTGGCGCCGGGCGGCGAGCTCCAGCTCGGGGTGGCCGGGAGCTGCCGCCTGGCGGAAGAGCGTGTCCAGCCATCCGGCCTGGTCGACCCCCAGGCGGCGGGCGAACAGGCCCGGCGGATCAGGAAGCTGGAACGGCTTGATCCAGTCACTCGGTTCGTCGATGCCGAGCACTGCGGGATCGAAGACGCAGAGCCAGTCCCGGTAGGCCGGGGACGCGTCCACGAACAGGTGGTCCTGGCCCGGAAACAGCCAGACGAGGGATCCCGGCGCCAGGTGGTAGCGACGGCGGTCGAGGAGGTACGTCGCGGTGCCGTCGGCCACCAGGTTGAACTCCACACCGCGATGCCGGTGCGCGACCGTCATCACCTCGACCTGGTCGCGACGGGTGAACACCAGCCCGTCAGCAGGTAGCACCTCGTCGATCATCGACCTATCTCCCGCGCATGAAATGAGAACCGGCCCGCCACCGAACGAGAAGCCGCGCCGCATCGCCCACCCCTACGGTGAAGTGAAATCACACCACGTGATCACCCCGATCCGAAAGGGCTCCGCTTCGATGGCGACACCGACCGAACTGGACGACTACCTGTTCGACCTTCGCGGCTACCTGATCCTCCAGCAGGCACTCGACCCCGGCCTCGTCGACGAACTCAACACGGCACTCGACGACCTCCCGGAACTCGAGCCGCAGGCCTGGGCGGGCAACGTGCACCGCGTCGACGACAACCCGGACAACGCCGGCGTCGAGCTCCAGAACATCGTCGAAGGCGGGCCGGCCTTCGAGCGGCTGATCGACCATCCCTCCTGGCTCGCTCACGTACGGCGTTACTGCGGTGAGCAGGACAGCTACGTCGAGGGCCTGTTCATCGACGAGTGCTTCGCGACGATCCGCCAGCACGGAGGCTTCTTCCCGGTGCACTCCGGCGGCTACCGCGGCGCCGTCCGCGGACAGTACCGCTACAAGGACGGCATCTTTCGCTGCGGCCAGGTCAACATCCTGATGGCCCTGACCGACATCGGCCCCGGCGACGGCGGCACGCTGGTGATCCCGGGCAGCCACAAGTCGAACCTGCACCACCCGCAGTTCGACCAGTACAAGAGCTGGGACACCACGATGGACGCCATGCCCGGCGTGGTCGAGGTACACCTCGCGAAGGGCGACGTACTGCTGTTCTGCGACGGCCTGTCCCACGGCGCATCCACGCGCACCAATCCCGGCGAGCGCCGGGCCCTCATCTACCGCTACGGCCCGTCGTGGGCGACCACCCGCTGGGGCTACAGCTACTCCGAGGAACTCCTGGCCCGCGTCACCCCACAGCAGAAGTCCATCCTGCAGCCGATCGCGCCACGACGCCCGCAAAAGGTGCAGCCCTGAAGTCTTGTCATGCATCATGCGCATACCTATAGTCCAGCCATGCGCAGCACGAGCGAGCGTTCACCGTCCGATCTCGACGCGTCCACGGACCGGGAGCGGCTTCTCGTCGCGCCCGCCGTGGAGCGGCGTACCTTCCGGACCGTGCGCCACGACGCCGACCTGGTGATCGTCGGGGGCGGCTTGGCCGGTACCTGCGCCGCGATCACGGCGGCCCGCGCGGGAGTCCACGTGATCCTCGTCCACGACCGGCCGGTGCTCGGCGGCAACTCGTCGTCGGAGGTGCGGCTGTGGGTCCTCGGAGCCACGGCGCACATGAGCAACAACAACCGGTGGGCCCGTGAGGGCGGCGTCGTGGACGAGATCCTGGTCGAGAACACCTACCGCAACCCGGACGGCAACCCGCTGATCTTCGACACAGTCCTGCTGGAGAAGGCGGTCGCCGAGCCGAATCTCACCGTATTGCTGAACACTGCGCTGGTCGACGTGGCAATGGCCGCCGACCGCCGGATCGACCGGGTCTCGGCGTTCTGCAGCCAGAACTCGACCAGGTACGACATCGGCGGACGCCTGTTCCTGGATTCCAGTGGTGACGGGGCGCTGGCCTTCCTGGCCGGTGCGGCGTTCCGGATGGGGGCCGAGTCGAGTTCGGAGTTCGGGGAGAAGTTCGCCCCGTCCGACGACTACGGCCATCTCCTGGGCCACTCGATCTACTTCTACAGCAAGGATGTCGGCCACCCGGTCCGGTTCACCCCGCCGGCCTTCGCGCTGTCCGACCTCGACTCGATCCCGCGGGCGCGCAACTTCAACACCAGTGAAGACGGTTGCCGGCTCTGGTGGATCGAGTGGGGCGGCCGCCTCGACACCGTCCACGAGACCGAGACGATCAAGTGGCGGCTGTGGCAGGTGGTGTACGGCGTCTGGAACCATCTCAAGAACTCCGGAGAGTTCCCCGAGGCCGAGAACCTGACGCTCGAGTGGGTCGGGACCATCCCCGGCAAGCGGGAGAGCCGGCGGTTCGAGGGCCTGTACATGCTCCGTCAGGACGACGTGTTCGGCCAGACCCAGCACCCCGACGCCGTTGCGTACGGCGGTTGGTCGATCGACCTGCATCCGGCCGACGGTGTCTTCAGCGAGAAGCCCGGCTGCAACCAGCTGCACAGCCGCGGGACCTACCAGATCCCGTACCGCTGTCTGGTCAGCCGGGACGTGGACAACCTGTTCCTGGCCGGCCGGGTGATGAGCGCCAGCCATGTCGCCTTCGGATCCACCCGGGTGATGGGTACCTCGGCGCACTGTGCGCAGGCCGTCGCGGTGGCCGCGGCCCTGTGCTTGCGCGATGGTCGCGAGCCGGCCGACCTCCTCGAGCCGGAGTCGATGGCCGAACTGCAGCGTGAACTCCTGCGCCGCGGCCAGCACATTCCGCAGTACGCCCTCCGGGACGGCGACGACCTGGTGGCGAGCGCACGGGTGTCGGCGAGCTCGGCGCTCGCGCTCGGATCCCTGCCGGACAACGGATCCGCCGTACCGCTGGCCGAGGACCGCGGTCAGCTGCTACCGCTGCCCGCCGGCCCGGTACCCCAGCTCGGTCTGCGGCTCGACGTGTCCGCGCCGACCGTCCTGCGGGTGGAGCTCCGCCAGGGCCGGCGCCCGGACGACTACACGCCGGACCAGGTGCTCGCCGGGAAAGAGATCCGGTTGGATGCCGGCGACAACCAGTTGGTGAAGCTCGATCTCGGCGCCGAGCTCGCCGAGCCGGGGTACGCCGTCATCTGCCTGCTCGCCAACGACCGGGTGGCGGTGCGGGTCTCCGACCAGCTCGTCACCGGTCTCGTTCCGCTCCGGCACCGCCGCGACCAACCCGAGGACGCCGGCACCGGATGTCCGGGCTTCGAGTTCTGGGCTCCGATCAGGCGTCCCGACGGCCGGAACCTGGCGCTGACCCTCGATCCGCCCGTCCGGGTGGGGGATCCGGAGGCTGTCGCCAACGGCGTCGACCGGCCCACGTTCGCGACCAATGCCTGGATCGCCGAGTTCGACGACCCACGTCCCGCCCTGACCCTGCGGTGGGACGACCCGGTCGACCTCGGCCGCGTCGAGCTCGCGTTCGACACCGACTTCGACCACGCGATGGAATCGGTCCTCTACGGCCAGCCGGAGGACGCCATGCCCTACTGCGTCCGGGACTTCCGGGTCCGGTCGGGCGCACAAGTCCTGGCCGAGGTGCGCGATCACCACCAGAGCCGCTGGGCCCTGACGCTCGACGAGGTGGTCAGTACCGATGAGCTCACCATCGAGGTCGACGCGGTGAACGGCGCGGCGCCGGCCGCGATCTTCTCGGTCCGCTGCTATTCGGACCAGGACGCCCGGATCCTTCGCCGTACCGGGGGTGTCCAGCCGTGACCGACTCCACTGCCGACGCGATGCCGACCACGATCGAACCGGGTGTGGAGCCCCGGCTGCCAGGAGCCGGCAGCGGCCAGGCCCTGGCCCGCGGGCTGCACATCCTGCGGATGCTCGTCGACGAGGGCGAACCGATGACGGCTACGGAGGTCGCCCGCCGGATCGGGATCCACCAGAGCTCCGCCTCCCGGATCCTGGCGACGCTGAGCGAGGTGGGCTACGTCCGCAAGGACCAAGGCCGGTTCGCCCCTGACTACGGTGTGCTCGCGCTGAGTTCGGCGACCACCCGCCTGCCGTTGATCCAACGACCCCGGGCAGTCTTCGAGCAGCTCACGACAGAGCACCGCGACATCACCATGACGATGTGCATGCTGTGGCGTGACGAGCTGCTCTACCTGCTGCGGCAGACGAGCGGCTCGGAACCGCTCGCGTTCTGGACCGGCACGTTCCCGATCAACGTCTCCGCGCCTGGTCTGCGGCTCCTGGTCGACCTCCCGGACGACGAGGCGCTGCACATCCTGCGCGTCGCGCGCCAGCGCAACGGCTGGGGCGGTCGTCCCGAGTTCGTGCCGCCGACCGAGGAAGGCCTGCTGGCCAAGGCCCGCGCCACCGTCGCCGACGACGTACTGATCATGCCGAACTGGGTCGTCGAGGGCCGCACGAGCGGGGCGATTCCGCTGATCACCCCCGAGCCCCATCCGGTGGCGCTGGCGATCGTCGACGACACCGGCACTCTCGGCGCCGAGCGGCTCGCGGTGCTCCTGCACCAGGCACGACGGCTCGTCGAGCAGTCCTTCGCGACCTGATCCGCGGCCGGCACCGGCCTGCAGCACATCCCCCGTACCCCCTGAACGAGAGGACGCGCCCATGACCAGATCGCGAACGATCACCCGCCGTTCCCTGCTAGGCATCGCGGCCTCGGCGAGTGCCGCGGCCCTGACCGGATGCAACCTCGGCGCCGGCGGCGGGAAGCCGGCGGGCGGAGACGGCGTCACGCTGAACGTGTGGGGCGGCGTACCGAACGAGTCCGGGCCCGACGACATGTGCAAGGCGTTCATGGCGGAGCATCCCGGCACCACCGTCACGTACACCCGCTACGTCAACGACGACCAGGGCAACCTGAAGCTGGACACGTCGCTCAGCGGCGGCGTACCGATCGACCTGTACTTCTCGTACGGCCCGGTTCCGATGTTCAAGCGCAGTGCCGCCGGTCTCGCGCTGGACCTCACCGAAAAGATCAAGGCCGAAAGCGACTTCGCCGCACTCACCGCGGACGCCAGCCCGCTGTCCAACTACGTCCTCGACGGCAAGCTGTACGGGCTGCCGGCCGCCCGGGCTCCGCAGCAGGTCTACATCAACAAGACGATGCTGGACGCCGCCGGGATCAAGCTGGGCAAGACCTGGACGGTCGACGAGTTCGTCGATGTGGCCCGCAAACTCACCAAGCCGGGGGTCTTCGGCACCTTGACCCCGCCGCCGCTCGCCAGGCCCGCGCTCGGGCCGGACTACCTCTACGCCGACGGTGGCAAGCGCTCGAACTTCGGGAACCCGTGGTTCGCCAAGGAGCTCGAGCTCGGGCTCCAGCTCCAGAAGGACAAGGTCGCGATGGACCGCCAGACGATCATCGCCGAGAAACTGCAGACGTTCAGCCAGAACCCGTTCATCGCGGGACGCGTGGCGATGCTGATCCAGTCCGGGCAGATCATCCGCTCGATCAACGACACGAAGGGGTACCCGCACGACTTCGCGACGTACTGCATGCCGGTCCCCGTTCCGGCCGGCACCAAAGGCTGGAACACCGGCCAGATCGGTGACCAGATCTCGATCAGCCCGAAGTCGAAGTCCCCGGACCAGGCGTGGGAGCTGGCCAAGTTCTGGGCCCGCAACGCCGGAAAGTACATGACCAAAGGCGGTCGCCTGCCGCTGCTCCAGGGCGAGTCCACCCCTGACCAGATCCTCGAGCAACTGCTCGGGCCGCAGCGCGACACGCTGTACGACGTCCAGTCCTGGAAGTCGACGCTGTTCGAGAGCGATCTCAAGCTCCCTGTCGACACGATCTTCACCGCCGGCACCGAGATCTCGACGATCCACACGAAGCTGACCGACGAGACCCTGCTCGGTGACCGCACCGTGGCGTCGTGGGTCACCGAGGCGACCCGGCAGAGCGACGCCGCGATCGCCAAGGCAGGCAAGTGAGCGCCGCGGTCCTCGCCGCGCCCGTCAGCCGCCGGGCACGGCGCGGGCCCGGTGGCGCGTCGATGACGGTCGGCTGGCTGTTCATCCTGCCCAATCTGGTCGGCTTCCTGGCCTTCACCCTGGTGCCGCTGGTGTCCGGGGTCGGGATCTCCTTCACCGACTGGAACGTGGTTTCGGGGCTGGACGGGATCCGGTTCGTCGGGCTCGACAACTTCGCCGCGCTGATCCGGGACACCGGGTTCTGGCAGGCGGTCGGCCGCACGGTGCTGTACGCGGGCGTCGGCGTTCCGCTGACGATGCTCGGCGGGTTGATCATCGCGCTCTGCCTGAACGGCCCGGTCTTCGGGCGCTCGGCGCTGCGGGTGATCTTCTTCATCCCGCACATCGTCAGCTCGATCGCGCTCGGCTTCGTGTGGTTGTTGCTGCTGCACCCCAGCAGCGGACTGGTCAATCTGACGTTGAAGGCGCTCGGTGCCGCACAGCCGCCGACGTGGCTGGTCTCCCAGGACTGGAGCCTGGTCTCCCTGATCCTGATCACCTCCTGGGCGGGGATGGGGTTCCACGCCGTCATCTTCCTTTCTGCCCTGCAGGCACTGCCGGAAGACCTCTACGAGGCGGCCGAACTGGACGGAGCGGGACACTGGCGCCGCTTCACCACGATCACCTGGCCGTCGCTGCTGCCGACCACGACCTTCCTGGCGATCATGTCGATGATCGGGCACTCGCAGGGCTTCGGCCTGATCGCCTTCCTCACCCAAGGCGGGCCGGGCGATTCCTCGACCACGTTGTCGTACCTGATGTACCAGAACGGCTTCCAGTACTACCGGTTCGGATACGCGGCGGCGATGGGCATGATGAGCTTCGTCGGGGTGCTGCTGCTGAGCGCGCTGTTCTGGCGCTTCCAGCGCGGACGGGGGTTGTACTCATGACCACGGCCGCTGTCAGGCAAGTTCGCCAGGTACCACGCAGCCGGCGTCCGGCTGCACGTGCCGGGTACGTCGTGAAGTCCGTCCTGTTGTGGGCCTTCGCGATGCTGTTCCTGCTGCCGTTCGTCTGGATGCTCTCGTCGTCGCTGAAACGCAACCTCGACGTGTTCGCGATCCCGGTGCGCTGGATCCCGAGTCCGGTGGAGTGGAAGAACTACGTCGAGGTCTGGACGAGCGGGGCGGTGACGATGGCGGTGTTCTTCGCCAACTCGCTGACCGTCTCGCTGATCGGCGTGGTGGGTGACCTCACCACCTCCGCGATGGCCGGCTACGCGTTCGCCCGGCTGACCTTTCGGGGCAGGGACAAGGTCTTCCTGCTCTATGTGGCCACGGCGATCGTGCCGACCCAACTGCTGCTGATTCCCCGGTTCATGTTCTTCCAGCAGCTCGGGCTCTACAACACGCTCTGGGCGCTGATCCTGCCGGGAATCTTCACCGTCTTCGGCACCTTCCTGGTCCGGCAGGCGTTCCTCGCCGTACCCGCCGAACTGGGCGAGGCGGCGCGGATCGACGGCGCCGGCGAGTGGCGGGTCTTCTTCCGGGTCTACCTGCCGCAGATCCGCTCGACCCTGGCCGCGCTGGCGATCATCAGCTTCGTCGGATCCTGGAACGACTACGAAGGACCGCTGATCATGCTGTCGAACCAGAACCTCTACACGGTCCCGATCGGCCTGACCCGGTTCGTCGACGCCGACGGCGGCCTGTCGGCCGGGCTGGCGATGGCCGGTTCGGTCTCCTCGGTCGTCCCGATCCTGATCATCTTCCTGGTGTTCCAGCGCCAGTTCGTCGCCGCCCTGGCCAGCAGCGGCCTGAAGTAACCGACAGCAGAACGCCCAGGCCGGCCGAGCTGGGCCTGGGCGTTCTTACAGGGGTGGAGGTGGGCTGGAGCCTGAGCCCGTGGGCGAACGGCCAGATATTCACCTCTTGCTTATATCAGTAGCCACTGATATATGTCGTTCATGACAACCTTCACACCCGCCGATCATCTGGGCGCGGTGGCACGCGCGATCACCACGACGGTCCGGGACGGCCGGGAAATGCGGCTGCTTCGGGTGAGTCGCTCGTACGACGCGACGCCCGAGGAGGTCTGGGCCGCACTGACCGACCGCGAGCGCGTCCCCCGCTGGCTGATGCCGATCGAAGGCGACCTCCGGGTGGGTGGTCGTTTCCAGCTCGAGGGCAACGCGGGCGGGGAGATTCTCGCGTGCACTCCGCCCAAGGCACTCCAGGTCACCTGGGAGTACGGCGGCCAGTCGAGCTGGGTCGATGCCGCTCTGGAGCCTGTCGACGACGGCACGCGCCTGGTCCTGGAGCATGCCGCACCCGTCGAACCGCCGGAGCTGTGGGAGGAGTTCGGCCCGGGCGCAGTCGGCCTCGGGTGGGAACTCATGCTGATGGGCCTGGCCGAGCACCTCGCCGACCCCACCTTCACGCCCCCGTCCCCCGACACGGCGCCGAGCCCCGACATCGTCGATTACCTGACCGCGAGCAGCCACGGCTGGGCGGAGGCGGACGCGAGTTCAGGCACCGACCCCGCGCAGGCCCGGGCCGCCGCCGAGCGCTGCCTCACGGCGTACACGACGGTGCCGGAGGACCCCGGCGCCTGATGCACGCCTTCGACGTGCTCGGCGACCCGGTACGGCCGACGGACCAGTACTGGAAAGGAATCACCATGAGCACCTACGAAGTGACCCGTACCGAGACCATCGGCGCCACACCGGACCGGATCACACCGCTCATCACCCGTTTCCCGGCGTGGCAGCAGTGGTCGCCGTTCGAGCGCTCCGACCCCGAGCTGCGGCGCTCCTACCGTGGCCCGGCGGAGGGCGCGGGCGCCGAGTTCGAGCGCGGCCTCTCCGCCCTCAAAACCCTCGCCGAGGCCCGCGCCGACGACCCGACCTGATCCCGATCCGGCCCTGGTGGTCGTCAAGTGGTCGTGCACATGAGAACGCCCAGGCCGGCTGAGCTGGGCCTGGGCGTTCTCACAGGGGTGGAGGTGGCGGGAATCGAACCCGCGTCCTTCGGCGGTGTTTCAAGGCTTCTCCGGGCGCAGTCTGAATGGCGCTTTTCTCGGCCCCAGCGTTTGTACAGACATCTCGCTGACAGGCTCAGTCACTGTAAATGTCCCGTGCTAGCCCCGTGACCGGGCTAACAAAGCAAGCTCCCTAGATGAGGCCAGGAGCCGGGGCGGGAGCATCCCCGGGCTGACCGCTTCTTTAAGTGCTCAGGCCGTCAGGCGGCGAGAGCGAAGCTACTGCGCTTAGCGTTGGCAGTTATTGGTTTCCAGAGATCGTTAACGAGATAACCCTGGATCCTCGGCCCGCTTCCCTTGGAACAGACGTCCAAAGTCGAAACCGTTCACCCCCTGTTGAGTTGTCAAACTCCCACCCGTACCGCGGTGGAAGGTCCACACTACCAAGTCCAACAGAGCGCCCGCACCTGACATTCCCGCCCTACTCGATCAGGGCCTACTTGATCAGGCGCAGCGTGAACGGATAGCGGAACTTGCTGCCCGCCGCGGTGGCCAGGCCGCCGATCCCGGTCAGCAGGAACCACAGGATCCCGAGGATCGGGAACAGGAACCCGAGGAACCCGTCGGTGATTCCGGTCATGATCCCGAGCAGCGCGAACGCCCCGAACGCGGTCAGCTGGAAGTTCAGCGCCTCCACGGCGTGCCGGCGTACGGCGGGATTCTTCTGGCCGGAGGTGGCGACGACCAGGGCCGGGCCGACGAACGACGTCGGGTACCCGAGCCAGTGCGCGACCGTGCCCATCCCCCGCCCGTCACCGCGGTAGGTCTGCAGCGGCGCCGGGCGCGTGAAGGCCGCGGGCGCGTACGTCGGCACCGGCCGGGAGACGAGCCCGTCGAACGTGCTGTTGAGTTCGGCCCGGGTCCGCGCCTTGAGCGCCAGCTCGAGACGGGTGTCGAACTCCATGTGGTCCAGGCGACCGTCGGCGTACATTTCTTTCAGGATCTCGACGGCCCGATCCCGTTGGGCCGGAGTCACCAGCAGCTCTGAAGTGGACATACCTCCACTGTGCGCGCCCACCGCCCGCCACCCCATCGGGTGCAGCCCGGACCGACCCCTGACCCGACCCGGAAGCCCCGGATCAGCGCGCGTAGTCGGCCAGCACGAACGGCGGGATCAGGTCCACGAAACCGCTCAGTACCGGCAACGCCGTCAGCGCCTGCGGGACGGTCCACGGCTTCGCGGCGAACGCGACGGCCAGGTTGCGGGAGACCCGGAGGTCGAGCGGCGGCTGGTCGAGCAGCCACTCCATCATCCGCGGGTGCAGCATGGCCGAGCCGTAGCGCGCGTCCGCGCCGAGCACCCGGAACCGGCGGTTGAACGCCTCGCTCTCCACCTCGACCCGCACCATGCCGGGCTCGAGCGTCCCGTCCCCGACGACGGCCTCGCGGCCGACGGCCAGGTCCGGCAACCGGGCGGGCAGCTCGATCGCGATCAGGTGGTTGACCCAGGTGGTCGGCAGGTAGCGCCCCCTGGTCGTGTGGACGAACTCCGCCATCCGGATCGGGCGGCCCTGGTACTCGCCGACCAGGATCCGCCGCAGCTGTCCGTCCGGCGCGAAGATCCGGCAGCCGGCCGCGTGCAGGGACCCGTCGGCGTCGTCACCCGGGCGCCAGCCGTACCGCTCGGCGCCCGCCTGCTCGCGAGCGAGCCGGGCCTGCGCCCGGTCCACCCAGGGACCGCCGATCCGGGCGATCAGCCACCCGACGAGCACGACGAAGCCGATGAACAGGGCGAAGCCGACCTGCAGACCAGCCCAGGCCTCGAGCCAGCGAGGCACCGTGACAGCAAGCACGGACGCAACCTAGCCGACCCCGAGGCCGTACGCCGTCAGGACACTAGCCCCGGCGGCGCTCCGAGAGCGCGCGCTGGGCCTCGCGGTTGGCCTGGCGCTCGGCGAGGGCGTGCCGCTTGTCGTAGTCCTTCTTGCCCCGCCCGGTGGCGAGCTCGACCTTGGCGTACCCGTCCTTGAAGTACAGCGACAGCGGGATCAGCGAGACACCCTGCTGCTCGACGGCGCGGATCAGTTTCTGGACCTCGTCCTTGTGCAGCAGCAGCTTGCGGGTGCGGCGGGGCTCGTGGTTCGTCCAGGTGCCGTGCTTGTACTCCGGAATGTGCATGCCCTGCAGCCACAACTCGTTGCCACGGACGGCCGCGAACGCGTCGACGAGGGAGGCCCGGCCCTGCCGCAGGGACTTGACCTCCGTCCCGGTCAGCACCAGCCCGGCCTCCACCACGTCGTCGATGTGGTAGTCGTGTCGCGCCTTACGGTTCTGCGCGATCGGCTTCTCCCGGCCGGACTGTTTCACCATCCGGCCAGTATCCCAGATCGCTCAGAGCCACTTCATCGGATTAACCACGCGCCCGTCCTGGTACACCATGAAGTGCAGGTGGCAGCCGGTCGAGTAGCCCGTCGTACCGGAGTAGCCGATGATCTCGCCCTTGCGGACGCGCTCGCCGGACCGCGCCTTGTAGCGCGACAGGTGGTTGTAGACGGTCGTGATCGACGAGCCGTCGATCACTCCGTGCGAGATGAACAGCCGGTTGCCGTAACCGCCGTTGTAGTACTTGTCCGTCACCACACCGCTCGCCGCGGCCCGGATCGGTACGCCGCACGGCGCGCGGAAGTCGGTGCCGTCGTGCAGCTTCCAGTAGTGCAGGACCGGGTGGAACCGCATCCCGTACGGCGAGGTGATGTAGCTGCTCACCGGGTAGCTGAGCCTGCCGCCGTCGTCGGCCGGCGGATCGTCCGGGATGACGCGGGGCTTCCGGTTCTCCCGGCGGGCCTTCTCGCGCTCGGCCTTCTCCGCCGCCGCCTTCCGGCGCGCCGCGGCCGCCTTCTCGGCCTTGGCCCGCGCGATCAGCAGCTGCTCGACCCGGGTCCGCTCCCGCAGCAGCGCGTTGTACTGCGCCTGCTCCGTGTTCTTCTCCTTCTCGGCGGCCTTGAACGCGGTCAGCTTGACCTTCGCGATCGCCGCCGCCTCGGCCCGGTCCGCCGCGACCTGCTTGGTCAGCGCGGTGACCCGCTGGACCGTCGCGGCGGCCTCGGCGCGCGCGGCCTCGGCGGCCTTCTCCGCGGCGGCCACCTTGACCCGCTTGCTGGCGAGCTGCGCCTGGGCGTTGTTCAGGTTCGAGATCGCGTTGCCCTGGATGCCGAACACGTTCCGCTGGACCTGCATCCCGGTGGCGATGTCGGCGGGCGCGGCGCCGCGCAGCGCGATCGACAGCCCGACCAGGCTGTTCTGCTGCTGGTACGCCGACCGTACGGCGCGACCCGCCACGGCCCGCTTCTCCGCGATCAGCTTCTCGCCGGCCTCGACGTCGGAGACCGCCGTCGACAACGCCGCCTCGGCCGCGGCGAGCTTGCCCGCGGCGACCGCGTCGGCGGCCTTCGCGGCGGCGAGCTGCCCCTGCGCGGCGGCGTACCGGACCTGCACGGCCTGGTACTTCGCGGCGGCCTGGTTGTACGCGGCAACGGACTTGCCGAGCTGGTCGGAGGCCTCGGCGAGATCAGCCTTGGACTGGTTGATCTGCGAGTCGAGTTGCTTCTTCTTGGCGGCTGGATCCGGCGGTTTCGCCTCCGCGGACGGAGCGGACGGAACCGCGGCCAGGACGCCGGCGGACAGGGACAGGACAAGGCAGCAAGCGGCAACCACCGTCTGCCGGCCCGGCGGTCGCGTGCGTGATCGCGGGTACGGCGCGGCGGAGGTGCCGGTGCTGTCGTCTCGCTTGATGCTCCCCCGCGCACGCGGGTTCGCACCGGGGAAGTGCGGGACCACAGGTCGACCCCTTGCTCTGGGTTTCAGTTGTGCGGTACAGGAGTGACTGCTGTTACTCCTGATACTGCACGATAGGTCACCCGGGTCAGACTTTGAGGTATTTCCGCGTTGTCAGGAATGTCGGGATCACGGCGAGGATGACGCCGACGACGACCATGTAGATCATCGCGCGGAACGTCTCGGTGGTGCCGACCCACTGCCAGACCCGGAACGTCTCCTGGGCCCGCTGCATGACCACGAGGTACACCCCGAGCCACAACGTGCCGCAGGCCAGGACCGCGCCGATCAGCGCGGCCAGCACCGCCTCTAACAAGAACGGTAGCTGGATATAGAAGTTCGACGCGCCGACCAGGCGCATGATGCCGATCTCCCGTCTCCGGGCGTACGCCGCCAGCCGGATCGTGTTGAAGATCTGCATCAGGGCCGCGGCCAGCAGCAGCGCGGCCGCGATCAGGGCCCCGATCTGCAGGCCGTTGAGCGCCTTGAACAGCGGATCGAGGTACTGCCGGAGATCCTGCACGGTGTCGACGCCGGGCAGGCCGGCGACCGCGCTGACCAGGTTCTGGTAGCGCTGCGGGTCCTTGAGCTTGACCCGGAACGACTCCTGCATCTGGTCCTCGGTGACCGTGCTGACGATCGGCGAGTCCTTGTACAGCTTCTTGAACGACTCGAACGCTTCCTTCTTCGACTCCGAGAACACGCCGTCGGGCGCGGTGTCCGGGTTCGACTGGATGACCTGCTGGATCCGGTTCTTCTGCTCCTGGGTCACCTCGGCCCCGGAGCAGCCGCGGCCGCCGGAGTCCTTGGTGCAGAGGAACACCGAGATCTGGATCTTGTCGTACCAGTTGCCCTTCATCAGCTCGACCTGCTGCTGCGCGAGCAGCGCGCTGCCGAACAGCGCCAGCGAGACCCAGATCGTGACGACGACCGCGATCGTCATCGAGAGGTTCCGCTTCAGGCCGATCCCGAGGTCGGAGAGGATGTAGTTCAGGCGCATTCTTCAGTCAATCCCTGTGCTCGGCGGTCAGTGCTGGTAGCCGTAGACGCCGCGCGACTCGTCGCGGACGACGTGACCGTTCTCCAGCTCGATCACGCGCTTGCGCATCTGGTCGACGATCGACACGTCGTGGGTGGCCATCACGACCGTCGTCCCGGTGCGGTTGATCCGGTCCAGGAGCTTCATGATGCCGACCGACGTGCCGGGGTCGAGGTTTCCGGTCGGCTCGTCGGCGATCAGGATCATCGGCCGGTTCACGAACGCACGAGCGATCGCCACGCGCTGCTGCTCACCGCCGGACAGCTCGTCCGGGAGCCGGTCCTCCTTGCCGTCCAGCCCGACCAGCTCGAGGACCTCGGGGACCGTCTTGCGGATGTGCGAGCGCGGCTTGCCGATCACCTGCAGGGCGAACGCCACGTTCTCCGCCACGGTCTTGTTCGGCAGCAGCCGGAAGTCCTGGAACACGGTGCCGATCTGGCGGCGCATCTGCGGGATCCGCCAGCTCGCGAGCCGGTTCAGGTCCTTGCCGGCCACCATGATGTGACCCTTGGACGTCCGCTGCTCGCGCAGTACCAGACGAAGGAACGTCGACTTGCCGGACCCGGAGGTACCGACCAGGAAGACGAACTCGCCTTTCTCGATATCGACGTTGACGTTCAGCAGAGCGGCCCTGGACTGGCCCTCGTACGTCTTGGACACATTCTCGAAGCGGATCACGGGTTCATCCGGCCGTGGTCGGGAACAGGGAGCGACGCGACGGTAACCACGAAGGGCACCGTACGCCACCGGAGCGGCCGGCGATCAGTCTAGGCGTTCCCCGGCGTGCCGCCGACCAGACCTGCCGCTGCGTACATCCCCGTCCGATAGCCGGTGCCTGCCGCGCACCCGCCGCCCCTGTTCTTCCTGCTTGAGCGTATCCGTTCCGGCGTGCCCGCCCGTGCGGTTATCCACAGGTGGAGGGTCAGGCGGGGGCGGGGGTCGGGTTGTCGTTGCCGGGGTCGGGGCGGGCGTCGGCGATCCGGGCCACGCCGGCGTCGGGCTTGCGGCCCGCGCGGCGGGCGGCCTCGACGTGCAGGCGGGCGATCTCGATCACCTGGCGCGGGACCTTCACGGTCTTCTTCTCAGCCATCCGCACTGTCTCCCTCGACGACCTCGATCTCGGCGTCCGCGATATCAGCGTACGCGTCCGCGCCCACCCGGTCGATCGCAACCGCGGCCGTCAGCGCGGCGACCAGGTCGTAGTCCTCCGGCTGTAACAGCTCCGACCTCATCAGTGAGCGGAGCGTGACCACCCCGGCGTCCGTGCCGGCCTCGTCGCCCGCGAGGATCTGCTCCACCGCCCACCGGACCATCCGCATCGTCTCCTCGCGGTGCCGCCAGGTGTCCAGCTCCCGGTCGGACTTCCGCGTCAGATACGCCCCGAGCACCACACCACCCAGCGCGAGCAACGGCGACAGCACCGTCATCACCACGCCGACGATCGAGATCCAGGTCGGAATCACGGACACACCCCGGCAGTCATACGCGTCCTCCGAATCCCATGGTCCTGACCGGTCGATGATGTTACGAAGGAGCTTTCCACCCACCACCGACAGCCAAGGATGACAAAGGGCGGTGTCAGCGTGACGGACGAGCAGGACCGCTACGACGTGTTCGTGCAGGGGACCGTGTTCCTCGACATCGTGATGACCGGTCTGGAGTCCGCCCCGACCACCGGTACCGAGATCTTCGCCGAAGGCATGGGCTCGTGCCCGGGCGGCGTCGCGAACTTCGCGATCGCGGCCACCCGGCTCGGCCTGCGGACCGGGCTCGCCTCGGTGTTCGGCGACGACGCGTACGCCGACTTCTGCTGGCGGACGCTGGCGGACCAGGAGGGGGTCGACCTGTCGCACTCGCGCCGGATCGGCCACTGGCACTCGCCGGTGACGGTGTCGATGTCGATCGACCGGGACCGGGCGATGGTGACGCACGCGCACGAGGCGCCGGGCGATCCGAGCAAGCTGGTCGGGCCGGGGCTGAACACCCGGTCGGCGATCGTGCCGGTCGCGGACGAGCTGCCCGGCTGGACGGTCGAGGCGCGGCAGTCCGGCGCGCTGCTGTTCGGCGACGTCGGCTGGGACCCGACCGACGAGTGGTCGCCGGCGGTGCTCGACGTCCTGGAGGGCTTCCACGCGTTCACGCCGAACGCGGCCGAGGCGATGGCCTACACCCGGACCGACACCCCGAAGGCCGCGCTGCACAAGCTGGCCGAGCGGGTCCCACTCGCCGTGGTGACGAACGGCGCGGACGGTGTGCTCGCGATCGACTCGGAGACCGGCGAGGAGGAGCAGGTACCCGCGCTGCCGGTGCGCTCGTACGACCCGACCGGCGCCGGGGACGTGTTCCTCGCGTCGCTCGTCCTCGGCACGCTCCGCGGCTGGCCGCTCGCGCACCGCCTGGCCTTCGGCAACCTGTGCGCCGGCCTCTCCGTGCAGCACTTCGGCGGCTCCCTCGCCGCGCCCGGCTGGGGCGACATCATCGACTGGGTCCGCGACCACACCCGGCACCGCCCCGGTGGCGTCGATCCCGAGGTCCTCAAGCACTACAGCTTCGTCGGCGACGTCCTCCCCGAAGGCCCCGTCCCGATCGTCCGCCGCGCGTCCGCCACGATCGCCCGGTTGTCGGACGCCTGACCGAGAGGCACGGATGCCCAGGCCATCACAATCGCCCGGCTCCGGAGCCGGTGAGCGTAGTCGCGCCCGGTGCAGCCGATTGTGATGGGCTGCAGATCGCGGACCGGAAATGGCCGCGGGGTGGGCCGCGGCGGTCGTAGGGTCGGTGGTCGGTGCGCGGGCTGTGGGACCGCGCTGGACGGAGGATCGCGACATGGCGGGTGCTGGGATCAGTCGGCGGCGGGTGCTCGGCTTCGGGGCAGGTCTGGCCGCGATGGCGGTGACGGGATGCGGGTCGAACAGCGGACGGCCGTCCGGTGGCGGCGACGGCAGCAAGCCGGCGCTGCAGCAGTGGTACCACCAGTACGGCGAGGCGGGCACGCAGCAGGCGGTGGAGCGGTACGCGAAGGCGTACCCGGACGCGACCGTGACGATCCAGTGGTCCCCCGGCGACTACGACAAGAAGGTGTCGACGTCGCTGCTCACCGACCAGGGCCCGGACGTGTTCGAGTACGGGAACGGGCCGACCATCGACATGATCAAGGGCAACCAGGTCGTCGAGCTCACCGACCTGCTCGGTGACGCGAAGAGCGACTTCAACTCCGCGCTGCTGGAGCGGATGTCGTACGACGGGAAGCTCTACGGCATTCCCCAGGTCGTCGACATGCAGTTGCTCGTGTACCGCAAGAGCCTGCTCAGCAAGGCCGGCGTACAGCCTCCGCAGACCGTCGACGAGCTGCTCGACGCCGCGAAGAAGCTCACCGACGACAAGGTCAAGGGCCTGTTCGTCGGCAACGACGGCGGGGTCGGCATCCTCGGCGGCCCGGCGCTCTGGTCGGCCGGACTCGACTACCTGACCAAGGACAACCGGTTCGGGTTCGACGACCCGGCCGCGGTCGAGTCGCTGCGCAAGCTCCGCGAGTTCTGGACCGCCAAGGTGTTGTTGCTCGGGGCACCGACCGACTGGTCGGACCCGGCGGCGTTCACCCAGGGCCTGACCGCGATGCAGTTCACCGGGCTCTGGACGCTGCCGGTGATCGAGAAGGCGCTGCCCGGCGACTACGGCGTACTCCCCTGGCCGAAGCTGAACGCGACCACTGGCGCGCCGAGCGTTCCGGTCGGGGCGTACGGCGCCTGCGTGAACGCCAAGTCGAAGAACGTCGACGCCGCGAAGAAGTACGCCAAGTGGCTGTGGGTGGATCGCACCGCGGACCAGCTCGACTTCGCGCAGTCGTACGGCTTCCACGTCCCGGCCCGCAAGAGCCTGGCGGAGAAGGCCGAGAAGCTGAAGTCCGGCCCGGCCGCCGACGCGGTCAAGCTGCTGAACGAGAACGGCCACCCGCAGAACCCGATGCTCTGGTCTCCCAAGGCCGGTACGGCGTACACCGACGCGCTGAGCCGGATCATCCGCAGCGGCGCCGACCCGGCCGCGGAACTCAAGACCGTCAAGTCGGTCACCGAAGCCGAGCTGAAGCGGATCACCGGCTGAGAACGGGCCGCGGCCCCTCACCCCGCGAGGTGAGAGGCCGCGCTCGTGCCGGGATCAGACGATCTTGACGTACTCCGCCTGCTGCCCCTTCGGGCCCTGGGCGATGTCGAACTCGACCCGCTGGTTCTCCTCGAGGCTACGGAAGCCGTCGGACTGGATGGCGGAGAAGTGCACGAACACGTCCGCGCCGCCGCCGTCGACGGTGATGAAGCCGAAACCCTTGTCGGCGTTGAACCATTTCACAGTTCCCTGTGCCATGTTGTTGCTCCTTTGTCGGAGATGGGGGCGTACCGCGGCCGCAGTACGCCCGGCCGTTGTCGCACCGGCGGAACACCATCTCTCGCAAGGAAAGATCGGGAAAACCACAGCTACTGAAAATCGACCTGGTGGGTTCAACCACGTCCCCGCAGGATTCATTCCCACCCCCATGGAAAGGTAGGCCGCATGCTGAGCCTGCAGCCGCTGACCGACGACGACCGCGAGCTGATCGAGCTCGCCAGGACAACGGTCGACGCGAACACCGACGGCCCCGACGGGGTCTACACGATGGGGGCCGCGGTCCGCGGTGTGGACGGCCGGATGTACGCCGGGATCAACCTCTACCACTTCACCGGCGGCCCGTGCGCCGAGCTGGTCGCGCTCGGTCGCGCCCGCGCCGAGGGCGCCCGCGAGCTCACCACGATCGTCGCCGTGGGCAACGAAGGCCGCGGCGTCGTCGGCCCGTGCGGCCGCGACCGCCAGGTCCTCGTCGACTACCACCGGACCATCCGGGTCATCCTGCCGACCCCCGACGGCCCGGCGTCGGTCCTGGTCACCGACCTGCTCCCCGGCGCCTACCGCTGGACCCCTTAGAACTCCCTCAGAACTTAGGTACGACATCCTTCCCGTACGACGCCAGGGTCTCCTCCTTGGCGTCGTGCTGGAGGTACAAGGCGAACTGGTCGACACCGAGCTCCTTCAGCTCTGCGAGCCGGGCGAGGTGGTTCTCCACCGGCCCGAGGATGCAGAACCGGTCCACCACCTCATCGGGCACGAAGCCGGTGTGCGTGTTCCCGGCCCGCCCGTGCTCGGCGTAGTCGTACCCCTTCCGCCCCTCGATGTAGTCGGTCAGCGCCCGCGGCACCGCGGCCGACTCCCCGTACCGCGCCACGATGTCCGCCACGTGGTTCCCGACCATCCCGCCGAACCACCGGGTCTGCTCGCGCTGGTGCTCCAGGTCGTCCCCGACGTACGCCGGCGCCGCGACGCAGAACTTGATCGCCATCGGGTCGCGCCCGGCCTGCTCCGCGGAACGCCGTACGGCCGCGATCATCCAGGCCGCGATGTCAGGATCGGCCAGCTGCAGGATGTACCCGTCGCCGACCTCGCCCGTCGCGGCCAGGGCGCGCGGGCCGTACGCCGCCACCCAGACGTCGAGTGCGCCGTTCTCGACCCACGCGAACTTCAGCTGCTGCCCGCGGTACTCGACCGTCTCGCCGCGAGCCAGCGAGCGCACAACCTCGACGCACTGCTTCATCTCCGCGATCGTGCCAGGCTTCGCGCCGAGCGTTCGCAGCGCCGAGTCGCCGCGACCGATCCCGCAGATCGTGCGGTTTCCGAACATCTCGTTCAGCGTCGCGAACTGGGACGCGATCACCGTCCAGTCCCGGGTGCCCGGGTTCGTCACCATCGGCCCGACGATCACCCGCCGGGTGGCCGCCAGGATCTGGCTGTAGATGACGAACGGCTCCTGCCACAGCAGATGCGAGTCGAACGTCCACACGTAGCCGAACCCGGCGTCCTCGGCCTGCCGGGCCAGCTGCACGACCGTGGACGCGGGCGGATCACACTGGAACACCACTCCGAAGTCCACCGCATCCCCCTACATCAGATAAGACGACAGGCCGCGCTCCAGGAACTTCCCGCGGCCCTTCCGGCCGTGATAGTTGCCGTCGGCCACGATCACCTCGCCGCGCGAGATCACCGTCGCCACCCGGCCCTGGATCTCGAACCCCTCGTACGCCGAGTGGTCCATGTTCATGTGGTGCGTCGCGACGCCGATCCGCGTCGTACCGTTCGGGTCGTAGACCACCAGGTCCGCGTCGGAACCGGGCTGCACGATGCCCTTGCGCGGGTACAGCCCGAACATCCGGGCCGGCGTGGTGGCGATCGTCTCCACCCAGCGCTCCAGCGACAGCTTCCCGTCCACGACGCCCTGGAAGACCAGGTCGACCCGGTGCTCGACGCCGCCGATCCCGTTCGGGATCTTCGAGAAGTCGCCGAGGCCGAGCTCCTTCTGGTCCTTCATACAGAACGGGCAGTGATCGGTGGACACGATCGCGAGATCGTTGTTCCGCAGGCCCTTCCACAGGTCCCGCTGGTGCGGCTCGTGCTTGCTGCGCAGCGGCGTCGAGCACACCCACTTCGCACCCTCGAAACCGGGCGCGCCGAGCTGGTCCTCGAGAGTCAGATAGAGGTACTGCGGGCACGTCTCGGCGAACACGTTCCGCCCGAGGTCGCGTGCCTCGGCGACCTTCGCGAGCGCCTGGCTCGCGGACAGGTGGACGATGTAGAGCGGGCAGTCCCGGGCGACCTCGGCGAGCGCGATCGCCCGGTTGGTCGCCTCCGCCTCGAGCGCGGCCGGGCGGGTGATGCCGTGGTAGATCGGGTCGGTCTCGCCGCGCTCGATCGCCTGCTGGACCAGCACGTCGATCGCGATGCCGTTCTCGGCGTGCATCATGATCATCGCGCCGTTCTCGCGCGCGGTCTGCATCGCGCGCAGGATCTGCCCGTCGTCGGAGTAGAAGACGCCCGGGTAGGCCATGAACAGCTTGAAGCTCGTGACGCCCTCGTCGGCGACCAGCTGGTCCATCGCCTTCAGCGCGTCGGCGTCGACACCGCCGAGGATCATGTGGAACGCGTAGTCGATGTGGCACTCGCCGTCGGCCTTCGCGTGCCAGGCGGCGAGCCCGTCCTGCACCACCTCGCCGGTGCGCTGGACGGCGAAGTCGATGATCGTGGTCGTCCCGCCGTACGCCGCCGCGCGGGTGCCGGTGTCGAACGTGTCGCTGGCCGCCGTACCGCCGAACGGCAGCTCCATGTGCGTGTGCGCGTCGATCCCGCCGGGGATCACGTATTTGCCGGAGGCATCGAGTACCTCGTCGACGGTGATCGCCGGAGTGAAGGACGGATCCAGGACCGCGACGATCTTCTCGCCCTCGACCAGCACGTCCGCGACCCGGGTCCCGGTCGGTCCGACGACGGTTCCACCTTTGACGAGCAACGACATTCGCGGGTCCCCTCTACGGTTTCGTCAGGTCTCCGTACGCGTCGGGGCGGCGGTCGCGGTAGAACTGCCAGCGGTCGCGGACGGTGTCCAGCAGGCTCAGGTCCAGGTCGCGGACGATCAGTTCCGGATCGTGGTCGTGGCCGGTGTCGCCGACGAACTTCCCCTCCGGGTCCACGAAGTACGACGTACCGTAGAAGTCGTTGTCGCCGTACTCCGCCTCGATGCCGACCCGGTTGATCGCGCCGATGAAGTACTCGTTCGCCACCGCGGCGGCGGGTTGTTCGAGCTTCCACAAGTACGACGACAGGCCGCGGTGCGTCGCGGACGGGTTGAAGACGATCTTCGCGCCGGCCAGGCCGAGCGCCCGCCAGCCCTCCGGGAAGTGCCGGTCGTAGCAGATGTAGACGCCGATCCGGCCGACCGCGGTGTCGAAGATCGGGTAGCCGAGGTTGCCCGGGCGGAAGTAGAACTTCTCCCAGAAGCCCTTCACCTGCGGGATGTGGTTCTTCCGGTACTTGCCCAGAAAGGTGCCGTCGGCATCGATGACCGCGGCGGTGTTGTACAGCACGCCAGGCTGCTCCTGCTCGTACACCGGCAGCACCATCACCATGCCCAGCTCTTCGGCGAGCGCGGCGAACCGCTCGGTGGTCGGGCCCGGGACGGACTCGGCGTACTCGTAGTACTCGGCGTCCTGTTTCTGGCAGAAGTACGGCCCGTAGAACAGCTCCTGGAAACAGATCACCTTCGCACCGGCCGCGGCCGCCTGCCGCGTGTAGTCCTCGTGCGCCTTGATCATGGACTCCTTGTCACCCGTCCACGACGTCTGAACAAGCGCAGCCCTGACAACGTCCGCCACAAGAACCTCCCCAAGTAGCCGAGAACCCATGCTCCATCCGCCGCGGGTCACCCGTCAACGGATGCCACCGATCCAGCCGTCATCCCCGCTCGAGGCGCACTCCTCGAGGCAACCGGCCGACCACCACGTCGAACTCCGCGGCCGTCAACTCGAGCCAGGCATCGTCCTCCTGCGCGACCGTCCCGAGCACCGTCGAGCCGTCAGCCCGGAGAAAGTGCAAATCCTCGGGCAGCCGCGGCCAGACCCAGTCGAACAGGCTCGACGCGGCCGTCGTCAACACCTCGAGCGACTCCTCGTCCAGCCGGAACAGGTACCGATTCTGGGTCGACGTACCCACGATCCGCGATCCCGGCCAGGCCTGCACCGCGTCAGCCGCGAGCAAGTGCTCCCCGAGCCTCCGCAGCACCTCGCGGCCCGACTCGCCCATCCGCGTTCCCGGCCCCTTGTCCAGCAGCCCGAACACGTCCGCCAGCGGCGCCACGGCCCGCAACAACCCGCGGTAGTCCTCGCCCACCGCAGGAGCAACAAGGTTGTAGGTATCCATCATCGGGACTTGCTGCTGAGTTTGCGGGCGGTGCGGAGGGCGGCGTTGTAGATCTTGTTGTAGTCGTCGTGGGTTCGGGACTCGCCGGCTTCGGTTGCCACCTTTGTGACGATGCCGAGGCTGGGCGCTTCCGGGCCCAGGCGGCTCCGGACACCGATCTGGAGGTTGATGGCTCCGTTCACGGACAGCGTGGCCGAGTCCACGTCGGGCAGCTTCGCGATGATGCCAGGTGACAGGCGTTCACTCACGATGAAGTACTGCCAATGCCCCTCCGCGACGAGTTCGGCTAACCGGGCCGGATCGAGCAAGCGTGCGTCGGGGACGTAGCGCCCACGGCCTGGGACGAGCTGGTGCATCAGCAGCCGGTATGGACCGAGGTCCGCCGGAAGCGCCGCGAGGATCTCTCCGATCTCCTCGGCCCTCAGCCCAGGAACCTCGCACCTCCTACCCCGACCGACCCGCCGCCAGATCCCCGCGCTCAGCACATCCGTCATGAATCCCCCACTCAATCGTGCCGGAGCGTTACAGGTGCAGGGTGCGCGGTTCGGCGGGGAGGACTCGGCCGCCTACGGTGGCGTGGGTGGGTGGGTGCCAGGTGCTGTGGAGGTGGGAGCCGGCGCCTTGGACGACCAGCAGGTCGCGGCCTAGGCGGGCGGTTAGTTGGGTGACGGCGGAGCCCGTGGCCTCGTCCTCGGTGACGTTCATGGCGGGGGCGAAGGCTCGGGCTCGGATGATGCCGGCCGCCTTGTCCTGCCAGGACCAGAGGAAGGTGTGGCCGGCGTCGTACGACGTCGGGTCGGCGGCGAGGACGTCCTCGGGGGTGGCCAGCTCGTGCCAGTCCCAGGTGCTGCCCCAGGTGCTGTCGGCTCGTACGGCGTACAGGTCGCCGGAGCGGGTGACAGGGATGGGCCCGGCGGGGACGTGCAGGGTGTCGACGGGGTGGCCGTGCGTGTGGAGCCAGGCGGCGGCGCCGACCGTGGGATGGCCGGCGAAGGACATCTCGCCGGTGGCGGTGTAGATGCGGAGCGTGCCGGTCGCGGCGTCGTCGACGTACACGGTCTCGCTGTAGCCGAGCGCGGCGGCCACACGCTGCCGGTCGCTCTCACCGACGAGGCGGCCGTCGACGATGCCCAGGGGGTTGCCGAAGCGGCCGTCCGGGTCGGTGAAGACCGTGACGACCTCGACCGCGAGGTTCACGTCAGAGGACGGCGATCGCGGCGATGATCGCGATCAGCAGGACGGCGCCGCCGACGACGGCGAGCATCCGGCCGTTGACCTTGGGCTCGCTGGCGGCCTCGGTCTGGCCCTCGTTCACGAAGGCGCGGAACATCTGGGTGCTCGCGCCCGGGTCCTGCTCGTTCTCCACGTTCTGCGGGACGTTCTGGTCAGCCATGGCCCAAGACCCTACCTGCCGCGGGTGGACGGCAGGCAGACCGCCCGCCGAGACCTCACACAGACCTGATGTACCATTTGGTACATGCGCTTCGATCACTCCACCACGATCCAGGCCCCGCCCGAGCGGGTCTGGGAGGTCTTCAGCGACGTCGAGCGGTGGCCCGACTGGACCCCCACCATCGAGTCCGTCGAGCGGCTGGACGCGGGCCGCATCCACGTCGGCGCCCGCACCCGGATCCGCCAGCCCAAGCTCCCGGTCGCCGTCTGGGAGGTGACCGAGCTCAAGGAAGGCGAGTACTTCGAGTGGGTCTCGAAGGCCCCCGGCATCAAGACCACCGGCGGCCACCGCGTCGTCGGTACGCCGGAGGGCACCGTGGCGACCGCGACGATCATCCAGGAAGGGCCGCTCGGCCGGCTGTTCGGCAAGCTGTACGCCGGACTCACCAAGAGCTACATCGCCACCGAGACGCAGAAGCTGAAGGAACTGTGTGAGTCGGGAAACTCTGCTCGCTGACGCGGTCGAGCACTTCGCCAAGCACGGGATCGGCGACGCGAGCCTGCGCACCATCGCGTCCTCGATCGGCACCAGTCACCGGATGCTGATCTACCACTTCGGCTCCCGGGAGGGCCTGCTCGCCGAGGTCGTCCGCACGGTGGAGCAACAGCAGCGCGACCTGCTCGCGAGCCTCGACGTACCGGCCCGGCCGATCGCCGAGCAGGCCGAGGAGTTCTGGCGCCGGGTGACCGATGCGGCGCTCGTCTACGGTCCGCTGTTCTTCGAGCTCAGCGCGCACGCGATGCAGGACCTGCCGCACACCGAGTCGCTCAAGGCGGACCTGATCAACGTCTGGCTGCCGCCCCTGACGGACCTCTGCATCCGCGCCGGCATCCCGAAGGCCGAAGCGCCGGCCTACGCGCGACTAGGCCTCGCCGCCTCCCGCGGCCTGCTCTTCGACCTGTTGCTGACCGGCGACCGCGCGGGCGTCGACGAGGCATCCGCGCTGCTCAACCGGCTGTTCACGCTCCCGGTTCGGTAGGAGTCTCGACCCGGCCCGCGACGATCGGGAGCCGCGAGTCCCGCAGTACGGCGGCGAACGCGAACGGGCGGTCCAGCGTGACCTCGAGCCGCCGCTCCTGCCGGGTGATCATCGCGGCCCGCGTCATCGCCATCGCGGTCACGGCCGCCGCCTCGAACCCGGTCGCGAAGAATCGCGCGAGCACCTTCTGCTTCGCCTGGCTGACCTTGAGCGGCGTCGGGCTGAGGGCGCTGAAATGCCCGCGCTCCCGCGGATTCGAGGTGACCGCGTTCAGCCCGAACAGGTCGCGGAGGTCGAGCAGATCGTGCTCGGCCTCGATGCTGAACGACGGCAGCGACAGCCGCAGGTCCGGCCGCGGCGCCGTGGTCTTCCCGATCGTCAGTCCAGGCCCCGGGCGGTCCTCGTCGATCAACCGGCTCCCCGGTACGCCGTCGTCCGGCCGCCCGGCGGCGGCCAGCAGCCCGGCCAGTACGTCGTCCCCGTCGCCGATCCCGAGCAGTACGTCGACATCGGCATCTCCGCGCACCGTCACCACGGTCAGGTCGTCGTACCGCCGTACGGCGTCCAGGTCGTCGTCCGCGCGCTCGAGCCAGTGCCACGACCCGGCCCACGCGCCGCCGGGAACGCGCCGGATCTGCTCGGTGAACGGACGCACCCAGGTCGTGCGCAGCAGCAGCGCGGACGCCAGCAGGAGCAGGACTTCACCCTCGAGGTCGACCGGCAGCTCCCGGATCACGTCGTCGGTGTGGTCCGCGGCCCAGGCGTCGAGCTTCGGCTTGTCCACGGCCGGATTGCCGGTCAGCAGCCCGATCAGCGGCGCGGGCATCACGGTGTCGAACGTCTCCGCGAGCTTCAACTGCTCGCTCACCCAGACGCCGAGCGCGGCATGCAGGTCGGCGGACGCCTCGATCGCCTCGATCAGCCGGATCGCGTCGGTCGCACCGGTCGCGGCGTCCACACCGGCGGCCGCGGCGAGTTCGGAGCGGCCCGGCTCGTCGGCGCCGGTCGCCAGCAGCGCGAGCAGGGGCCACAGGCCGAGGCCGGACACGACGGTGTTGCCGCCGGGCAGTGCACGGCCCCAGCGGACGGTCAGGTCGTTGACTGCGCGCACCACGTCGGGATCCATGCCTCCACCTTGCCACAGGCGACTATTTCCCGAAATGACGCTGATTTTCATTTCAGTGCCGCTCCGAGTGCTCGTCCGGACGCGCTCGGTTGTGTCAGGATGCGCACCGTGAGCACGCCAACCGAGGTCGAGGAAAAGCCCGGAACGACGGACAAAGAGCCGTCCGGGTCGTCGATCGCGTTCACCGTGACGCTGGTCCTGCTGGTCTGCCTGGCGCTGTTCGGGCGGCGGTTGTTCAACGCCTGGTTCACCGACGACGGCATCCGCACCTGGGCGACGATGTTCGTCGGCGTGACGGTGCAGGCGCTGCCGTTCCTGGTGCTCGGCGTACTGCTCTCCGCCGCCCTCACCGCGTTCGTCCCGCCGTCGTTCTTCGCGAAGGCGCTGCCGAAGCACCCGGCGCTCGCCGTACCGGTTGCCAGCGCGTCCGGTGTCGTGCTGCCGGGCTGCGAGTGCGCGTCGGTCCCCGTGTCGGCCGCCCTGATGACCCGCGGCGTCACACCGGCCGCGGCGATCGCCTTCCTGCTGTCCGCGCCGGCGATCAACCCGGTCGTGCTGGCGTCGACCGCGGTCGCGTTCCCGGGTCAGCCGAAGGTCGTGGTCGCCCGGGCGGTCACGTCGCTCGCGGTGTCGATGGTGCTCGGCTGGCTGTGGCTGGCGACCGGCAAAGGCGGGTCGTGGCTGCGGATGCCGAAGAACCGGCACTCGCACGGCGAGGGCAAGTTCGAGGTCTTCCGGTCCGCGATGCTGCACGACTTCCTGCACGCCGGCGGGTTCCTGGTCGTCGGCGCCGCCGCGGCCGCCACGCTGAACGTGGTGGTCCCGCGCAGCTGGCTCGACCACGTCGCCGGGAACCTGCTGCTGTCAGTGCTGCTGCTCGGCCTGCTCGCCGTACTGCTGGCGATCTGTTCCGAGGCCGACGCGTTCGTGGCGGCGAGCCTGACGCAGTTCTCGCTGACCGCGCGGCTCGCGTTCATGGTGGTCGGCCCGATCGTCGACGTGAAGCTGATCGCGCTGCAGACCGGGACCTTCGGTCCGAAATTCGCTGTCCGGTTCGCTCCGGCGACCTTCGTGGTCGCGATCCTTGCCAGTCTGCTCGTCGGGTGGTGGTTGCTTTGACGTCCTCCCGCCCATCAAGGGGCAGGGATGTCAACTACGCGGAGGTCGGCAGTTGAGGTTCACGCTTCAGCGAGACCCGTGGTGGCGTCTCTCGGCGTGCACTGACGGCCCGTCCGGCCGCGATGTTGATCGCCGCATTCACGTCGGCGTGCGTCTGCTGACCGCAGGCCACGCACCGGAACACCGCTTGGCTCTCGCGGTTTTCCGATGCGCAGTATCCACAGCTGCTACAGGTCTGCGACGTGTAGGCGGGGTTGATCTTCTCGACTCGTCCCGGCGCCTTCCCTTCCAGACGACGTACCAACTCACCCCAGCCGTTGGCCAGGATGCCGCGATTGAGGCCTGCTTTGGCGCGCCGCCCGTTCGGCAGATATCTCCCTGGTCGTGCGGGGTCGGGTTCGATGTTGGGGCGCTTGACAAGCCGGGAGATGCGAAGGTCCTCGACCCGGATGATGTCGAACCTCCGTGCGAGATCGGTGCTGGTCTGCTCGACCCAGTCCTTGCGACGGTCGGTGGCCCGGGCGTGCAACTTGGTGATCGCGGCTTTGACCCGCTGGCGCCGCGCAGAGCCGCGCCTGCACCGCGCGAGTCGGCGCTGCAGATGCTCGAGCCGGTCTCGCTCACGCTCAGACAGACCGGGACAAGTCAGAAGCTCACCTGTACTCAACGCCGCCGAAACCGAGACACCGCGATCCACGCCGACGATCTCGCCCGTGCCCGGGGCGGAGATCGCCGGGGGAATGACGGCGAAGGCGATATGCCAGCGACCGGTCCTGTCCTGGGAAATCCGGTACGACTTCGCGGCAGGCACGGCGCGAGACACCCGGAAACGTACCCACCCGACCTTAGGAACCAGTACCTGGGCCCACTTACGGTTCAGCTTCACGACCCGGGACGCCTGCGAGCCGCAGATGCGGAAGCCCTCGTGCAGCCCGGCCTTGCGCCAGGTCGGACGCCGATGAGTGCCGGCGCAGAAGTTGCTGATGGCCTGGCTGAAGTCGCGCAGCGCCTGCTGCTGGACCATTTGCGACCCCGCCCGCAGCCACGCGAACTCAGCCCGTGCCTCCGTCAACTGGCGACATTGCTCCGCGAACCCCGGCGTCGGACCTCGGTCGCGGGTCCACATCGACCATTGCTCGAGCGCAAGATTCCACACATATCGGGCGAACCGGCATTGCTCCGACAGCGCCGTCTGCTGCGCGTGACTCGGATACATCCGGAACCGGGACATGCTGGCTACTCAAGCAGCCAGGACCGACAGTTTCGATCTTCGGAGGGAGGCAGTCGCGTGGATCACGCCCGGCGAACGGCCGAGCTGCACGCGGCCAACATATGAAGCGCAGCGTTGCCGGGTTGGTGATCGTGTTCGTGGGGGCCGCGATCGTGCAGCTCGCGATTTCCGGGACGTACCTGCGGTACGTGAAACCGGGGATGCGGTGGATGCTGCTCGCGGCCGGGGTGATCCTGGTCGGGCTGGCGGTGATCGACGTGTTCGTGAAGAGCCGCCAGGAACACGACCACGGGCTGCCCCGAGCGGCGTGGCTGTTGCTGCTGCCGATCTTCGCGTTGCTCGTGGTGGATCCGCCCGCGCTCGGCGCGGACGCCGCGCAACGGCAGTCGCCGGTCGCCGCGAAGCCGGCCGAGCCGCAGAGCAACGCGTTCTGGCAGAACGGCGACAAGTCGTACGGCCCGAAGACCATCGCGGTGCGCGACTACGCGGTCTGGGCGGTGTGGGAGAAGGAGACGATGAAGGGCCGGTCGTTCACGATGACCGGCTTCGTCACCCCGGCGAAGAACGGGGTCTGGTACGTGACCCGGATCGGCCTGACCTGTTGTGTCGCGGACGGTACGGCGTTCATGGTCGAGGCCCGCGGCCAGGCCGCGCCGCCGAAGAACCAGTGGGTCAGCGTGACCGGCACCTGGGCCGAGCCGACCAAGCGCGTCGACGGCGACGTCGCCGCCCTCACGGTCGAGTCGGTCAAGCCGGTGACGGCGCCGGCGAACCCCTACGAGTAGTTCACCCAGCCGACCACGACCGGTACGCCGGTCGGCCGGTGGACGGCGATGAAGCCGAACGGCCGGTCGAGGTCGACGTACAGCGCCTTGGAGCCCGGCCTCGGCGCCGAACCTGCTGCCGCTGCGACCGCGGTGACGGCGGCGGCCTCGAAGCCGGTCGCCGAGAACCGCGCCAGCACGGCCTGCCGGGCCTGGTCGACGGCGAGCGGCTCCGGGCTCAATCCCGGGAAATGCCCGCGGCTCGCGTCCGACGCCGCCGTCAGGCCGAACACGTCCGGGTGCTGCAGGAGATCGTGCACCGCGTCGATCTCGAAGTACGGCAGGGAGAGGATCACCGTCGGCACCGGCGTCATCGACTCGATCACCTCGACGCCAGGTGCCGGCCGCTCCGCCGCCAGCACCTCGGCCCCGCTGATCCCGTCGTCCTCGAGCGCGAGCGCCGCCGTCAGTACCGCGGCCCGCCCGCCGTCGCCGACCACGAGCCGTACGTCGAACTCACCGGCTCCGCGCACCGTCGCCACCGTCAGCGGGCCCGCCGCGCTGTCGTGCAGGCGCAGGCTGTCCAGGTCCTGATCGGCACGGCTCAGCCAGCGGCGGTCGTTGCGCGGGAACTCGTGGAACGGTTGCGCCCAGGTGGTCTTCAAGGCGAGCGCCGACGCCAGCACGAGCCGGATCTCGTCCGACAACTCCATCGGCATCCGCGTGAGCAGCCCGTCGGTCTGCTCGGCGACCCAGGTGTCCAGTGCCGCCTGGTCTGTGAGGACCCCGCGGAGTTCGGTCGGCAGGAACCGGTCCACCCCGGGCTGCAGGTCGACGTCCGGCCGCGTCCAGAGACCCAGCGCCATCCGCAGACCGGGAGCCTCCAGCACACCGCCGTACCGGCTGCCGGCGGCCTCGACCAGCTCGCTGTAAGCGGGCTCGTCCGCGACCTCGGCGAGCACCGCCAGCAACGGCTGCACCCCGAGTCCGGAGACGACCGTGCTGTCCTCACCGGGCAGCGCCGCGATCCATCCGGCGGTCAGGCGACTTACGTGCAGAGCGTCCACTCACACATCTTCGCGCATCCGCGTTCCACCACCATGAAGCGAACAGTCGAGCCCAAGGTCCTGTACTTCGGGACGCCCGTCGTCCTGATCAGCTCCCGTAATCCGGACGGCAGCACGAACCTCGCCCCGATGTCGTCGGCCTGGTGGCTCGGCTACACCGCGATGCTCGGGATGGGCGCCGGCTCGCAGACCGTGAAGAACCTCGTCGAACGCCCGGAGCTCGTGCTGAACCTGGTCGCCCCGGACATGGTCGCCGCGCTCGACCGGATCGCGCTGCTGACCGGCTCGCGAGAGATGTCCGACGCGAAGCGCGGCCGCGGGTACCGCTACGAGCCGGACAAGTTCACCGCGGGCGGGCTGACCCGCGAGCCGACCGATCTGGCGGGACTGGACGGCGTCGCGGAGAGCCCGATCAACCTCGAGGGACGGATCGAGGCGATCCACGAGATCGGCGGACCGGACTCGCGGCTGTGCGCGCTGGAGATGAAGGTCGAGCGGGTCCGGGTCCACGAGGACCTGCTGATGAGCAACGACCGCTACATCGACCCGCTGCGCTGGGATCCGCTGATCATGAAGTTCACCGAGTACTTCGCGGGCGGCGCGCCGGCGTACCCGTCGTCGCTCGCCCGCGGCTGGCAGATGCCGCCGATGGCCACCGTCTCACGCAGCTGAATTCACCAGTTCGCCGGACTCTGCCGTGCGCGGGGTCCGGCGCCGGACGATCGCGCAGGCCATGCCGCCGATCACCAGCACCGCCGCGATCGCCTGCTGCAGGCCCACGGCCTCGCCGCGCAGGATCCAGGCCGCGGACATCCCGACGATCGGCACCAGCAACGAGAACGGCGCGACGGTACTGGCGTCGTACTGGCGGAGCAGGTAGCCCCAGACGCCGAACCCGAACAGCGTCGCCGCGAAGGCGAGGTACGCGATCGCGCCGATGCCGGTCGGCGTGATCCCCCGCAGCGCGTCGAGGTCGGCGCGCGGCCCTTCGGTGAGCAGCGAGAGGATCAACAGCGGTACGACGGCCACGGCGCTGGCCCAGACCATGAAGCGCAGCGTGTCCGGCGGCTTGGCGTACCGCGTGATCGTGTTCGACACGCCCCAGCACCCGGCGGCGACGATCACCAGGGCGAGCGCGCCGAGCGGGGCCGAGAGCTTGCGGTCGAGGACGATCAGCCCGATCCCGGCACAGGCGATCGCGATCCCGGCGACCTGCGCGGGGCGCGGCCGTTCCCGCAGGACGGCGATCGCGAACAGCACCGTGAAGATCACCTGGCTCTGCAGGACGAGTGACGACAACCCGGCCGGTACGCCGTGGTCCATCGCGATGAACAGCAGCCCGAACTTGGCCACGCCGAGCGCGAGCCCGACGCCGACGACGTACCGCCAGGCGACCCGCGGCGGTCCGAGCAGGAAGATCGCCGGGACGGCCGCGAAGAAGAACCGCAGCGCGGACAGCAGCAGCGGCGGCATGCCTTCGAGGCCGACCTCGATGACGACGAAGTTGATGCCCCAGACCACGACGACGGCGAGTGCGAGGACCAGGTCACGAGGCGTCATGCCGTCCAGTCTGGGCAGCGCTACACTTAAGAACCAGCACTGATTACTACCGCTATCAATGTAGGAGTGCTACATGATCGATCTCGGGCGGCTGCGCGCGCTGCACGCCGTGGCGCAGTACGGGTCGGTCAACCGCGCGGCGGAAGTGCTCGGCTACACGCCGTCCGCGGTCTCGCAGCAGCTCGCGAAGCTCGAGCGCGAGACGCGGACGACGCTCGTCGAGCGACAGGGCCGCGGGATCGTGCTGACCGACGCGGCAAGGCAGCTGGCCGCGACAGCGGCGCGGATCCTCGAGCTGGTCGAGGATGCTGAGCTGACACTGGAAGAGCAGCGCGGACAAGCGATCGGGACTTTGAGCATCGCGGCGTTCCCGACCGCGGCGCGCGGGCTGCTGCCGCCGGCGCTCGCGCGGCTGATCGACGCCCACGAGCAACTGGACGTCCGAGTGCTGGAGACGGACCCCTTCGAAGCGGTGGCGGCCGTCAACCGGGGCGAGATCGACATCGCGATCGTCCACGACTGGCAGAACACCCCGCTCGGACTGCCCGAGGGCCTGTCGCGCGTGAAGCTCGGCGTCGACCCGGCGGACGTGCTCGTGCCGGCCACGCATCGCCTGGCCGGCAAGGAGTTCGTGCGCGCGGAGGACCTGATCGGCGAGCGCTGGATCTGCCAGCCGACCGGGTCGATCTGCTACGAGTGGCTGATCCGGACGATGCGCCGCGCGGGCGTGGAGCCTGAGGTCGCGTACTCGGTCGCGGAGTACCAGACCCAGCTCGCGATGCTCGCCCGCGGCATCGGCATCGGCCTGCTGCCCCGGCTCGGGCGCGGACCGGTCCCCGACGGCGTGGTCGTCGTACCGCTGCAGCCCGCGCCGAGTCGCCGGCTGTACGCCGTCTGGCGGACGACCACGTCGCGCCGTCCGGCGATCAGCGTGACACTCGCTACCCTCAAAGCAGCCTGGCCGGACCGCGACACCGCCTGATCGGAAATGATCACATGCAGCGACCAGTTGACAGCGTTCCGCGCCTGCCGCTACGTTCCTGAGAACTATTAGGAAACCTTCCTAACCAACCTCCCCGACGCCCCTCGGAGGAAGTTCATGATCCGTTCCCTGATGGCCGGCGCTCTGCTGGCCGCTTCCACCCTGCTCCCGGTGACAGCCCAGGCCCAGACCCAGGCCGTCGCCGCGGACACCCCGGTCAGCCGCAACGGCCAGCTGCACGTGTGCGGCACCAAGCTCTGCAACGAGCGCAACGAGCCCGTCCAGTTGCGCGGGATGAGCACCCACGGTCTGCAGTGGTACTCCCAGTGCGTCAAGACCGCCTCGCTGGACGCGCTGGCCTACGACTGGAAGGCCGACATCCTGCGCATCTCGATGTACGTCCAGGAGGGCGGCTACGAGACCGACCCCGACGGCTTCACCGAGATGGTGAGCAACTACATCGACGAAGCGACCGCGCGCGGCATGTACGCACTGGTCGACTGGCACCAGCTCGACCCCGGCGACCCGAACGCGAACCTCGCGCTGGCGAAGCAGTTCTTCACCGAGATCGCGCAACGCCACCGCGACAACAACAACATCATCTACGACATCGCCAACGAGCCGAACGGCGTGAGCTGGGCCGGTATCAAGTCGTACGCCGAGCAGATGGTGCCGGTGATTCGCGCCCAGGACCCGGACAGCGTGATCTTCGTCGGCACCCACGGCTGGGCGTCGCTCGGCGTCTCGGACGGCCGCAGCGAGGCCGACGTGATCAGCAACCCCGTGAACGCGTCGAACCTGATGTACACGTTCCACTTCTACGCCGCGTCGCACAAGCAGGAGTACTTCGACGCGCTGTCCCGGGCGGCCGACAGGATCCCGTTGTTCGTCACGGAGTTCGGCACCCAGACCTACACCGGTGACGGCGGCAACGACTTCACCTGGTCGCAGAAGTACCTGGACTTCCTGGAGAGCAAGAAGATCGGCTGGACGAACTGGAACTTCTCCGACGACTTCCGCTCCGGCGCCGTGTTCAAGCAAGGCACCTGCGCCGGCAGCACCTTCACCGGTACGTCGGTCCTCAAGCCGGCCGGCGTCTGGGTCCGCGATCACATCCGCAACCGCACCGCCGCGACGGACGTCACCGACGTCAGCACCGCCGTCGAACTGAAGGACGCGCTGGCCGCGGCGCAGCCCGGCGACACGATCAGGCTGGCCGACGGCACGTACTCCGGCAACTTCAAGACCACCGTCGACGGCACCGCCTCGGCGCCGATCACGCTGACCGGTTCGCCGGCCGCGGTCCTGAAGGCCGGCGGCGGGTACGGCCTGCACCTCAACGGTGCGTCGTACTGGAACGTCAAGGGCATCACCGTGACCGGCGGCCAGAAGGGCATCATGATCGACAGCGCCACCCGGGTCACGATCGACGGCGTGACGGTGCACGACCTGGACATGGAGGGCGTGCACTTCCGGAACAGCAGCACGTACGGCGTGATCAAGAACTCCCGCATCTACGACACCGGCAACGATGGCCGCGGGATGGGCGAGGGCGTGTACGTCGGCAGCGCGGGCGGTACGTCGGACAAGTCGGACCGGGTGCAGATCATCGGCAACACGATCGGCCCGGACGTCGGCGGCGAGGCCATCGACCTCAAGGAGGGCACCACCGGCGGCCTGGTGTCCGGGAACACCTTCGACGGCAGCGGGCTGACCGGCGCGAACTACGACGACAGCTGGGTCGATGTCAAAGGCAACAACTACGTGATCGAGAACAACACCGGGAAGAACACCACGAACAACGGGTTCGAGACGCACACCCAGCAGTCCGGCTGGGGGTGCGGCACGGTGTTCCGCGACAACCACGCGGACCTGAACGGCGCCACCGGCAGCGGGCGGTACGCGTTCAACATCACCAACTACAACGCCTCGAGCTGCAAGGTCACCGTCGCCAGCAGCAACACGCGGACCGGCGGCCGGGCGCTGACCAACCCCGGCATCCCGGTCACCTGACGAAGCTCCCCGGCCGCCCTGCCCGGCGGCCGGGGTCTCCCGGCCCGGCTGGCCCGCCCCGTCAGCCGGGCCTGCCGACGATCTGCCGGAGTTTCTCCTCGGTCTCGTCGTCGAGCGCGGTGTAGACGGTGGCCCGGAGCGGCCCGAGCTGCGACAGCCACAGGTTGATCGGCTCGATCCGCAGGATGCCGAACCCGTCGACCTCCAGCATCTTCGTGCGGGTGCTCGGCGCGGCGACGTCGTACCGCTCCCAGAGCTCCGCGAAGGCCTGCGAGTTGCTCAGTAGCCCCTGGATCAGCTCCTGCCAGAGCGCGTCGCCGAGATGGTCGGCCGACGCCGCGCGGAACGCCGCGACCATGTGGTGCTTGGTCAGCTCGCCCTCGACGAAACTGCACTTCCAGCCGTCGGCGACGAAGGTGACCCAGAGCATGTTCCGCTGCTCGACCGGCACCTGCTCGAGGTCCAGCACCACCTTGCAGTACGCCTGGTTGAAGGCGAGGATGTCGTACCGCTCGTTCAGCACCACCGCCGGGTACGGCGAGACGGCGTCGAGCGTCTTCTGCACCGACGGAGGCAGCGCCGAGCAGCCGCTCTGCGTCGGGCCCAGCCGGAGCCCGGCCAACCGGAACAGGTGACTGCGCTCCTGCCGGTCGAACCGCAGCGCGGTCGCGATCGCCTCCAGCACCTGGGCGGACACGTTGATGTCGCGGCCCTGCTCGAGCCACGTGTACCAGGTGACGCCGACCCCCGCGAGCAGCGCGACCTCCTCGCGCCGCAACCCCGGCGTACGGCGCCGGCCGCCCGGCGCGAACCCGACCTCGTCCGGCCGGATCCGCTCGCGCCGGCTGCGCAAGAACACCCCGAGCTCCCGGCGCTGCGCCGTCACGGTTCTGTCGGTGGTTGCTGGGACAGTGGTCATGGCCCCATCATGAGTGCAACCGCAGCCGGGTGCCAGGTAGTACCAGTAATAGGATCGTCAGGCTCTCACCACCAGGCTCGGAAGGTCTGCAGGCTGATTCCATGACAGACCAGCTCCAAGCCACGACTGCCCCGTCGGAGGCTGCGGCGACGCCGCTGCGGCCAGTGGCTCTCACGACCCTGATCTTCGGCGCGTTCCTGCCGATGCTGTCCTTCTTCGTCATCAACGTCGCGCTGCCCGCGATCGGCTCCGACCTGCACGCCGGCTCCGGGGAGCTCCAGCTTGTCGTCGGCAGCTACGGGATCGCCGTGGCGACCTTGCTCGTCGTCGGCGGGCGGCTGGGCGACACCTTCGGTCGCAAGCGCCTGTTCCTGATCGGCCTGGCGGGTTTCACCGTGACGTCGCTGATCTGTGCGATGGCCCCGACGGTCGGCGTCCTGCTCGCCGCACGGGTCGTCCAAGGTGCTGCGGGCGCCGCGGTCACCCCACAGGTGCTCGCGACGATCACCAGCGTGCTCACCGGTCAGCATCGCGCCCGGGCGATGGCGATGTACGGCGTCGCGGGTGGCGCCGCGGCCGCGTTCGGCCAGATCCTCGGCGGCGTCCTGGTCGAGGCCGACGTGTTCGGCCTCGGCTGGCGGGCGGTGTTCCTCGTGAACGTTCCGGTCGGTCTGGTGGGCGTGGCTGCGGCGATCCGGCTGATCCCGGAGACGAAGGCGCACAAGTCCCAGCGCGTCGACCTCGTCGGCGCCGCGCTGCTCGCGCTGACGCTGGTCCTGCTGCTCCTGCCGCTCACCGAGGGGCGGCCGCTCGGCTGGCCGCTGTGGACGTGGGTCTGCCTCGCAGCGACGGTTCCGGCCGCGATCCTGCTCGGCGTCCACCAACATCGGGCTGAACGCGCCGGCGCGGCTCCGCTGATTCCTCCGACCGTGCTGCGGCTCAAGGCGATGCGAACCGGTCTGCAGCTGGCGGTCGCGTTCTTCACGACGTTCGGCGGCTTCATGTTCGTCTTCGCGCTCGCCACTCAGGGCGAGGCGCGGATGTCCCCACTGGAAGGCGGTCTGAGCCTGCTGCCGATGGCGGTCGGCTTCCTGATCACGTCGATCTACGGCCCGCGGCTCCAGGTCCGGTACGGCGCCGGTCTCATCGTGCGCGGCTGGATCATCCAGGGCGTCGGCTACGCACTGCTCGCGGTCGTCGCGCTCACCCTGTGGCCGAACGTCGACCCGTGGAAGCTCGCCGTACCGATGCTGGTCGCGGGCTTCGGCTCCGGGCTCGTCATGGTCCCGCTGATGGGCGTGGTCCTCAGCCAGGTCCCACCGGCCCAGGCAGGCCTCGGTAGCGGCATCCTCCTCACCAGCCAGCAGACCTGCCTCGCGCTAGGCGCAGCCACAGTCGGTACGGCGTACCTCGCAACAGCAGGCACCTCCTGGGGTCAGGGCGGTGCACTAGCGGCTGTGGCGCTCGCGATCGCCGCAATCTCGTTGCTGATGACACCAATCACGAACCGGCTGCGGACCAGTGGGCAGGGCGCGTGAGCGAACCGGGGATCCGCGTCTGGTGATTGCCGCGGGCGGCGTTGAGTTGGGACTGGGTGAGGAACAGGGCGCCGGTCAGGTCGGCGCCGCGGAGGTCTGTGTCCCGGAGGTCGGCGCCGATCAGGTCCGCCTGCCGTAGGTCGGCGTCGCGGAGGTCGGCGCCGATCAGGTAGGCGCCGCGGAGGTTGGCCTTCGCCAGGTCGGCGCCGCGGAGACGGGCGCCGATCAGGTCCGCGCCGCGACGCTCCTTCTTCTTCGGCTGCTTGCCGCGGACACGCCGGCTGGTCTCGAGCAGCAGCTCGTTGACGACGGCCCGCTCGGCCGCCACGTCGACGGTCGTGAGGTCCGCCGTACGACTGACGGTCTCGACCCGGTCGATCGCGGGCTGGAGCCTCTCGTCGTACTCCAGGGCTTCCGTGAGGTACCAGAGCAGCTCGTGGAGCTGGCGGAGGATCGGGAGCGCGGCGAACATCTCCTGCCCCGGCTGTTCGCGCCAGCTCCTGCCGGCGCGGCGCGAGAGCTCCTGGCCGGCGCCGAAGCAGTCGTAGACCGTGCAGCCCGGGAAGCCCTTCGCGCGCAGCTTGCTGTGGATCGTGCAGCGGAAGTCGTCGGCCAGGTTCGGGCACGCTTCGCCGGCCGGCTTGTCGATCGCGAAATCCGCCGACCGGCTGAAGGTCAGCGCGACGCAGCAGAGCCCGAAGCAGCTACCGCAGTCCGCCCGCAGGTCAGTTCTGTTCGGCAACCGTCTGGCCGGTGCGGCGCCAGCGGATGCCGGCCTCGATGAACTCGTCGATCTCACCGTCGAACACACCCGAGGTGTTCCCGGACTCGAACTGCGTCCGCAGGTCCTTCACCATCTGATACGGGTGCAGGACGTAGGAGCGCATCTGGTCGCCCCACGAGCCGGCCACGTCACCGCGCAGCGCGTCCAGCTGGGCCCGCTCCTCGGCCTTCTTCAGCGCGAGCAGCTTGGCCTTCAGGATGACCATCGCGCTGGCCTTGTTCTGCAGCTGGGACTTCTCGTTCTGGCAGGAGACCACGGTGCCGGTCGGGATGTGCGTGATCCGGACCGCGGAGTCGGTGGTGTTGACGCTCTGGCCACCCGGACCGGACGACCGGTACACGTCGATCCGCAGCTCCTCCTCCGGTACGTCGATCTCGTCGGTCTGCTCGAGCACCGGGACCACCTCGACCGCGGCGAACGAGGTCTGCCGGCGGCCCTGGTTGTCGAACGGCGAGATCCGGACCAGCCGGTGGGTGCCCGACTCGACGCTCAGCGTGCCGTACGCGTACGGCGCCTTGACCGCGAATGTGGTCGACTTGAGCCCGGCCTCCTCGGCGTACGACGTGTCGTAGACCTCGGTGGCGTAACCGTGCCGCTCGGCCCAGCGCAGGTACATCCGCTGCAGCATCTCGGCGAAGTCCGCGGCGTCGACGCCGCCCGCGCCGGAACGGATCGTGACCAGGGCCTCACGCTCGTCGTACTCGCCGGACAGCAGCGTGCGGACCTCGAGCGACTGGATCGCCTTGGCGACCGAGCCGATCTCCTTCTCCGCCTCCGCCAGGCTGTCCGCGTCGTTCTCCTCGCGGCCCAGCTCGACCAGGACGCCGAGGTCGTCGAGCCGGCCGCGCAGCGCGCCGACCCGCTCCACGTCGGCCTGCAGGCTGGACAGCCGCGACGTCACCTTCTGCGCGTTCGCCTGGTCGTCCCAGAGGTCGGGCGCAGCGACCTGCTCGCCGAGCTCGTCGATCTCCTTGCGCAGCGCGGGGAGATCCATCACTTTCTCGATCGAGGTCATCGTCGCGTCGAGCTGCTTCAGCTCCGCGTCAAAATCCAGTCCAGCCACAACTAGTGAGCGTACCTCAGCGGAGACCGCGGCGAAGAACGGCGAAGACCTCGGCGACCGCCTGCTCGAACTCCGACTGCACGCGGACCAACTCCGCGGGCGCCGCGTCGTCGGGCAGGACCGCCATCAGCCGCCCCTCCAGAACCTTCTGCGCGGCGCCGTACAGGGCCGCGATCAGCCGGTTGCGCAGCTGGTCCGGCGAGCGCTCGTCGAGCGCCTCGGTGAGCGACTTCTCCAGTTCGTCGACGTTCAGCCGGCGCCGGGCGAGCAGCGCGGGACTGGCCTCGATCGTCGCGACGAACTGCTTCCAGGTCGCCAGATGACCCACCGTGAGCCGCTCGCGGCACATCGCGAGGTACTGCGTCTCGAGGACGTCGACCGGATCCGCGCCCGGCGGCGCCTCGCGGATCGCGCGCGCCGGTCCCGTCCACCACCCCGACTCGTCGAAGAACAGATCCTCCTTCGCCGGGAAGTGGTTGAACACCGTCTGGACGGCGACGTCCGCGGCGCGCGCCACCTCGGCCACGGTCACGGCGTCGAAGCCGCGCTCGAGGAACAGCGCGGTGGCCACGTCCGAGATGGCCTGCCGCGTCTGCTGCTTCTTCCGTTCCCGCCGTCCGAGCTCCATTGCAGTGAGCGTAGAGCATCTGCTTTACTGAATCCATTGTTGTAGTCACTACATTTTTGGAGCACATCCAATGACGATTCTCGTCACCGGCGGTCGCGGCGCGATCGCCCGCGCCGTCACCGGCGGCCTGATCGCGGCCGGCCAGGACGTCCGCGTCGCCAGCCGCGAACCCTCCGCTGTCCCGTCCGCCGTCGAGTACGACGCGGCGGATCCAGCCCCCGCCCTGCGCGGTATCAGCCAGGTCTTCCTGTACTCCGACCCGTCGTCGGCGGCCGCCTTCGTCACCGCGGCCGAGGCCGCTGGCGTCAAGCAGGTCGTGCTGCTGTCGTCCCTGTCGGCGCTCGGCGGGCCCGACGACCCGCACGCGAAGACCGAGCAGGTGATCGCGCGCGCGTCGTACGCGACGACCTGCCTCCAGCCCGGTGCGTTCATGAGCAACGCGAAGTACTGGGCGTACCAGGTGCGCGCGAGTGGTCAGATCCGGCTGCCCTACCTGGACGCCGAGGAGGCGCCGATCCACGAGCTCGACATCGCCGACGCCGCGCTCCGGGTGCTGCTCGACGGTCCGGGCAACGGCCACGACGGTCGCGGGTACCCGATGACCGGGCCGGAGTCGATGGCGCGGCGGCGCCAGATCGAGCTCGTCACCGAGGTCACCGGCGTACCGATCGAGGCCGTCGACCTCACTGTGGACCAGGCTCGCGCCGAGATGGGCATGCGCGATGAAGGCCAACGCGAGACCCTGCTCGCCTACTGGGCGTCCCGCGTCGGCTCACCGGCCTCGATCGAGCCCGGCGTCGAGCTCCTCACCGGTCACACCGCCCGGACCTTCACCACCTGGCTCCGCGACAACCCTGGCCTGTTCGGCTGATTCACTCAGCGGATCGGTACGACGGCCGCGGCCTCGGAGGCGATGTCGGCGGTCCCCGGGAAACCGGGCGGCTGGAACGGAAGGTCGGCGGTCGAGGTGAGGCGGACGGTCACCGTCGTGCCGTCGACGTCCACCGACCAGTCGAGGTTGTCGAACCTGTTGCCAGCAGCAACATCGTCGAGGTACGCCGCGGTCAGCTGCCGGGCCTGCTCCGGGTCGATCACGGCGTTGCTCCCGGCGCCGGGCTGGGCGTACACGGCGGCGAGTCCGTTCGCGGCCGCGAGCACCGCGCCGTCCGCGGTCGCGTCCAGGTTGCGCCGGACCAGGAAGGCCTTCGAGATGTCGGTCACCACCACGATCATCAGCAGGATGACGATGGTGAAGCCAACGATCAGGACGGTCATCTGCCCGTGCTCGTCCCGCTTGTGCGTGCGAGTCATCCGGCACCCTTCGCCTGGCGGTAGTCGCCGAACGCCTCGGTGTGCTCGGAGCTGATCCGGATCGCCGGCGGTTCGCCGCCGAGCGCGTCCGGGATCAGCGGCAGCCGGACCTTGGTGTCGAGCGTGACCGTGACGGTGGACCCCGGCTGCAGGCAGGCCGGCGTACAGCTGATCGTGAGCTCGTCGTCGCCGAGCTCCATGCCCTGGTCCCGCATCGCGATCCGCGCGGCGTCGAACGCCCGCGCCCGCGCCTCGTCCTCGGACACGCCGTCCGGCACGATCACGAACGCACGTCCGGCCGCCCGGGTCGCCGCGGTCGCGCCGTACGACGCCCGCTGGACGTCGAACACGCCGAGCATCATGTAGACCAGCGGCACCAGCAGCAGGATCGCCAGCCAGGAGAACTCCACGACCGCGCTGCCGCGCTCGTCCCGGCGGCGCCTCACTCGCCCGTCTCCTTCACGGCATGTCCCTCAACAGTGAAGGAGATGCCCGGTCCCCACAGGCCGAGCGGCGGCATGTGGGCGTCGACCGTCACCTCGATGCCGGGCTGGCCGTCGAGGTCGATCTGCTCCGCGGACACCGAGTCGATCAGTCCGTCGGTCACCACGCCGCTGATCAGCTCCCGGGTGCGTGCCTCACCGTCGGCCGGCGTGCGGTTGAGCACGGCCGCGTAGTGCGCGCCCTCGGAGGCGGCGGCGGTCACGGTGTTGCGCACGTACAGGAACAGGCCGACCTGCAGGATGCCGAGGAACAACGGCACCAGGATCGTCGCCACCAGCACGAATTCGACCACCGCCGAGCCCCGCTCGCCACGGGTTCTTTGCATCTACTTGTTGGCGACGGAGCTCAGTGCGTTCCTCAGCATTTTTTCGAGCTCATCGCCGGCCACCGTCCAGATCGCGACGACGAGGCCCGCGGTCATCACGGTGATCAGCACCCACCCCGGCACGTCGCCGCGCTCCTTCCGCGCCGGGCGTGGCTTCAGCAGCAACGCCAGGAACAGCCTCGTCAGGTGTAGGGACATGATGATCTCTCCTCGATTCATCCGGCGATCAGCCGGATCCCGACAGCGCCCGGATAGAAGGCGAAAACGATGGTCACCGGCAGCACCAGGAAGATCACCGGGACCATCATGGCGACCTCACGGCGCGCGCCGGACTCGATCAGCTCGCGGCGACCCGCTTCCCGGATGTCGCCGGCCTGCGCCCGCAGCACGTCGGCCAGCGGGGTGCCGCGCTCGAGCGCGACCGCCAGCCCGTCCGCGAAGCGCGAGAGCGCCAGCAACCCGGTCCGGTCCGCGAGCGCGTCCAGCGCCCGGACCAGCGTTTCTCCCGCCCTGGTCTCGGCCAGGACCCGTTTCAGCTCGTTGGCCAGCTCGCCCCGCGAGGAACGCGCCACCCGGTCGAGCGCGGCGGCCGGGCCTTCACCGGCCGCGACCGACAAAGCCAGCAGCTCGGCCACGGTCGGCAGCTCGGCCAGCAACCTTCGCTCGCGCCGCCGTACCTGCGTTGTCAGGAAGGTGTCGCGGCCGAGCACCCCGAGGACTCCGAGGAACACACAGAACAGCAGCATGCCGACCGGGTTCCCGAGGCCGAACGCGACGGCGACGACCGAGATCACCAGGCCCGCGGCGAACGCGATCGTCCCCCAGAGCAACTGCTCGATCCGGAACTCCTCGACCGTCCGCTCCAGCCCGGCGCGCTGCAACCGCCGGCGGATCGTGCTCGCGCCGCCGAGGATCCGCTCCAGCCGCTGCGCCGCGGCCCGCAGCGACGGGCCGAACAGCCGCAGGATCGCGTAGAACGGCGACCGCGAGTCCACCACGCCGACGAACACGTCCGGCGCCCCGAGATCCCGCAGGTACGGCGAGATGCGCTCGTCGACCGGCGGCTTGCGGAGGAACGGCAACCGCACCACGACGACGAGCAGCCCGATCCCGAACAGCGCGCCGAGAAAACCGCCGGCCAGGAAGGGATTCATCGCAGCACCCGCTCGGGCTCGGGCAGCCGGCCGATTCGGAGCATCAACCGGTACGCGATCACGCACACGACCGCGCCCGCGCCGATGATCAGGGCGCCGACGGGCGTGTTGTACCGCTGGATCACGTCGCCCTGGAACGACAGTAACGCCAGCACCAGCCACGGCGCCGCGACCGCGACGCGCGCGCCGTTGACCGACCACGACTGCCGGGACTCGAGCTCCGACCGGGTGCGGGCGTCGTCGCGCAGGAACGTCGACAGCGACCGCAGCAGCCGGCCGAGGTCGCCGCCGCCCACCTCGCGGGCGATCCGCAACGCCTCGACCACCCGGTCCCCGACCGGGTCGGCCAGCCGCGCCTTCAACCGGTCCAGCGACTCGGCGAACCGGCCGGTCGACGCGTAGTCGGCGCCGAACCGCTGGAACGGCTCCCGCAGCGGCAACGGACCACGCTCACCCACCTGCGCCAAGGCCTCGGACAACGACAACCCGGCCCGCACCGCGGACGCGATGTTGTCCACGACGTCCGGCCACAGCTCGCGGAACTCGGCCAGCCGCCGCCGGGCCCGCGCCCGGACCAGGGCGATCGGCAGCCAGCCCGCCATCAGCCCGAACACCAGACCGACCGGCAAGGTCTTCGAGATCAGGAACATCAGCAGGAACGCGAACAGCCCGGTGAGCACACACGCGCCGATGAACGCGCCCGGCGTCAGCCCTTCGATTCCGGCCCGGGCGAGCAGGTCCCGGCTCTTCGCGCGCAACCGCCCCTCCGCACCGGGCACGGTCTCGGCCGGCGCCACGATCGCCGCGATGATCAGCAGCAGCCCGACCCCGAAGAACAGCCCGATCACGAGGCCCATCACTTCACCCCGCGGGGCAACTCGGTCAGCAGCCCGGCCACGTTGTACCCGGCCTGCTGGAAGCGCTCCGGATGCGGCAGATGTCCCTCGGCGCGGCGCAGGTATCCGTCGTACGTCTGGAACAGCGTCTCAGTCTCGATCGCCTGCTCCTCGACCCGCCCGGTGACCGCGACGATCTCCCGCACCCGCCGGTGCCCGTCCGCCCCGATCCCGAGATGTACGACGAGATCGACGCAGCCGGCCACCGTCGGCAGCACGAACCGGGAACCGATGTTCTCGCCGGCCAGCAGCGGCAGCGTGCACATCTTGGTCAGCGCCTCGCGCGCGGAGTTGGCGTGGATCGTGCACATGCCGGGAAGGCCGCTGTTCAGCGCGAGCAGCAGGTCGAGGCACTCCTCGCCGCGCACCTCGCCGACGATCACCCGCGACGGCCGCATCCGCAGCGACTCCTTCACGAGATCGCGCAGCCGCACCTCGCCGGTGCCCTCGAGCCCGGCCTGCCGGGTCTGCATCGACACCCAGTCGGGAATCGGCAGCTTGATCTCGAAGACCTCCTCGCAGCTGATCACCCGCTCGCTGCCGGGGATCGAACCGGCCAGTGCGTTCAGCATCGTGGTCTTGCCGGCCTGGGTGCCGCCGGAGACCAGCACATTGAGGCCGACGGCAACGGACGCCTCCAGGACCGCGGCCGCGTGCGGCGTCAGCGAACCGAGCTGGACGAGGTCGCTGAGCCGGGTCGCGCGGACGGTGAACTTGCGGATGTTGATCGCCGCATAGCGTTGGGTGATCCCGCCGAGGACGATGTGCACCCGGCTGCCGTCGGGCAGCCGCGCGTCGGTGAACGGCTGCGAGACGTCGATCCGGCGGCCGGTGGTCTTCAGCATCCGCTCGACGAGGTCGCTGACCTCCTCCTCGGTCAGCACCGTCGTGGTCAGCTCGTGGCGGCCCTCGCGGGCGATGAACACCCGGCTCGGCTCGTTGATCCAGATCTCCTCGACGCTCGGGTCGTCGAGGTAGCGCTGCAGCGGCCCGAAGCCCGCGACCCGGTCGTGCACCTCCCGGCTGACCGCCTCCAGATCGGCGATCGGCGGCACCACGCCGGTCAGGCTGCGCTCGTCGTACTCCTTGACGACGGTCGCGACGATCGCGTTCACCGCGCCGGGGTCGCGGAGCGGGTCGATGCCCTCGCGGCGGACGACGTCACGGACCTGCGCGTCGATCAGCTCGACGGCACCGGTCCAGCCCGCACGGTGCGCGTCGAGCCTGTCCGCTGTCATCGATCTCCCCGTGTCGGTCCCGTCCGGCGACCACGTTCGGTCACCATCCGCGACCATCCTTTCAACCGTGGGGTATCCGGCGCCACTCGCGCCTGGGCACCCTGTGGATAACCGTGACACGCCATTGGCTCACTCAGCGTATCGATCGGCTCACGGCCAGGTCCAGAAAATTGCACCTTGTTGCAACGGCAGGATGCTCAGCGGTGCACGAGCGTGTGCTCGAACGAATAGCGGCTGGCGCGGTACAGATGGGAGCCGTACTCGACCGGCTGCCCGTGGTCGTCGTACGTGATCCGGGTCGTCGCCAGCAGCGGCGAGCCCGGCTCCTCCGCCAGCAGGCGCGCCTGCTCGAGCGTTGCGGGTACGGCGGAGATGGTCTGGTGCGCCACCTTCAGCCGGACACCCTCGGCGCGCAGCAGCTGGTAGAGCCCGCGCTCCGCGAGGGTGGCCGGATCGGTTTCCAGGGTCTCGGGCGGGAGCCAGTTGCGCATCAGCGCGAGCGGCTCGCCGTCGGCGCGGCGCAGACGTTCCAGGCGCAGTACTCGGTCGCCCTCGTCGCACTGCAGTGCTGTGGCAACCTCTGCGGTGGCGGGCGAGATGCCGAAGCGCAGTACCTCTGTCTCGGGCTTGCGGTGCGCGGCGGTGAGGTCGTCGTACAGGCTGGTCAGTTCGAGCGAGCGGCGTACCTGTCCGGAGTTGCCGACTACCTGGGTACCGACACCACGCTTGCGCACCAGAAGGCCCTGGTCGACCAGCCGGGCGATCGCCTGCCGCACCGTCGGCCGGCTCAACCCGTACGCCTCGGCCAGGTCCACCTCATTGCTCAGCCGCGACCCGACAGGCAGTTCCCCGCCCTGGATAGCCGCCTCCAACTGCTGCGCCAACTGCACGTGCAACGGCGTACGACTGTTCCGATCGACCCGGACCTGCACGGTACTCATGGCCTCATCCTGAAGGCTGGACCGGATTCCGTCGACCCACCACCCGAATTTGATCAGAAGCATCCCAGACACCCGCACTCTGGATAGAACGGGACGGCGATCGGTCTCGGCGTGCTGTACTACCTGCGTTCGACAGACGCAACAAGGACGCCGGGGCGGTCGTCATCGCGATCACGCTGCTGTTCGTCCTGCCACTGCTGTACGGCTGGTTCTACGGCAACGGCCGGGGGATCGGGGCGCTCCTCACCGGGACGCGGTTGGTCCGGATCAAGGACGGCGGCCGCGTGGGGCTGGGCAAGGCCGGGTGGGCGATGCTGATCCGCACCCTGTTCCTGCCGCTGGTGTTCTGGGGCGCCCTCGGCCGGAGGCGGGATCGTGCCGGGTGAGGTCCGGCGGGTCAGCATCGACGAAGCGGACTCCGGTCGGCTGCGGGCTGCGGGTTTTTACCGGCTCCCCTGACGTCGCACGCTGAACAGGGGGTGAACATCACCGGCCACGAGGTCCGGATCGCGGGCATCGGGTTTGGAGGGTCGGTGTGGTGGGGGAGGATGACGACTTCGCCTTCGCGGTGAGCCTGTCGTGAGGAACTAGGCTTCCCATCGGGGTCCGGCTCGCAACGACCTCGCCGCCGCCCCGTAGGGCTGTCAGCAAGGGAGAATGCATGGAACCGCTGCGGATCGGCATCCTCGGTGCCGCCCGGATCGCCGGCCGGGCCATCGTCGAGCCGGCCAAGCTGACCAACAGCCGGCTGGTCGCGGTCGCCGCGCGCGACACCGCTCGCGCCGAGGCCTTCGCCGCCGAGCACGGTGTCGAACGTGTCCATGCGTCGTACCAGCAGCTCCTGGACGACCCCGAGATCGAGGCGATCTACAACCCGCTCGCCAACGGGCTGCACGGCCCGTGGAACCTCCGGGCCCTTGCTGCCGGCAAGCATGTGCTGACCGAGAAGCCGTCGGCCAGCAACGCGGCCGAGGCCGAGCAGGTACGGGAGGCCGTCCGGTCGTCCGGGCTGGTGTTCATGGAGGCCTTCCACTACGCCTACCACCCGGTGATGCGCCGCCTGCAGGAGCTGGTCGCCAAGGGCGAACTCGGCGACCTGCAGCACGTGGAGGCGACGATGGTGATGCCGCCGCCCGCCGACGAGGACCCGCGCTGGTCGCTGCCGCTCGCCGGCGGCGCCGTGATGGACGTCGGCTGCTACGCATTGCACGCGCAACGCATGTTCGGCCAGTACGCCGGTGGCGCGCCGCGGCTGGTCAGTGCGCGCGCCGGTGAGCGCAAGCGGCTGCCGGGCGTGGACGAGTGGCTGAACGCCGACCTGGAGTTCCCGAACGGCGCGACCGGCTCCGTGCGGACCAGCATGGCCGCGGAAAGCGTCGAGTTCAGCCTCAAGGTCGTGGGCAGCCGGGGTGAGGCGTTCGCGCCGTTCTACGTCGTGCCGCAGAACGACGACCGCGTCATCGTGACGACCAAGGAGGACACCTGGGTCGAGCACCTCGGCACGCGGACGTCGTACACCTATCAACTCGACGCGTTCATCGGCGCGGTCCGCAACGGCGCTCCGCTGCTCACCGACGCCGACGACGCGCTGGCCACGATGCGCCTGATCGACGAGTGCTACGTCGCCGCCGGCATGACCCCGCGGCCCACCTCGACGATCTGATCGTTGCGACCGGCAACTGCATGCGCGAACGCCTGGACGAACGGGTGCGGCCGCGTGCTGTTGCCGGCCCCGGCCAGCTCCGGCTGGAACAGGGTGGCCAGGTAGAACGGGTGGTCGGGTAATTCCGCGATGCGCGGTTCACCCGCGTCGTCGTACCCGCTGAACACCATGCCGTGGTCGCGCAACAGGTCGAGCCTGCTGCTGTCCAGACCGTACGAGCAGTGGTACCGCTCGACCGACCGCTCTGCGCCGAGCAGCTCCGCCGCGCGGGTGCCTGGCGTGACTTGTACGGCGCCCTCATGGCCGTCGAGGGAGCAGTGCAGCGGGACGATCAGGAGGTCGTCCGCATCGGGATTGGTCTCTCCGTGCTGGACGCCTGTCGCGCCACTGATGGTGCGCGCGTACTCGAGCATCGCGTGCTGGAACCCGCCGCAGGTACCGAGGAATGGGATGCCCTGCTCGCGGGCCGTCCGGACCGCGGTGATCGCGCCCGCCTCGCTGCGGTACGGGCTGCCGGGCAGCAGCCAGATCCCGTCGAAGCCTGCGATCGCGTCGTCGACGGTGTCGGTGGAGATCCAGTAGATGTCGAGGTCCAGGTGGTCGCGCTGCTCGAGTTCGCGGAGCAGGCCGGGAATGCGGGCGTGCGAACGAACATGCGGCGAGCGGTCCCCGACCAGGGCGAGGCGTCCGGAGTAAGCGTTCATGGGTCCTATCCTCGGCGCGGCTCCGGCATCAGCGCCAACGATGATCTCTGCACGGGCGATCAGAGATACTGATGCTCGTGGATCCTCATCTGCTGCGCACCTTCGTCACGGTCGCCGAATGCGGATCCTTCTCCGCAGCCGCCACGCGCCTCGGCTACACCCAGTCCGCCGTCTCCCAGCACATCGCCGCCCTCGAGAACGATCTGGGTACGCCGCTACTCCACCGCCGCCCGGTGACGCCGACCCCGTCCGGCGAGCGCCTCCTCGAACACGCAGGCCCCATCCTGCTCCGCCTGGACGCCGCACGCGCCGACGTACGCCGTACCGTCACCGCCCCACCCACCACCCTGACCATCGCCGCCTCTCCTCTGGCAGCCCGCTCCCTGGCCGCCCACCTGGCCGCCGTACGCCGAACCCACCCCGGCACCGAACTAGCCCTGACCATCTACCCGAGAGCGCAGGTCCCCGAAGCCGTAGCCACAGGCACCCACACCATAGGCCTGACGGACGGCGTCACCGCCCCCACAGACCCCCTCCCAATCACCGCACCTCTGAACACAACCCCCACCACCCAGGAACCCCTAGCCATAACCCTCCCCAGATCCCACCCCCTGGCCCACACCACTCCTCCCACGCCCGCAGTTGTCGCTCTCCCTGCCGCTCAAGCTGAGGCTGGTCCCGCCCCCGCCGCCGACCCTCACCTCGCCGGCCGTGCCTCTCACCCCGCCAGCACCGTCCGCAGCGGCTTGTCGCTAAGCGACCTGGTCGACGCGCGCTGGATCGACGCCCCCGACCTAGCCGCCCCACTCACAGCCCTACGCACCGCCGCCGGCTCCGACGCCCTCCGCCCAGCCTTCACCTACACGGGCACCGACCTACACACCCTCCTGACCCTCATCGAAGCCGGCCACGGCCTAGCAGTCCTCCCCCACTCCGCAATCCCCCCAAACCTCGCCGCGATCCCCCTGACCACCCCACGCCTCATCCACCGCACCGAACTCCTCCACGCCCACCTCCCCACCCCAGCCGCCAAGGCCCTCGCCGAAGCCCTCTCAGCGCACGACTGATCTCCCCACCCCGGCAGCCGAGGTGAGGAGACCGGGCCACCGAGCTCAGTCGTGCGTCGGGAAGCCCAGGTTGATGCCGCCGTGGGACGGGTCCAGCCAGCGGCTCGTGACCACCTTGCCGCGTGTGAAGAAGTGGACGCCTTCCACGCCGTGCGCGTGGGTGTCGCCGAACAGCGAGTTCTTCCAGCCGCCGAACGAGTAGTACGCCATCGGGACCGGGATCGGGACGTTGATGCCGACCATCCCGACCTCGACCTCGTTCTGGAACCGTCGCGCCGCGCCCCCGTCGTTGGTGAAGATCGCGGTCCCGTTGCCGTACGGGTTCGCATTCACCAGCTCGAGCGCCGCGTCGTACGACGGGGTCCGCACCACCGACAGCACCGGCCCGAAGATCTCGTCGGTGTAGATCGACATCTCCGGCGTCACCTTGTCGAACAGCGTCGGCCCCAGCCAGAACCCGTCGTCCGCCCCGTCGAAGTCGCCCTCGCGCCCGTCCACCACCAGCTCCGCGCCGGCCTCGACCCCGGCCGCGACGTACCCGGCGACCTTGTCCCGGTGCTCGCCCGTCACCAGCGGACCCATATCGCAGCCGCGGGTTCCGTCCCCGGTCTTTAGCTTGCCCATCCGCTCCTTGATCTTGCCGATCAGCTCGTCCGCGATCGGCTCGACCGCGACCAGCGCGGAGATCGCCATGCAGCGCTCGCCCGCCGACCCGAACCCGGCATTCACGGCCGCGTCCGCCGCGAGGTCGAGGTCCGCGTCCGGCAGCACGATCATGTGGTTCTTGGCGCCGCCGAGCGCCTGCACCCGCTTGCCGTTGCGAGTGCCGTTCTCGTAGACGTACCTCGCGATCGGCGTCGACCCGACGAACGACACCGACTTGACGTCCGGGTGCTCGAGCAGCCGGTCGACGGCCTCCTTGTCACCGTGGACGACGTTCACGACGCCGTCCGGCAGACCGGCCTCCTTCCAGAGCTCGGCCATCGCGTTCGCCGCGGACGGGTCCTTCTCGGACGGCTTGATCACCACGCTGTTGCCGCAGGCAACCGCGATCGGAACGAACCACATCGGCACCATCGCCGGGAAGTTGAACGGCGAGATCACCGCGCAGACGCCGAGCGGCTGCCGGATCGAGTACACGTCGACCTTGGTCGAGACGCCCTCGCTGTACCCGCCCTTTAGCAGGTGCGGGATGCCGCACGCGAACTCGATCACCTCGAGCCCGCGGGTCACCTCGCCGAGCGCGTCGGACAGCACCTTGCCGTGCTCGGCGGTGATCAGCTGGGCGATCCGCTCCTTGTCCCGGTTGACCAGCTCGCGGTACGCGAACAGGATCTGCGCGCGCTTCGTGAGCGAGGTCTGCGCCCACGCCTTCGACGCGTCGTGCGCGACCTTGACGACCTCGTCGACGGTCGCCGCCGACGCCAGGTCCAGCTCGCCGGTGACCTGGCCGGTCGCCGGGTTGTAGACCTTGCTGGTGCGCTCGGCCACGCCGGTCCACGAGCTGCCGCCGACGAGATGGGTGATGCGCTTGCTCTCAGTACTCACGATGTTTCCTCACTGCCGGGGGTGTTCCAGTTCCATTCGAGGGGCGCGTGCCGTCAGTTCATCCGAAGACCTCGCTGCGGTCGGCCAACGCGACGTCGGCGGGCTTGCCGCTGCTCAGCGACTCCAGACCGGCCTCGCAGACGGCTGCCGCCGCGTAGCCGTCCCACGCACTCGGCCCGTCGATCTCACCGCGCAGGGTCGCGTCGACCCAGCGCTGTACTTCGATGTCGTACGCCTGCTCGAACCGCACCCGGAAGTCGGCCGGCACCGCGGCGCCCGCCAGCCCGTTCGCGCGCGTGAACACGCCGGATCCGAGCCCGATCGTCGCACTGCCACGCTCGGCCACGGCCTCACACCGCACCTCGTACCCGACCTGGAAGTTCACGAACACCTCCACGTCGGCCATCGCGCCGTTCGCCAGTTCGAACACCGCCAGCTGCGGATCCGAGACGCCGTCCGCGACCAGGCTCGTCGGCTTCGGGGTGTGCACGGTGATGCGCGTGATCTCCTCGCCGAACAACCAGCGGGCGATGTCCACCTCGTGCACCATCGAGTCCCGGACGATCATCTCGCTCCGGAACGACGGCGTGGACGTCTGGTTCCGGTGCACGTTGTGCAGCAGCAATGTCCGCCCGAGCTCGCCCGAGTCGAGCAGCTCTTTCAGGGCGGCGTACTCCGGGTCGAACCGCCGCATGAACCCGACCTGGATCAGCTGCCGCCCGAGCTTGTGCTCGGCTTCGACCACCTGCAACGACGACGCCGCGTCCATCGTCAACGGCTTCTCGCACAACACCGGCTTCCCGTGCTCGAGACAGGCGAACAGTTGCTCCGCGTGCGCGAACCCGGGCGAGGCGAGAATCACCGCGTCGACGTCGCCGGCCGCGATCAGCGCCAGCGGATCCGCGAAGACCCGGACATTGCCGTACGACGTACCGCCCGCCGCACGGCCCGCCGTACCGCCGGAGAGCTCGGCCGCGAGTTTCTCCGCCCGGCCCTGGTCGGCATCGGACACGGCGACGAGCCGCGCGCCTGCCGTCTTCCGCACGACTCGCTCCGCATGGTCGGCACCCATCACACCTACTCCGACGACGCCGACCCGCAGCTCACTCATGGTCCTTCCCGCCCCTTCTCGCCTGCCTCCGGTCCGGCGTCCGCCGGCTCCACGACCACTCCAGGATCGATCTCCCGCAGCTCGTGACTCAATGCCTCCAGCTCGGAACCACCCGCCATTTCGGTGGTCAGCTGCTCCAGCGTGATCTCCGCCCGGTGCGTGTCGAGCGCCACCCGACCCAGCTTCAGTACGACGAAGTGGTTGCCGACCAGGTAGGCGTGATGCGGGTTGTGGGTGATGAAGATGACGCCGATGCCGGCGTCCCGCGCCTTCACGATGTACTTCAGCACCACACCGGACTGGTTCACGCCGAGCGCCGCCGTCGGCTCGTCGAGGATCAGCACCTTCGCGCCGAAGTGGATCGCCCGTGCGATCGCCACGCACTGCCGCTGCCCGCCGGACAGCTTGCCGACCGGTTGCTCCAGGTTGGGGATCGAGATCCCCATCTTGGTCAGTTCCTCCTGCGCGATCCGCTTCATCTTCGTCGCGTCGAGCTGCCGGAACGGGCCCTTGGTGATCTCGTTGCCGAGGAAGAAGTTCCGCCAGACCGACATCAGCGGTGCCAGGGCAAGGTCCTGGTAGACGGTGGCGATGCCGCTGTCCAGGGCCTCCCGCGGCGAGGAGAAGTGCCGCTCCTCGCCGTTCACCGACATCCGGCCGGCGGTGTAGTCGTGCAGCCCGGCGATGATCTTGATCAGCGTCGACTTGCCGGCGCCGTTGTCACCGAGTACGCAGGTGATCTCGCCCTGCCGGACCGCCAGCGACACGCCGCGGAGCGCGTCGATGTTGCCGTAGCTCTTGCCGACGTCCTCCAGGAGCACGATCGGAGCATTCGGGCTGGTCGCCGCCTCGTCCGCGAACGAATTCGTGGTCGTCATCGTGCCTCCGCCTTGTTCTTGACGACGAGGTTGACGATGGTGGCCAGCAGCAACATCGCGCCGAGGAACGCCTTGAACCAGTCCGGGTTCCAGCCGGCGTACACGACGCCCAACTGCACCATCCCGAAGATCAGCGCCCCGACGGCACCGCCGACCACCGACCCGTAGCCGCCGGTCAGCAGACACCCACCGACCACCGCCGCGATGATGTACAGGAACTCCTTGCCGACACCTTCACCTGACTGCACGACGCCGTTCTGCACGAACAGCAACTGCATCCCGGCGAACCAGGCGAAGAAGCCGACCGCCATGAACAGGCCGATCTTGACCTTCTTCACCGGTACGCCGACCGCGCGCGCGGCCGCCGCGTCGCCTCCGGCCGCGAAGATCCAGTTGCCGATCTGCGTCTTCAGCAGCACCCAGGCGGCGATCGCGACGAACACGAGCCACCACACGACGACGATCTTGATCGTCACGCCGCCGAGCTTGAACTCCGACGCGAACACCGACTTCGCCGCGCCGAACCCGTCCATGTCGCCGATCGAGTTCGACGCGACGGCGCCGGAGGTGAGCCGGGTGACCGCGATGTTCAGCCCCTGCAGGATGAAGAAGGTGCCCAGTGTCACCAGGAAGCTGGGCAGGCCCGTCCGCATCAGCAGCCAGCCGTTGAACGCGCCGATCGCCAGCGAGAGCGCCAGGGCGACGAGGACGCCGACCCAGACGTTCAGGCTGAACTGGTAGGCGAAGATGCCCGCGGTCAGGCCGGACGTCGTCACCGCGACGCCGGCCGAGAGGTCGAACTCGCCGCCGATCATCAGCAGCGAGACCGGCACCGCCATCACACCGATCAGCGCGGCCTGGTACAGGATCGTGCCGGTGTTGTTGATGTCGCGGAACGGCGGCGCTGCGATCACGAAGAACACCAGGATCACGGCCGCGCCGACGAGCGACCCGATCTCCGGCCGGCTCAGCAGCCGGGCGCCGAGGGACCGGGCGGAGACGCGGTCGTCCGCCGAGACGGGTGAGGTGATGGTCGATGCCATGGCGCTACCTCAGCGCGTCCCGGCTTCGGCGTACTTCTGGACCGCCGCGATGTTCGACTTGTCGATGAACGCCGGCCCGGTCAGGGTCGCCTCGCCACCGCCGATCGTGTCGCCGTTGGTCTTGTAGAGCCAGATCGCGTCGATCGCGAGGTAGCCCTGCAGGTACGGCTGCTGGTCGACGGCGAACTGCACGGTCCCGTCGTTGACCGCCTTGGCCATCTCCTTGCTCATGTCGAAGCTGCCGATCTTCGCCGACGAGCCGGCATCCTTGGCCGCCTGGACCGCGGTCAGCGCGATGCCCGCGTTCAGCGCCACCACGTAGTCGGCGGTCTTGTCGGCCTGCAGCTTCGAGGTCAGGGTCGCCTGGGTCCCCGGCTGGTCGGTGCCGTTGACGTTGACGTTCTCGACGTTGCCGAACTTGTCCTTGATGCCCTGGCAGCGGGCCTCCAGGCTGACGTTGCCCTGCTCGTGGATGACGCAGACGACCTTCTTGGCGCCGAGCTGCTTGAGCTTGTCACCGGTCGCCTGGCCCGCGATCCGCTCGTCCTGGCCGAAGTACCCGAGCGCGCCGGTGGACTTCCACTGGTCGAGGCCGCCGTTCAGGATCGTCACCGGGATCCCGGCCGCGATCGCCTTCTTCACGTTCGGGATCACCGCGTCGGGTTTGTTCAGCGTGACGGCGATGCCGTCGACCTTGGAGTCGATCGCGGTCTGCACCAGGTTCGCCTGGGCCGCGCCGTCCGGGTCGGCGGAGTACTGCAGCTCGATGTTGTCCTTCTTCGCGGCCGCCTCGGCGCCGCGCCGGACGATGTCCCAGAAGGTGTCGCCGGGGCCCGAGTGGGTGATCAGGGCGACCTTCATCCGCGGCGTGTCGGCGACGTTGCCGCCGCCACCGCCGGAGCTCTGCTCCTCCTGCTTGCCGCCGGAGTCGCTGCACGCGGCCAGCGCCGCGGCGAGTGCGACAGCGGCAACACCGGCCGCCGCCCTCTTCTGCCACCGAACCATGACTTGCCACCAGCCTTTCAGGTGGTCCGCGGTCACTCCGCGGACTTGCGTGGGACCCGAGAGTGTCACACTCCCGCGGCCGTCATCTCGATCCGCCACCCCCATGTGCCGTCAGATATGCCAGCGTTCGCTCCGCGATCGGCAGCGGTACGTCGGGAGCGCACGGATACATGTCCTGCTCGACGATCGCGAACACGTCGGCGTCCAGCGCCCGCAGCGCGTCCAGGACCGGCGGCAGCTCGGGTACGCCGTTCGGCGGCTCGCACATCACGCCCCGCCGTACGGCCTCATCGAAGCTCAGCCCGTCGACCTCCGCCAGGATCTCCGGATCCACCTGCTTGAGGTGGACGTAGCCGATCCGGTCCGGGTACTTCCGGATCAGTTCGAGGTTGTCGCCGCCGCAGTAGCTGATGTGCCCGGTGTCCAGGCACAGGTTCACGTAGACGCTGTCCGTCTCCTCGAGGAAGCGCTCGACGGTGTCCTGCGTGTCGACGTGCCCGTCGGCGTGCGGGTGGTACTGCGTGCGCAGCCCGAACTCCTCCGCCAAGCGGCGCCCCAGCTCGGTCACCGCCTCGCCATGTCTCGCCTGTCCCTCGTGGTCCAGCCGCTCCTCGACCACCTCGCCGTTGTCGCCGCGCCACATCGACGGCATCACGACCAGGTGTTGCGCGCCCATCGCAGCCGTCAGCTCGGCCGTCCTGGCCACGTCGCGCCAGGTCGCGTCCCACCCGGCGGGGCGGTGCAGCTGCTCGAACGTCGTACCGGCGGTCATCGTGAGACCGCGCTGGTCGAGCTCGTCCTTCAGCCGCACCGGATCGGTCGGGAGGTAGCCGTACGGACCGAGCTCGATCCGCGTGTATCCGGCCGCGGCGACCTCGTCGAGGAATCGCGTCCACGACGTCTGCTGCGGGTCGTCGGCGAACCACACTCCCCACGAGTCCGGCGCCGTGCCGATGTCGACTCTGCCCATCAGCTGTCTCCCTCGACCGGAGCCAGGTACGGACGCTGGGCCTTCTTGCTGTCCTCGTACGACGCCGCGGCGGCCTGCGTGGACTGTAGCTCCGACACCTCGCTGACCGGAACGTCCCACCACGAGTCGCTGTCCGGTCCGCCGACCAGCGGGTCGGTCGTGACGTGGATCGCGATCGGACCGGTCGCGGCCTTCGCCGTCTGGATCGCCTTCTCCAGCTCGGGCCGGCTGTGGACGTCGATCACGTCGACGCCGAAGCTCCGCACGTTCGCCGCCAGGTCGACGGGCAGGTAGTCGCCGTCGAGCCGGCCGTCGCCGGTGCGCTTGCGGTACGCCGTCCCGAACCGCTGCGAGCCGAGCGACTCCGAGAGCGCGCCGATCGACGCGAAGCCGTGGTTCTGCACCAGGACCACGATGATCTTGAGGTTCTCCTGGACGGCGGTGGCCAGTTCGCTGGACATCATCAGGTACGACCCGTCGCCGACCAGGACGAACACGTCACGGTCCGGTGCGCCGAGCCGGACACCGAGTCCGCCGGCGATCTCGTAGCCCATGCAGGAGAAGCCATATTCGACGTGGTATCCCTTCGGGTCGCGCGTCCGCCACAGTTTGTGGAGGTCGCCCGGCATCGAGCCGGCCGCGCAGACAACCACATCAGACGCCGCCGACAATTCGTTGACGGCGCCGATCACCTCGCCCTGGGTGAGCAGTCCTTCGGCCAGTTTCGCGGTCACCTCGGCAGAGGGCCGGAAAACTGCGTCCACAGTTCCGTTCCAGTTCCTTGTGAGCTCCTGGGCCTCGGCGGTGTACTTGTCGTCCACGGACCACTCGCCGAGCGCGGATCCCAGTGAAACAAGGGCTTCCCGGGCATCGGCCACGACCGGGAGGCCGGCATGCTTACCACCGTCGAAGCGCGCGACATTGATGTTCAGGAACCGCACCTGTGGGTTCTGGAAGGCCGTCCGCGACGCCGTCGTGAAGTCGCTGTAGCGGGTGCCGATCCCGATCACGAGATCGGCCTCCCGGGCCAGCGCGTTGGCTGCCGTGGTCCCGGTCGAGCCGACCGCGCCCACCGACTGCGGGTGGTCGTAGGTCAGAGATCCCTTACCTGCTTGGGTTTCCGACACCGGTACGCCGGTCCGCTCGGCGAACTCGCGCAGCGCGTCCTCGGCCCCCGAGTAGTGCACGCCGCCGCCGGCGACGATCAGCGGGCGGCGCGCGGACCGTAGGAGATCTGCCGCCTTGTCGACAATTGAGGCCTCGGGCAAGGGGCGGGCGACGTACCAGGTGCGCTCCGCGAAGAGCTCCTCCGGCCAGTCGTACGCCTCCGCTTGGACGTCCTGCGGCAGCGCCAACGTCACCGCACCGGTCTCGACCGGATCGGTCAGCACCCGCATCGCGTGCATCAGTGCCGACGGCAACTGTTCGGGCCGCCAGACGCGGTCGAAGTACTTCGACACCGGGCGGAAGGCGTCGTTGACCGACACGTCACCGGCGCCGTAACTCTCCAGTTCCTGCAGCACGGGTGTCGCCACCCGGGTCGCGAACACATCCGAAGGGAGGATCAGCACCGGCAACCGGTTGATCGTGGCGAGGGCCGCACCGGTCACCATGTTGGTCGAGCCCGGGCCGACGCTTGCGGTGCAGGCGTAGGTCTGGAGCCGGTTACGGGTGCGGGCGAAGGCTGCCGCGGTGTGCACCATGGCCTGCTCGTTGCGAGCCAGGATGTACGGCAGGGCCTTCGGGTCCTCGAGCTCGGACTGCAGCAACGCCTGGCCGACCCCGGCCACGTTGCCGTGGCCGAAGATGCCCAGGCAGCCCGCGATCAGCCGCTGCCGGACCCCGTCCCGCTCCGAGTACTGGACGCTCAGGAATCGCACCAGCGCCTGCGCGACCGTGAGACGTACCGTCATGAGTTCTCTCCTGTTTGTCCGAAAGGCAGGCGCGGATCGATATGTTGGGAGTTCCACAACTCGCGGACCCACGCGTGCTGGGGGTCGTCGGTGATCAACCACTGGCGTTCGGTGCCGGGGCCGGCCATCACGTTGAGGTAGTACATGTCGTAGCCGGGCGGCGCCATCGCCGGTCCGTGCCACCCGTGCGGGACCAGCACGACGTCACCGCTGCGTACCTCGGCCAGTACGTCGATCGGACGCTCGTCGGTGCCGTACACCCGCTGGTACCCGATCGGGTCGTTGCCCTTGACACCTTCCGGGACGTCGTCGGACAACTGCAGCTCGAAGTAGTAGATCTCCTCGAGCTCGCTCTCCTTCCCCGGCTTGTGCTCGTCGTGCTTGTGCGGCGGGTACGACGACCAGTTCCCGGCGGGTGTGATCACCTCGCAGGCGATGATCGCGTCGGCGTCCAGGACTCCCGGCGTACCGAAGTTGCGGACCTGGCGGGACGCGACACCGGCACCGCGCAGTTCCGTCTCGACGTCTTCGGCGCCGATCCGCCGGAACGGGTGGTCCGCGGCCGCCCTCGCGTGTGGCAAGGCGATCCGGGCGCCGCCTGCGCTGACCACGGCGAAAGTGGTGTTGCGCGGTACATACGCCAGATCGGTGGCGCCGGCGAAGACGTCTGCCCGCCCGGCGAGCGGGACCGCGTCACCGTCGACGATCACCTCGGCCGAGCCACTCAAGGGGAGGACGATGTATTCACAGTCGCCGGTGTCGATCTCGACCGACTGTCCCGGGAGCAGCGTGCGCACCAGCAGGCCGCTGTGATGCCAGTCCGGTTCGCCGGGGCGCACCACGACCTCGAACCCATCACCCGCCGAGCTCCCAGCCGGCCGAACCCACTCAGTCATCCCAGTTGCCCTTCCTCAGAAGCCGAACCGTCCGCCGACCGGTCATGCGGTGCCGCCGTGGACGAGAGCGGCGGCGTGGTCGACCGCCGCGGCCACATCACCGTCCGGCGGGAACAGCAACGCCCGCCCGACGACCAGTCCACGCACCGACGGCAACTCGAGCGCCTTGCCCCACGAGGCGTACGTCGCCTCCGGCGCACCGGTCGGATCGCCGCCGAGCAGGAGTGTCGGCAGACTCGTTGCCTCCATCACCCGATCGAGCTCCTCCACGACGGGCAGTTTGAGCCAGGTGTACGCACTCGTCGCACCGAGACCGGACGCGATCTGGATGGACTTGATCACCGAATCGGGATCGAGCAGGTTCGTGACCCGCCCGTCCTCGCCGCGCGTCGACCAGAACGGCTCGACCATCGCCATCAACTTGTGTTCGGCCAGCCCGGTCACGGCAGCGGCACTGCTCTCCAACGTCGCCACGGTCCCCGGGTCCGCGAGGTCGATCCGCGTCAGCATCTTCCCGCCGTCGAGCCGCCGCGCGGCGATCTCGTCCGCGGTCCGGTACGCCGTGAACCGGTCGTCCAGCTCGAACGTCGACCCTTGCAGACCGCCCCGGTTCATCGACCCGATGACGACCTTGCCCTCCAACGCACCGAGCAGCAGCAGATCCTCGAGTACATCCGGAGTAGCCAGCACCCCGTCCACCCCAGGCCGCTGCAACGCAACCACCAACCGAGCAATCAGATCAGCCCGGCTCCCCATAGCCATCCGATCGCCCCGAACGCCCAACGCCCCCCGCGCCGGATGATCAGCAGCCACGATCAGCAACCGCCCGTCATCCCCCACCAGCGCCCGAGTACGCCGCCCCAACCACCCTTCAACCACCCGCTCCGGATGCCGAACCCGAACCTCAGTCAACTCCCCCAACCGCTCCCGAATCCCCCCCAACTCCCCCCAACCACGCACCCCGCGCCTGGTGTCCGCCACCGCCGCGCGCTCCCGAGCGCCCGCCTCGTCAACACTGGCCGTACCGCCGGCCCCCAACACCGCCGCCCCCGCAGCCAGCTCCACGTCCGGCCCCAGATCCGCCTCCCCGCCTGACGGCTCCACCTGCCCACCCGCCGCCGAGGTTGCCCCCGCCTGCGGATCCACACCGGCCCCGGCGCTCAACTGCCCCGAGCCGCCGTCCAACTCCTCCCCCGGCCAACCATTCGACGCCGCGCTGACGTCCGTACCCACCTCCATACCCACGTCCGCACCCAGGCCAGCACCCGGCACGGCCCCCAGCCCGCTACCCAATCGAGCAGCCAACTCCGCCCCCACACCGGACTCCGCCCCCGCGCCTGCGCCTGACCCGGCACGCACATCCGCGCCGGACCCCGCGCCCACGCCGGACTCCGCGCCCATGCCCGCGTCGGACTCCGCGCCGACGCCAGACTCCGCGCCCAGGCCAGACTCCGCACGCACGCCCGCACCGAACTCCGCGCCCATGGACTCCGCACGCACGGACCCCGCACGCACGTCCGCGCCAGACTCCGCGCCCACGCCGGACTCGGCACGCGCGCCCGCGCCGGACTCCGCGCCAACGCCCGCACCGGACTCCGCGCCCACGCTGGGCTCCCCGCCTATGCCCGCACCAAACTCCGCACGCGCATCCGCCCCCGGTCGATCGCCGGATGCCGTCAGCACCCCGGCGTCCGACGCCACGTCCGACCCACCGAGCCCATGTGCCCTGTCATCCGCACCTGGCACAGCACCTGGAGCAGCACCAGGTACGGCGCCTTGCTCAGCGCCCGGGAAGGCACCCGGCAAAGGACCTGACACGCCATCCTGTACGGCACCTAGCACGCCGCCTGGTGCCGCGGCGGCCGCGCCTTGTACGGCACCTGGTCCGGCACCTGGTCCGGCACCCGGTCCGTCGGTTGGCTGCGCAGGACTGGCCGGTTGGCCTGCGGTGGGGAGGCTCGCCCCACCCGGGAGCGCTGCGACTTCTGCGGTGACTGTCTCGTCCTCCAGCGGTCGAGTGGACAGGGTCGCTTGTTGTGGCCCGCGGACGGTCTGGCCGCTCAACTGGTGGCCAGGTGAGGCGTCCGTGGCAGCTGGCTGCACCGCAGCCTGGCTGTGCTCCGGCGGAAGGTGCAGATCCGCGATGACGGTGGTCTGCCCGTCGGGTTCCGCAGGTGCCGCGTCGGTGCGACGTACAACAACTGTCGGGTCGTTCACGCCCACCACCGGCGAGGCGCTGTCAGAGATAACAGTCGGATCATCAGCGCCGGCCACTCCGCCCCGAGCCGCGACCACAGTGGGATCGTCAGCACGAACCTCAGCCACAGCCCGATCCCGCGGCCGCTGTGCCACCACCGTTGGGTCCTCAGGACGAACCTCGGCCACAGCCCGGCCCTCCGGCCGCGGCGCCACCACCGTCGGATCCTCAGGACGCACCTCGGCCACAGCCCGATCCTGCCGCCGCGGCGCCACCGTCGGATCGTCAGGACGCACCTCGGCGACAGCCCGATCCCGCGCCTGCGGCGCCACCACCGTCGGGTCGTTGGGACGTACCTCGGCTACGGCGCGGCCGCGCGATTGCGGCAGGTCGGGCGACGAATCGCCCGAGGGTGGTGTGGGGACAGTCCGCCTGTCTGCGCCGGATGCAGTCCGCTGGTCCTCCGCAGACCCGGCCTGCGCCTCCCGGCCCGGTTCGGCTGGAGGTGCGGGGCGGGGTGTGGCGGCGGCCGGGCTGTGGGGGTGGGGGGTGACGACCGTGGGGTCGTTGAGGGCTGGGGTCAGGACTGTGGCGTCGGGGTCGTGGGTGGTGTGCGGATCCTGGGTGTTGTGCGGGTCGCGCGTGACGCGCGGGTCCTGGGTGGTGTGCGGGTCGCGCGTGAGCCGCGGGTCCTGGGGGTTATGCGGGTCCTGGGTGGAGTGCGGATCTTGAGTGTTGTTCGGGTCATGCGTGGCGCGCGGGTCTTCGGTGTTGTTCGGGTCGCGCGTGACCTGCGGGTCCTGGGATGGGCGGGAGTCCTGAGGAGGGCGGGAGTGGGGGCGTTGGATGGGGATGGGGCGGGCGTTTTCGGAGTACTGGGGTTCTTCGTGGGAGGTCATGGTTGTTCTCCCAGGTGGGTGAGGACTTCGGCGGTGGTGGGCATCGCGGTGGAGCATTCGAGGCGGGAGGCGACGATGGCGCCGGCGGTGTTGGCGAAGCGGATGATCTTCTCCAGGGGCCAGCCGGCTAGGAGGCCGTGGCAGAGGGCGCCGCCGAAGCCGTCGCCGGCGCCGAGGCCGTTGACGACCTCGACCGGGTACGGCGGGACCTCGACGCGCTCGTCGCGGGTCCGGGCGAGGGTTCCGCGCGGACCCTGCTTCACGACGGCGAGTTCGAGTCCGCGGTCGAGCAGCGCCTGCGCCGCCTTGTCCGGATCGGTCTCGCCGACCGCCACCTCACACTCCTCACGGTTGCCCACAGCAACCGTGCAGTACTCCAGCGCCCGCGAGACCTGCTCATGCGCCTCACTCGGATCCGCCCAGAACATCGGCCGATAGTCGAGATCGAGCACTGTGAAGCGAGGCCCAGCACCAGCTGCGCTACCGAGACCAGTGCCAGCGGCGTAGCTGGCTGCGGTGTCGAGGCCGGCACCGGCTTTGGCGTCGTCTCCGGCAGCACCACCGGCAGCACCACCGGCACCGGCTCCCACGCTGTCCGCCGCAGCCCCAGCACCACTGGGTCCGGCTTCGAGATCGGCTCCCGTCCCAGCACCGCCAGCGGCGGACCAGGGCGCGCTGCTCGAGCCACCACCTGCTGTGCCTGCCTTGCGGGCCTCCCAGGCGGTGAAGTGGGCCGAGCGGGACGGTTCGGCGGACAGGCCGGTGACTGTGGACCAGTAGATGCGGGCGTCCCGGATCGCGTCGAGGTCCAGTTCGGACGGGTTGATGACGAGGTCAGGCGCCTTCGGGAAACGGTAGAAGTACAGAGGAAAGCTGTCCGGTGGGAAGATCTCGCAGAAGGTGATCGGGGTCGGCAGCCCGTCGACCGGAGTGACGAAGCGGTCGTCGACGCCGAGTTCGCCGAGGGTGCGGTGGATGAAGGTGCCGAACGGGTCGTTACCGGTCCGGCTGATCACCGCCGTCTTGCGCCCGTGCCGCGCCGCCGCGACCGCCACGTTCGTCGCGCTCCCGCCGAGGAACTTCCCGAACGAGGTGACGTCTTCCAGATGCGTCCCGATCTGCAGCGGGTACAGGTCGACCCCGATCCGCCCGATCGTCAGTACGTCGTCCACCATCAGACCATCCCATTCCCGAAGGTCCCCGTCATGCGAGCCCCGCCGCGATCGACTGCAGGTGCTCGATGCTCGCCCGTACGTCGACCACCGGCCCCTCGTCCGCCGGCCGCGCCTGCAGGATCGTGTCCTGCTCCAGCACGTACCACCCGTCGTACCCGGACTTCTCCAGCGTGCTGACGATCGTGGTGATGTCGATATCGCCCGCGCCCAGCGGCCGGTACATCCCGGCCCGTACGGCGTCCGTGTACGTCACCTCGCCCGACTGCACCCGAGCGGCCCACGCGGCGTCGACGTCCTTCAGGTGCGTGTGGCGGATCCGGGCCGTGTGCTCCACCGCCAGCGCCACCGGGTCGACACCGCCGATCAGCAGGTGGCCGGTGTCGAGCGTCAGCCCGATCGACGAGCCTTCCAGCACCCGCGTGACATCGTCAGCGTTCTCCACCATCGTCCCGACGTGCGGGTGAACGGTCGCCAGCACACCCCGGGACGCCGCCAACTCGGACAGCTTGTCCAGGTTGCCGAGCAACGTGCTCCATCCCGCGGCGTCGAGCACCGGGCGGTCGTCGTACCCCTCCTGGCCGGCCGCAGCGGCGAGGACCAGCGTCCCGGCACCGGCCGCGACGAAGCCCTCCAACGCAGCCGCGACCTCGGGAGCCGGATCATGCGACGGGTCGTGCAGGACGACCGGCACGAAGCCGCCGACGGCGCGCAGGCCCACGTCCGCCAGGGTTTTCGCCTTGTCCGCCGGGTCGTCGGGCAAGAAGCCGTCCGGTCCGAACTCGGTCGCGGCCAGTCCGACCGTGCGCATCTCGGCGAGGACGGTGCCGGCGTCGTACTGCCAGCCCCACCCGGGGACCTCGCACACCCCCCACGAGATCGGGGCACCGGCGATACGAGCAGCAAGTTCAGTCATCTCAGTGGGTCCTCAGAGGGTGACGACGCGGTTTTCGCGGCGGGACAGTTCACAGGCGTCGGCGATCCGGAACGCGGCGAGCGCGTCGCGGACCGTGCACGGCACCTCGCGGGTGCCGGCGGCGACCTCGGTGAAGGCGGTCAGTTCGGCGACGTACGCCGGCTGGAAGCGGTCCATGAAGGTCATGTGCGGCTGGCCGCCCGGGAAGCTGACGCCGGGTTCGGCCGAGCGCAGCGCGGTGTGCGAGTCCAGACCGACCGCGAGCGAGCCGAGGCTGCCGTGCAGTTCCATCCGTACGTCGTGCCCGGCGCCGTTGTAGCGCGTGCCGCTGACCGCGACGAAGGTGTTGTCGTCGAGTGTCAGCAGCGCCGCCGCCGAGTCCACGTCGCCGTACTCGCCGAAGAACTCCTCGCCGCGGTTCGCGCCGGTGGCGTACACGCTGACGACCTCGCGGCCGGTGACGTACCGGACGATGTCGAAGTCGTGCACCGTGCAGTCGCGGAAGAACCCGCCGCTCTGCGGGATGTACTCGCGGTGCGGCGGGAAGGCGTCGTTGGTGTTCGCGCGGATGTGGTGCACGTACCCGAGCTCGCCGGACGCCACGGCCGCCCGCGCCGCCTGGTACCCGGCGTCGAACCGGCGCTGGAAACCGATGTGTACCGGCACCGACGACGCCTCGACGAGCGCGAGCACCCGCTCGGTCTCGGCCAGGTCCAGCGCGACCGGTTTCTCACAGAACGTCGGTACGCCGGCCGCGACACCCGCGGCGATCAACTCGGCGTGTGCCGAGGTCGCCGCCGCGATGACGAACCCGTCCAGCCCGGACGCCAGCAGCGCCGGGACGTCCGGTGCGGAGGCGACGCCCAGTTCCTTCGCGACCACCTCGGCCCGGGAGGGGTCCGCGTCGGCGACGACCACCTGATCCACCGCCGGCAGGCCCTTCAGCGTCGCGGCGTGGAACGCCCCGATCCGCCCGACCCCGACCAACCCGATCCGCATCCACGCAGCCTCTCTCGAGTACGGGCGCGCCACAGCCCCGGCGGCGCGCTGGTTGTCCGTCAGCTTTCCGGGCGGGTGCCGGGGTGTCAATACTTTGTTAACACATTCTCACGTGTGGACATGAGCAGGTACCATCCGGCCATGAACGCGTTGCCGATCCAGCTCGATCGGTCCAGCCCGGTGCCGCTGTACCACCAGCTGGCCGAGCAGCTGACCGCTGCCATCACCGAGGGCAAGCTGCGCCCCGGCGACCCGTTCGAGAACGAGATCGGCATGTCCGACCGGCTGAACCTGTCCCGCCCGACCGTCCGCCGGGCGATCTCGGAGCTGGTCAACCAGGGCCTGCTGGTCCGCCGCCGCGGCATCGGCACCACGGTCGCGAACCAGATGGTGCACCGCAAGGCCGAGCTGACCAGCCTGTACGACGACCTCGCGCGCGAGGGCCGGACGCCGCGGACCGAGGTGCTGGCGCTGGACTGCGCGGCACAGGACGAGCGGGCGGCCGCCGTCCTCGAGGTCCCGTCCGGTACGCCGCTGGTGTCGATCGTCCGGCTCCGCTACGCCGACGACCTGCCGCTCGCGATCCTCCGCAACTGGTTGCCGCCGGCCCTCAACGACCTCACCCTCGACGAACTCACGAGCGACGGCCTGTACGCCGTACTCCGCGCCCGCGGCATCCGCCCGACGGTCGCCCGCCAGCGCATCGGCGCCCGCAACGCGACCGCCGAGGAACGCCGCACCCTGCACATGTCCAAGGCGGAGCCCCTCGTCACCATGACCCGCTCCGCCTACGCCGCCGACGGCTCCCCCATCGAATACGGCAACCACTGCTACCGAGCCGACCAATACTCGGTCGACGTAGTGGTCTCCGAACGCTGACCACTGACCCGATGAACGGCTCGTCGACGGGTTCCAGCTCGGGATGATCACCGACTTCCTCGCCCAGCCGGACACCTACGGCGATGCCTACGTGATCGCTCCGGACGGCAGCCGAGCCGGTCTTGTCTGGCAGTCGGAGACCGCGGAGCGCTTCGAGGAAGCCGAGGCACCCGACGATCGGACGTGGGGTGTCTGGAGTGTCGGGCTCCCGTTGCCGATGCGTTCGGCGGCAGACGCCCGGAAGTACCTCGAAGCTCTGCTCCCTGAGTTGCGTAGGCGCTGGGAGCTGTGGCGTCCGTAGCTGGGTGGACCGAGTGTCCACCCAGCCATTGGGTTCTCAAGCCTGGTTCGCGATCAGGGTTCGGACCAGGCGGAGGCCTACGGAGAGGTGGGCCAGTTCGGGGCCTTCGGTTTCTACTATTTCGTCGAGCATGGTGGCGGCTCTGGAGAGGGCCGTCGCGTTCTGGTCCTGCCAGGTGATGACTCGGTCCTCGGGGTCGGCGGACGGGTCGGTGCTGGCGAGGACCTGGCGGGTGAGGCGGGCGTGGACCTGGTGGAGGTCGTCGCGGAGCGCCGCGCGGGCCATGGTCTGCCAGCGGTCGGTGCGGGGCAGGCCGATGATCCGCTCCAGGAACCGGCCGAGCTGCAGCCGTTCGCCGAGCGCGAAGTGGACCTTGGCGATCTCGAGGATGTCGATGTCGTCGCGCGACGCAGTCTCCACGAGCCCGAGGCCCGCGTACGCCGGCGGCAGGATCGCGATCCGGGTCGCGAACTCCTCCGGGACCCGCTTCTGCACCAGCGCCTCCCGCCGCTGCTCGAACAGCGCCAGCTCACGACCCCGCAGTACGTCGGGCAACGCCGCCGTCAGCTTCGCGATCCCCGGACCGAAGAACTCGATCAGCTCCTCGATGTCTACCGGGGGACGCCGGTTCGAGACCAGCCAGCGGGTCGCGCGCTCGACCAGGGTGCGCGTCTCGAGCCGCATGTGGGTCTGGGTCTCGGCGTCGACGATGTTGTCCAGCTCGGCGTTGCGGGTCAGCAGCTCCGGCTGCGAGAAGATCCGCGAGGCGGCCAGGTTCGCCCGGACGACGTCCTCGACGGTCCCGCCGGTCTCCAGCGACAGCCGGTGGTACGCCGTGATGCCCGACGTGTTGACGAACTCGTTCACGACCTGCGTCGTGATGATCTCGCGGCGCAGCTGGTGGCTCTGGATCTGCTCGCCGAACCGCTCCTGGATCGCCTTCGGGAAGTAGCTGGCCAGCTTGTGCGCCAGGAACGCGTCGTCCGGCAGCGACGTCTTCAGCAGCTCGGCTTCCAGCACGATCTTGGTGTACGCGATCAGCACCGACAGCTCCGGCGACGTCAGCCCGCGCCCGTCGGCCTTGCGCCGCTTGAACTCCGTGACGCTGGGCAGGAACTCGAGCTCCCGGTCGAGCAGGCGCTGCTTCTCCAGCCGCCGTACCCAGTCCTGGTGGACGTGCATCAGCGCGGCGGCCTGCGCGCCGGCGTTGGCGAGCGCGATGTTCTGCCGGTAGTTGCTCTTCAGCACCAGCGCGCCGACCTCCTCGGTCATCGACGCGATGATGTCGTTGCGCTGCTTCTCGGTCAGGTCGCCGTCCGCGACCACCTTGTCGAGCAGGATCTTGATGTTCACCTCGTGGTCGGAGGTGTCCACGCCGGCCACGTTGTCGATGAAGTCGGTGTTGATCCGCCCGCCGGCCGCGGCGTACTCGATCCGGCCGAGCTGGGTGAAGCCGAGGTTGCCGCCCTCGCCGACCGCGCGGGCGCGCAGGTCGGAGCCGTTGATCCGGATCGCGTCGTTGGCCTTGTCGCCGACGTCCGCGTTCGACTCGGCGGTGGACTTCACGTAGGTGCCGATGCCGCCGTTCCAGAACAGGTCGACCGGCGCCTTCAGGATCGCGTTCATCAGCTCGGCCGGCGTCAGCTTCGTCACGCTGCCCTCGATCCCCAGCGCCGCGCGGACCTCCGGCGAGATCGGGATCGCCTTGTCGGTCCGCGGGTACACCCCGCCGCCGGCCGAGATCAGCGCGGGGTCGTAGTCCGCCCACGACGACCGCGGCAGCTCGAACAGCCGTCGCCGTTCGGCGAACGACACGGCCGCGTCCGGTGCCGGGTCGAGGAAGATGTGCCGGTGGTCGAAGGCCGCGACCAGCCGGATGTGCTCGGACAGCAGCATCCCGTTGCCGAACACGTCACCGGACATGTCGCCGACGCCGACGACGGTGAAGTCCTCGGTCTGGCAGTCGTGGCCGAGCTCGCGGAAGTGCCGCTTGACCGACTCCCACGCGCCGCGGGCGGTGATGCCCATCGCCTTGTGGTCGTACCCGACCGAGCCGCCGGACGCGAACGCGTCGCCCAGCCAGAACCCGTACTCCTTCGCGACGCCGTTCGCGATGTCCGAGAAGGTCGCCGTACCCTTGTCCGCGGCAACGACCAGGTAGGCGTCGTCGCCGTCGTACCGGACCACGGACGCCGGCGGGACGATGTCCCCGGCAACGATGTTGTCGGTGATGTCGAGCAGCCCGGAGATGAACGTCTTGTACGACGCCACGCCCTCGGCGAGCCACGCGTCGCGGTCGTGCGCGGGATCAGGCAACTGCTTCGCGTAGAACCCGCCCTTCGCGCCGACCGGCACGATCACCGAGTTCTTCACCATCTGCGCCTTCACCAGGCCGAGCACCTCGGTCCGGAAGTCCTCGCGCCGGTCGGACCAGCGCAGCCCGCCGCGCGCCACCGCGCCGAACCGCAGGTGCACGCCCTCGACCCGCGGCGAGTACACGAAGATCTCGTACGCCGGCCGCGGCTGCGGCAGGTCCGGGATCGCCTTCGGCTCCAGCTTCAGCGAGATGTACGGCCGCGGCTGACCGTCGGGCCCCGGCTGGAAGTAGTTGGTCCGCAGCGTCGCCTTCATCACCGTCAGGTACGAGCGCAGGATGCGGTCCTCGTCCAGGCTCTGCACCGTGTCCAGCGCGGCCAGGATCTCCTTCTCCAGCTGGTCGGTCAGCATCACCCGCGCCGGGTCGTCGGCCGCTCCGCGCGCCGGGTCGAAGCTGGTCTCGAACAGCTGCACCAGCAGCCCGGCCACGTCCACGTGGTTCAGGAAGGTGTTCTCGATGTAGTCCTGGCTGAACGGCGTACCGCCCTGGCGGATGTAGCGCTGGTAGGCGCGCAGAATCGACACCTGCCGCCAGCTGAGGTTGCCGCGCAGCACCAGCGCGTTGAGCTTGTCGGACTCGGCCCTGCCCTCCCACACCGCCTCGAACGTGTCGGAGAACAGCCGGCGCAGGTCCTCGCGCTCCTCGGTGTCGGCCGGCACCTTGAGACCGAAGTCGTAGATGTAGGCCATTGTGCCGTCGGCGCGGCGGATCTCGTACGGGCGTTCGTCGACGACCTCCACGCCCATCGCGCTCAGATGCGGCAGCACCTGCGACAGCGACAGCGCCGACCCGGTGCGGAACACCTTGAAGCGGCGCTCGCCCTCCCACTCCTCCTCGATCGGGCTGTAGAGCGACATGGCCAGCCCGTTGTCGGCCGGCAGCCCATCGAGCACCTGGACGTCGTTGACCGCGACGCGCGCGTCGAAGTCCTCCTTGTACGCCTCCGGGAACGCCTGCGCGTACCGGCGGAACAGCCTGGTGACCGCGCCGTCGCCGCCCTGCGCGTGCAGCGCCGCGGTGAAGTCGTCCTCCCACGCCCGCGTCGCCTCGACGACCTGCTGCTCCAGCATCTCCGCGTCGTACTCGCCGACGGTCTCGCCCTGCTTCATCCGGACGACGAAGTGCACGCGCGCCAGTACCGACTCGGTGACGTAGGCGGCGTACGTGACGGACTCGGCGCCGATGGCGTCCTTCAGGATCTGCTGCATGCGCAGCCGGACCGCCGTGGTGTAGCGGTCACGCGGCAGGTACACCAGGCAGGACAGGTACCGGTTGTAGACGTCACGCCGTACGAACAGCTTGACCGCGCGCCGCTCCTGCAGGTGCAGCACCGACTGCACGATCGGCAGCAGGTCCTCGACAGGTGCCTGCAGCAACTCGTCGCGCGGGTAGGTCTCCAGCACGTCGAGGAGACCCTTGCCGCTGTGGCTGTTCGGGTCGAAGCCGGTCTGCCGGAACAGCTCCAGCGCCTTGCGCCGCAGCACCGGGACCTGCATGACGCTCTCGGTGTACGCCGTCGACGACAGCAGGCCGATGAACCGGCACTCGCGGACCGGGTCGCCGTTGTCGTCGAACTGCTTGATGCCGACGTAGTCGAGGTACGTCGACCTGTGCACCGTGGAGCGGGAGTTGGCCTTGGTGAGGATCAGCAGCTTCCGCTCCTGCGCCTTGGCGCTCACCTCCGGCGGCAGCTTGCCGGAGCCCGGCTTGGGATCCGGCCGGAGGATGCCCAGGCCGGTGCCGGGGCTGCCGCGCAGGATGCCCTGCTTGCCCTCCATGGTGAAGTCGTACTCGCGGTAGCCGAGGAAGGTGAAGTGCTCGTCGGCAAGCCACTCCAGCAGCTCGCGGGCCTCCTCCACCTCGCTCTCGGACACCGGCAGCTCGGCGGCGTTCAGCCCGGCGGCGATGGTGACCGCTTTCTCGTGCATCTTCGGCCAGTCCTCGACCGCCTCGCGGACATCGTTCAGCACCTTCTGCAGCGCCTGCTCGAGGGCGCGCTGCTCGGCGACGTCGGCGACCCGCTCGATCTCCAGATGCATCCAGCTCTCGCGGACCAGGTCGTGCCCGTCCGGGGCCGTGGTGTCGTCGAGGATCTCCTGCAGCGTGCCGGCCACGTCGCGGCGGACGACGAACTGCGGGTGGATCAGCAGCTGCAGCTCGAGGTTGCGCTCGGTGACCGCCATCGAGGCGCTGTCCACCAGGAACGGCATGTCGTCGATGACGATCTCGACCACGGTCCGGCCGTTCGCCGACCAGCCGTGCTCCTGCAGCGTCGGCGTGAAGACGTGCACCTTCGCCGTCCCCTGCGGACGGGACATCGCGGCCTTGTAGTGGTGCCGCGCGGCGCCCAGGCAGTCGTTCGGCTGGCGCTCGGCGACGTCCTCGGCGGCTACGTGCCGGTAGTACTGCTCGAGGAACGCTTTCAGCTTGAGCGGGTCGACCACTTTGTCGTGCCCATGTGTTCCTGTGGCCACCGCCTTCGCGATCACATCGGCCTTCAGGACGTCCAGCTTGCTCTGCATTCCCCACCGTCTCCACACGTGACGTCGGCGTCGCTCCCGCCGGACCGCACCACATTGTGCGGTCACTCAGAGATTAGTCCACCTTTGTCACTGGTGTGGTGTCGGGACGGGGCTGTCATCGATTGGTGAGGCGAAGGGCGAGAGCCGGGCAGGCGAGGACTGCGCGGCGCGCGGCCGGGAGCTCACCGGCGGTGATTTCGCGATCCCGCAGCACCGGGAATCCCCACTCGTCGAGGACGACGTCGCCGGGCAGCAACCCGGCGCAGAGACCGTGCCGGTCGCACCGGGTCCAGTCGATCTCGAGCTTGCTCATCGGGCACCTCCCGGCACCGGCAGCACACCGAGAACCGGGCGGCCGCAGCCCTGACCCGACACATGCCGCCGTACGTCGTCGTCGAACACCTCGAGCGCCGAGGTGAGGAATCTCGCGGCCCCGTCCGGGTGCGCGCAGGCCCCGCGGCCAGGGATCAGCCCGAGGTGGCGCTGGGCGTCGTACCAGCCCCGGCGTTCGCCGAGGGTCAGCCGGGCGAAGTCGTCGACGAGTGAGGCGAGGCCGAAGACACAGGGACCGCACTGGCCGGCCGACTGACGTCGCAGCCAGTCAGCGACCCTGGTGACCTCGCCGAGCGGACAGGTGTTCTGACCGAGCGCCAGGATGATGCCGGCGGACACCTCTGGTCGCTGCAGCGTCACGTGCGTCTGCGTCAGCCAGCGGCCGTGGTAGCCGCCCAGTAGGACAGGTCCCGGTTCTGCACCGGCGTACTGCAGGACTGTGTCCAGTGGGACACCGGTCGGTGTCTCGATCACACCGGGGCGCTGGACGGCCCCGTCGATCGTCAGCAACTGTGTGCCCGGCTCAGTGATCACACCGGTGCTACTGAATCCCCGAGCGCCTAGCCGCGCGAGTACGGCGAGCTGGGCGAACGTCTCTACGTTCGACAAGAACGTCGGCCGCCGGTGGTAGCCCTTCCGCGTCGGCAGCACGCGACGGCCCGGCGGTACTGCGTCACCGCCCTCCAACGCACTCAACACCGCACGGGCCTCACCCGCCACGAAGCGGCTCGGGATCTCGCGCACCTCGATCGCCAGCCGGTCGTCACGCTCCACCAGCGCTTCCCGGAGCGACGTAGCCGCGTCCGCATCGTGTACGGCGATCAGCACGTGTGGCGCCCCTAGCGCGTGTGCCAGACCGACGGCTCCGTCCAGGACGAGATGCGGCCACCGGGTGAGCAGCAGGCGGTCCTTGCGACTGACCGGCTCGCTCTCCGACCCATTGACCACGACAGCTTCCACACCACGTGCCGGCAGGTCCTGCAGCTTCAGCGCGACCGGGAACGCCGCACCACCACGTCCTCTGAGTCCGACTGCCTCGCACAGCCTCAGGTAGTCGTCGCGGGTGAGTACCGGAAGCGGGCCGTGGATGAGGTGGTGGCGCTGGCGGTCCAGGCGCCCTTGGTCGAGTCCGGCGAGGACCCTGGCCTCACCGATCACACGGGTGTCGTCGACAGTGATCACTGGGTCCTCCAGACACGGCTGGTCGAGTTGAGGCGGTAGGCACCCGCCGCAGCGACGGCAGCCATACAGCCGAGCGTGATGCCGAGCATCCACGGCGTACTGCGGTCCGTACCGGCCAGCAATGCGTGCCCGACGGACAGCAGCCAGCCGACCGACGCAGCGATGTGCAGCTTGCGCCAGTACTTGGTGAACGACACGGACACGGCCAGCCGGCCACGTGCTGCTCCGACGAGGGACGCCAGCACCAGGCTATAGAGCGCCAGCGCGCCGACAGCCATAGCGAACGGCCGATAGCCAGAAGCGAACGGCCACATCAGTACGTCAGGACTGATGTCCACATAGCTGTCGGAAAGCACTGCGACGACATGCGCCGCCAGCAGAACCAGCCCGGTCACAGCCGCCGAGCGGTGCACGTACTGCAGCCAGAACCGCCGCTCCGGCCCACGGACCCGTGGCATCACGATCCCGAGTACTGCGGCCAGCGTGAACATGACCATCGCGACCACGCCGGCTGCGCGGGCGAGGTACCAGAGCGTCATCAGGCCGCCCTGCTAGCGGTCGGCCAGCCCGACAGCTCGGTGACCTCACCGTCCGCGTCGACCAGCCGGGCCGGGTGCCCAGCCAGCTTCAGCCGACCTAGCGACGCCTCGCCTGTCGCCACGAGTGCTGTGCTGAAGGTGTTCGCGCGGACGGCAGTCGGCGCCCAGATCGACGCGGTCCGGTACTTGCCGTCCGCCGGGCGCCCGGTGCGCGGGTCGATGACGTGGTGGCCGTAGCCGGTGGGGGTCTGCCAACGCCGTACCGTGCGGGTCGACGTGGTGAGGCCGCCGTGAGCGAGCGTCACGAGGACACCGGGCTCTCCGGGACGCTCGGCGACAGTGATCACCCAGGGCTTCTTCGGCGTCCCGGCCGCGCGCAGGTCGCCGCCGATCTCGACGAGGACGGCACAGCCGTAGCGCTTGCTCAGCACGTTGGCGGCGCGGTCGGCGGTCCAGGCCTTGGCGGTTGCGCCCAGATCCAGAGCACAGTCCTTCGGGATACCGAGCAGGGCGAGCTTGCGGTTGAGGCGAACCTCCTGCCAGCCGGTGACCGGCTTCGGGTCACCAGGTGCCTTCGGGAACCGTCGCCGTACGGCCTCGATGTCGGCGTCGTACCCGGCCGCAACGACCGCGGGGCCGACGGTCGGGTCGACCGCGCCGCCGCTCACCTGCGCCGCAACCAGGCTGACGTCGACGAGGTCGACGAGCAGCCGCGACACCGGGACGAGCGCTCCGGCGCGAGTGTTGACGATCGACAGCTCGGAGTCCGGGCGGAACCGGCTGGCGGCTTTGTCGACGCGGTCCATCAGAGCCTTCAGCTCACCGCAAGCGGCACCGAGTACGGCGGGGACGTCGACGGTCAGGCGGACGGTGCAGCTCCACGCCGACCAGGTCCGGGACGCGGTCATGAGCCGTTGCTCCCACCCTGCGAGGTGGAGCCGGAGTTCGCGGACCCGAGCCCTGACGTCGAGCTGGAGCTCGTGCTGGATTCGGTGCCCGTGCTGCTCGACGTTGCCGTCGTACCGCTGCTGCTCGGACTCTTCGACGAGGCGACCGCGACCGAGAGCCCGGTCGCGCCGATCCCGAGGACGGCGGTGGCCAGCGCGGCGGCGGACGCCCGGCGCAACCAGCGCGGACGGTCGGACGGGGGCTCGAAGGCATCTGTGGTGACCATGCCGCAAGCCTCGTGCGCGGCCCGTCAGCCGCACTCCAAGAGAAGCTCAAGCGACCGTCAAGTTCTCCTGAGAGCTGTCTGAGAGCAGATCTCAGGAGCGGAGTTCGAGCGGGCAGTCCTCGTCGCAGTGCCGTTCGATCGTCTCGACGACCTCGTCCGCGGCCTCGCCCAGGGCGGTCAGCCGCCCGGACCCGAAGACGTCCACGAAGAACTCCCGGACCCGCGCCGCGTGCGCCGGCGCGCACTCCTTGATCGCGGTCATGCCCTCCTCGGTGATCGCGATCTCCGGGTACCGCGCGTCGCAGGCCTCCTTGCGGATCAGGCCGCGCTTCTCCATCCGGGTGAGGTGGTGCGACAGCCGGCTCTTCTCCCACTGGGTCGCCCGGCCGAGCTCGAACGCGCGCATCCGGCCGGACTCCGACTCGGACAGGTTGACCAGGATCTCGAAGTCGGATCCGGACAGGCCGAACTCCCGCTGGAGGTGGCGCTCCAGGTGCGTCTCCAGCGTCCGCTTCATCAGCAGGTAGCTGCGCCACGCCTTCTGCTCGTCGTCGTCGAGCCACGGTCCCTTGCTCACGCGAACCATCCTACCCGCTTGGGTTGACACATCAACCAAGCGCGCTACGATCATCCGAGTTGACACATCAACCCAAATCTTCGAGGAGTGAACGGATATGACCAAGCTGATCGCCGTCGTCGGTGCGACCGGGGCCCAGGGCGGCGCGCTGGTCCGCGCGATCCAGGCAGATCCGGCGGGCGACTTCGCGGTCCGGGCGCTGACCCGCAACCCGGACTCGGCCGCCGCGAAGGAGCTGGCCGCGGCGGGCGCCGAGGTGGTCGCGGCCGATCTCGACGACGAGGCGAGCATCCGGGCCGCGTTCGACGGTGCGTACGGCGCCTTCGTCGTCACCAACTACTGGGCGCCGCTGACCCCGGAACAGGAGGCGGCGCGGACGCGCGCCGAGATGGAGCTCGAGCAGGCCGAGACCGCCGCCCGGGCCGCCCGCGACGCCGGCGTCCGGCACCTGATCTGGTCGACGCTCGAGGACACGCGCCCGTTCTTCGCCGGGCGCGACGACGTACCGAGCCTGGACGACGGCCGCTACAAGGTGCCGCACTTCGACGCGAAGGGCGAGGCGGACGAGCTGTTCGCGAAGTACGGCGTACCGACGACGTTCCTGCGGACCACGTTCTACTTCGACGCGTTCGTCACCGCGATGGCCCCGGCCCGGAACGCCGACGGCACGCTGACGATCTCGTTCCCGATGGGCGAGCAGCGGTTGTCCGGCGTCGCCACCGAGGACATCGGCCGCAGCGCGCTGGCGATCCTGCGGCGCCCCGACCTGATCGGCGAAACCGTCAGCATCGCGGGCGACCACCTCACCGGCGACGAGTACGCCGCCGCACTGTCGGAGGCGATCGGCGAGCAGGTCGTGTACCACGCGCCGACCGTCGAGGAGTACCGCGAGTACCCGTTCCCGATGGCCGTCGAGATGGGCAACATGTTCCAGTTCTACGCCGAGAACCACGACGAGTTCACCGGCGACCGCGACCTCACCAAGGTCCGCGAACTGAACCCCGACCTCCAGTCCTTCACCACCTGGCTGGCGATGCACCGCGACGAGCTCAGCGCTCTGGCAGGTTGAGGCGTTTCAGGCGTTCGTACGCTCCGAGGATGTGCTTGTCGATCGCGTCCTGGGCGGCCTGTGGGTCGCCCAGGGCCAAGGCGTCGCGTAGTTCCTTGTGCTCCTTGTAGCCGACCTCGAGGAAGTCGGGGAAGCTCGCGTTGCGGGCGCGGAGGAAGACCGTCACCTGGCCGCGGATGGACTCCCAGACGCGCTGCACGCGGGAGTGGCCGCAGTACGCGTAGATGATGTCGTGGAACTGCAGGTCCAGCCGGACGGCGTCCTCGGGGTCGATCTTGGTGTCGACGCTCTTCATCTGTTCCAGGACCGCGTCGAGCTCGGCGAAGCCCGCGTCCTGCATCCGCGTGCAGGCGCGGCCGGCGGCCAGTCGCTCGATGGCGCCGCGGAGGGTGTGCACCTCCTCGACGTCGGTCTTGGTGAGAGTGCTGACGAACGCGCCGCGATGCCGCCGGAGCTCGACATGACCCTCCTCCTCGAGCCGCGCCAGTGCCTGCCGGATCGGCCCGCGGCTGACCTTGAGCGCCTCGGCAAGCTCGGTCTCCTTGAGGTGCTGGCCCGGCTGGAACCTGCCTCCGGTGACCATGTCCCGGAGCACGTCGGTCACCAGATCACCCAGCGCGCGCTGCGAGGGCAGCGGGGACACAGTGTCGTCGGGGATCACGCCGACCACCTCCTCGAGCCAGTTACCGCCAGTATCCGGAGGCACTCTAGTCCCCTGTGGCGTCACTGTAGATTGTAAACAGTTACCCATTGACAGTAAACGAAGCGCCGGAGCAAACTCGGTACCTCCACCCGCAGAGTGAGGCAGCCCAGTCACCAGGGCAGAGAGAGGTCACGACGATGACCACCGACACTGCGATTCACACCGGACGCACCGCACTCGGCCCGTTTCCGCCGGCCGCTCCCCGGAACCCCGGCGCACCGCACGTCACCACGGCCGCCGTCGACGTCGACGCCGCGCAGGTCCAGGGCCCGCTGGCACGCGTTTGGGAGAGCTTCGGCTACGACGAGTTCAACTGGACGTACATGCCCACCGGCAAGCGGCTGCTGCAGACCTTCGCCGACTTCTCCGGCGGCGGGTACTTCGTCCGGCCGCACTACATGTACTGCTCCGGCAGCGGCTTCGGCATCCCGCACTGGAGCTCCGGCAACGTCTACCACGAGGACGCCGACGGCACGCCGTACTACGACTTCACACTGCTGGACCAGGCGTACGACGCGATCGTCGGCGCCGGCCACCACCTCCTGGTAGAGCTGGGCTTCACGCCACGCGACCTGCTGCCACCTGAGGCCGCCGAGCTGACCGTGGTACGCAGCCCGACGGCGTACACGAACTACGAGGCAGGCGCCTGGGGGTACCCGCCCAAGGACTACGCCAAGTGGGCAGGACTGATCAGCGCCACGGTGCGCCACTGCCTTGACCGCTACGGCGAGGCGGAGGTCAAGACCTGGCTCTGGGAGCTCTGGAACGAGCCGGACATCGACTACTGGCGCGGCACGCTCGAGCAGTACAACGAGCTGTACACCGCAACGGTGCAAGCGATCCGGGCCGTCCTGCCTGACGCGAAGGTCGGCGGCCCCGCTGTCACGAGCGGCGGGCTGAACTTCCTGCGCGGCTTCCTCGACTACACCTCGAGCCGTGACGAACCGCTGGACTTCATCTCGTACCACACCAAGGGCTGCCACTTCCCGACCCGCGACTACAGGCCGTTCGCCGAGCCGGCCGCCGAACAGCTCAGCCCGTCCTCGACGAAGATGCTGTACGACCTGCGCGAGTTCAACCGCCTGATCGGTTCGTACGACGCCTACGCCGACCTGCCCGTGATCGTCGACGAGTGCGACGCCGCCGTCCCGGCGCACTTCGGGCGCTACGACAACCGCAACTACAGCTTCCAGAACACCGAGTACTACCCGGTGTTCCAGGCGAAGCTGATGAAGAAGATCCTCGACCTGAACGCGACCGAGCGGGCGCAGGTCGCCTACGCCACCTCCTGGAGCTTCTACTTCGAGGCCGAGCGGTACTTCGAAGGCACGCGGTCGTTCCTCACCGCGGGTGGCGTGGAGAAGCCACTGCTCAACGCGTACCGGATGCTCTCGCTGCTCGGACCGGACCGGTTGCTCGCCACCTCGGACGCGGCGTGGCAGGTCGGCGAACTCGAAGGCACCGACGGCAGCAGCATGCGCGAGGAGGTCGACGTCCTCGCCTCACGTTCCGAGGACGGGAGCGTTGCCGTGCTGGTCTGGCGGCACATCGACGACCAGTACCAGACGAGCAGCGAGCTGACACCGGTGTCTGTGACCGTACGCAACCTGCCCGCCGGATCGTACCGGCTGCGGCAGCTGCGCATCGACGCCGATCACAGCAACTCGTTCACGGTCTGGCAGCAGCTCGGCTCGCCGCAGGATCCGACCGCGGAACAGCTGGCCGCGATCAAGGACCGGCAGGGTCTCGAGGAGTTCGAGCCCGAACGCCAGGTCACGGTCGACGGCGCCGTGTCCCTCGAGGTCGCGCTGCCGTTGCCTTCGGCATCGTTGCTGATCCTGACCCCGAGCAGCTGACATGGCCGGGAACATGATCACGCTGAACAACGGCGTCCAGGTTCCGCAAACCGGCTTCGGCGTCTTCCAGGTTCCGCCGGACGAGACGCAGGCGGCGGTGGAGCGGGCGATCGAGATCGGGTACCGGCACATCGACACCGCGGCGGCGTACAACAACGAAGCCGGCGTGGGTGCCGCCGTACGTGCCAGTGGACTCCGGCGCGAGGAACTGTTCGTCACCACCAAGCTGCGGAACGGCGAGCACGGTTACGAGTCCGCGCTGGCGGCGTACGACGAGACGCTGGGACGGCTGGGTCTGGGCTACGCGGACCTGTACCTCGTGCACTGGCCGAACCCGGCGGCGGATCTCTATGTCGACAGCTGGCGTGCCCTGGAACGGATCTACACCGAAGGGCGGGTGCGGGCGATCGGGGTGTCCAACTTCCTGCCCGAGCATCTGGATCGGCTGGCGAAGGAAAGTGAGGTCGTCCCGGCCGTCAACCAGATCGAGCTGCATCCCAGTTATCAGCAGCGCGAACTGGTCGAGCTGTGCCGGGAGCGGTCGATCGCGGTCGAGGCGTACTCGCCGCTCGGTCAGGGCGGCGACCTCGATCATCCTGTGCTGGCGTCGATCGCTGAGGCCCACCAGGTGTCACCGGCGCAGGTGGTCCTGCGGTGGCACCTGCAGCTCGGGCACATCGTCATACCGAAATCGGTCACTCCGGAACGGATCCGCGCCAACTTCGAGCTCGGCGGGTTCGCGCTGACCGACGAGGAGGTCGCGTCGGTCAGCGCGCTGGAGCGCGGCAACCGGCTCGGCAACGATCCGCGCACGTTCGCGATCAGTCAGATCAGGTAGCCCGGATCATGACGAGCAGATCGGTGCTACTCACGCGGCGGCAGGCCCGCCGGTCGCGGGCCGGTACGACGACTGCCGAGGACCGGCGGCACGGCTGGCAGAAGACCACCTGGATCTGGATCTTTCTGCTGCCGACCGTGGTGCTGTACGGGCTCTACACGCTCTACCCGATCATCGCCAGCTACTGGTACTCGCTGGTCGAGTGGAACGGGTTCGACGCCGACCAGCAGTTCGTCGGCCTGAGCAACTACCGGGCGGTCTTCGCGGATCCGCTGTTCTGGAACTCGTTCAAGGTCACGTTGTTCTTCATGCTGCTGGTGGTGCCGGCACGGGTGCTGCTCACGCTGCTCGTGGCGATGATCCTCAACTCCCCGAAGCTGCCGCTGATCGGCGTCCTGCGGTCCGCGTTCTTCATCCCGGTCGTGACCACGACGGCGATCATCGGCGTGGTGATGCGGTTCATCCTCGATCCGGCGAGCGGCCCGATCAACTCCGCGCTGCTGAAGCTCGGTGGTGGCGGCGTCGACTTCCTGGGCGACCAGCACCTGGCCCTGCCGACGGCGGCGGTGCTGTACGTCTGGAAGTTCTTCGGCGTCACGATGATCTACTGGCTCGCGGCGCTGCAGACCATCCCGTACCAGCTGTACGAGGCGGCGCGGATCGACGGCGCGGGCACCTGGCAGCTCTTCCGGTACATCACGCTGCCGATGCTCAAGCCGTTCCTGATCATCATCACCGTGCTGACGATCGAGGAGACGTTCCACAACTTCGACCTGATGTACACGCTGACCGGCGGCGGCCCGTACTTCCACACCGAGATCATCGAGATCTACATCTACCGGTGGGCCTTCGCCGCCTCGATCCCGCAACTCGGGCACGCGTCAGCCGCCGCGGTGATCTTCGGGCTGCTGGTCGCGATCGTCGGCGCCCTGCAGCTGTGGGGCGTGTACGCCGGCCGCCGGCTGAGAGGAGAACAGCGATGACCGCGCATCTCGTCGTCCGTACGGACCGGCAACGGCGTCTGCTGCACCGGCTGCCGTGGTGGATCGCCGCGCTCTTCCTGGTGGGAATCGCGGTCATCTGGATCTTCCCGTTCCTGTGGATGCTGTCCGCGTCGCTGAAGGACAACATGGAGATGTTCTCCGGTGGCCTCGACCTGTGGCCGGAGACGTTCGTCTGGGACAACTACGTGCGGGCGTGGAACGACGCCAACTTCGGTCGCTACCTGATCAACACCGTGGTCGTCACGGTGGTCACCGTCGTGATCGTCACCATCCGCTGTGCGACCGCGGGCTACGTCCTGGCGCGCTACCGGTTCCGCGGCTCGAAGCTGTTCCTCGGCGTCCTGGTCGCGACCCTGTTCGTCCCGACCGGCTACACGATCATCCCGGTGGTCAAGATCTCGATGCAGCTGCACCTCATCGACTCGCTGGGTGGGATGATCCTGGCGCTCAGCGGCGGGGCGTACGTGTCGGCGATCCTGCTGTACTACGGGTACTTCCGGCAGATCCCCCGCGAGCTGGAGGAGGCCGCGGTCGTCGACGGCGCCGGCTTCGTCCGGACGTTCTTCTCGGTGATGCTGCCGTTGGCGATGCCGGTCACGGCGACTGTCGCAGTACTCACCTTCATCACCACCTGGAACGCCTTCTTCCTGCCGCTGGTGTTCACGTTCAGCCGGCCGGACCTGCGGACGGTCAGCGTCGGCATGCAGGCGTTCGTCGGCGAGACCGCCACCGACTGGGCCGGGATGGCCGCGGCCGGCGTGATCTCGATCGTCCCGGTGGTGGTGCTCTTCATCGTCCTGCAGCGCTACTTCGTCGAGGGAATCTCCGGAGCAGTCAAGTCCTGAAGAACGGAAACCGCCATGACCCGATTGACACGTCGCAGCCTGCTCAGCGCATCGGTTCTCGCTGCCGTTGGCGCCGCGACCGGATGCAGCAGCTCGACAGACAACGCCGGCGGCGCGACCGGCGGCGGCACCACCGGTTCGCTGGACTGGTGGGACCACTTCAGCTCGTTCAAGCGCCTCAACGACGACTGGGCCAAGACGCAGTCGCCGGCACTGAAGACGAACGTCGCGCACACGTACTACGACGCTTCGAAGGCGACGCAGGCGTTCCAGCTGGCGCATCAGGCGAACAAGATGCCGGACGTCTACTCCAACGTGGTCGGCCTGCCGTTGCCTGCCCTGGTGAGTGGCAAGTGGGTGCACGAGATGACGATTCCGGCGGACATCCAGGCCAAGCTGCCGAAGGACGCGTTCACCGAGGGCATCACCCGGCTGGACGGCAAGCTGTACGGGTTCCCGATGTTCAGCTTCCGGCAGAGCTCGACGCTGGTGTGGGTGAACAAGGATCACTGGTCCAAGGCCGGGCTCGATCCGGGCAACGTGCCCAAGGACTACGCGGCGTTCAAGGACGCGCTGGGGAAGCTGAAGGACGCCGGGATCCAGCCGCTGACGCTGGCGATGGGTGCGGACGGCGGGCGGATCCGTGACCAGGTCGACGACCTGGCCCAGGCGGCCGGCTTCCCCGGCTATCAGGGGCTGCAGTTCACCACCGGCGAGTACGCGTACCACCACGACGCCTACGTCACGGTGATCGAGTTCCTGAAGGAGCTCAACGACGCCAAGCTGATCATGCCGGGCTCGAACAACTTCGGCGTCGTCGACGCCCGGACCCGGTACGCGTCCGGCGCGGTCGGGACGTTCATCGACGGCATCTGGTGCGCCGGCGGATCGAAGGCACTGGCACCGCCGATCGTCGACAAGCTCGCCTCCGGCCAGGTGCTGGTGCCGTCGGCGGGCATGGATCCGTGGTGCTACCGCGGCCGTCCCGCGGCGACGTACTTCGTCTCCGCGGACAGCAAGAACCCCGAAGCGGCTGGGCAACTGATCGCCTCCTTCATGTCCGACGACTACCAGAAGGGAATGATCGAGGCGATGGACCAGCCGCCGCTGAACCTCGACCTCGTCGCGTCGTCGAACGCGGTCGACGCGTACAAACAGGGCGTCGACTTCTGTAAGACGAACGTGTTCCTGATGCCCCAGGCGATCGTGAAGAACCCCGCGATCGCGAAGGTGGACGCACTGCGCAAACCCGTCACGCCGCACGTCGGCAACATCGTCCAGGGCTACCTCGGTGGATCGATCAAGGACCTCAAGGCTGAACTGAAGAAGCTGAGCGACGCCGCGACCGCCGACCGCGCGCAAGCACTCCAGAAGGCGAAGGCCGCCGGCGCGAAGGTTGCCGAGGGCGACTACGTCTTCGCCGACTGGAAGCCCGGCCAGGACTACGGGGCCGCGAAATGAACCGCACCGCGATCGTCACCGGCGCGGCATCACCCCGCGGCATCGGCCGCGCCACCGCCCTGCTCCTCGCCGAGCAGGGCTGGAACGTCGGCATCCTCGACATCGACAGCGCGGGCAGCAACGCCCTCGCCGCGGAGATCACCGAGAAGCACAACGTCAAGACCCACGCCGTCACGGCCGATGTGTCGGACGAAGCCCAGGTTCGTACGGCGATCGACGAACTGGAGGCCGCGCTGCCACCGCTCGCGGCCCTCGCCAACATCGCCGGCGTCAGCTCCCCGGTCCCCTACCTCGACCTGACTCCGGACGAGTGGCACCGCGTCATCAACGTCAACCTGAACGGCGTCCACTACGTCACCCGCCGGGTCGCCGAATCCATGGTGCGCCACGGCTACGGCCGCATCGTCAGCATCTCGTCGACCTCCGCCCAGCGCGGCGGCGGCACCTACAGCAAGACGCCGTACTCCGTCGCGAAGGCCGGTGTGATCGGCCTGACCCGAGCGCTGGCCCGCGAACTCGGCCCGCACAACATCACCGTCAACGCGGTGGCCCCCGGCCCCATCGACACCGACATCATGGGCGGGCCGCTCACTCCCGACCGTCGGACGACCCTCGCCGCGGACCTCCTCGTCAACCGTGTCGGCGAACCGAACGATGTCGCCTCTGCAATCGCCTTCCTCCTCTCCGAAAACGCCGGCTACGTCACCGGCCAGACCCTCAACGTCGACGGCGGTCTGTACATGCATTGAACGGGTCAGCTCGGCGCGGGGACGGCCTTCTCCGCGGCGCGGCTGACCTGTTCCCAGGCGGACCAGGTGTCCATGCGGCGGCGGGTGATGTCGAAAGCGACGTCGTACACCATGCTGCCGAGGAGCAGGCGTAGCGGCGGGTCGTCGCTGGCGACGAGCTTCAGCAGTGCTTCAGCGGCCAGGCGTGGCTCGCTGTCGATGGATCCTTCGGCCCACTGCTTCTCCAGGTCCGCGCGCAGTGGGTCATAGACAGGATTCGGACTGGTCGCGGTACTGCTGGTGTAGAGGTCGGTCCAGTACCCGCCCGGCTGGACGATGGTGACCTTGACGCCGAACCCGGCGGCTTCGGCGGCGAGCGCCTCGCTCATGCCCTCCAGCGCGAACTTGCTCGCGCTGTAGAGCCCGGTGCTCGGGAAGCCGCCGAGAGCACCGATGCTGGAGATCTGCACGATGTGGCCACTGCCTTCGGCGCGCAACTGCGGCAGCACTGCCTGACTGACCCACAGCGCACCGAAGAAGTTCAGGTCGAACTGGGCCCGGGCGGCCGCCTCGCTGAACTCCTCCACCATCCCGGTGAACAGCGATCCGGCGTTGTTCACGACGATGTCGAGCCGGCCAAAGTGCGCGGTCACCTTCTCGACCGCGTCGAAGACCGCCGCACGGTCCGTGACGTCGAGGCGCAGCGCCAGTAGCTGTCCGGGGTGCCGGGCGCCGAGCTCGTCGAGCGGTGAGATGTCGCGGGCCGCCCCGGCCACCCGGTCACCGGCCGCGAGGGCGGCTTCGGTGAACGCGCGGCCGAGCCCACGACTGGCTCCCGTGACGAACCAGACCCGGCTGCTTGAGGTTTCCATCCACCGCTCCTTCGATCAGCGAGACGAACCGTTGCGTCTCGCCAATAGATTAGCCGATCCAGAGCCGATGTCAAGACGGACCGTCTCGTCTCGCTTCCTGCTAGGCTGAGGGTATGTCCACGAGCCCCGATCCCAGCCGCCGCAGCCAGTCCTCGCGGCGGGCGATCCTCGGCGCCGCCCTCGACCTCGTCACCGAGGTGGGGTACACGAAGGTCAGCATCGAGCGGATCGCCGCGACCGCCGGCGTCGGCAAGCAGACGATCTACCGCTGGTGGCCGTCGAAGGGCTCACTGCTGTTCGACGCCTTCCTCACGTTGACCCAGACTGCCGACGGCTCGCTCGCCGGGTTGCCCGACACCGGCGACCTGGCCACCGACCTGAAGCACGTCCTGCGCGCCACCGTCGAGGAGCTGAACGATCCGCGGTACGACGAGACCATGCGGGCCCTGCACACCGAGGTCGTCCACGACGCGGCCCTGGCCGCCGAGTACGCGACCCGGTTGGACCACCCGATGCGGGAGCTGAAGAAGGACCGGCTGCGCGCTGCCCAGCGGGCTGGTCAGTTGGCTGAGGACCTCGACCTCGACGTCGCAGTCGAAGTGATCTTCGGTCCGGTCCTCAACCGGTGGCTGCAGCGCACCGGCCCGCTGGACACCGAGTACGTCGACAACCTCGTGGACACAGCCCTCAACGGCCTCCGACCACGCTGAACTCACCTGCTGAGGCGAAAAACCGGCCAGGCGATCTCGGTACGCCACGTCGCGGGGTCGACGTCGTCTCGAGGACCCACGGCGTACGTCTCCTGGACAGGTCCGGCGACCGACAGCGCGTGCTCGTGGACCCAGGTGGCGAGCCGGCCGTAGGTGACCTCGATGTCGTCGTGGGGACCCTTGTGGACCGTCGCCGCTAGTTCGACCGGCGGCAGCTCGACCGGACGCACCCGTCCGTACGACGGCGGTTCGGCCACCGGGTGGTAGACCCGCACCGTCCCCCGGCCGACCGTGAAGAGTTCGTTGTCGTAGTGCCCTCCGGGCGGCCCGAGCCGCCCAACGGGCACCGCTGCGTCGAGCTCCGCCATCGCGCCGTCGTACCACCGCAGCACCTCGTCGAGGGTCACCACAGCGGTGATCGCGGCAACCATCCGGGCGGGCTCCGAGCGCAGCTCCACCGCAGGCTCGCCGTCCGGCGGACCAAGCAGCCGCTGCAGCGATGTCACCGCCGCGCGGGTCCGGTCGAGCGAGGCTTGCAGCCGTTCCAGATGCACCGAGATCAGCGCGGCCCGCGCGTCCGGATCGGGCGTGGCCAGGATCTCGCCGACCTCGGCCAGCGGTACGTCGAGCTCACGCAGCCGGTGGATCACCTGGGCCGACGGGATCTGGCCGGTCGTGTAGTACCGGTACCCGCTGGACGGGTCGACCGCCGCAGGCTCGAGCAGACCGCTCTCGTGGTACCGCCGCAGCGTCCGCACACTGAGGTGCGTCGCCCGCGCGAACTCCCCAATCGACATCCCGCGTTTCACGACCACACCATGCACCCTCCCGCGGCGGGAGAGTCAACTCCTTGACCCTCCCGCCCGGAGAGCGCGCAGAGTCGACGCCATGGACCTCCCCGACACGATCATCAAGTACCTCGCCGCGCACACCGCCCGTGACGTCGGCACCGCGATCCAGACGTACGCCGACGACGCCGTGGTCACCGACGACGGCCGGACCTACCGCGGCCGCGACGAGATCCGCGCCTGGCTGAGCGACGCAGCCAGCGAGTACACGTACACGACCGAACTCACGGGCTCACGCAAACTCGACGACAGCACCTACGTCGTCACGCAGCATCTGGAAGGCGACTTCCCCGGCGGCACCGCGGACCTCGACTTCACCTTCGACCTCGACCAGGACCTGATCACCAGACTCGTCATCGCCGCGCAGCCGTGACCGACCCTCGGAGGATCAAGATCGCGACCACGGCACTCAGAATCAGGCAGAGCGCGCTCACCCCGACCTGGGTCAGCTGCCACGACCAGGTGAATGCCTGGAGCTCAAAGGCCGGCTGATCGCTGAGGTGGCCCGAGCTGACCGCGGCCGCGCGGCCGGTGCCGAGCTTTGTCGACAGGAAGCCCAGCAGCGAGGCACTGAAGCCGGCGATGACCAGTGCCTCGGCAGCACCGCGCAGCGTGTTCAGAAACCCTGCAGCCATCCCCACCGCATCCGGCGGGACCAGGCTCATCGCCTGCCCGTCCGTGATGCCGAACGACATCCCCATGCCGATACCGATCAGCAACAGAGGTACGGCGATCACGGCGACGGTGTGGTCAGGTCGCAGTACCACCATCCACAGGTTGCCACCGGCAACGAGGGCCAGCGCGGCCAGGATCAGCAGGCGCGGCGAGACTCCCCGGTTGACCAGCGACACGGCGGTCAACGGCATCACCAGAACCGGCGTGGTGAGCAGCAGCATCGCTACACCCGCCACCGCCGGGGACAGGCCGCTGGCAACCTGCAGGTACGTCGGCAGGAACACCAGCACGCCGAGGAAGCCGATCGAGGTCGTGAGCGTGGCCAGGCTCCACCCGAGGAACCCTCGGTTCGCCGTCAACGACGGCGCCAGCACCGGCGACGCACTGCGGCGCTGCACAGCCGCAAACGCGACCAGCGCGACCAGACCGACGACAAGCGCCACGAGCACCCGCGGATGTCCCCAGCCGAGCCCCGGCGCTTCGAGGACGCCGTACATCAGGACGGACAACGCCAGCACGAACAGCAGGCTGCCCAGCCAGTCAGCGGAACCGCCGAGAGTGCGCGACTCCTGCAGCCGCGTCGCGCCAACGGCGACGAGCAGGCCGAGGCACGCGAAGACCACGAAACTGCCGCGCCAGCCGGTCGCCGTGATCAGCAGCCCGGACAAGCTAGGGCCGATCGCGATACCGACACCTGCAACAGTCCCCATCAGCGCGAAGGCGCGATTCCGTGCCGGCCCGTCGTACGACGAGGCGAGCAGCGCTCCGCCCGCCGCCATCAGGCCGGCGCCGCCGGCTCCCGAGACGATGCGTGCCACGTCGGCGACCAGGATCGACGGGCTCAGCGCCGTACCGAGGAAGCCGATCGCGAAGGTGACCGCGGAGACGACGAAGACCCGGCGCCGGCCGATCCGGTCGGCGGTCGAACCGGCCACCAGGGTCATCGCGGCGAAGGCCAGGTTGTAGCCCGCGACCACCCAGTTCAGCGGCGACCCGGATGCGTCCAGTTCCTTACCGATACTGGGCAGTGCGACGGCGGTACCGGAGATCGACATCGCCACGAGGACCACGGCGGTCAGGACGACGGGAAGTGCGCTCATGCCGATCAGCTCAGCGCCTCAACCAGGGTTGAGCGCAAACCGTTGACCTCAACCTTGGTTGAACCAATAGCCTCCGTCCCATGGACGGGCACGTGGACACCACCGCTCCGCTCACGATCGGCGAAGTGATCCGGCGGACCGGCGTGCCCGCGTCCGCCCTGCACTTCTACGAACGCAAGGGCCTGGTGTTCTCGGCGCGCGACGGGCACAACCAGCGGATCTACGCACGGCACATGCTGCGGCGGATCTCGCTGATCATCATCGGCAAGCGGCTCGGCGTACCGCTGTCCGACCTGGCCGCCGTGTTCGCCGAGCTCCCCGCGGACCGTGAACCCACCCACGAGGACTGGCAGCGCATGTCGCGATCCTGGCGCCGCCAACTGCAGGAGCGCCGCCGGATCCTCGAGAACCTCGAGCACGAGCTCACCGGCTGCATCGGCTGTGGTTGCCTGTCGATGAAGGCCTGCGCCCTCCTGAACCCGGACGACGAACTCCGGCAGGAGGGCCCCGGCCCGGTCCGCCTCCAACGGCGGCCGAAGTCCTGACGATCAGAGGTTGGCGATGCTCGAAGCTCCACGGTTGCCGTTGGCGCCGATCGGCACCAGGGCGAAGGTCCGCCCACGCCCGAGGTCGACCGATTCCGCGAAGAGGACATCGCGATGCACCCGGCCCAGCCAGTGCCGCGCCGTTCGACCCAACTGAAGGACGTCGTACGCCGAAGCGTCCGGACGCAGCGACCAACCGAAGCTCAGGTGCCGCGTAGACCCAGCGCCGGCTCCTTCATCCTGCACAGCAAAACCCGCCACGCGGCCTGGCACGTCGAGCAACGTCCGCTGGTCCGACAGCAGCACCTTGCCGAGCCGGCCATTCCCCGCGCTACGAAGCGAAACACGCGCGATCCGGTCGTCCGCGCGCGCGACCGTCCCGCCGTACTCGATCCAGTCCCCCACCCGGCGGACAGGCGTCAATCGAGTCCATGAGATCCGCTCCGGCGCGGACCGGCGAGTGATGCCGATCTCGAGCTTCGACAAACCCCGCGCCACCACACGGACCTCTGTGTGATCCGCCTGCGTGATGTCGGTCTTGAAGAGATGCACAACCCCCGCACCGGACAGCGCGAGACAGTGAGCACCTTCGTACGCCGTACTCTCGTCGAGCGTCACGGTGACGCCGTCGGTCCAGTACTGCCAGGTCAGCGACCGATCCGCACAGCCCTGGTTGTCCCAGCCGCTGTCGCGGACCTGCTTGCCATCCAGGTAGAACGTGCTGCCGACGCCGATGTTGAACGTGGTCACGATCGGCAGTGCGCCGTACGGCGACCGCTCGACGATGCCGTGCGCGATCCCGTCCCACCTCTTGTAGTTCAGGACGTCGGTGCGGTACGGCGGCTGCCGTTCCTCCAGGCGGCCCGACGTCGCCGGGTTGCCGGTCGGGCCGGACCAGAACCGCTGCTCGAGGTCGCGGTACTTCGCGCGACCTTCCGGCGTTGTGGTACCGCCCGAGTTCGCGGCGGTGGCCCAGTACTGGTCCTCGACGAACAGCGCGACCGAGATCGGGCCGGGGTGCCCGGGGTACGCGTAGTCGGTGAAGCACTCCTCCGGGTTGAACCCGCCCTTCTGGTGCTCGACGCCGGCGAACGCGACCGCCCGCGGGTCGAACCCGGCGTCGGTCGCGGTCCTCGCGCTCTTCGTCAGGTCCGCGTCGACGTACGGCCAGCCGTAGTTGAGGAAGATCGAGTCGACGGTCTGGTCGCCGGGGGCGCCGAGCCACGGGACGTTCTTGTGGTTCAGCATGTTCTGGTAGTCGAGAACGCCGTTCGGCAGGTCCGCGTCGTAGTACTGCAGGTAGAAGTCCGGGTCCTGGGCCTTGATGTAGCGGAACAGGTCGCGGAGCTTGGCGGCCTGCGCGGCGGTGATCGCGGCCTCCTGGTTGATGAACAGCCCGTCGAAGCCGAACCACTGACGAATCTCGATCAGTTTGTCGCCGACCGGGAACGACCCGTCGGCCGCCTGGACCAGGAACTCGCCGAAGTCCACGCCGGTGCGCGGCCAGAACCAGCCGCCGATCGTCTTCACGCCGTTCTTGTGTGCGGCCTCGGTCCAGCCCGGGTTCGGGATGTCGACGACGCCGTAGTTCCGGCCGGGCGCGCTCGGGTCGGCGACCACGTCGCTCGGCACCGACGGCAGGACCTGCCCGTGCCAGGTGCCCCAGATGTCGATGTACGGCCAGAACCGCTGCGTGTAGGTGTGGCCCTCCAGGCCGGCCGGCTGGTTGCGGCCTTCGTAGATCGTGCCGGCGTCGTCCAGGCTGAGCGTCGACAGCCGGACCTCCGGATCCAGGTCCGGGTGCGCCTGTGTCGGCGCGAACGGCTCGATCCGCGGCGCCAGCGGGACCAGGCAGCGCAGGTGCCGCGCCCACGGATGCGTGCGCGGGTCGAACTCGAGCAGGTCCGCCGGGTTCCAGCCGTAGGTCGACGGCCCGGGCGGGATCCCACCCGACCCCGGCTTCGGTACTGCGGCATCCGCCGCCCCAGCGGCCCGCGCCGGAGCGACACCGGCCAGCGCCGCCGCCAACCCGGCGCCGCCGACCGTGAGCACTGTCCTCCGGGAGACCTTCAGCGGATCGGGCATCGCCTCACACTCCTCAGATATACCGGTTTAGTGTGCCCAGCATCCTAGGAGCGGGAGCTCAGCAGCAGAAGAGCTGAACTGGTTTTTCTCCAAGCGTCAAGAGACGTACGGACGACCCTTGCTGGTCCACTTGATCACGGCGGTGTAGGCCTGGCGCTTCTTCGAGTCCCGGACGCCGTCGTGGTTCGCGTCGACGTACGCGTGGAAGGCTATCCGGGTGGTTCCGCCGACGTTGATGACGGTGGCGCCGCCGGGACCGCAGAGCCTCACCGACGGGCCCTCGATCCGGGTGGAGCTGACGATCTTCGCGATGCTCTTGCCGACCACCCACGTACCGGTCCGGCTGTCCATCTGGACCGCGCGGATCTGGAAGCCGGACGCGTTCCGGTAGTCGCTCTTGTAGATCAGGTATCGCTTGCCGTCCTTGGCCCGGTACGCCGCCGGGTCGATCGCCTCGTACCCGCGCGACACCCACGGCGAGCAGACGATCGGCTTCGTACCGGGCGTGTAGGTGCCGGACGGTCGCCGCGAGGTCGCGACCCCGATGCAGTGCACGTGCCGGGACGCGGACCGGCCGGTGAAGTACATGACGTACAGCGGACCGCGGCTGTCGGAGCTCTGGAACACCTCCGGGGCCCAGAGCAGCGGCTTGCCCTTGTCGACCCAGGCCGGGATCCTCGCCATCGAACCCCCGGGGCGTTGGGTTGGGCCCGCAATGTAACCCGGCTACCGGGCCACCGTCAGAGACACGAGGTCGAAGCTGCCGTCGGTGGCGAACAGTCCCAGGTGCCCCGCGCCGAGGTCGTACCGGCGGAAACTCAACGCAACGCGGTCGTCCACGACCACCTGTCCCGTCGTACCGTCCAGCAACACCTGCACGGTGTGCCGGCCTGGCGGCAACGGACACGCCCGCTCCAGCTCCACCGCATACGGCACGTCGCCGTCGACCTGCCACTGCGCCGGACCGGTCCGCCCGCGCGGCCACTGATCGAGTACGACGCGGTCCCGAACAGGCTCGAGCCGTACGACGTTCGCGTGCTCGCCGTCGGCACTGGCGTGTAAAAGCAGACCGAACGCCTGCGCACTCTCGACATCGACCGTCAGCGTGATCAGGCAGCGCTCGGGCAAGGGCTCCCCGAGCCAGGCAGCGTACCGATCAACCGCGCCCTGCCCAGGAATCGCCGCCGCTCCGTCAACCGGCGCCAACGCCACCTGCCGGACATCGGCAAACGCCGCAACGACCTCCTCCGGGAACCCGAACGCCAGCGACCCATCGCCCTCCTGCCGCGCTTCGAGTACGGCGAGATCGCCGGCCCACTGCCACCGCCCCGCGTCGGAATCCCCTTGTTTGGTAGGGATCCAGCCGATGAAGAACCGTCGCGCCGCGAACTCGACCGACTTGGCCGCATAGAACGCCCGCCCGTCGACAGTGTCCCGACCGGGCGCCAGCCACGGACCGTCCGGCCCGCGCGCAACGCGGTACCGCGTCTGGAAGGCGTCCGTGAACTCGGAGTACACCAGGTACCACCAGTCGCCCCACCGGAACACGTCCGGGCACTCCTGCGTGATGAACCGGTGCGGCTCCCACAACGGCTCCGCGATCGTCCACTTCTCCAGGTCGTCCGAGGTCAGCCGCGCCACCACACCACACCGGCGATCGGGCGCGTCGGCGTACCGCGCGGCCAGCACCAGCTGCCACGGCTGATCGGGCGCCGTACGGTAGACGAACGGGTCGCGCCAGTCCTGGGGCACGTACCCGGGCGGTGCTCCGAAGGTGTGCTCAGGCAGCTTGGTCCATACCGTTGGATCGCCGTCGCTGACCGCGTGACAGACCACCTGGAAGGATCCGTCGGCGTCGCCGCGCCGCGGGTTGTGGCCCGTGTAGAAGAGGTGCAACCGCGAACCGTCCGCGACGACACTGCCCGTGTAGCAGTCGAAGTCGTCCGCGTCCCGGTCGCCGGCCCGCAGTACGACGCCGTGGTCCGTGTAGTGCACGAAGTCGGTGGTCGAGACCAGAGCCCATGGCATCCCGCTCTGACCGGCGGTCGGGTCCGCCGGACGCTCGTCCAACAGGTAGAAGAGCCAGATCCGGCCGGCGTGACTGAACGGGATCACGTCACCGACGAAGCCCGACTTCGGGCGCCAGTGGATCATTTCGGGGCCGCCTTCGGCCGCGGGCGGCGGCGTGGCGGATCACCGACCGACTCGCGCTCGATCAGCTCGCAGTCGACGATCACCCGCTCGGGCGCGTCGTCCGGCGCGGCCAATACCAACTCGCCGGCCCGGCGGCCGAGCATCAGGTGCGGCAACGCGGCGGTGGTCAGACCGGGACGGACCTGGTCCGCGACGTCGGGCTGGTCGTCGAAGCCGACGACGCTGACGTCGTCCGGGCAGTCGAGGCCGAGCGCGTGCAGCGCGAGGATCGCGCCGATCGCCATCCGGTCGTTGCCGCAGACGAGAGCGGTCGGCCGGTGTTCGAGCACCACCTCGGTCGCCAGGTCGTACCCGGATCCGATCTGGTAGTTGCCGTACCGGTGCACCAGATCGGCGGGTCGCAGCCCGGCCGCCCGCGCGGCGTCGTCGAACCCGCGGCGCCGTTCCTTGCAGGCGTAGTCGTTGCGCATCCCGCCGAGGAACGCGACCTCACGATGCCCGCGCTCGAAGACCGACGCCGCGGCGCGCCGCCCACCGGCGTACTCGTCGGCGAGCAGGATCGTGTCGGCGTGGCCTTCCTCGGGCCAGCAGTTGACGAAGATCGTCCGGATCCCGTCGAGCCGCGGGCTGCGGTGCAGCGGCTTCGGCGACAGCGACGCGTACACGATCGCGGCGACGCCCTGGCCGACCAGGTTCGCCACTGCGGCGTCACCCTGCTCCGGGTCGTCGGTCGTGTCGACAACCATCGTCACATAGCCGGCCGGCTGGACGACCTGTTGCAGGCCGAGCACGATCAGACCGGCGTACGGCTGGGAGACGATCCCGCTGGTGACGACGCCGACCGTGAACGACTTGTTCGACCGCAGCAGCTGGGCCGCCCGGTTCGGGACGAAGTCGAGCTCGGCGGCGGCCTCGAGGACGCGCCGCCTGGTCTCCTCCGCGACCGCGACGTCGCGGCGGTCGTTGAGCACGAACGAGACGGTCGGCTGGGACACCCCCGCGCGCCGGGCGACGTCGGTCATCGTGACGCGTTTCGGCCCGTCGGCCGGCTTCCTCGGCATCGGTCCCCCAAGAGTTGAACACCGCACGGTGCGCGGCGTCGTCGCCGCCGCTAATTAACTATCACAGTTCGACCCAATACGTATTGACCCCACCGTACACCGCTGCTACCGTCCCGGGTCAATACGTATTGGGCGGCGCGCCGGGCCGCCCGAGCGGTCAAGGAGGCAATCCCATGACAGGTACCCATCCCGCCGGTGGCTCGCTCGCCCGCCGGACCCTGCTGAAGGCCGGAGCCGGTGGTCTCGGGCTGGCCGCACTGGCCGACCTGGCCGCCTGCAGCAACGACAGCGGCGGCTCGTCGAAGTCGCTGAAGATGCTGTACTTCGGCGAGCAGGCGCAGGCGACCCAGCTGCAGAACCGGTTGCAGCCGCAGATCAGCAAACTCGACCCGGGCATCACCTTCGAGATCTCCGCGATCAACGGCACCGACTGGAACGACTTCCTGGCCAAGGTGCTGACCCAGATCGCCGCCGGCACCCCGCCGGACATCATCAGCGTCGCCACCGAAGGCCTGCAGCTGATGGCGTCGAAGGAGCTGGCGATCCCGCTCGACGACTACGTCACCAAGGACCTCGACGCGCTCAAGGAGTACTTCGCCGACATCCACCCGGCCCTGGTCGAGTCGATGATGTACCAGGGGCACCTGTGGGAACTCCCGGACAGCTTCAACGCCGGGAACATGTTCTACAGCAGCACGCTCTTCCAGCGCGCGGGCGTCGTACCGCCGAGCGAGAACTGGACGCTGCAGGACTTCGAGACCGCAGCCACCAAGATCGCGAAGTTCAAGGGCATCAACGCCTTCGGCTGGGTGGTCCGGCTGTGGGGCAGCTGGACGTCGTTCATGTACGCGAACAACGCCAACCTGCTCGAGGAGGGCAAGTACGACGGCGGCGACTGGCTGTGGAGCAAGGCGTACGCCGGTGATGCTGCCGCCGCCGGGCGGAAGGGCGGCTGGAAGTGGGGCGCGCCGACGGCGAACTCCGACGCCACGGTCGAGGCGCTGAACTACATGATCGAGCTGACCAAGAAGGGCCTGTCGCCGTCGCCCGACGTCGGCGGTGGCGGCACACTACAAGGTCTGTTCGCGTCGAACCGGATCGGGATGTCGATCGGCGGCGGGTTCTGGGCCGGCGGCCTGACCAACGCGGGCATGAAGAACGGCAGTTTCGACGTCACGATGTTCCCGAAGTGGAAGAGCCAGCGGCATCTGTTCGGCGCCGGCGGGTACGCGATCTTCAAGTCGTCGAAGAAGAAGGACCTGGCCTGGGAGGTCCTGAAGCTGCTGGTGAAGCCGGAGACGTTCGACCTGGTGTTCCCGGGCAACGTCACCACGCCCGGCCGCAAGTCCCTGGTGACGGCCGCGCGGTACGCCAAGACCGGGCCGAAGCACTGGTCCGTCTTCTACGACACGCTGACCAAGCACCCGGACACCGCGCCGATCCCCGCGCCGCCGTACTACAACGCGCTCGCGACCGCGCTGAATCAGCGGACCACCGAGGCGATCTCGTCCGGTAACGCCAAGGCAGCCCTGGACGGGTTGCAGTCCGACCTCGAGAAGGCCGCGGGGGCGGGCTGATGACTGCCGTCACCGCGGAGGTGCGGAACACGGCCGTGAAGCGCCGCCGGCATCCGGCCGCGCACGGTGAGGCTGGATTCGGGTTCGCGATGATCGGGCTGGCGGTGCTGTTCGTCGCGGTCTTCACCGCGATCCCGATCGTCGCGTCACTCGGGTTGTCGTTCTTCTCCTGGGACGTGATCTCGACGCCGGAGTTCGTCGGACTCGAGAACTACCAGCGGCTCTTCAACGACGGCCCGGTGCTCAAGTCCTTCGGCGTCACGCTGGGGATGGCGGTCGCGATCGTCGTACTGCAATTGACCATCGGCCTCGCGCTCGCGGTCCTGGTCAACCAACGCCGGCGGGTCTGGATGCGAACGGCGTTCCGTACGGCGTTCTACCTGCCGCTGCTGGCGTCGACGGCGGCCGTGTCGATCTTCATGGGCTACCTGTTCGACTACAAGTTCGGCGGGGTGAACTACTACCTCGGGCTGCTCGGCCTCCCGAACGTCCCGTGGCTGACCAGCGGTCTGGGTGCGGCGACGACGATCGTGCTGGTCGCGGTCTGGCAGCAGATCGGTTTCACGTTCGTGCTGTTCGTCGCGTCGTTGATGTCGGTGCCGACCGACGTCCTCGAGGCCGCGCAGATCGACGGGGCCGGGCCGTTGCGGACGTTGTTCCGGATCAAGGTTCCGTTGATCAGCCCGACGATCCTGTTCGCGGCGGTCGTCGCGCTGATCAACGCGATGCAGCTGTTCGACCAGCCGTACATCATGACCAAGGGCGGTCCGGGGACGGCGACCACGACGGTGACGATCTCCATGTACCAGAAGGGCTTCCAGAACCTGCAGTTCGGTTACGGCTCGTCGATCGCGATCGTGCTGCTGGCCGTGATCCTGATCATCACCGGGCTGCAGTTCCTCGCGGCACGAAAGCTGGTGTTCTACCAATGATCCGCTCCACCGGAACTCTCGCCCGGATCGGCCGGCTCACCGGCTTCGTGGTGCTGGTGATCGCCGCGATGGTTGCCCTCGGCCCGTTGCTGTGGACGCTCACCACCTCACTGCGGACGCCCGCCGAGGCGTTCACCAACCCGCCGCAGTGGATCCCGCTGAACCCGGACTTCTCCAACTACGGCGCGGTCTTCGACCGGATCCCGATCGGGCGGTTCTTCGTCAACAGCGTGATCGTCACCGGGCTGATCGTGGTCGGCCAGACCATCACCTGCACGCTGTCGGGGTACGCGTTCGCGATGATCAGCTTCCCCGGGCGCTCGGTGATCTTCGCGATCTTCCTGGCCACGATGATGGTGCCGCTGCAGACGATCATCATCCCGGTGTTCGTGATCATCCGGTACCTCGGGTTGTCGGACAGCCCGTTCTCGCTGGTGATCTCGGCCCTCGGCAGCGCCTTCGGCACGTTCCTGATGCGGCAGTACTTCCTGCAGATGCCTCGGGAACTGGGCGAGGCGGCGAGGATCGACGGCGCCGGGCACTTCCAGACGTTCCTGATGATCTACGCCAAGATGGCCGGTCCGGCGATCGCGACGCTCGCGATCCTGAACTTCTCCGGCTTCTGGGCGGAGTTCTACCGGCCGCTGATCTTCCTGCAGTCGCGGGACAACTTCACGCTGCCGCTCGGGCTCGTCGGTCTGCAGGGCAACCTCGGCACCGGTTCGATCTCGGTCGTGCTGGCGGGCGTCGTACTGGCGATCCTGCCGAGCGTAGTGCTGTTCGTCTTCGCCCAGAGATACTTCATCGCAGGCATCACGGCAGGAGCATCACGGTGACCCAGACCCAGTCCGCCTCCCGGTCGGCAGGCGCCGCCGCGCATCTACGGCCCGCCTTCCACATCCGGCCGCCGCGCGGCTACCTCAACGACCCGAACGGGCCGATCGAAGTAGGTGACGACGTACACCTCTATTTCCAGTCGCGCCCCATGCTCGACATGCACGTCCCGGTCGAGTGGGGGCACGCGACCTCGTCCGACTACGTGCGCTGGACGCTGCACCGGCCCGCCATGGCGCCGCAGCCGGGCGGTCCGGACACCGACGGCTGCTGGTCGGGCAACACAGTCCTGGACGACGGCCGGGTCCGCGCCTTCTACTCCGGGAACGTCGAGGGGCACCCGTACCAGTCGGTGCTCACGGCGGTGTCGGACGACGGCGGGATGACGTTCGGGCCGGCTCGTCAGGTGGTGCCGGATCCGGAGCAGGCGATCATGTTCCGCGATCCGTTCGTCTGGCGGGAGAACGGTGGCTGGTGGATGGCCGTCGGCACCGGGTACGTCGACCGGGCCGGCATCGCGCTCTACCGCTCGCCCGATCTCGAGCACTGGACGTACGACGGTCCGCTCGCCGAACTGCCCCGCGGGATCGCGGCCGGGGAGGACACCGGCGCCGCGTGGGAGTGCCCGCAGGTGCTCACCCTCGACGGCCGGCGGATCGCCGTCGTCGCGTCGTGGTCACCGGAGGGTGGTGCGGCGGAGGTGCTGTCGTTCGATGTCGACGGGCGGTTGAACCCGCAGCGCGTCGATCACGGTTCGAACTTCTACGCCGCGTCGGCGCTGCGGGACAGCCGATTCGGTCCGCTCCTCTTCGGCTGGCTGACCGAGGGCCGCGACCCGTCGGGGTGGACGGACGACTGGGCCGGGGTGATCTCGCTTCCCCGCGTGGTTGAGCTGGGCGTCGATGGTTCGCTTCGCAGTACGCCGGTGCCGACCATGGACACGCTCCGGGTTGGTCCGGGCTCGCCCGCCGACGGTGCGTCGACCGGCGCCCAGTGCGAGATCGCCGTACCCCATGGCCCTGGCCGGGTCGTCATCCACTTCAGTGACGAGGAACGGCTGGTGATCGAGCTCGACGCGGACTCGCTGACGATCGACCGGACCGCTGCCAGCCTGGACCGCCACGCACACGGCGTCCGGATGGAGGTTGGCGACGCCTTCGACCCGTCCGCGGACCGCCCGGCGGCGCGCATCTTCCTCGACGGCTCCGTCCTGGAAATCTTCACCAGCGCCGGCCGCGTCCTCAGCACCCGCATCTACCCGACCAGCCCACCCACCTGGCACATCGAGGCCCCGGCAGAAGCGCAGTACTGGCCCCTAGCGCAATAGAGAACCGGGGACACCGCGCACTGCGGTGTCCCCGGCCGAGGTACTTCAGATCCCTACTCGCTGATCAGCTGGTCGTAGTGCGTGGTGAGCGACACGTGGCTCACACCGTCGTAGACCTCGGGGACCTTGCCGTGCGACGTGATCACCGTAGCGGTGCCGTTCGCCTTGCTCATCGAGAACAGGTAGCCGGACTGGGTGTTGTGGTCGACGGCGGTGATGAGAGCGCCACCGCGGCTGCCGCAGCCCTGGACAACCAGGGACTCGTACGCCGCCCAGCCCGAGGACCGGACCAGCTTCAGCACCGGCTTCGCTCCAGCCGCGACCGGGATGCGAACGGTCCAGAGCGCGCCGGCGTTCGTCGTCATCAGCAGCGTGTCGTACGTCGCGGTCTCGCTGATCACCGTCATCGCCTTGAAGCCACGGAAGCCCGGGAGCGGACCGAGGGCCCGGAAGCCGGCGCCGACGATCTGGTAGCGGTACAGGCTGCCGTTGGTGTTCAGGCCGTACAGGTACGCGTGCCGGGGCGCCGCGACGCTGTAGTTCGACGTGGCGATGGACTTGAAGCTGGTCCAGCCGGTGCCGACCTTCTTGAAGGTGGGCACCCAAGTGCCTTCCTCGCCGTTGTCCCGCAGGTACGACGTGTGGCGGTACAGGCTGCCGCCCTGCAGGAGCAGGCCGTAGAAGTAGACCTGCGTGCCCGACGCGTTCACGGCGCCGTACCAGGTCGAGTTCGCGCGGGTGCCGACGTACTTGAACGGCGTGCCCGAGTAGGAGGCGATGGGCCGCGTCGGCACCGCCCCGATGTCGCGCGCGGTGCCCGCGGCGTTCGGCGCCATGACATCGCTGGTGCAGGGCTCGCCGGCGTCGGCCGCCTTGATCGAGTTCGGCGTCAGCGACTTGGCGAAGCGTGGCTTCGGGTCGTCCTGGCCGGTGGCGGCGGCCGGAACGGAGGCGACGGTGGCAGCAAGCAGCCCCGCACCGGTCAATGCAAGCGCAAGGCGCTGCAACTTCATATGGAGTTCCCCCTCCAGAAAAAGTCTCGAAGAGCTCGAGATCGCGCCGACTCTAGCCGATGCCCCCGACAGTTGACGACAGTCTTGCAGCAAATTGCAATCGACTGTTTCAAGCGACAGCGCAGCGCTACGCTCAGAGTGATCCGCCGACAACAGACGGTCATGAATACGGCCTGCTTCGTCACCCGCTTCCCGGATACGGCGCTGACCGAAAACCTGCGCGAAGCGCCGAACCACGCGCACTGGCCTGCCCACCACGCGCTTCCGGGGTTGGGTCCCGGCATTATCGACAACGAATCGGACAACATGATCCGCATCGCCAGCCGAGGAACCCACCGTTGAGACAGCACCGGCCGGGGGCAGCTGATACAGGCCCAGCTCGAGGGGCCAGTTGAGACAGCAGCAGGTCGAGGGGCAGCTCATAGACGCGGACCGGGCACTCAGGCATACGCCGGTCCGGTCGACCAGGTCTGCACATCAGCGCGATCTCCACCGATGCGCCAACCGCCCGAGCGTCACCATGCCAAAGGGCCGGACCCCAACGCCGGAAGCCTCACGGCACCGAGGCGCGACTGGAGATCAGTTGCTCCGCGCCGATGCGTGCGGGCTGCGCTGAGTACCGGCGCGGCCGACGAGGATGCGACTGCACTACTCGCAGCGCTCAAGACAGCATCAGACCGAGGCAGCTCGCCCGCCGCGCGCGAACTGCACGCCCGCACGACCCCACCGTGGGTCAACCCACCAATCGCGACCACGCAGCAGGTGACGGACCCCAACGGCGCTCGTGACCCGCAGGCGACGGAACTCAACGACGCTCGCACCCCGCCGCGCAGGCTGACCTCAGTGGTTCTGGGCTCGCGCGTGTGGACGTGGGTGGGTGCCGTTGTGGTCGACGATGAAGCGGAACCCGTGCGGGCTGATCCACTCGACCGCACCGGTGGGCAGGCGTCGGTTACGCCACCCGCCGAAGGTTTTCGCGCGGTGGTGGAGTCGGCTTTGCGGTATGAGGTTGTCGAGGCTGGTTTGCCCCGGCCCGGGCGGACCGCCCGTTCTGGCTGGTGGCCCGGTCTTGGTGTGGCGGTAGGGGGTGATGTGGTCTTGGTCCATGGAGGCGGTGGCCTCGGCGGCGCCGTAGGGGAACATGTCCACCGGGTGGCGTAGCCGGACGCGTTCGCGGATCCGGTCGGGGATCTCGTAGCTGTGCACGCTGACCTGGTCGTGCAGGTCGATCACCGGCTTCACCACGACCTGAGCGTGCCCGAGCAGCTCGCGCAGCTGGCTCGCCAGCAACGGGCCGAGCTCCTCGATCCGCAACACCCCGCGGCCGGTGGCGAGGGTCTTGTCGGTCAGGTGCACGTACAGCGTGTGCCGGTTCCGACGGCGCCGACCGATCCCCTGAGTTGAGCCGCTGCCGGCTCCGAGCCCGTAACGGTGACTGTCACGCTTGATCGCAGCCAACCGCTCCGGCAGCGAACCCGCCAGCACCCGCCGCGAGAACCGATCCACACCATCCACACCATCCACATCATCCACTCCATCCACACCAACCGCGCCGCCCTCCACCCGAACGTCCGCGCTGGCGCCGGCCGCACCGCGCTCCTCGCAATCGGCCTCGCAATCGGCCTCGCAATCGGCCTCGCAATCGGCCTCGCAGCCGGCCTCGCAGCCGGCCTCGCTGTCGCACCAGTAGCCAGACGGCTCACTCAAGGGGTCATCGGCGGACTCGCTGGCAGGGCGGTGGCCGGGATCCGCAGGAGCCGTCGCGGCGTCGTCGGCGAAGTCGTCCGCCCAGTCCATAGGGTCGGCCGACTCGGCGCCGTCGGCGGGGCTGTGCGCGGGGGCTGGTGTGGTGTTGGGCAGGGTTTGGGCGAGGTAGCGGGCTACTTGGAGGAGGTAGTGGGCTGCTTCGGGGTCGGCGATCCAGTCGATGGCCTTCGCGCGGCGTTCGTCGAGGGGGTCGGGGTCGCCGAGGATGGCGAGGGCGCGGGCGAGGTCGTCGATGGTGGCGTCGAAGCGGATCACGGCGCCGGCGGCGGCGCGGACCCAGATGCGTTTGGTGCCGTGTTCGTCGGACTGGGCGACGAACACGCCGCGGGTTTTCGCGGCTGCTCGGGCGTCGGCCTCGGCCTGTTCGGGGTCGGCTTCCCATACCGCGGCGGTGACGATCGACTTGAGTTTGCCCGGGGTGACGGTGTTGACGATGCCGGCCACGCGGCGGTCGACGATCGCGGCGGCTTCCTGGGAGAGGGTGAGGCAGGCGTGGGCGATCTTGCGGGCCCGCCACGACAGTGCCTGGCCGGACAGTACGGCGGCCCACACTTTGGGGAGGCGGTGGCGTAGGGCGAGGGCTTCGCCGATCAGACAGGCGGCGGCGCCGCTGGACATGCCGAGGACCGCGCCGAACTCGATCGGGGCGAACTCGGCGACGCCGGGGCAGCCGTCGCCGCCGTAGACCAGGTGCCGTTCGTGGCCGGGCAGCGGCTGGTAGCCCTCGACCACGGCGTTGTGGTCGGCAAACGCCAGCGCGGCGCGCAGGATGCCGACCGCGGCCTGTTCTTGAGCCCGGGCGTACTCGGCGGCCACGGACAGCAGGTCCGTGTCGCTGAGTCCATCCAGATCATCGTCGAACATGTGTTCTATTGTAGGTCACGAAATGGTTACGGGCAAATCGGCTATGCACCGGAATCCCTTACCTGTAAGGGATTCCGGCTGCTTCTGGCTGTTGCGGCGCGGATGGTCGGGGTGCGGTTGCGCAGTCGTCGCGGGCCGGGTCGCGGGCGTGTCGTTCCGGTTGGTTCCGGGTGGGACGTCGGCCCTGGTCGTCGCCCGCGAGCGGCAGCTCGCAAACCTCGCCGGCGGCAGCCCGCAACTCCCGGCCCAAGCCGGATCGCCCGGCGGCAGCCGGAACAGCCGGCGTAAGCCGGAACAGGGTCAAGTCCTGTGGAGTGGTGTACGACGTTTGCTCCTTCGTTGTTGTGTGGTTAGGCGCTGATGGTGGCTGTGGTGGTGTCCTCCTGGGGAGCGGTGCTGGTGATGAGGGTGAGCCGGCTGCGGTGGAGGACGTCGAGGCCGAGGTAGCGGCGGCCGTCGGCCCATTCGTCGTGTTGTTCTGCGAGAACGGCGCCGACGAGGCGGATGATCGAGGCGCGGTCGGGGAAGATGCCGACGACGTCGGTGCGGCGGCGGATCTCGCGGTTGAGGCGTTCGTTGGGGTTGTTGGACCAGATCTGTCGCCAGACATCGCGCGGGAACGCGGTGAAGGCCAGCACCTCGTCGCGGGCGGCGTCGAGGTGTGCGTGAACGTCGGGCAGGGTGTGCTCGGTCTGGTCGAGAAGCTTGTCGTATTGGGTGTGGACGGCGGCGGCGTCGATCTGGTCGAACACCGAGTGCAGCATCGCCTTCACCCCGCCCCAGGCATGCTTGGGGCAGGTCGCCATCAGGTTGGCGGTGTAGTGGGTGCGGCAACGCTGCCAGGACGCGCCGGGCAGATTGGCTCCGATCGCGTCGACCAGGCCGGCGTGGGCGTCGGAGGTGACCAGGGCGACGCCGTTGAGGCCACGGGCGACCAGGTCCTTGAAGAAGCTGTTCCAGCCCGCACCCGACTCGGCCGTACTAGTGGCGACCCCGAGGATCTCGCGGAACCCATCAGCGTTCACAGCGGTCGCGACCATGACCGCGATCTTGATCACCCGGCCGCCCTCGCGGACCTTCATCGTCAACGCGTCCGCGGCCAGGAACGTGTACGGTCCCTCGTCCAGCGGCCGTTCCCGGAAGTCGCGCACGAGCTCGTCGAGGTCACGTGCCATCACCGACACCTGGGACCGGGACAGGCCGGTGATGCCCAGCGACTGCACGAGCCGGTCCATCCGCCGTGTCGACACCCCGAGCAGGTAACACGTCGCCACCACCGACGTCAGAGCCGCCTCTGCGCGTCGGCGGCGTTCCAGCAGCCAGTCCGGAAAGTAGGTTCCTTCGCGAAGTTTGGGGACCGCGACATCCAGGGTGCCGACGCGGGTGTCGAGCTCGCGGTGGCGGTATCCGTTGCGGGAGTTCACCCGGCCCGGGTCACGCGTGCCGAACGCGGCACCACACACGCTGTCGGCGTCCGCGGACAGCAACGTGTTGATGAACCCTTCCATCAACTCACGCAACAGGTCCGGGCTGGCCTGCTCGAGATGCTCGTGCAGGAACTCGGCAGGGTCGATACTGGAGCCAGCGGTCATCGCGGTTTCCTTCTTCGAGTCGGTTGTGAGAGATCACTCGAAGGATCACCCGATGACCGCGTTCACGTTCCCGCGACGCACCGGGCTCTCGCCGTACACCACTCTGCTGGACTCGACTCGGAACAGTCGGCGGTAGCCGGAACAGTCGGCGGTAGCCGGAACAGTCGGCGTAAGCCGGAACAGGCCAGGCGTAGGCGCAATGGCTCGGCGCAAGCCGCAACAGCCCGGCGTAAGCCCGAAGATCCCGGCGGAGCCGGAAACACCGGCGCACGCCGGAATGGCCGGGCGGTAGCCGAACGGCCCGGCGGAGCCGGACAACCCGGCGCAAGCCGGAACAGCCGGGCGCAAGCCGGAACAGCCGGGCGCAAGCCGGAACAGCCGGCGCATGCCGGATCGCCCGGCGGTAGCCGGAAACCCGGCGCAAGCCGGAAGAACCGGCGCCAGCCGGAAGCAGAGGTACGGGCGCTAAGCCGGGGGTGGGAGCGCGCGTAGCGGGTGCGTTGAGGAGTGGAGCGACGAAGTGAGCGGCCGCGTAGCACGCGGGGGACTTCAGGTGATGGGGGCGGCGGTGGCTGCCTGGAGCATGGGTTTGGTTACGTCGGGGGCCAGTTCGATCAGGGTGAAGGTGCCTTGGGCTGCGTCCAGGACTGCCAGGTCGGTGATTACTCGGTGGACTGTGCGGCGGCCGGTTAGGGGGAGGGTGCAGGTGGGGAGGAGTTTGGGGGCGCCTTGGCGGGTCCGGTGTTCCATCAGGACTATGACGCGGCGGGCGCCGTTGACCAGGTCCATCGCGCCGCCCATGCCTTTGACGATCGAGCCGGGGACCAGCCAGTTCGCGAGGTCGCCGTACGCGGAGACCTGCATCCCGCCGAGGATCGCGACGTCGATGTGGCCGCCGCGGATCATCGCGAAGCTGGTCGCGGAGTCGAAGTACGACGCTCCGGGGACGACGGTGACGGTCTGTTTGCCGGCGTCGATGAGGTCCGGGTCGACCTCGTGCTCCAACGGGAAGGGACCGACGCCGAGGATCCCGTTCTCGGCCTGCAAGGTGACGGACGATCCGGCGGGCAGGTGGTTGGGGACTAGTGTCGGCAGGCCGATGCCGAGGTTCACGTATTCGCCGTCCGACAGTTCCGCGGCTGCCCGCGCGGCCATCTGGTCTCGGGTCCAGGGCATGTCATACCTCCCGGGTGGTGCGCTTCTCGATCCGCTTCTGCGCTGACTGTTCCGGCGTCAGCGGTACGACGCGCTGTACGAAGACGCCCGGTAGGTGGATCGCGTCCGGCGCGAGTTCCCCCACCTCCACGACCTGCTCGGCTTCGACGATCGTCAGCCGGCCGGCCATCGCCGCGACCGGGTTGAAGTTGCGGGCCGACGCGTGGAACACGCAGTTGCCGGCGCGGTCGGCGATCGCGGCGCGGACCAGCGCGACGTCGGTGACGATCGCCTCCTCCAGCACCATGTCGCGGCCCTGGATCGTCCGTACCTCCTTCGGCGGCGATGCGACCGCGACGGTGCCGTCCGGCGCGTACCGCCAGGGCAGCCCGCCCTCGGACACCAGCGTGCCGACGCCGGTCGGGGTGAAGAACGCACCGATCCCGGCGCCGCCCGCCCGCAGCCGCTCGGCGAGTGTGCCTTGCGGAGTCAGCTCGACCGTCAACTCCCCCGCGAGGTACTGCCGCGCGAACTCCTTGTTCTCTCCCACGTACGACGCGATCACCCGGCTGATCCGCCCGCGTTCGAGCAACAGCCCGAGCCCCGCACCGTCGACGCCGCAGTTGTTCGAAACCACGGTGAGGTCGCGAGCGCCCTGTTCCAGCAGCGCCTCGATCAAGAACCACGGAATCCCCGCCAACCCGAACCCGCCGACCGCGAGACTCGCACCGTCGGGGATGTCCGCGACCGCGGCCTCCGCGGTGCCGACGACCTTGTCGAGACTCATGAGCGCTCCTCCAGAAGATGCGCGACGACGGCCGGCGAAACCACCTCGGGCCGCTGCGCAGACGCCAGATGCGCAGCGCGCGGCACGACGAGAAGCTTGCCGTCAGCAACCGTGTCGGCGATGCGTTCGAGCTGCCACGGCGGCGTGGCCGGATCCTCGGCGCCCGCGATCGCCAGCGTCGGCGCGGTGATCGTCCCCAGGTCGTCGAGCAGGTCCATCGTCGCGATCACCTCACAACAGCCGGCGTACCCGTCGGCCGGTGTCGACGCGACCATCTCCTCGGACTCCTTCCGCACGTCCGGATGCTCGGCGAGCCAGTCCGCCGTGTACCAACGTCGTACGACGGCCTCCGCCACCGCCGCCGTACCCTTCGCACGGACGAGGTCGGCGCGATCGGTCCACGCGGACGAAGGATCGAGCCGGGCCCCGGTGCACAGCACGACGAGACGATCGACCCGCGAAGGATTGCGCGCGGCCAGGCGCATCCCGGTCATCCCACCGAGCGACAGGCCGACGAAGTGCGCGCGCTCGATACCGAGCAGGTCGAGCAGTTCGACGACGTCGTCGGCCAGGTCGTCGATCGTGTACGGACCGGGCGGCACCGACGAGCGACCGTGCCCCCGGGTGTCGAAGCGAACGACCCGGAAATGCTGCTCCCACTCGGCCAGGTTCGCGTCCCACATCTCCCACGTGGACCCGAGCGAGTTCGCCAGTACGACGGTCGGCGCGTCCGGCCGGCCGCTGACGGTGTGCGCGATCATCGCACGGCCTCGAAGACGGCGGCGATGCCCTGCCCGCCGCCGATACACAGCGTCTCCAGCGCGTAGCGCCCCTCACGCCGGTGGAGTTCGCGGCCGAGAGTGGCGAGGATGCGGGCACCGGTCGCGCCGACCGGGTGGCCGAGTGAGATACCGGAGCCGTTCGGGTTCAGCCGGTCGTCGGTCGGGTCGATCTTCCACTCGCGCAGGCAGGCGAGGACCTGGGACGCGAAGGCCTCGTTGAGTTCGATCAGATCCAGGTCGTCGAGGGTGAGGTCGGCGCGGGCGAGCGCGGCCGCGACCGCCGGGACCGGACCGATGCCCATCACCTCTGGCCCGACGCCGGCGACGGCCCAGGACTTCAGCGCCACCAGCGGACGCAGACCGCGGCGCTCTGCCTCGGATCGGGTGGTGACAACACAGACAGCGGCACCGTCGTTCTGCCCGCTGGCGTTGCCGGCCGTCACGGTGGCGCCAGGCACCTTCATCACCGGGCGCAGAGCAGCGAGCCCTTCGAGAGACGTATCTGGACGAGGATGCTCGTCAACGGTGACAAGCGTCCCCCGCCGCCCCGGCACCTCGACCGGCACCAACTCGTCCGCGAAGCGCCCCTCGGCCTGAGCGGCGATCGCACGTTGATGCGAGCGCAACGCGAACAAGTCCTGCTCCTCGCGCGTGATGCCGTACTCCCGCCGTACGTTCTCCGCCGTCTCCAGCATCCCGCCGGGCACCGGATGGAACTTGCCGCCCGCGGTCTCCCGGGCGCGGATCAAGCGGTCGTTGAGCTCGACGTTGCCGCGGACACCGGCCCGCAACCCCAGCGCATAGTGCTCGACCTGCGACATCGACTCGGTGCCCCCGGCAACAACCACCCGGGCCGCGCCGGTCGCGACCATCCCGGCCGCGTACAGCACCGCCTGCAGCCCGGAGCCGCACCGACGGTCCACCTGGACACCAGGTACGCCGACCCCGAGGCCCGCCTCGAGCGCCGCGATCCGGCCGATCGCGGGCGCCTCGCCGTTCGGGTAGCACTGGCCGAGGACGACGTCGTCGACATCCCCCTCGCCCAGACCGGTACGGCGTACCAGCTCGGTGAGAGCGGCGGTGGCGAGGTCGGCCGCGGACAGCGCGGAGAGAGCGCCGCCGTAGCGGCCCACCGGCGTACGGATCGGTTCGCAGATCACCACATCGCTCATGCCCTCGACGGTAGGTCGCGAGCATCGATATGGAGAAATACTCATTTACGCAGGATCGAGACTCTGACACTATCAATCAGGTGGAGCTCCGTCACCTGCGGTACTTCGTCGCCGTCGCCGAGGAGCGGCACTTCGGCCGCGCCGCGGCCCGCCTGCACATGGCCCAGCCGCCGCTCTCCCAGCAGATCCGCCAGCTGGAGAGCGAGCTGGGCCTGCAGCTCCTCAGGCGTACGACGCGACGTGTCGAGCTGACCCCGGCGGGCGAGGCGTACCTGGTCCGCGCCCGGCAGATCATCGCGGCGGTCACATCCGCGGCCGGCGAGGCGCAGCGGGTCGCGGCGGGACTCCAAGGACGACTGGTGATCGGCTGCGTGGGTTCCGCGACGTACAGCCTGCTGCCCCAGCTGGTGCGAACCCTGCGCGAGGAGCTTCCGGACGTCGAGGTCGCGGTGCAGGGCGAGATGCTCGCGCCCGACCAGGCGCAGGCGCTCGCGACCGGGCGGATCGACCTCGGACTGCTGCGCCCGCCGGTCGACGACGACTCGCTGCGGGTCGAGGTACTGCGAGCCGATCGGCTGATCGTCGCCGTACCCGACGGGCACCGGCTCGCCACCCGGCGCCGGGTGCGGTTGGAGGAGCTGGCCGCCGAGGAATTCGTGATCCACGCCGGTGGCGGGCGGTCGGTCATGCACGACACCGTGCTCGCGCGCTGCCGCGAGGCCGGGTTCGAACCGCGGGTACGGCACGAGGTGGCGGAGACGTCGACACTGGTGACGTTCGTGGCGGCCGGGTTGGGCATCGCGATCGTCCCGGAACCCGTGGCGGAGCTGCTCGTCCCGGGCGTCGCCTACCGCGCGCTCAGCGGCTCGGCGAACGTCGAGCTCGCCGCGGCCACGCGAGCAGACGACGAAGCACCGCACCTCGACCGCGCACTGGCGGTTCTCAAGGCGCTGGTTCAGTAGAAGCCGTCGCGCGCCTGGGTATCGAGGCGGCGCGCGCCACTCAGCAGCCGCAGGTCCGCGGAGATCGCCGCCGCGGCCTCCTGCATCAGCGGGATGACCTTCTCGACGACCTGCTCCTCGGTCCGCCGGCCGACCGTCGTCGAGTAGGCAAGCGCCGCGAGCACCGAGCCGTCCGCCGTACGAACCGGAACGGACGCCGACAACAGACCGTCCTCGAGCTCCGACTCGACGACGGCGTACCCGTCCATGCGCACCTTGTGCAGCGCATCGCGGAAGGCGGTCGGATCGGTGATGGTCCGCTGCGCCAGCCGCGGCAGCCCGGCCGCCAGCACCGCGTCGACCACGTCGGCGTCCGACCACGCCATCAGCACCCGGCCCATCGATGTCGCGTGCGCAGGCACCCGGCTACCCACGTCGACCGAGATCGCCATGATCCGCCGCACCTGCACGCGGGCGACGTACACGACGTCGGTCCCGTCGAGCTGCGCGAGCGACGCCGACTCCTGCGTCTCCTCAGCCAGGCGCAGCAGATGGGGCTGCGCGGTCTCCACGAAGCTGTGCGTCGCCGCGTAGTGCTGCCCGATCGTGAGCACGCGCGGCGTCAGCGTCCACCGGGGGCCCTGCGCGGCGACGTACCCGAGCTTCTGCAGCGTGAGCAGGATCCGGCGGACAGCGGGCCTCGACAGCCCGGTCGCGGTGGCGAGCTCGGCAAGCGTCGGACTGGGATGGTCGGCGTCGAACGCCAGCAGTACGGCGAATCCGCGCTCGATGCTCTGCACGTAGTCGCGCTCGGTCCCCTCCACGCTCATGAGCGTCATCCTTCCACGCGAAATCTGATTGAGCTCTTGACAGTCGCTCGCGGGCACCCCATGGTCTTGTCGTACGCCAAGCGTACTTGCTGTACGCAGAGCGTACAACCAAGGAGGTAACGCTGATGGACTCGCGAGAACTCCGGAACGCGTTCGGCCAGTTCGCCACCGGCGTGACCGTGGTGACCTGCACCAGCGAGGAGGGCCGGCCGCACGGCGCCACCGTGAACGCCTTCACCGCCGTCTCGCTCGAGCCCGCGCTCGCGCAGGTCACATTGACCCGCACGTCGAAGGCGTGCCAGTACCTCGACGGCAAGCCGTTCGCGATCAACGTGCTCGCCGACGACCAGCTCGACGTCGCCTGGCACTTCGCCGGACGTCCTACCAAGCTGTCAGACCGTGCCCCCGGCTGGGTGGACGGTCCGACCGCTCCGCTGCTCGAGGGCGCGGCCACGACGATCTCGTGCCGGCCGTGGCGGACGTACGACGGCGGCGACCACCTCATCGTGATCGGCGAGGTGGCCGCGGTCGGCATCACCGCCCGGGACCCGCTGCTGTTCCACGGCGGCCGGTTCCGCTACCTGGGTCTGGTCGAGACCCACTGGTCGGGCTCGATCGACTGCCCGGACCACGGCTGGTTCGACGCCAGCGCCGTCTTCACGCCCCTTGCCACTTTCTGAAACGGCTGTGCCGGAAAGGACATCTCATGACCACGACCGTCGAGCAGGAAACCACCACCAAGCGCCCGATGACAGGTGCGGAGTACCTCGACTCGATCCGCGACGACCGGGAGATCTGGATCTACGGCGAGCGCGTCAAGGACGTCACCGAGCACCCGGCGTTCCGGAACCCGGCGCGGATGACCGCCCGGCTGTACGACGCCCTGCACGACCCGGCGACCAAGGACGAGATCACGGTTCCGACCGACACCGGCAACGGCGGCTACACGCACCCGTTCTTCCGCACCCCGCACAGCTCCGCGGACCTGCAGAAGGACCGGGTCGCGATCGAGCACTGGGCCCGCCAGACCTGGGGCTGGATGGGCCGCAGCCCCGACTACAAGGCCAGCTTCCTCGGCACCCTCGGCGGGAACACCGAGTTCTACCAGCCGTACGAGGAGAACGCGAAGCGCTGGTACAAGGAGTCACAGGAGAAGGTCCTGTACTGGAACCACGCGATCATCAACCCGCCGGTCGACCGCAACCTGCCGCCGGACGAGGCGGGCGACATCTTCATGCGGGTCGAGAAGGAGACCGACGCGGGCGTGATCGTGTCCGGCGCGAAGGTGGTGGCGACCGGGTCCGCGATCACCAACTACAACTTCATCGCGCACTACGGGCTGCCGATCAAGAAGAAGGAGTACGCGCTGATCTGCACGGTCCCGATGAGCGCTCCTGGTGTGAAGCTCATCTGCCGGCCGTCGTACACCATGCAGGCCGACGTGATGGGCAGCCCGTTCGACTACCCGCTGTCCAGCCGGATGGACGAGAACGACACGATCTTCGTCTTCGACAAGGTGCTGGTGCCGTGGGAGAACATCTTCCTGTACGGCGACGTGGACAAGATCAACGGGTTCTTCCCGCAGTCCGGGTTCATCCCGCGGTTCACGTTCCACGGCTGCATCCGGCTCTCCGTGAAGCTCGACTTCATCGCCGGACTGTTGCTCAAGGCCCTCGAATGCACCGGCAGCAAGGACTTCCGCGGCGTCCAGACCCGGGTCGGTGAAGTGATCGGCTGGCGGAACCTGTTCCGCTGCATGGCCGACGCGATGGCGCTGAACCCCGACCCGGGCCCGAACGGGACCGTACTGCCGAAGCTCGACTACGGCCTGATCTACCGGCAGTTCATGATCACCGGCTACCCGCGGGTGAAGGAGATCATCCAGCAGGACGTTGCCTCCGGCCTCATCTACCTCAACTCCAACGCGATCGACTTCAAGACCCCCGAAGTACGTCCGTACCTGGACCGCTTCGTCCGCGGCTCCAACGGGTACGACGCCGTCGAGCGGACCAAGCTGATGAAGGCGCTGTGGGACTCGGTCGGCACCGAGTTCGGCGGCCGGCACGAGCTGTACGAGCGCAACTACTCGGGCAACCACGAGAACGTGAAGGCCGAGATCCTGTTCGCCGCCGAGGCCCAGGGCGAGACCGCGGCGATGAAGGGCTTCGCCGAGACCATGCTCGCCGAGTACGACCTGGACGGCTGGACCGTGCCGGACCTGGTCAACCCGACCGACGTCAGCCGGATCCTGAACCGCTGAAGGAGCACATCATGACCACCACCCAGGATTCCCCGACCGCCGCCGGCTCCGGCGCGAACGCCAGCTCGAACTTCAAGGCCAAGGCCCGGGACACCGCCGCCGTCCCGCCCGAACGCGTCAGCGCGGTCGTGACCGCCGTCCTGCATGGCGTGCACACGGCGATCCGCGACCAGCAGGTCACCTACCCCGAGTTCCAGGCCGCGAAGGCGTGGCTGATGGCGGTCGGCGAGGGCGGTGAATGGCCGCTGTTCATGGACGTCTTCGTCGAGCACGTGGTCGAGGAGGTCGCCGCCGCGGCTCAGCGCGGCACGAAGGGAACGATCGAAGGCCCGTACTACCTTCCCGGCCAGGTCAAGCTGCCGGCCGAGTGCGAGTTGCCGCACCGCGAGGACGAGAAGGGTACGCCGTTGGTGCTCAGCGGCCAGGTCCGTGACCTGGACGGTACGCCGCTCGCCGGCGCCGAGGTCGACATCTGGCACGCCGACGCCGACGGGTACTACTCCGGCTTCGCGCCGCACCTGCCCGACGGCAACCTGCGCGGCGTCGTGGTGACCGGCGCCGACGGCAGGTTCGCGATCCGCACCGTGCAGCCGGCGCCGTACCAGATCCCGACCGACGGCCCGACCGGCAAGCTGATCGAGGCCGCCGGCTGGCATCCGTGGCGCCCCGCGCACCTGCACATCATGGTCCGCGCCGCCGGCCACCGGACGATCACCACCCAGCTGTACTTCGCCGGCGGCGAGTGGCTGGACTCCGACGTCGCCGAGGCGACGAAGCCCGAGCTGATCCTCGACCCGGTCGACGACGGCACCGGCGTCCGGCGGGCGACGTACGACTTCGAGCTCGAGGGGAACTGATGCTGTTCCACGTGCGGATGGACGTGCACCTTCCGCGCGACCTGGACCCGACGGTCCGGGCCGGCCTGGTCGCCCGCGAACGGGAGCGGGCGATCGAGCTGCAGAAGGCCGGCGTCTGGCCGGAGCTGTGGCGGATCGTCGGTCAGTACGCGAACATCAGCATCTTCGACGTCGAGTCCAACGACCAGCTGCACGAGATCCTGTCGAGCCTGCCGCTGTTCCCGTACATGACGATCGAGGTCACGCCGTTGGCGCGGCATCCGTCGAAGGTCTGAGGGTCAGCACGACCTCGTTGCGGTGCAGGGTGAGGCTGCCGCCGGCGGCCTCCGCGCAGCGACGGGCGATGTCCAGCCCGAGCCCGGTGGAACCGCGGTCGCTGCGGCCGCGTTCCCCGGCGCCGAGCGGGATCCCGGGACCGTTGTCGGCGACAACGATGCGGACGAGACCGTCCGCGCGGGTCAGCGTGATCCGCGCGGGCGTGCCGTCCGGCGTGTGCGCCACGACGTTCTCCACCAGGGCGTCCAGCGCCGCGCCCAGGTCCTCGCCGGAGGATCGCACCATCGCCGGCGCGTCCGGCAGGTCGAGCGCCAGCTCACGCCCCTGGTCCTCGAACAGCGGCTCCCAGAACGCGGCGCGCTGCCGCGTCACCTGGACCGCGTCGGAGTTCGGCACCCGGCCCTCGCGCTGCGGCCGCCGGGCCGCGCTGATCACCGCGGTCAGCGCGCGCTCCAGGGTGTTGACCTGCGTGTTGAGTTCCTCGGCGCTCTCCCGGTCCGGCAGCGCCTCGACCTGGAGGCGGAGCGCGGTCAACGGGGTGCGCAGGCGGTGGGAGAGGTCGGCGACGGCTTCGCGTTCGACCGCGATCACCTCGTCGATCCGGTCGGCGAGCCCGTTCAGCGCGGCGCCGACCTTCGCGACCTCGGCGGGGCCGGTCGTCGGGGCGCGGGCGTCCATGTCGCCGCGCGCCAGGCGTTCCGCCGTACCGGCGGTCTCCTCCAGCGGGCGGGCGAGGCGGCGGGACACCAGTTCGGCACCCGCGATGCTGAGCAGCAGGACGAGCAGGCTCCCGCCGGCGAGGAACAGGACGCGCGGCACGAGGCCGGCGTACAGCTCGTCGCCGGTCAGGTAGAGACAGACGGAGGCCGTCCCGTTCTCGGTGCCGACGCCGACGTCGACCGCGAGGCCGTCGCCGATGTCGCGGTAGTCCGGGTCACCGATCTTGGGCGGTCCCTTCGGATCCTCGCCGTACGCGGCCGGGACTTCCTTCGGCGTCGGGACGCCGCCCGGCGGCGCCTCGCCGAGCGTCGTACCGTCCGGCATCCGCACCGAGATCCGGCCCGGCTTGTCCTTCAGCCCGTCGAGGTACGCCGTGATGTCGTCGTTCGTGTGGTCCTTGTCGCCGACGTAGTACGCGACGCTCTCGGCCAGGTACCGCGCCTTGTCCCTCGACTCGTCGGCCGTCGTACTGCGCAACAGGATCACCAGCGGTACTGCGAACGCGAGCACGACGAGCGTGGTCATACCCACCGACAGCAGCAAGATCCTCCGCCGCATGCTCAACCGTCCACGGCGAGCTTGATGCCGACGCCGCGGACGCTGTGCAGGAATCGCGGCTCAGCCGCCGTCTCACCCAGCTTCCGCCGCAGCCACGACAGGTGGACGTCGACCGTCCGGTCGCCACCGCCCCACGGCAGCCCCCACACCTCCGCGAGCAGCTCCCGCTTGCTCACCACGGCCCCGGGCCGCCGCGACAACGCCAGCAGCAGGTCGAACTCCTTGCGCGTCAGCTCCACCGCCGCGCCGTCCACGGTCACCTCGCGGCTGCGCGGATCGATCCGCAACCCGCCGACCTCGACCGTCGACTCGCCCTGCTGGTCCGGCCCGAGCCGCCGCAGGACGGCGCGGATCCGGGCGTCCATCTGCGCCGCGCTGAACGGCTTGATCACGTAGTCGTCCGCGCCCGCGTCCAGCAGCCGTACGACGCTCGCGTCGTCGTCACGCGCCGTCGCCACGATCACCGGCACGTCGCTGACGGCCCGCACCATTGCGAGCACGTCCCGCCCGTCCAGATCCGGAAGCCCCAGATCCAGCAGCAGCACCTCCGGTCGCTCCCGCGCGACCGCCGCGACCCCGTCGGCCCCGGCCGCGACCGCGGTCACGACGTGTCCGGCCGCCGTCAGGGACTTGCCCAGCGACGCCCGAATCGCATCGTCGTCCTCGACCAGCAGCACCCGCGCCATGGCACCGAGCGTAACCGCCGCCGTCGACCGCGATCCTCAAGCGGCTGTTAAGCATTGTCCTTGGTTTGTGGTGGCCTCAGGCCGGTGCTGCGGAGTTCGAGGGTCGCCAGGGCCGTGACGACCTCGCGGTCACCCTCGCGCCAGGCCTTCACCGGGTCGTCGGAGATCTTCGCGAGCTTGTGCATCGGCTGGTTCGCCATCGCCCGCAGCGCGAACAGGTCCAGGTCGGCCGCGCTGTCGATGAACCGCCGCGCCGCCGACGCCCGCCGCGCGAACCGGATCCGCCGCGGCACCCAGATCAGTACGGCGAACAGCACCGGCAGTCCGATCGTCACGGCCGCGAGTACCAGGGCCAGCTGATCCACGGCGTGTGCCTGGTCCCGGCCCGCCTGCGCCAGCTTCCCGGCCGCGTTGGCCGCGCCGTCGACGGGCGCCCGCAGCTGGTCCCCGACCGCGGGCACCTTCCCGATCGGCTCCGACAGCCGCCGCAGGTCCCCGGCCAGCCCGTCGCCGGCCTCGGCCGCCTTGCGTCCCGGCGTACCGAGCGCCCCGACCATCCGGTGGACGAGCAGGCCGAGCTCGACACAGCCCCAGATCCAGGCGGCCAGGATCAGGTCGCCCAGCACCTGGCGGACCCGCTGCGCCCGGACGTCGGAGTAGAGCTTCATCGGGCGCCTTCCGTTCGGGCCTAGAGGTTGCTGCGGAGGTTCCAGAGGAGAGGGTAGTAGCGCAGGTCGAGGCGGCTGCGGAGGTAGCTGGCGCCGGACGAACCGCCGGTACCCGGCTTGGTGCCGATCATCCGCTCGACCATCACCACGTGCCGGGCGCGCCAGGCGGCGGCCAGCTCGTCGTGCTGGAGCAGCGCCTCGGCGAGCTCCCAGATCGCGGCGTAGTGCGCCCGGTCGCCGGCAATCTTGCGCAGGGCGTCGCGGAGCGCGTCCTCCGACTCGGTGTCGAACCCGGACTTCCGCAGTACCTCCAGGTAGGCGTCCCAGAGCGTCGGCTCCTCCAGCCGGCGGCGCAGGCGCTCCTGCTCGACCTCGGTCAGCCCGCGGAACCGCCGGACGAACGACGGATCCTTCGCGCCGGACAGGAACTCGATCTCGCGGAACTGCACCGACTGGAACCCGGACGCCGGCGACAACCGGTGCCGGAACTCGCCGAAGTCCTGCGGAGTCATCGTCTCCAGGATGTCCACCTGCTGCGTCAGCACCCGCTCGATCGTGTGCACGCGGCGCAGCAGGTGCTCGGCCAGCCACAGCTCGCCGGCGAGCATCGCGTCCCGGGACGCGGTCAGCTCGTGCAGGACCTGCTTGAACCACAGCTCGTACACCTGGTGGATCGTGATGAACAGCAGCTCGTCGTGCGCCGGCGGGTCGGACTCCAGCCGCTGCTGGTCGAGCAGCTCCGCCAGCCGCAGGTAACTGCCGTACGTGAGTCGGCCGCCCTCCTCACCGAAGTGGACGTCGACCCCGCCCCACTGTCCCGCAACCCCGTCACCAGTGCTCATGAGACGGAGACTAGCCGACCAGTTCGTGACTGGTCAGTGATTCGTTCGTTGGTACTCAGGTACGCCGAGTTCGAGGAGTTGCATGTCCGCCACGGTCGACACGCCGATCGTCCCCGGTCCCGTCCAGGGGCCCACCAGGGAAGAACCGCTGATCGAGGCGCTGCTGCTCGACGACTACCGCTCACTCGTCCACCTCGCCTACCTGATCCTCCCGCCTGCGATCAGCCGGGCGAGGCGGGTGGCGGCGGCCCACGCCGTGGTCCAGCGCGCGCTCCCGCCGGGCCTCGCGCTCCCGAACCACCTCGTGCTCCCGACGAGTCTCGTCGTACCGCCGGACGTCAGGGTGCCGGCAACGCGACACCGGGAGTTCATGCGCCGCCGGGTCGTCGAGGAGGCGACCCGGCAGGCCGAGCAGCGGTCGTTCCTCGCCCGGCTCGGCAGCGCCCTCGCGCCCGCGGACGCCCTCGGCTTCGACCCGTGCTCCACCCGTCCGGACCGCAGCGCCATCCCCCGCCGCCGGGCCCGCGGCCGGCGGTTCGCGATCGCCGTCTCGCTCGTCACCGCTGCCGGGATTCTCGCCGCCCTGCTGACGTCTTGACGTAATGTCGCGGCCGTGTCCACCCAGGCAACGATCTGCAACAAGTACTGCGATGCGCGTGACCCCGCGCTTGCCGCGAAGGACCGGGCACCGGTCTCCGCAAGTCTGCTCGGCCGGACGATCCGGCTGCACTTCGACGACGACGCGGCGATGGGCTGGGCCTCCATCGAGAACGGGAGTCCCGGCGACGAGGTCTGGCTCGAACGTTCGATGGACGGGGGCCGCACGTGGTCCAGCCGTCTCGGCATCTCGGGCGGGCGGCGCACGCCGATGTTCAACGTCGACGACTGGGACAACCTCGGCGTGGGCGCACTCCGCGCCTGCGGCAAAGCCGGCGAAGACATCGCACGCACCCCGTGGGCCCGGACGACGTGGAACGCGTGGGACCGTCGTACGGCGGCCGCCACCGCGCTGATGCAGTACTACGACCTGTCCACCGGGCTCTTCGACACGACGGGCTGGTGGAACTCCGCGAACGCGCTGACCGCGTTGATCGAGAACATCCGGGTCACCGGGATGCTCAGCTACACCTACGCGATCGACAAGACCTACGAGCTGAACCTGGACAAGTTCGAGGGCCAGTTCCGCAACGACTACATCGATGACACCGGCTGGTGGGGCCTCGCGTGGATCGCGGCGTACGACCTGACCCGCGAGCCGCGGTACCTGCGGACCGCGCGCGCCGACGCGGACCACATGGCGGCGTACTGGGACGACACCTGCGGCGGTGGCGTCTGGTGGAGTGAGGCGAAGACGTACAAGAACGCGATCTCGAACTCGCTCTACATCCAGCTCAGCGCGGCGCTGCACAACCGGATCGCGGGCGACACCACGTATCTGCAACGCGCGCAGGCCGGGTGGACGTGGTTCCAGCAGACCGGGATGATCAACGGCGCGTACCTGGTGAACGACGGGATCGACCTGTCCACGGGCAGGAACAACGGCGAGACCGCGTGGACGTACAACCAGGGCGTGCTGATCGGCGCGCTCACCGAGTTGTCCAAGGCAACGAACAACTCGGCGTACCTGGCCACCGCACGGCAGCTCGCCGACGCCGCCACTACGGCCGCGTCGCTGCACACCGCCGGCGGGATCCTCCGCGAGCCCTGCGAGAGTGGCGACTGCGGCGCCGACGCGCCCTCGTTCAAGGGCGCGCACGTCCGCGGCCTCGGACTGCTCGACGCGGCGCTGCCCGATCGCCCGTACACGCCGTACCTGCGACGGCAGGCGGAGCGCGCGTACGCCGCCGGCCGGACGCCGATGGACCACTACGGGCTGCACTGGGACGGACCGGTCGACACCCTCGACGCGGCCCGGCAGCAGTCCGCGCTGGATCTGCTGAACACGGCGCCCACTCCGGTGACCGACGAGTGATGGAATGATGCCCGCATGGAGCTGAAGATGTCGGCGTCGTACGACGCCACCCCCGAGGAAGTGTTCGCGATCGTGACGGACACCGCCTTCCGCGAGCAGGCCTGCGAGAAGACCAAGGCGCTGTCGTACGACGTCCAGGTCACCACGTCCGGCGGCGACACCGTGGTCCGGGTCAGCCGGGAGATGGAGTCCACCGACATCCCGGACATGGCCCGGAAGTTCGTCGGCGAGACGCTGACCGTCGTCCAGACCGAGACCTGGCACGCCGCCGCGGCCGACGGGTCGCGGACCGCGGACGTGTCCGGCGAGATCGCCAACACGCCGGTCACGCTGAAGGGCACCGCGCGGATCGCGGCGAACGGCGCGCAGACCGTCCAGGCGATCGACCTCGACGTCAAGGTCGCGGTGCCGCTGATCGGCAAGAAGCTGGAGCCGTTCGTGGTCGACGCGATCCGCTCCGGCCTGCAGAAGGAGCACGACCTCGGGCACGAATGGAGCGGCAAGTAAGGGTATGTCGCTGCGCTGACGGCGTCGCCTCCGGTGGCAACCTGAAAGGAAGCGTTGTACCGGAGGTGACCCGAACCGATGCGAAGTTCGCTACGCAGGAAGCGCGCCCGTACGCCGTCCACGTCCGCTGATGCGCAGTACTGCGCGTTCTGCGCGACCGTGATGCCCTTCGAACGCGTGGACCCCACGGACTACCTGGTCGACGAGCCCGACGAATGGATCTGCACCAAGTGCGGCTCCGCCCTCCTCGTCGACCCACCCACCCAGCAGGTCCACCACACCGCCTGACGCCGTCAGTCGAAGACGAGGGTGCGGAGGGCTACGTGGCCTTCCTCGTCGATGACGTAGTGGGCGTGGCCGTCCTGGTCGACCGCGATGCCTTCCACGCGGCGGATGTCGCCGAAGTGGTGGATGACTTTGCTGTCTACGGTTCCGCCGGGTTCGGAGGACAGTTCGAAGCGGACGTGTTCGGAGTCCGCCCGCGCGCCCTCCGGGTGGTCCGCGAGCACCGTGGCCGACTTGCCCGAGGCGTCCAGGTCGCCGATCACGGCGTCGAAGCGATCGCCGCCGTGCGTGTCGAGACCCCGCAGACCCGCCGGCGCCTCCACGCTGCCGACGTCACCCAGCACCCAGACGTTGCCGCAGCGCGGTACGGCGTCCGGGTCCGCGAACAGCTCCGCGACGTTCTCGAGCTCCACCAGCAGCGGATGCCCCTCCGCGGTCACCGGGTACCGCAGCCCGAGCAGCAGGTTCCCGTTCGCCCGGAACTCGGCGGCCTCGATGTTGACCGGGTGATCCGTCGGCCGCACAGTCCCGGCCCAGCTCTTCGCCTTGAGCTGTCCCCGCGCGATCGTCGCATCGACGTACGCCGTCCGCCCGAGCGGACCCACCGGCAACAGGTCGACGTCCGCGAGCGCGTCGTTGATCGCCCGGTGCAGCCCGAACCGGAACCGCACCACCTCGAGCACCGGCCGCCCGCCGTCGGCGAGCGCCCGCTCCTCGACCCGCGCGATCCACGACCGCTTCGCCGCCAGCGGCCCCGCCTTCTTCCCGAACTGCGAACCGAGCAGGTACACGTACCCGTCCCGCGCCGCGCACGCCTCGGCGTCCTCGGTCCGGCCCGCGTTCGCACCGGCGTCGGTGAAGACGCGCCGCGCCGACCAGCCCTCGTCGAGCGGCACCCCGGCCTCGTGCACCAGCAGCGCGAGCGCGTCCTCCGCCGTCGCCTCGTCCAGCACGGTCACGAACGCGCGGTCCCAGCCGTGCGCCGCGAGCACGTCGGGCGTGAACACGCGGCACAGGTCGGAGGCTTCGTTCGGCTCGAGGTGCAGATCAGTCGCATGCATACCTGGGAAACGACGGCGACCGACCGGTTTGCTCCCGCCGGCCGGCGAATCCCGGGTAAACCCTGACTCAGCCCTGGTGCGGATAGCGGTAGTCCGTCGGGGGGACGAAGGTCTCCTTCATCGAGCGCGGGGACGCCCAGCGGATCAGGTTCCACATCGAGCCGGCCTTGTCGTTGGTGCCGGACGCGCGGGAGCCGCCGAACGGCTGCTGCCCGACGACCGCGCCGGTCGGCTTGTCGTTGACGTAGAAGTTCCCGGCCGCGAACCGCAGGTAGTCCGACGCCTCCGCGATCGCCTGCCGGTCCTGCGCGATGACCGCGCCGGTCAGCCCGTACGGCGCCGAGTTCTCCATCCCGCGCAGGACCTTGTCGTAGTCCACGTCGTCGTACACGTGCACGCCGAGGATCGGGCCGAAGTACTCGGTGGTGAAGATCTCGTCGGTCGGGTCGGCGGAGACCAGCAGCGTCGGCCGGACGAAGTACCCCTCGCTGTCGTCGTAGGTGCCGCCGGCAACGACCTCGATGGCGTCGTGCTGCCGCGCCCGGTCGACGGCGGCCTTGTGCTTGGCGAACGCGCGGTCGTCGATCACCGCGCCGATGAAGTTCGACAGGTCGGTGACGTCGCCCATCGTGATCGCCTCGGTCTCGGCGACCAGGTCGTCGCGGATCCGGTCCCACACCGAGCGGGCGACGTACGCCCGGGACGCGGCCGAGCACTTCTGCCCCTGGTACTCGAAGGCGCCGCGCACCATCGCGGTCTTCAGCACCGCCGGGTCCGCCGACGGGTGCGCGAGGATGAAGTCCTTGCCGCCGGTCTCACCGACGAGCCGCGGATACGTCTTGTACGACGCGATGTTCGCGCCGACCGTCCCCCACAGCGACTGGAAGGTCTTCGTCGAGCCGGTGAAGTGGATACCGGCCAGGTCCGGGTGGGTGAGCGCGGCCTTGCTGACGTCGATGCCGTCACCGGTGACGAGGTTGATCACTCCGGCCGGCAGCCCCGCGGCCTCGAGCAGCCGCATCGTCCAGTGCGCCGCAAACTGCTGCGTCGGCGACGGCTTCCACACCACCGTGTTGCCCATCAGCGCGGGTGCGGTCGGCAGGTTGCCGGCGATCGCGGTGAAGTTGAACGGCGTGATCGCGTAGACGAACCCCTCGAGCGGCCGGTAGTCGACCCGGTTCCACACGCCCGGGGACGAGATCGGCTGGTCGCTGACGAGCTGCCGCGCGAACGACACGTTGAACCGTAGGAAGTCGATCAGCTCGCAGGCGGCGTCGATCTCGGCCTGCTGGATGGTCTTCGACTGGCCCAGCATCGTGGCCGCGTTCAGCGTGTCGCGCCACGGACCGGCCAGCAGGTCGGCGGCCTTCAGGAAGATCGCCGCGCGGTCGTCGAGGGAGAGTGAGCGCCAGGCCGGAGCCGCCGCCAGCGCCGCGTCGACCGCGGCCCTACCGTCGGCCTCGGTCGCGTTACCGAGCGTGCCCAGGATCTGCGCGTGCTTGTGCGGCTGCACCACCTCGATCGGCGCGCCGCCGCCCAGCTTCTGCTCGCCGCCGATCGTGCAGGTCAGGTCGATCGCCCCGGCGGCGGCGAAGTCCTTGAGCTTCGCCTCCAGACTCGCGCGCTCGGCCGAACCGGGCGCATACCCCTTGACCGGCTCGTTGGCCGGCGTCGGAACGGCGGTGACGGCATCCATGCTGCAGCACTCCTCGATCGTGGGGTGGACCGTGTCGGTCACGCCGGTGCGGATGGCCGGACGTGACACCAGCATGGTGCCACGCCACCCCACTGCTCATGCGGACTTCTTCGTGGCCTTCTTGGCGGCCTTCTTCGCCGTGGTCTTGGCAGCCGTCTTCTTCGCCGCGGCTGCCTTCTTCGCCGGAGCCTTCTTGGCGGCTGCCTTCTTCGCCGGAGCCTTCTTGGCCGGCTCAGCCTCGCCGGAGGCGCTGGAGCCACCGCCCGCGCGGCGCGCCTTCGCGGCCTCGACGGACGCCCGCAGCGCGGCGACCAGGTCCACGACCTCGGCGCCCTCGGCCTCTTCCTCCTCGGTCTCCGGCAGCGGCACGCCCTCGGCCTTCGCCATCACGACCTTCTCGAGCGCCTCGCGGTACTCGTCGTGGTACTGGTCCGGGTCGAACTCACCGCGCAGCGTGTCGATGTACGACGAGGCCATCGCCTTCTCCTGGGACCGGATCTCGACGTCCTCGGGCGGCGCCGCGAACGACGCGTCCCGGATCTCGTCCGGCCACAGCATCACCTGCAGCACCAGGATGTCGTCGACCGTCCGCAGCAGCCCCAGGCTCTCCCGGGACCGCAGCGCCACCTTGACCAGCGCGTACAGCTCGGAGCCCTCGAGCGCGTCGCGGAGCAGCACGTACGGCTTCGCACCCGGCCCGCCGTCGGCGGCCAGGTAGTACGACTTGCCCAGGTAGAGCGGGTCGACCTGGTCGGCCGGCACGAACTCGAGCACGTCGATGACCTTCTTGCTGGACAGCGGCAGGTCGGCGAAGTCGTCCGAGTCCAGCACCACCATCCGGCCGTCCGGCATCTCGTACCCCTTGCCGATGTCGGAGTACGGCACCTCCTCGCCGTCGACCGAGCAGATCCGTTTGTACCGGATCCGGCCGCCGTCGGCGATGTGCACCTGGCGGAACGAGATGTCCTTCTCCTCGGTCGCGGAGAACACCTTGATCGGGATCGTCACCATCCCGAACGAGATGGCCCCCTTCCAGATCGCCTGCATCGCCATCAGCTCCCTGTCAGCTCGAGCTCAAGTCCGCTGCCCACCACGCGGCCCCTCCGCCGCGAGCAGATCCGGGATCTCCTGTGTCGCGTACCACATCAGATCCTCACCCTCGCACGAGTCCAGGGCAAAGATCGCGTCGTCGTCACCGTCCTGGGCCGCGTCCCACAGGTCCGCGGCCTTCCCGATCACCGTCGTCGCCTGCGGGGCGTCCAGGTGCACCGACGCCACCGACCGCCACGGGATCAGCACGTGCAGTTCCAGCCGGGCGTCGCCGAGTTCCACGGACCCGTCAGCCGGTGGGACGGCGCTGACCTCGGCCGCGATCACCACCCGTCTCCGTGCGGTACCCGGATCGGCGGCGAGCAGTCCTACCGAGGCGCGCGCCGCCTGCGCCATCGCGGCGTACTCCAGCTCCTCGTCGTCGCCCTCGGCGTACCACTCCCGCAGCGCCGGCGTCACGGCGTACACCGTCAGCGGGGCCGGGCCGATCTCCCCGGCGCTGCACGCCGCGCTCAGCGTCCGGAACGTGGCCGGTACGTAGACCCTCATGAACCCGCCTTCTTGGTCGTGCTCCGGGCTTTCTTCCGGCCCCGGGAGGCCCGGTTCCGGCTGCCCTTCGTGGTGTCCAGCAGCTCGTCCAGCGCGTCGGTCACGCACTGGGCGAAAACAGCGAGGTCCGGCATGGCGGTGCGGTCCGCGTTCAGACCGTAGTACACCTTCCCGTCGTACGAGGTGACGCCGACCGACAGGCCCTGCCCGGGCATCAGCGGGACCACCGGGTACGACGCCAGCATCGGCGCGCCCTGCGCGTACAGCGGGAACTGCGGGCCCGGCACGTTGGTGATCACCACGTCGTCGATCGGCCGGACCGTGGCGGTCGCGACCCGGGCGGCGAGCGCGTGCAGCGTGGTCGGGGCGAACCCGGCGATGCCGACCAGCGAGCGGGCGCTGACTGCGCGGCCGGTGTCCTTGTGCACCTTGGTCTGGTACGAGATCTGGTGCAGCCGCATGACCGGGGAGTTCTCACCCACCGGCAGGTTCACGCTGGAGGCGATCACCCGGGAGCCGAGCGAGGTCGGCTCCTCGTCCTCGTCGTCGCGGATGCTGACCGGGACCACCGCCCGCACGCTCCGGGTCGGCCCGACGCCCTCGCCGCGGGTCATCATCCAGGCCCGGAAACCGCCGGCGACCACCGCGAGGATCACGTCGTTGACCGTGCCGCCGTGGGCCGCGCGGATCGTCCGGTAGTCCTCCAGGTCGGTCTGCACGGTGGTGAACCGGCGCTGGCCGGAGGTCTTCACGTGCAGCGAGCTCTCCTGCGCGTGCCGCTGCGCGACCAGGGAACCGACCACGTCGCCGAGCACCTCGCGGACCGAGGTGGAGCCGGTCAGGCTCGCCATCTCGGCGCGCGCCAGCTCCAGCACCGCGGTCGGATGCCGGGTGGCGTCGGCGAACACGCCGGCGAGCAACTCCAGCGCGGACGGCGGGTGGTCGGGCTGCCAGGTGTCGGTCGGCGTCTCCCGCGGATGCGCGGTGGCGTCCAGCACCACCTGCCCGATGTCGACCGTACTGTTGCCGTCGACAAGCGCTTGATGGGACTTCGAGATGATCGCGAACCGGTCGCCCTGGAGGCCCTCGACCAGGTACATCTCCCACAGCGGCCGGGCCCGGTCGAGCCGCCGGGACATGATCCGGGCGACCAGCTCGAGCAACTGCGCGTGCGTGCCCGGCCGGGGCAGCGCGGAGCGCCGTACGTGGAAGGTGATGTCGAACTCCTCGTCGTCCACCCAGACCGGGCCGGCGAACCGGCCCGGGATCTGCTGGACGCGCTGCCGGTACCGCGGCACGAACGCGATCCGGTCCCGGATCAGCGCCACCAGGCTCTCGTAGTCGAACCCCTCGTCGCCGTGCACCGGCGGCTCGAAGATGTCCACGGTCCCGACGTGCATCGGGGTGGCCGGCGACTCGGCCTTGAGGAAGGTGAGGTCGAGCGACGTCAACCGGTCCGGCATCCGGCCACCTTCCTCTCAGTTCGGCGAAATCTCACCCTAGCGGCCCGCTCCGACAGTGGGCTGCGACACTGCCTGTACGGGAACACTGAGCTATCCGTGTTCGTCAGGCAAGAGGGTGTGTCCCGCGCCCTGAGAAGTCACTCGACCCCTTGAAAGGCTCCTGGACCGATGCGTTCGACGCTCACACGCGGTGCCGCCACCGCTCTCCTGCCCACCCTCGGCATGCTGGTCCTGGCCGGCTGTGGTGGAGACGACACCGGCGGCAGCCCTTCACCGAGCGCCCCGGCATCGACCCCCGCATCGACCCCGACCGCCTCGTCGACCCTGCCGACGAACACCCCGGCGCCGAGCTCACCGAACACCGGCTCCCCGTCGAACACCGCGGACCCGTCCGGTGAGCAGGCCGACGTGACCGTCGACGTCACCGTTGCCAACGGCAAGGTCAACCCGAGCGGCGCGACGATCAAGGTCAAGGCCGGCCAGACCGTGCTGATCAAGGCGGTCAGCGACGCCGCCGACCAGCTGCATGTCCACGGCTACGACAAGGAGCTGGCGCTCACCCCGGGCAAGCCCGCCTCGGTGAAGTTCACCGCGAACATGAAGGGCACCTTCGAGGTCGAGACCCACGAGAGCGGCAAGCTGGTCGCGAAGCTCGTCGTCTCGTGATGATTCCGCTCCACGGGATCGGGGGGCGGCAGGATCTGCCGGTTCCGTTCGGGCTGGCGGTCGGCGGTGCCGCTGTCGCGGTCGCGCTGTCCTTCGTCGTGCTGGGCCTCGCCTGGCGTAATCCGAAGTACCGCGGCGACGCCTCCGGCGTACCGTTGCCGCGCGCAATCGGCAGACTGATCGACGCGGGCTGGTTCCGCTGGGTCGTGCGGCTGTTCGGGCTCGCGACGTTCCTGTACGCGATGGTGTCGCTGATGTTCGGCGTGGACCGGCTGACGAACCCGATCTTCGGCTTCGTCTACATCCTGGTCTGGGTCGGCCTGGTGCCGATCTCGCTGGTGTTCGGCCCGGTGTGGCGCACGCTGAACCCGCTGCGCACCATCCATCTGCTGTTCTCGAAGCTGCTCCGGCAACCGCCGTCGAAGGGCCTGCTGGAGCTCCCGTCCTGGGTCGGCCTGTGGCCGGCCACCCTGGGCATCTTCGCGTTCACCTGGCTCGAGCTGGTCGCGCCGGACCGCGCGACGATCCCGGTGCTGCAGGCATGGCTCGCGTTGTACTTCGTGATCACGCTGTTCGGCGCGGTGCTGTTCGGTGACCGGTGGTTCGCGCAGGGCGATCCGTTCGAGGCCTACGCGACGCTGATGGCGCGGATGTCGCCGTGGGGCCGCCGTACCGACGGTGCGCTGGTGCTGCGCCGCCCGCTGGAGAATCTCGACAGCCTGAAGCCGCAGCCCGGACTGGTCGGGATCGTGGCGGCGCTGCTCGGTTCGACGGCGTACGACGGCTTCTCGAACTCGTCGGCGTGGATCGGCTGGGCGCAGAACCAGGACGTCTCGATGACGTGGCTCGGCACGGGTGCGCTGATCCTCTTCATCCTGTTCGTGCTGGTGACGTACTCCGGCGCGACGGTGCTGGCCGGCCGCCTCTCGGACAGCTCTCGCAAGGCGCTACCGGGCCTGTTCGCGCATTCCGTCGTACCGATCGCTTTCGGGTACGTCGTCGCGCACTACCTGACGCTGCTCATCCTGGAAGGCCAGCGCACGCTCATCTACCTGAGCGACCCGCTGAGCAACGGCGCCAACGTCTTCGGCACCGGCCTGCTCGCGGTGAACACCGGCATCACGAACCACAGCACCGCGATCTCCGTCATCCAGGTCCTGGCCGTCGTCTGCGGCCACCTCCTCGGCGTCATCTCCGCCCACGACCGGGCCGTAGCCCTCTTCCCCCGCGCCAAGGCCCTAGCCGGCCAACTCCCCCTGCTGATCGTCATGGTCGGCTACACCTGCGGAGGCCTTCTCCTACTGTTCTCCTCGTGAGGGCAGGCTGCGGCTGGTGATGATCAGGAGGGCGAAGGCGATCAGGCCGACGATCAGGTGGGAGTTGCCGGGGATGGACTGCCAGAAGGACCATTCGAGTTCGCGGTCGTCGCGGAACGGCACCCACCAGATCGAGCGCAGGACGAACAGGCCGTAGAACAGGACCCCGGTGACGACCGCCGGGTTGAGGCCCCACAGGCGGTTGACGCCGCGGATCAGGCTGACGCCGAGCGGAATGATCCACACCCAGTGGTGGCTCCACGAGATCGGTGACGCGTACAGGACGGCGAGCGCCATCACCGAGACCGCGGTGACCCGCTCGTCGGCGAGCCAGTACTTCCGGGCCAGCCACAGCACGACCAGCCCGAACGCCGCTGACAGCGCGAACCACGTCGGCTGTACCCAGCTCGCCTCGTCGCCGATCCGGTGCAGGAACCCGTTGAACGACTGGTTCCCGGTGTACGCGAGCCCGCCGACCCGGTTCGCGTCCAGGATCACGTCGGTCCAGTACCGCCAGGACTGGTTCGGCACGACCGCGAACCCGATCGCCATCGTTGCCAGCAGCCCCAGTACGGCGTTCCGCAACGCGCGCCATTGCTTCGTCACCACGAGCAACGCCAGCAACGGCAGCGGCGTCAGCTTGACGCCTATCGTGACGCCGAGCCAGAACCCGCGCAGCCGGGCGTCGTTCGGGCGGACCAGGTCCAGCAGGATCATTGCGGTCAGCAACAGGTTGATCTGGCCGAACTGGATCGTCTGCCAGACCGGCTCGAGCAGCAGCGAGAGCGCGGTCAGCGCCACGAGCACCGCCGTCCGCTTGCGCTGGGTGAAGAACGACCAGAACGTCTTCGTCAGGCTGGTCCGCCACAGCGCGGTGATGCACAGCACCGAGAGCGTCGTCCACGCCACCAGCGCGACACCCCACGGTACGGCGGCCAGCGGGACCATCGCGATTGCCGAGAACGGTGGGTACGTGAACGGCAGGTTCGAGCCGCCCGGGAGCTTGGCGTCGTACAGCGAGTCGCCGTGCAGCAGCACCGAGCCGCCCATCCGGTAGACGCGCAGGTCGATCATCCCGCCGTACAGGTGGCCGATCCAGGCGCCGAGCGCGACGAGCAGCGCGCAGGCGGCGACCGCGATGACGACACGGCGGCGGCGGGTGGGACGAGTCGGGGAGGAGGCAGGGGTGGTCACGGTCACGTCAGGTCGGCTCCGAACAGGGTTTCCAGCGCTCGCCGGGTCTCGTCGTACTCGGTGTGAAGGATGGCGGTCATCCCGACCGCGCGGGCGCCGTCGACGTTCAGCTGCAGGTCGTCGACGAACACGCACTCGGCCGGTTCCAGGCCGAGCCGGCTCGCGGCCAGCCGGAAGATCTCCGCGTCGGGCTTGCGGAGGCCGACCTCGCCGGAGATGACGATGTCGTCGAACATGCCGTCCCAGGTGTCGCGCGGGTAGGTGTTGCCCCACGAGTTCGACAGCAGCGCGGTCCTGATCCCGCGTTCGTTGGCGCGCCGGACCAGCGCCGCCATCGCGGGCTGGTGCTCGAAGTGCGCGAACATCCGCTCGATCAGACCCTCGGCCGGGACCGGCGTACCGTCGCGGCGGACGAGCATCGACGCGAGCTTGCGCTCGAAGTCGGGAACGGCGAGCTGGCCGCGCTCGAGGGCATGCACCGGGTTCAGCTCCGCCTCGGCGACGGCGTTGTCCGACGGCAGCCATTTGAGGACGGCGGCCAGGTACGAGTCGAAGTCGAAGCCGTCGAGCTCCGCCCAGCGCCGCAGCGCCGGCTCCAGCCCCGAGGTGAGCACGCCGCCCCAGTCCACCAGGAGCCCTCGCGGCACCGCCCGCACCTCGACCATGGCGGCAAGACTACTCAGCCCGGCGGGTGCTCACCGTGCCCACCCTCGGTCTCACGGAGCGTGGTCAGCGCTGGTATTCGATGCTCACGTCGCCCGACGACGTCTTCGCGGTGATCGTCCGGGTGGCGGCCGGATCGCTGCGCACGTTCGCCGACTCGTCGCCGGAGGACGTGTCGGTGTCGACCTTGTACGACTCCTCGCCCGACGGGATGAGGATCTCCACGTCGCCCGAGCTCGACTTCGACTCGACCGACTGCGGCGCGGTCGTGAAGTCCAGCGACGTCCTGCCGGAGCTGGTCTGCGTGGTCACCGAGGTCGCGGACAGGTCCTCGGCGTCGACATCGCCGGAGCTGGTCCGCAGCTCGACCCGCCCGCCGAGGTCGTGCGCCTCGATGTCACCCGAGCTCGTCTTGATGTTGGCGCCGCTGTCGAAACCTGACACCGTCACCGTGCCGCTGCTGTTCTCGACCGTCAGCGCGAGGTTCCGCGGCACGGTCACGACGTACTTCGTCTCGCACCCGAACGAAAGGAACCCGCAGCCGCCGTGGTTGAGCTCCAGCGTGGCGTCGCCGGCGTCGTACGACTCCTTGGGGTCGGAGCCGAACAGGTTCCGCTTGGACTCCCGGTCGACCGTCACCTCGGTGCCGTCGCCCGGCCGGAGCTCGATCGTCGCGGCACCGCTCTGCACGCGCAGCGAGGTGCCGTCGACCGGGTAGCTGTTGCGGCCGCTGGTGGTGCCTTCGGTCAGGCCGGTGAGCGCCCAGTACACGCCGCCGAGGATCAGGGCCACCGAGATGGCGATCCCATAGCGTCGCTGCGGGGTCATCGAACTCCCCGGGCTGTTCTGGACATCGGACATGTTCCCACCCTGACAGATCGCGGTGCCGGTGTCGGTGGGGTTGTCCCCTGGGTCGACCCTGAGATCAGGCCGGCACCGTGTGGAAATCCGCGGCGATGGCCGCCGCGAGCTGCTGGAACGCCTTGCGGAGCTTGCTCGATTTCGCGACCTCGGACAGGCTGCGGCCGTGCGCCATCGCGGTGTCCGTCGCGCCCAGGTCGTACGGCAGCAGCACGGCGCGGTCGATCCCGGCGTACTGCCGCAGGGCGTCCGTGGCCGCGTCGCCGGGTGATCCGCCGAGCGGGCCGGAGCGGATCCGGTTCACCACCACGCGGACGTTGACCGACGGTACGACGGCACGCAGCTCGTGGACCGCCCGGATCAGGCGGGTCAGGCCGACCGGGTCCGCCGTACCGACGACGACCACCTCGTCGGCCTCCTCGAGCGTCGCCACGGTCGCGCCGTTGCGCCGCGGGGCCAGCGAGTCGAACGAGATCTCCTCGTCGGTCTCGACGCAGAACCCGGCGTCGACCACCGTGAGCGGGGCCAGCGAGCGGGCGGTCGACCAGATCGACTCGACGGCCGCGGGACGCAGCTCGGTCCAGCGGTCGGCGCGGCTGAGGCCGGTCAGCACCAGGAGGTGCGGGTTCACCGAGCGGGAGTGCCGGGCGAGAGTGACGGTGTCGAGCGAGCCGTTGGACGCCGAGCGGGCCGCGGCGGCCAGGCCCGAGGTCTCGTCGAGCATCCCGAGCATCTGGCCGACGGTCCCGCCGTACACGTCGGCATCCGCGAGCAGGGTCGGGACGCGCTTCACGGAGAGCTCGCTCGCCAGGTTGACCGCGACCGTCGTCCGGCCGGGCGCGCCGGTCGGACCCCAGACCGCGATCAGCCGGCCGGTGCCTTGCGGGAACGCGGGCTGCTCGGCCTGGTTCGCGTTGTCCGGGGTGAGCGGTACGAATCCGCCCGCGAAGTGCGAGGCGGTGACCGGCGGGCCCGCGTCGACCGCGTCCGAGACCGCCCGCCCCAGGTCCACCGGGCTCACGTCGGCGGGCAGGATCCGCTCGATCCCCATCCGGCTGAGCCGGTCCTCGGCGCCGAACGGAGCGCCGGTCTCGAGCGGGTCGACCAGGGCGAGTACGGCGATACCGCGGGCGTGCAGCGCGGCGACCGCATCGGACGAGAGCCGGGGCAGGGCGTCGGCGAGCACCACCGCGCGGGCCTGACCGCTGGCCGCGGCAGCCATCACGTCGGCGATGTCCACACAACGCCGTACGACCCGGATGCCGGAGGCGTGCTCGGTGCGCCGTACGACGTCCGCTTCCCACGGCGCGCCGGTGACGGCCAGCAGGATCGGGATCGACATCAGCCGGCCTTCCGGACCAGGGTCGGCTCGCCGGAGCTGATCGCGGTCAGGGCCGCCGGGATCCGCGGCAGGTCGCTCTCGGCGAGGCCGACCGTGACCTGCCGGCGCGCTGAACCTCCGGCGACGCCCTTCAACGAGTCGATCTGCAGGACGCGGACGCTGCTCCACACGGGCCGCGCCTGCTGGCCTTCCGCCTTGGGGACCACCCAGACGTCCACCAGATCGCCGACTGCGGTGTCGGACGGCAGGCGGCCGGTCGCGACGGACAGCGGCATCTCGGTGCGGTCCCCGTCGGAGGCGGGCACGGCCGCGTCCTTCGGGACGAACTCGCCCTTACCGATGGTGCGGCCGACGACGAGCCCGTTCAGGTCGGAGTCGGCGGACAGGTACCGCTGGGAGTCGTCGCTGCTGGTGAAGCGGACGCGGACGGTGGTGAGGTCGTCGGAGGTCAGCGGGGTGCCCAGCTTGAGCTCGTGCTTGGCCGCCCAGATCGTGGTGGTGTCGTCCGCGGACGACAGGAGCTTCGCCCCCGCCAGCGCCGTGATCGCGACCAGCAGCACGCCGAGCACCAGGCGTCCGTCCTTCCAGCGCGCCTTCTTGTTCCGCTGCGCCGGGGCGGCCGGTGCCGCGAACCCGCTCCGCACTGCCGTGTCGACCACGTCGTCTCCCCAGTCGATGGATCGCTGTCGGCGGACATTCTGCCTGGTCGCCGATCGCAGCGTGAACAGTCATCCACAGGCTGTCATGACCTGGGGACAAACTCGGTCATCCTCTCGCCAACCATGGCAAACTGAAAGAACCAGCCACTATGCGAAGGGTACGACGATGCCGACTCCCCGCTTCCTCCAGCTCGCCGACGTCGCCGAGGTCCTGAACATCTCGGCCAACCAGGTCTACGCCCTGGTCCGCCGCGGCGACATCCCCGCCGTCAAGATCGGCGGCCGCGGCCAGTGGCGGGTCGAGGCGTCCGAGCTGGAGAAGTACATCGAACGTCTGTACACCGAGACCAAACAGTTCATCGACACGCATCCCTTCGGCGAGGAAGCCGAAACCACGGAGGACGCGCACCTCTGACCTGCGTCCCCCGGCGGGCTGGCGCCGGAAGGACTCCGATGCGGTGGGGTCGAGAAGCAAGCTGTCTGCTTGTTCCTCGAACCCACCGCTTTCGCTTTGTAGGACACCGCGCGACCGCCGGTGGCGGTCAGCGGCTCCGGGTCAGCGGCGGCGGAGGGCTCTCAAGGACTGGGTGGGGACGAGGCGGACGTTGTAGACCTCGGTCCGCCGGCGCGGCGCGTCGAGCGGATGCTCGGCGAGCTCGACGAAGTCGGCGCCAACCCGGTCGATCGTCCCACTGACCGGCCCACCACCCCCGCTGCAGAACAGCGTCACCGGCGACCGGTCGCGAGCGATCCCGCGCAGTAGGTGCGCGAGCCCGAGCTTCCCTTCCACAGCCCCCACAGCCGGCTCCGCCCACGGCCCCAACCGATGTACGGCGACGAGCGCGGTGGCCGGAATCAACCACTCCTCGTACCGCTCGGTCTCGAGCAGCAGACAATCCTTCCCCACCCGTGTGAGCAGCCCGCGGACAGGTTCCGCCTCGTTCAACTCGACCCGTACGACGGTGTTCACCGCCCCGCGCAGCCGGTCGAGCACGGTGATCTTCCCGACCTCCGCACGGATCCGATCGGCCACCTCGCCGTACAGATCACTGTCCTGAAGCGCGTCGAACTGCGACTCCAGGTCCGCGAACAACGCATCCCACCGCATGCCCGCGAACCTACCGCCCCTCGCCGACCGCCGTCACCCTCCGCAGCGGGAATCGACGCAGCGTGCACTAAAGACTTGCAAACGTGCCGCAGTACCGGTCTATAGTGGTCAAGGCAAAGCAAACTAAAGCAAACTTATAGATCAGGAGCGAAGCGGGATGAACGCGATGATCCAGGCGCTCAAAGGCACCCTCGCGGTTCTCGCCCTGGCCGCCCTGGGCGTCCTGCTCCGCTGGATCACCGCCGGCTCGCTCAGCGGCTTGCGCACGTACGACCTGGACTCGCTCACCGTGCTGGCGGTCAGCACCATCGCCTGGATCGCCTACGCCTGGCTGACCGTCGCCGTCCTACTCACGGCCCTGGAACAAGTCCCCGGCGCCATCGGCACCCTGGCCGGCGCCGCAGCAAGCCGCATCACCACCCAAACCGCCCGAGCCCTACTCCGCTCCGGCCTAGGCGTAGCTGCCGTAACCCCGCTAACCCTCACCGCAGCCAACGCCACCCCCACCCCAACCCAAATCCACCAAACCCCCGCGCAGACCTCGGGCAATCAGGCGGCTCCGCACGAGCCGACAACCAACCTGAGCAACTTCCGCACCACCGAGCCCGCATCCACCGTGCAGATCAGCGGCTCTGACAGCGACCGCCACACCAGCGCCGGCAACCGCGCACCGCACCAGCCGCCCACCGCCGCCCGCCAGTCCACGACCCCAAGCTCAACCGCACCGGCCGGGCAGACCGGCGCCAACCAAACGCCCCCGCAGAAGCCGACCACCAGCCTGACCAACTTCCGCGCCACCGAGCCCGCATCCACCATTCGGATCGCTGGCACCAGCGGCGCCCGAGACAGCGGTACCACCGAAACGGCACCGCACAGTCCGACCGGCACCCGCCAACCCGCCGCCCCGGACTCGACCACGCAGACCGGCACCGGCCAGACCACCCCGCATAAGCCAGCCTCCGACCGCAGCGCCTTCCGCGCGACCGAGCCCGCCTCGTCCGTGCGGCTCGGCGGTGACGAGAGCGCTCAGGCCAAGGCGACCGGAGGGCACGACACCTTCCGAGCAACTGAACCGGCCTCGACCGTGCAAATCGGAGGTTCCACGCCCCACCCGCAGAACGCAGCCGGCGCGACCCCGGACTCGAAGCGCACGGCCGACCAGCCCACCGAGCCGACCAGCGAACATGCGCGAGCTGATGTACCTCGTCGACCGGCTGGCGAGCGGGCGCAGAACGCCCTACCGGACCAAGCCACAAACAAGCGACCGCAGCCCGACGCACCCAACCACCCGGCCGGTGAGCAGGCACGGACCGACGCACCCAACCACCCGGCCGGTGAGCAGGCACGGACCGACGTGCCCGGTCAACCAGCGGGTGAGCGGGCGCGCAGTGACGTGCCGGATCGGGCTGCCGGCGAGCAGGCGCGCAGTGATGTGTCGGATCGGGCTGCGGGTGAGCGGGGGCCGAATGGTGTGTCGGAGCCGGCCGGTGTACGCGGCCGGGGTGAGACGCCGGGGCGGCCGGGGCGGGGGTGGGTTGGGGTGCCGGATCGGCCGGTGGATGGGGCTCCGGTTCGGTACACCGAGTTGCGGCCGAGTGTGCCGGTGCGGGTCGTCGTACGGGACGGCGATTCGCTCTGGAGCCTCGCGGCCCGCGAACTCGGTCCCGCAGCAACGAACGATGCCATCGCCGCCCGGTGGCCCGATTGGTACGCCGTGAACCGCCAAGTGATCGGGGACGACCCCGACCTCATCGTCCCCGGACAGGTCCTCCGCATCCCGCCGGCACCCAACGGCGACCACCTCCCGCCCCAGCACCAGGAGCCGTGACATGAGCCAGCAGCACAACCTCGCGCAGGCCGAACCCACAACCTTCACCACCGCAGCACCGCACGCAACGGAGGCTCCCATGCCCGCCACCCCCCAACCCGCAGAAGACGAACAAGCCCCCACCCCACACCCGACCGCCGCACCCAACCAGGAGCCGGCCTCGGGACAAGCGCCACGGCAGTCAGAGCGCAAGACGAAGCCAAGGACACAGACAACGCCAGAGACGCCTGGCCAGGCAGCGACTCCGGCACCGGCATCCGTTTCCACCCCGGCTTCAGCGGTTGCGGCGTCAGCTCCGGCCCCGGCTTCAGCTCCGGCTCCAGCTCCGGCGTCGGCCCCGGCTGCTGCGGGGGGTGACGCGGAGTTGGCCGCCGTTACGCGGCCGCGGCTTCGCTCTGTCGGTGAGTCCGGTGAGGTCCGGGTCCCGGCGACTGCTCGGTACGCCGACCAGCTGACCGACGGTGCGCTGGCGCTGCGCCTGCAGGCGATCACCCGCCTCGGGCTCCCCGCGCCGCGGCACCTGGCCAGCCTCACCGACGCTCGGGCCGTCGGCTCTGCCGCGACAGCCGAGTCAGCTTCGGCAGCCTCGGCAGCCACGGCAGCCGCGCGGGGTGACGCCGGAGAGACGGCCGATGTCGAAATCACCGGCGGAAAGTCGGCGGGCGCGGAGATCACAGGCGGAGAGATCGGCGCGGCGAGCCCCGCGGACGTCGGTGAGGGCCGTCCGCGGCCGCGGAAGTTCGATGTGGTGCCGGATGCTGCGGATGGCGCCCCCACAGAAGCGGTGCCTGGGCGGCCTGACGGAGCTCAGGCATCGCTCGATGCCGCCGGGGCTACGCCGGGTCAGGCGATCGGCCGGAACACGCCGCTTCAGCCTGCTTCCAGCGCCGCCACCCCCGACTCGACCGATGCTTCCGCCGCCGCCGGCACGGGCGCACAGCCGGTGAAGCCGGCCGAGTTGGTTGGGTTGCCGGGGGTTCGGGTTTGGGGTGGGCGGTTGGCTCAGGCGGTGTCGGAGGTGTTGGTGGGGGATCGGCCGATTTCGCAGTTGGTGCGGTTCACGGATGATGCGGTGTTCATGGATCTGAACCGGCGGGTGCGGATGCTCGGGTTGAACTCGACCGCCGGCTCGCGCGGCGCGAAGGAGAAGAGCACGGTGCGGTCGGTGCGGGTGTTCATGCCTGCCCCGAGCATCGCCGAGGTCGCCGCGCACGTGCGCCACGGCGAGCGGTCGCGCGCCATCGCCCTGCGGCTCGAAGTTCGCCGGAACCGCTGGGTCTGCACCGCGCTCGAACTCGGCTGACCGGGTGCAGCTTTGAGCCCGCCAGCACCTCTGTCGCGGTCTCACGGGGTGCAATTCGGTTGTGCGGTGGCTGTTACATGCGCGGCGTACGGTGGCGGGGTTGCCGGTGTTCGGGGGGAAACGGGGATGGTTGAGAGTACGACTGCCTGGCAGGTCGGGGTGGACGAGCTGACCGCGGCCGAGCGGGCGCGAGTGGTGCCTGTGGTGCGTGGCCGGCGGTGGAGTGAGCGGGTGCGGATCCTGTATCCGGTGGCGGTGCGTTATCACCGCACCGTGCAGCGCATCGCGTGGATGCGGTCGAGGACGCCGTACGCCGCGACGCGTGACGCCGGCCAGCTGCCGGTGCGGATCAAGCGGCACAAGTCTTTGCTGTTGCGCCAACTCGGGGAGACCGAGATGTGGATGCAGCACAACAAGGTGACGAACCTGAAGCTCGCCTGCGCGCAGGTCGACGGCCTGCTGATCCGGCCGGGCGAAACGTTTTCCTTCAACAAGGTGGTCGGCAACGCGACCCGGCGCAAGGGCTACGTCAAGGGCATGCGGCTGTCGAACGGTGAAGCGAAACCAGGGATCGGCGGCGGCATCTGTCAGCTCGCCAACCTGCTGCACTGGATGGTGCTGCACTCGCCGATGACCGTGACGCAGCGGTCCACGCACAGCTTCGACCCGTTCCCGGACAACGGGCGGGTGCTTCCTTGGGGTGTGGGCTGCAGCATCGTCTACAACTACGTGGACCTGCAGTTCCGCAACGACACCGAGCAGACGTTCCAACTGCGGGTCGGCGTCGGCGAGCGGTACCTCGAGGGCGAGATCCTGGCCGATGTGCCCGCCGAGTCGTCGTACCGCGTTTTCTCGAAGGACGAAAGGTTCCTCCGCGCCGGTGCGGACTACTTCCGCCGCAACGAGATCTGGCGCACCGTGATCGACCGCCGCACCGGTACGCCGGTCCGCGACGAGCTGATCCGGGAAAACGTTGCCCTGGTCAAATACCCTCCGGTCGACGTACCGGTCCTGGACGTCGTCCTCCCGCACTGATCCGGGTTCTGCTCCCCGCCCACGGGAAACTGTCGGCGCGGCGTTGCAGACTGGTGGGGTGACTGTTGCGGTCGAGCCGTACCGGCAGCGCCCTGCGCGGATTGCCGGCGCCGACCTGTGGACGCGTACGGCGGAAGGCGGCGAGTACCGGATCCTGCCCGACGGGTGCATGGATCTGTTGCTGATGGACGACGAGCTGGTCGTCGCGGGGCCGGACAGCCGTGCCTGGACCGGGAGCGCGCCGCGCGGGACGCAGTACGCCGGGATCCGGTTCGCGCCGGGTGCCGCGCCGAGTTTCCTCGGCGTACCGGCCCGGGAATTGCTGAACCAGCGCGTCCCCCTCGCCGATCTGTGGTCGCCGAACCGCAGCCGACGGCTCCTCGACCGGATCCGCGCGGCCCCCGACCGGGCCGCCGCCCTGGACCTGGAGGTCGCGAAGCTGGTCGAGAACCCTGCGGACCGGCTGACCGCGCACGTACTGCGCAGCGTCCGGGGCGGCCTGCTCCGCGGCACGGCCGGTGTCTCCCGCCTCGCCGGGACGATCGGGCTGAGCGAGCGGCAGCTGCACCGGCGCTGCCTGGACGCCTTCGGCTACGGGCCGAAAATGCTCGACCGCGTCCTCTGGATGAACGTCGCGCTCGACCACGCCCGCACCGGCCTGCCGCTCGCCGACGTCGCACTGCTGACTGGGTACGCCGACCAGGCCCACTTCACACGCGACGTCAAAGCGCTCACCGGTCTCCCGCCGAAGATCCTGCTGGGCTGACACACTGCTCCGCATGACCGAAGTCGGTACGACGACGTTGCGGCACAACCCGCTCAACGCGGTGACGGCGAACGTCGAGCGGATCACCTACGCAGATGGCCGCACCGCCGTACGCAAGGAGCTCCGCCGGCCGGCTGGATCCACAGATCCGCGAGCGGCTCCCTGGGCTGCCTCGACCGATCCGCGGCATTGGAACTACTGGCGCCGCGAGCTCGAGGTCTACCGCGACGACGAGCTCCGCGCGCAACTCGCCGACACCGGCCTCGTCCTGCCCGAGGCACAGGTCGACGAGGGACCCGACGGCGCCGTACTGCTCATGGAGGACATCAGCGGTACACCGGGCACGCATTTCAGTCTCGCGGAACACGCTGCACTCGCCCGGGCCTGCGGTCGCTGGCAGGCGCGTCCCGCGGCCGAGCGCCCGTGGACGTCACACGGTTTCCTCCGGGAGTACTCGACGACGCGGGACGTTCCGTGGCAGCTGATGACCGATGCCGCCGCGTGGCAGCAGCCGCTCATCCGCGAGACCTGGCCGCCCCGGCTCCGGGAGGCCTGGACCCGTCTGCTCGTCCACCGCGACGCGCTGCTCGACCTGGTCGCGGCACTCCCCCGCGCTCGCTGCCACCTCGACTTCTGGGTGTCGAACGTGATCCAGCGGCCGTCCGGCGAGGTCGCGCTGTTCGACTGGGCGTTCTACGGCGACGGCGCACTCGGCGAGGACTGCCCGGCCTGCTCGGGCGGGCGTCCGACGCGACGCACAACGCGTACCACCGCGAGGTCGACAGCCGCCACCTGTTCCACCAGCGCGGGCAGGCCTTGCTGTACGTCGCCGACTGGTGCCTCGAGGCGCTCGACCGCGCCAGGTAGCGGTCAGGAAACGCGGTCCAGCCGGGCTACCCCGATCGCGGCATCGGCCATGCCGTAGAAGACGTAGCGCACGCCGTCGACCTCCTCGATCGCGGTCGGGAAAACGACGTTTCCTACCGTTCCGACCTTTTCCTCCTCGGTTTCCGGAACCATCAGCGGCTCGGTGGTCCGGGCGACGATCCGGGTGACGTCCTCGGCGTCGAGGATCAGCGCCCCGGCGGCGTAGCAGACCTTCTGGGTGGTCGGGTCGAAGCCCTCCGGCTGCTCACCGGTGACGCCGTGATGGATCACCAGCCAGCCCTCGGGCACACGCAGCGGGGCCGGCCCGGCGCCGATCTTCAGCTCCTCGAACGGGTACTCCGACATCGCGACCAGCCGGTGTTCCCCTAGGTGCACGAGGTTCCGCAGGTCTTCCTCCACCGCCGCCACCGGGACGAACGACACCCAGATCCCCGGCCGGTCGTCGGTCACCCCGGCCGGCAGGTGCACGCCTTCACCCTCGCGGAACCACCCGAGGTCCCACATCGGCCGGTGCAGCATCGCGTAGGACGGAACGCCGTCCGGACCCGGTACCGGCTCCGGGAAGAAAACGGTGTCCTTGTTCGGGAAGAGGTTCAGGTCGGTGTCCAGCCCGGGCTGGTACTCGAAGTGCAGCGGGCCGAGCCGCCGCCAGTCCCGCAGGTCCGACGACACCGCGAGCGCCGGCTTCGGCCCGAGCGGCCCGTAGGCGACGTACGTCATCACGTGCAGGCCGAGCGAGGGCACGAACGTGACCCGCGGGTCCTCGACGCCCGCGTTGTTCTTCCCGCGTTCCCAGCCTTCGTCCGGGGCGAGCACGACGCCTTCGCGCCGGACCCCGGTCGGTACGCCGTCGGTCAGTTCGACCGCGGCCAGGCCGACGCGGGACACGTTGCCGGAAGCAACCAGGCGGGGCAGCAGGTACAGCTGTCCGTCGGGGGTGTGCCCGGTGGCGGGGTTCAGCACCCCCTCGGCCTCGAGCTCGTTGCCCGGCTCGGCGGTCATCAGGACACCGACGCGGGTGAGGGTGTAGGGAAAAGTCACGAGAAGCCTTTCTGAAAAGCGTTTTCCGGGTCAGCCCTTGACGCCGGACGACAGGTTCGTCGCGATGAACCGGCGCTGGAAGACGATGAACAAGGCGACGGCGGGTGCGGCCAGCACGCACGCCCCCGCGAGCACGGCGCCGAACGGGTTCGCGGCACGTGCCGACACAGTGGTCAGGTAGTTGGACAGCGAGACCGCCAACGGCTGCAGGTCCTGCTGCTTGGTGATCAGAAACGGCCACAGGAACTCGTTCCACGGCCCGATGAACGTCAGCAGGACGCCGGTCAGCAACGCCGGCCGGACCAGCGGTACGGCGACCCGCCAGAGGATCCCGAGCTCCGAGGCCCCGTCGATCCGGGCGGCGTCGAAGAGCTCCACCGGCAACTGCAGGAAATACTGCCGGAAAACGAACACCGCGGTGGAGTTGATCAGGAACGGCAGGATCATTCCGAGGTACGAGTCGGCCAGCCCGTAGCTACGCACGATCAGCACGTACAGCGGAATCGTCAGCAGCTGGAACGGCACCACCTGGATCAGCAGCATCAGGTTGAACACCAGCCCGCGGCCGCGGAACTGCAACCGGGCCAGCGCGTACCCGGCGAGCACCCCGAACACCAGCGTCCCGAGGATCACCCCACCGGTGAAGATCCCGGAGTTGATCAGCGACCGGCCGAGGTCGATCGCCCCGTTGATCTCGCTGTAGTTGTGCAGCGTCAGGTTTCCGGGCGCCGGGAACGCGCCGGAAACCGACGGATCCGGTTCGGCCTGCAGCGAGCCGATCAGCATGTAGTAGAAGGGAAACAGGAACACGAACGCGCCGACCAGCAACGCGACGAACTTGAGTTTCATCACTCCTCCTCGCGGCCGACGAAGCGCCGTTCGATCAGCGCGAGCAGCAGCACGCCGATCACCAGCAGGACCCCGATCGCCGAGCCGATGTCCGGATTTCCCTGCTCGATTCCGCGTTGGTACATGATCAGTACCGGCGAGGCGGAGGCTCCGTCCGGACCGCCGCCACCGGTCAGCAGGTACGGCTCGGTGAACAGGTTCGCCCCGGTGACCGTCGCAACAAGCACCACGAGCGTCGTGGCCGGCCGCACGCCCGGAACGGTCACGTTGAGAAACGATTTCCACCGCCCCGCACCGTCCATCGCCGCAGCCTCGTACAGATCCTTGGAGACGTTCTGCAGTGCCGCCAGGTACAGCAGGATGAAGAACCCGAGCTGTTTCCAGGTCACGTAGACCGCAACCGTCGGCATCGCCAGGGACGAATTCACCAACCAGGACGGATCGGGAGCGAGCGGTCCCAGAACCGAGTTGACGAGCCCGTTGGAGTTGAACAGGAAGAGCCACACCCCGACCACGGCAACGCTGGCGGTCACGTACGGGACGTAGTACGAGACCCGGAAGAACGTGCGCCACCGGATCGCGGCGTTCAGCGCGTTCGCCAGGACGAGCGAGAGTACGACGGTCAGCGGAACGTTGATGACCAGGAACACCAGGACGTTCCCGAACGCCCGCCGGACCGCCGGGTCCGACAACACCGTCACGTAGTTGTCGAACCCGACGAACGGCCGCTCGACGATCGCCCCGGGTGCCGCGAAGAAGTAGTCGTGGAACGACATGTACACCGCGAACCCGAGCGGATAGGCGAACACCGCGGCCAGGAAAACGACGTACGGCGTCACGAACGCCGTCCCGACCGGATGCTCCCCCAGGATCCGGCCGAGCGGGCCCTTCCTCATGACTGCTTGGCGAGTTGGTCGATCTTCTGGGCGGCGCCGTCCAGCGCCGCGCCCACGTCCTCCTGGCCGAAGATCACCGACTTCGAGTACGCGTCGCGGAAGGTCTGCCAGATCGTGATCGAGTTCGGCACGTTCGGCACCTCGACGGTCCGCGACGCCTGGTCGGCGAACGTCTTGTAGTCCGGGTTCTTCGCGAAATAGTCGGCGTACGTCGACGCGACGTCCTTGCGCAGCGGCATCTGCCCGGTAGCGGCCAGGAACTTGCCGTCCTGGTCCTTGCTGGTCGCGAACTTCAGCACGTCCGCGGCCGTGCCGCGGTTCTTGCAGGCGGAGTACATCGCGACGTTCTTCGCGTCGGAAAACGTGTGAACCTCCGACGCCGGCTTGCCCGACGAGGTCGGCACCGGCACGACGCCCCAGTCGACCTTGCCCTTGTACGTCGCGATCGCCCACGGGCCGACGACCGCCATCGCCGCGGTGCCGTCGACGAACGCGTCACCGGTGTACTTCTCCTGCGACGCGAGCTTCTCGGCGTACATGGTCCGCCAGAACTCCGCGACCTTCTTCCCCTCGTCGGACGCGAACGTCGCCTTGCCGTCGGCCACCAGCTGCTTGCCGCCGGTCTCGGCCGCGTACAGCGGGTAGAAGTCGAACCAGGACTGGAAGAACTCGTTGCTCGGCGCCGGGTAGATCGCGAACTTCGCGGCCTTCGCCGCCACCACCTTCCGCGCCGCGGCGAGGAAATCGTCGTACGTCGTCAGCGACGGGTTCGTGATGCCGGCCTTCGCAAACGCTTTCTTGTTGTAGAAGATCATCACCGGGTTCGATTTCCACGGCAACTGGTAGTACTTGCCGTCGGCCGACTTGTACTGCTGTGCCACGTCGCCGGAGCGTTCCTCGATGTACGAGGCGTCCAGCGGCACCAGCCCGCCCTGCTTCTGGAACTGCGAGACCGATGCCGGCGAGGTGTTGAAGATCAGGCAGGGCGCGTTCCCGGCGGTGATCGCCGCGCCGATGACCTCCTCCGACGACTTCCCGGTCGGGATCTCCTGCGCGGTGATCTTCTGGTCGGCGTGCTCGGCGTTCCAGGCCGCGACCATCTGCTTGCCCCAGGCCACTTCCTCGGCGTTGTTCGAGTACCAGATCGTGATCGGTCCGCGGGCCTGCGCGGCGGCGTCGGCGTCACCAGCGCCGTCACCGCCGCTCCCGCACGCGGCGAGCGAGCCGGCCAGAACGACGGCCAGCAGTCCGGCTTGCAACTTCATGACTCCTCCAAAGGCGTCGGCGTGGACTCGGCGGCCACGCCGTCTGGGGGCGCGGCGGTGGACCGCCGTACCACGAGCTCCGCGGGCGGCAGCTCGACATCCGGTACGTCGGTCTCGCCGTCGACGACCCGGTTCAGCGCCCGCGCCGCCGCCTCGCCGAAGCGGAACGGGTCGGCGCGGACCGTGGTCAGTCCGGGGTGCACGTACTCGGCGAGCTCGCTGTCGTCGAAGCCGGCGATGCTCAGGTCGTCCGGCACGGTGAGGCCGGCGGACTGGGCCGCGCCCAGCCCCGCGATCGCCATCCGGTCGTTCGCGTAGACGATCGCGGTCGGCGGCGCCGGCAGCGCGAGCAGCCGCCGGGTGGCCTCGATCCCGCCGGCCGCGGTGAAGTCGCCGGTCTCGACCGCGACCGGCTCCAGACCGGCCGCCGCCAGCGCTTCGGCGAACGCCTTGGCGCGAGCGGTCGCGTGCACGAAGGCCGGCGGGCCCGCGACGTGTGCGATCCGGGTGTGGCCCAGCTCGACCAGGTGCTCGACGACGGCCCGGGTCCCCGGCCGGTCGTCGAGGGTGACCGCGGGGAACGGCGACTCGCCGTCCGGCCGGTTCAGCGTGACGGCCGGCAGACCGAGCTCGACCAGCAGGTCGATCCGGGGATCATCGTGGCGAAGGTCGGAGAGCAGCACCCCGTCGACCCGCGTGTCCTGCACGAGCCGCCGGTACCCGTCCTCCTCCGACTCGCCGTCCGCGACGACCTGCAGGACCAGGGCCTGCCCCTGGGTCGACAGCACGCTCTCGACACCCGCGATGAACGCCGGGAAGAACGGGTCGGACGACAGCACCGCCGGATCCCGGGTGATCACCAGGCCGAGCGCGAACGCCTTCGAGACCGACAGCGAACGCGCCCGGTTGCTCGGCCGCCAGCCGAGCTCGTCGGCGGCGGCCAGGATCTTGTCGACGGTCGACTGCGCCAGCCCGGGCCGCCCGTTGAGCGCGAACGACACCGAGCCCTTGGACACGCCGGCCCGGCGCGCCACATCCGCGATCGTCGGCCGTTTCGTCACGCCGATCCTCCCTTTAAACCGGTTTAAACAGCATCTAAACCGGTTAAAACCGCGCTTGTCAAGATCGAAGCGGCTGCGCAGTAGCGCAATCTCCGGCCGGTTCTGCGCACTCGTTTGCAGTCGATCCCTTGACGGGCGTCGGCCCGGAGCGCTTCACTGATCCGCAGTGACGCACCCAGCCGGTACCAGGCCGACGGCCTGAAGTCCGGTTTTCCGGCGCCAGGGACCTGAGAAGCCCGAGGCGGGGTCGCGTCCCCGGGACCCGATGGAGCAATCGTGTCCAGACTCACCCGCCGCCTGCTCGCAGCAGCCGCGGCCACCGCCCTCGCAGTCGCCGCCTCCACCCTCACCCGAACCGCCGCCGACGCCGCGGTCACGCTCCCGCCGGCGCACGCGGGCTTCGACTACCAGATCGGCGGCGCGTACACCCCGCCCGCCGGCGTCCAGGTGGTCACCCGGGACCGGACCGCCGCACCGGCCGCCGGGCTCTACAACATCTGCTACGTCAACGCCTTCCAGGTCCAGCCCGGCGAACAGGACCAGTGGGAACCCGACCTGCTGCTCCGCGACGCGAACGGCGAACTCGTGATCGACGAGGACTGGGGCGAGCCGCTGCTCGACCTCCGCACCGCGGACAAACGGACCCGCATAGCCGCGAAGGTCAACGGCTGGATCGACGGCTGCGCCGCCAAGGGATATCAGGCCGTCGAGCCGGACAACTACGACAGCTACACCCGTTCGCGCGATCTCCTCACCGCCGCCCAGGCCAAGGCTTTCCTGACCTTGCTGGCCACGCATGCCCACGGCAAGAACCTGGCGATCGCCCAGAAGAACACCGTCGAGCTGGCCGGTGACCGGCACGCCGTCGGCCTGGACTTCGCGGTCGCCGAGGACTGCGGCCAGTACCGCGAGTGCGCGGACTACGTCGATGCTTTCGGCAACAACGTGATCGTGATCGAGTACACCGACAAGGGCCGCCGGACAGCGTGTTCGCAGTACGCCGGAACGCTCTCGATCGTGCAGCGTGACGTGGACGTCTCGACTCCGGGCGATCCCGGGTACGTCCGCAAGACCTGCTGAAAACCGCTTTCCTCAACCCCTTTCCTGGAGACCCTCATGCCTCTGCATGCTCCGAACCTGTCCCGCCGCGACCTCCTGCGGGCCGCGGCCGCCCTGACCGCCGCCGGCGCCCTGGGTGCTTGCGGCAAGAACAAAGACGAGGGGGTCGGCGCCGACGGTGTCGTGACGCTCGACCTCTGGCACGGTCAGGTGGATCTCGGCAAGGCCGCGATCGACGCGCTGATCAGCGCGTTCAACCAGTCGCACCCGAAGATCAAGGTGGTCGGCGGCGGGGGCGGGGTCACCGCGGACAGCATGCTGCAGAAGGTCACCGCGGGTCTGGCGGCGGGGTCCTACCCGGACATCGCGTACATCTTCGGGTCGGACCTCGCCAGCCTGACCAAGAGCCCCAAGGTCGCCGACCTGACCGGCAAGCTGAAGCTCGACGACTACTGGCCGGCCGCGAAGGATGCGGTCAGCGTGAAGGGCAAGGTCCGCGCCGCACCGGCGCTGCTCGACTCGTTGTGCGTGGTCTACAACAAGAAGCTGTTCGCCGCGGCCGGTGTGCCGGCTCCGAAGGCGGGCTGGACGTGGGACGACTTCGTCGCCGCGTCGAAGCAGCTGACCAACCCGGCGAAGGGCATCTTCGGCACCGGCTGGCCGGGCGTCGGCGACGAGGACACCGTCTGGCGGCTCTGGCCGATGATCTGGGACCTCGGCGGCGACGTGGTCAGCGGCGACGGCAAGAAGGTCGGCTTCGACACGGTCGGCACGCAGGCCCTCGAGACCCTGGACCGGTTGCGCACCGACAAGTCCTTGTACGTCGACCCGAAGCCGGGCAGCGAGCAGCTGTACCAGGTGTTCCTCGGCGGCCGGATGGGAATGGTTGCCACCGGCCCCTGGCAACTCCCGGAACTCAACGACAACGGCATCCAGTACGGCGTTGTCCCGCTGCCGTCGTACTCCGGGAAACCGGTGACGATCTCCGGGCCGGACACCTGGACGATCTTCGACAACGGCTCGGCCAAGGTGCAGGCAGCCACCGAGTTCGTGAAATGGCTGGCGGAGCCGGCGCAGGACATCCAGTGGGACGTGAAGGGCGGCAGCCTGCCGATCACGAAGGCGACCGCGGAACTGCCGCAGTGGAAGCAGCATTCCGCCGAGACCAACGGGCTCGACGTGTTCGTCACCGCGCTCGACACCGCGAAGGTGCGGCCGACGATCTCGGCGTACCCGAAGATCTCGCAGCACGTCGGTGCGGCGATTTCCGCCGTACTGCTGGGGAAGCAGAGTCCTGCTGATGCCTTGAAACAGGCCGTTGACCAGTGCAACCAGGTACTGGCGGTGCCGAACTGATGGCGAGCGTGGTCGGCACGTTCACCGTCGACCCGCGGAGCCGGGCGGCGGCACGGCGACGGGCGCGCAGTGAAGGCGCGACCGGATGGGTCTTCGTCAGCCCGTCGGTGCTGCTGATCCTCGGGCTGAGCGTCGTACCGGTGCTGTGGTCGCTGCTGTTGTCGTTCCAGGTCAACGATCTGGTGTCGCCGAGCGAGTGGGTCGGCCTGGCGAACTACCAGGCGCTGCTCAAGGATCCGGCGTTCGGGTCGGCGGTCACGCACACACTTGTCTACACCGCGCTCTACGTGCCGTTGAGTGTGGTCGCCGGGCTCGGGATCGCGATCGCGCTGGACCGGAAGATCGCGTTGATCGGGTTGTACCGGACCTTGGTGTTCGTACCGTTCGTGGTGTCGGCGGCGGCGCAGGGCGTGCTGTTCTCGTTCGTGCTGGACCCGGAGTTCGGCGCGGCCAACTCGGTGCTGCACAAGCTCGGGTTGCCGGCGCAGGGGTTCTTCAGTGATCCGGGCCAGGCGCTCTACCTGCTGGTCGCGATCTCGTTGTGGAGCGGAACCGGGTTCTGCGTGATCGTCTACCTGGCCGGCCTGCAAGGGGTTTCGAGCGAACTGGTCGAGGCGGCCCGGATCGACGGCGCCGGCCGGTGGGGCGTACTGCGGCACGTCACGCTGCCGGCACTGGCGCCGGTCACCGTTTTCCTGCTGCTGTTCCAGACCATCAACGCGTTGCAGGTGTTCGACCTGGTGTTCGTCACGACGAAGGGCGGACCGCTCGGGTCGACGACCGTGATCGTGTACTTCATCTGGGAGAAGGCGTTCAAGACGTTCACGGCCGGCTACAGCGCGGCGGCCGCGTACACCTTGGCGGTCGCGCTGCTGGTGATCGGTGTCGCGCTGCAGGTCTACCGGCGGACGGTGAACCGATGAAGCGACTGCCCTTCAGTGGCTGGCATTTCGTGCTGGCGCCGCTGACCCTGCTGTTCGCGCTGCCGCTGGTCTGGCTGCTGATCAGTTCTGTGATGAGCAACGCGGAAATCAACCGTTTTCCGCCCGCGCTCTGGCCGGACGGGATCAAGCTCGACGGGTACCGGTACGTGCTCGGAAACGCACTGTTCCCGCAGTGGTTCCGGAATTCCCTGATCGTTTCCGCGGCGGCCGTGACGGCGAACCTGGTGCTCGGCTCGCTCGGCGGGTACGCGTTCGCGCGGATCCGGTTCGCCGGGTCGAAGCTCGTGCTCGGGCTGATGCTGGCCACGATGGTGATCCCGTTCCAGCTGACGATGATCCCGACGTTCCTGGTGATGAAGCAGCTGGGACTGATCGACACCCTCGGCGCGCTGATCGTTCCGGCGCTGGTGACACCGCTTTCCGTGTTCCTGTTCCGGCAGTTCTTCGTCTCGCTGCCGCGGGAGCTCGAGGAAGCGGCCTGGATCGACGGCTGCGGCCGGCTCCGGATCCTGGTGTCGATCGTGCTGCCGCTCGCCCGGCCGGCGTTGAGCACCGTCGCCGTCCTGACCTTCCTAGCGACCTGGAACGACCTGACCTGGCCGCTGATCGCGATCAACAGCGACTCCACCTACACCCTGCAGCTCGGACTGACCACGTTCCAGGGGCAGCACCACACCCAGTGGTCCGCCGTGATGGCCGGAAACGTCATCACCGTGCTGCCCGTGCTGCTGGGTTTCCTCCTCGCCCAGAAAGCGTTCATCCGCTCGCTGGCTTCCACCGGACTCAAAGGCTGACACATGAGCTTCGATCTTCTCGTGATCGGTGACGCGAACCCCGACATCGTCGTCGGGCCCGTCGACCAGCCGATCCTCTTCGGCCAGCGGGAACGCCTCGTCCCGCACGGCGCGCTCGTCCTCGGCGGCTCGGCCTCGATCATGGCCTGCGGCGCCGCACGGCTCGGGCTCAGCGTCGCGTTCGCCGGCCGCGTCGGCGACGACGCGGCGGGTGCCTTCGTCCGGACCTCGCTGGCCGACCGGGGTGTGAACGTCGACGCGCTGGTCACCGACCCGGATCTGCCGACACCACTGACCACGATCCTCACCTCCGGAGACGATCGCGCGATCCTGACCGCACCCGGCTGTCTGCCGAGCACAGCGCCGGACGACGTACCGCTGAGCCTGGTCCGCTCGGTGCGGCATGTGCACGCCGCCTCGTTCTACCTGCTGCCGGAGCTGGCGAACGGGCTGGCCGGGATCTTCAAGGAGGCCAAGGCGGCGAAGGCGACCACCTCGCTGGACCCGAACGACGATCCGGCCGGGAAGTGGGACCGGATGGTCCTCGACCCGGTCCTGCGGGTCACGGACTACTTCCTCCCCAACGCGGCCGAGGCCCTGGCCCTCACCGGGCACCACTCGGTCGAGGACGCCGCCGGGATCCTGGCCCGCCGCCTGCACCGCGGCGCGAACCACGGGTCGAGCCGCGGAGGCAGCCTGGTCGTCACCAAGAACGGCCCGCAGGGCGCCCTGGCCCACAACGGGTCCAGAGTGATCACCGCGCCGGCGCTGAAGGTCGACACGGTCGACGCCATCGGCGCGGGCGACAGCTTCGACGCGGGCTGGGTCGCCGCAGTACTGAACGGATCCAAACCGGACCGTGCGCTGGCGATCGCGGCGGCCTGCGGTTCGCTCTCCACCCGCGGCGCCGGCGGGACCGCGGCTCAACCGACCTGGGACGAGGCCGTCGCGAGCGTGACGCGATGACGACGATCACCTTCATCGGCGCCGGCAGTGTCGTCTTCACCCAAGGACTGCTGGCCGATCTGTTCGATCTCGACCTAGTCCCGCTCACCGTCAAACTGCACGATATCGACCCCGAGCGACTGGCCACGGCCGCGGCGGCCGCCGCGTACCTCGCCCGGGAGCGGGGCGTCGTACCGGAGATCTCCACTCACCTGGACCGCCGCGCCGCGCTGGACGGCGCCGACTTCGTGATCAACATCGTCCAGGTCGGGATGAACGCGGCCACCCGGACCGACTTCGAGATCCCCGCCCGCTACGGCATCCGCCAGACCATCGGCGACACCCTCGGCGTCGGCGGCGTGTTCCGCGCGCTCCGGACCTTCCCCGTCCTCCGGGCACTCGCGAAGGACATCGCCGAGGTCTGCCCCGACGCCTGGCTGCTCAACTACACCAACCCGATGGTGATGAACGTCTGGTACCTCAACACCCTCGGCGTCCGCAACGTCGCCGGCCTCTGCCACTCGGTCTACTGGACGATGAACGGCCTGTCCGAGCTGGTCGGCGTGCCGTACGACGACGTCACCTACCTGGCCGCCGGTGTGAACCACCAGTCGTGGGTACTGCGCTTCGAGCACGGCCGCGAGAACCTCTACGACCGGCTGGACGAGGTGATCGCGGCGGACCCGGAGCTCCGGCGGCGCGTCCGCGTCGACATGTACCGGCGGCTCGGGTTCTACCCGACGGAGACCAGCGAGCACTCGTCGGAGTACGTCCCGTGGTACCTCTCGCACGCCTCCGAGGTCGAACGGCTCCGGCTGCCGATCGGCGCCTACCTGGACATCGTCGCGGAGAACCTGGCCTCCTACGAGCGAACGCGAGACGCCTTGAAAGCAGGCGAACCGGTCGAGGTCGAACCGACGATGGAGTACGCACCGCAGATCATCCACAGCATCGTCACCGGCACGCCCCGCACCGTCTACGCCAACGTCCCGAACACCGGTCTGATCGACAACCTGCAGTCCGGCGCCACCGTCGAGGTCCCCTGCCTGGTGGACGCCACAGGCCTCCGCCCCACAGCGGTCGGCGCGCTGCCCGCGCAGTGCGCCGCCCTCAACCGCTCGTACCTCAACGTCGCCGAACTCGTCGTACAGGCAGCGATCGACGAGGACCCGCGCGCGATCCGCCAGGCCGTGATGGTCGACCCCGCGACCGCCGCCGCGTTACCGGTCGAGCGGATCTGGGACCTGTGCAACGACCTGGCGCTTGCTCACCGCAACTACTTGGACCCGTCGCTGAGGGCGGCGCTCAGGTAGTCGCGGTACGTCGCGAAGCCGGCCACGACCTCGGCCGCGGTCGGCTGCCCGGTCAACGCCCCGACGCCCTGGCCCGCATAGATCGACGTGCGGGCCGGGTCGGCGGCCTTGACGCCGTCGACGTACTCGGCATGGCCGGCGTCGTCGGACTTCAACTCCTGCTCGCGGCCCTCCCACGCGTCGAAGTAAGTGTTGCGCAGCGCGCGGCCGCCGAACTCGTCCGGCCAGCCCGCCCGGGACGCGGCGTCGAAGACCGTGCCGTACACGGTGTCGGTCTCGTCCGCCTCGATGATCGCCTGCCGCACCGGCTCCTTGGTCTGCGCCTCGACGCAGGTGAGGAACGCCGTACCGACCCAGCCGCCGACCGCCCCGGCGGCCAGTACCGCGGCCAGACCGCGCGGACCCGAGATCCCGCCCCCGGCGAGCACCGGTACGTCGGTCAGGTCGAGGATCGCCTGCAACAACGGCAAGGTCGCCACCGCGTTCCGGCCGTGCCCGCCCGCTTCGGCGCCGCGGGCAACGATCACGTCCACCCCGGCGTGCACCGCCTCCCGGGCGTCGGCGACCGTCCCGGCCTGCGTCGCCACCACGATCCCGGCGTCCTGCAGCGCACCGACGTACGGCTGGTAGTTCCCGAAACTCAGCGACACCAGGGCCGGCTTCAGCTCCAGCACCGCGTCGAGATGCTCCGGATGATCCGCCACCGACCAGGCCATCAGCCCGATCCCGTACGGCTTCCCGCTCTCCGCCGCGATGGCGCCCTCGGTACGGATCCAGTCAGCCGTGACCGCCGAACCCGCGCCGAGCATGCCGAGCCCACCGGCGGCCGAGATCGCCGCCGTGAGCTGCCCGCCGCTCACATTCGCCATCGGCGCCCCGACCAGGGGCACCGTCAGCCCGAACCTCTCCGTCAGCCACATGCCCAGCGCACCACCCGGGCGGTCAGAACTTGTACGCGTCCGACTGCGGGTCGCCGTGGCAGCGCTTGTACTTCTTACCGGACCCGCACGGGCAGGCGGCGTTGCGCGGCGTACCGGCGTACTCGAGCTTGCCCTCCTCGACCGCGTCCTGGTGGGTCGCGACCTCGTCGTCACCGTCGATGGTCGGCGCGGAGTACGTCAGCCGCTGCTGCCGGGGCTCATTGGTCAGGCCCTTGGCGCGCAGCTTCGGCGCCTGCCGCGGCTGCGGCGTGTCCTGCGGCCGCGCACCGTCCTCGGTCCGGCCCGGGAACTCCGCGACCGGCGCGCCCGGCTTCAGGATGTCCTGGATGCGGCGTCCCTCGAGGCTGTCCTCGTCGGCGAGCTGCGCCTCGTTGGCGAGCTCCATCTCGGCCCGCATCGCCTCGACGTCGACCTCGACGTTGAAGATGAAGCCGACCGACTCCTCCTTGATGGACTCCATCATCGCCGCGAACATGTCGTAGCCCTCGCGCTGGTACTCGACCAGCGGGTCGCGCTGCGCCATCGCCCGCAGGCCGATGCCCTCGCGCAGGTAGTCCATCTCGTAGAGGTGCTCGCGCCACTTGCGGTCCAGCACGCTCAGTACGACGCGACGCTCCAGCTCGCGCATCGCCTCCTCGCCGAGCAGCTCCTCCCGGCGCTCGTACGCCGCGGTCGCGTCCTCGAGGAACCGCTCGACCAGGAAGTCCTGGGTCAGGCCGCCCTTCTCGCCGCCGGCCTCCTCGATCAGCTGCTCCTCGGTCAGCTCGGTCTTGTACAGCGTCCGCATCGCGGTGAACAGCGCGTCCAGGTCCCAGTCCTCGGCGAACCCGTCCGCGGTCGCGCCCTGCACGTACCCGGTGACGGTCTCCTCGAGCATGTCCTGCACCTGCTCGCGCAGGTCGGCGCCCTCCAGCACCCGGCGGCGCTCGTCGTACACGACGCTCCGCTGGCGGTTCATCACGTCGTCGTACTTGAGGATGTTCTTCCGGGTCTCGAAGTTCTGCGCCTCGACCTGGCCCTGGGCGGACGCGATCGCCTTGGTGACGACCTTGTTCTCCAGCGGCTGGCTGTCGTCGTTGTTCCGCGACATCGCCCAGTCGACCATCTCGCGCTTGAACAGCCGCATCAGGTCGTCCTCGAGCGACAGGTAGAACCGGGACTTGCCCGGGTCGCCCTGCCGGCCGGCGCGACCGCGCAGCTGGTTGTCGATCCGGCGGGACTCGTGCCGCTCGGTGCCGAGCACGTAGAGGCCGCCGAGCTCACGGACCTCGGCCTGCTCCTCCTTGACCTGCTTCTCGAACTGCTCGAGCACCGCCGGGTACTCGGCCTCGTACTGCTCGATGTCCTCGGCCGGGTCGATGCCGCGGGCCCGCAGCTCCTTGTCGGCGAGGAACTCCGGGTTGCCGCCGAGGATAATGTCGGTACCACGGCCGGCCATGTTGGTGGCCACCGTGACCGCGCCCTTGCGGCCGGCCTCGGCGACGATCGCGGCCTCGCGCGCGTGCTGCTTCGCGTTCAGCACCTCGTGCTTGATGTTCTCCTTGAGCAGCTGCCGGGACAGCCGCTCGGACTTCTCGACCGACGTCGTACCGACCAGGATCGGCTGGCCGGTGGCGTGCACCTCGACGATGTCCTTCACCACCGCGTCGAACTTGGCGTCCTCGGTGCGGTAGATCAGGTCCCGCTCCTCGACCCGGATCATCGGCTTGTTGGTCGGGATCGGGACCACGCCGAGCTTGTAGACCTTGGAGAACTCGTTCGCCTCGGTCATCGCGGTACCGGTCATGCCGGCCAGCTTGTCGTAGAGGCGGAAGTAGTTCTGCAGCGTGATCGTCGCGAGGGTCTGGTACTCCTCCTTGATCTCGACGCCTTCCTTGGCCTCGATCGCCTGGTGCAGGCCCTCGTTGTACCGGCGGCCGTGCAGCGTCCGGCCGGTGTGCTCGTCGACGATCAGCACTTCGCCGTCGTCGACGACGACGTAGTCCTTGTCCCGGTGGAACAGGTCCTTGGCCTTCAGCGCGTTGTTCAGGTAGCTGATCAGCGGGGTGTTGGCCGACTCGTACAGGTTGTCGATGCCGAGCCGGTCCTCGACCTTCTCGATCCCGCGCTCGAGGATCGCGACCGTGCGCTTCTTCTCGTCCACGTCGTAGTCGGCGACCCGGCGCTTGGTCTCGTCGATCTCGGCGTCGGTGATCCGCGGGTTCTTCCGCTTCAGCTCCGCCTCGTCGGCCAGCGTCCAGGCCTTCAGCGAGTTCGCGATCCGGGCCATCTCGACGTACCAGCGCTGCGAGTCCTCGGCCGGGCCGGAGATGATCAGCGGGGTCCGGGCCTCGTCGATCAGGATCGAGTCCACCTCGTCCACGATCGCGTAGTTGTGCTCGCGCTGGACGCAGTCCTCGATGCTGCCCGCCATGTTGTCGCGCAGGTAGTCGAAGCCGAACTCGTTGTTGGTGCCGTAGGTGATGTCCTTGGCGTAGGCGATCCGGCGCTCGGCCGGGGTCATCTCCGGCAGGATCACGCCGTAGTCGAGGCCGAGGAAGTGGTACACCCGGCCCATCCACTCGGCCTGGTACTTGGCCAGGTAGTCGTTGACGGTGACCACGTGCACGCCGCGGCCGGACAGCGCGTTCAGGTACGTCGGCAGCGTGCCGACCAGCGTCTTGCCCTCACCGGTCTTCATCTCGGCGATGTTGCCGAGGTGCAGCGCCGCGCCGCCCATGATCTGGACGTCGTAGTGCCGCTGGTGCAGGGTCCGCTTGGCCGCCTCCCGGACCACCGCGAAGGCCTCCGGGAGCAGCGCGTCCAGGGACTCCCCGTTCTCGTGGCGCTGCTTGAACTCCGCGGTCTGGCCGCGCAGCTCCTCGTCGGACATGGCGACGAAGTCGTCCTCGATCGAGTTGACCATCTTCGCGATGCCCTGCAGCTGGCGGAGGATCTTGCCCTCGCCGATCCGCAGAACCTTGTCGACAACCTTCATGGTGGGGAGTTCTCTCCTTGCTGCTGAAGCCTGGGTGCGGCCGAACGCCGACAGGGCACGACCGACCCAGCCGGGAAGGCGTGCGTCCCCCATCGTACGGGGCCGGGTGTGCCAAGCCACGCCCGCAGCGTGCCTCGCGCCCTACCGGACCCACGCGCGAGCCCGCACGAAAGTTCCCGGTACGCCGTCAGGAACCGCGCAGAGCGTCACTGAGCGCTGGCGACAGGTCACCGCCGCCGGCCACCCGGACCTGGTCCAGGCCGAGCCAGCCGGCCAGCTGGACGAGCTCCGCCGCCAGCTCGTCCGCGGTCTCCACCGGCGCCTTCGGCTCCGCGTGCGCCGCCTGGACGAGCAGGACCCCGGCGGCGCGGTCGGCCTTGAGGTCGACGCGGGCGACCAGCCGGTCCCCGAGCAGGAACGGGAGCACGTAGTACCCGTGGACGCGTTTCTCGGCCGGGACGTAGATCTCGATCCGGTACCGGAAGTCGAAGAGCACCTCGGTGCGGGTCCGCTCGAAGACCAGCGAGTCGAACGGGCTGACCAGGGCCCTGGCGTTCACCCGGCGCGGCAGCCGGGCGTCGCGGTGCAGGTACGCCGGGCGCTTCCAGCCGTCGACCCGGACCGGGAGCAGCTCGCCCTCGTCGACCAGCTCGGCGATCGCCTGCAGGGTCGGCTCCGGCGCCGTCCGGAAGTAGTCCCGCAGGCACTGCGCGGTCGCGACGCCGTGCGCCCGGGCCGCGATCGACACCAGCCCGCGGTGCGCCTCGTCCGGCGTCGGGGTCGGCGTGTCCACGACCGCGCGGGGCAGCACCCGTTCCGGTACGTCGTACAGCCGCTCGAACTGCTGGTTGCGCCCGGCGACCGTGACCTCGCCGGCGAAGAACAGGAACTCCAGGGCACGCTTCACGTCCGACCAGTTCCAGCCCCAGTGGTCCCGGGACCGCTCGACGTCGTCGTCGATCTCCCGGGCGGTCAGCGGGCCGTGCTCGCGGACGTCGGCCAGCACCTGCTTCAGCAGCTCGGGCCGCTCCTTCGCGATCGACCGCGGGCCGCCCCACGCCTCGGTGGTCGCGCGCGCCATCCGCCAGCGCATCAGCGGGTGCGTCTCGACCGGGATCAGCGACGCCTCGTGCGCCCAGTACTCCACCAGGCGGCGCGGCGCCTTCCCGGCGGCGCGGTCCAGCAGGTCGCGCGGGTACGGACCGAGGCGCGAGTAGAGCGGCAGGTACTGCGTGCGGCTCAGGACGTTGACCGAGTCGATCTGGATCAGCCCGATCCGCCCGAGCACCCGGGTCAGCGCCCGCGCGTCCGGAACGCCTTTGGGCCGCGGGTCCATGAACCCCTGCGCCGCGAGCGCGACCCGGCGCGCCTGAGCCGTCGACAGCACCTGTGTACTCACGGTCCGCATTCTGCCGGGACCCACCGACAATCCCCGGGACATAACTCCGGAGTTACCGAAGGTGGGAGGTGCGCTACGGACCGTGTTCGGGAGACGCTGCCCAGGAGGCCGTCCGCCCGTGCGGCCCCTATCACCCTGGAGTGAGGCATGACAGGAAAGAAGCAGGTGGTCCGTGCTGCCCTCGCAGCCGGCGCACTGACCGTGGCGTCCCTCGGCGCGGTGGCCCTCGGCGGCCCCGCGTCGGCCGCGCAGGCGCCCGACGGACCGAAGACCCGGATCGTCGGCGGTTCGCTCGCCCATACCGCCGACACGCCCTGGGCGATCCAGCTGTCGAACAGCGGCTCCCCCGATCCGACCGGCGAGTGGTGCGGCGCGACGCTGGTGAAGGCGAACAAGATCGTCACCGCCGCGCACTGCGCCCAGGAGGCCGCGGCCACCTACACCGCGATCCAGGGCCGCGACGTCCTGAGCGACACGTCGGTCGGCAAGGAGTCGAAGATCAGCAGCATCTGGGTCGACCCGGAGTACGGCAAGTCGCCCGCGCACGACGTCGCCGTGATGACGCTGGCGACGCCGTTCGAGGGCGTGCCGACGCTGGCCCTGGAGACCGACAAGGCCGCCGACGCGGCCGGTGCCGGGTCCGTCGTGTACGGCTGGGGCGAGACCGAGGGGACCGGACCGGCCAACACGTTCCAGAAGGTCGACGTACCGGTGCTCGGCGACGCGTACTGCGAGAAGGCGTACGCGAGCGAGGGCTACACCGCCGACGGCGAGATCTGCGCCGGGTACGAGGAAGGCGGCAAGGACTCCTGCCAGGGTGACTCCGGCGGGCCGCTGGTGCTGAACGGCCGCCTGTTCGGCGTCGTCTCCTGGGGCGTCGGCTGCGCGGACGCCGGCAACCCGGGCGTGTACGCCGAGGTCGCGACGTACGCCGCCGCACTGCAGCAGCAGATCGACAGCTGAGACCGGACAGCCGAGACCGGACGGCGGAAGGGCCGGGCGATGATCGCCCGGCCCTTTCTGGTGTGCTCCTCCCGAGGTCCTAGACGGCGAGCCGGATCACGCCGTAGTCGTAGCCGCGGCGGCGGTACACGACGCTGGGCTGGTTCTCGTCGGCGTCGACGAACAGGTAGAAGTCGTGCCCGACCAGTTCGAGCTCGTAGAGCGCCTGGTCCAGGGTCATCGGCTTGGCGGTGTGAGTCTTCTCCCGCATCACCAGCGGACCGTCGCCGGTGACCGTGAGGGATCCGTACTTGTGCGTCGCCACCTCTTCCTCGGCGGCTGGTTCCTCCACTACGGGTGCGGTGCCGTTGAGCGGCTGCTTCGCGTTCACGTGCCGGAGGCCTTCCGGCGTCCGCTCACCCCGGTGCACCCGGCGCCGGTCGGCCGCCTTGCGGACCTGGGACCGGAGCCGGTCCAGGCAGACGTCGAACGCCGCCTGCTTGGTCTCGCCGGTTGCCTCGGCGCGGACGACCGGACCCTTGGTGTACATGGTGAGCTCGACACGCATCGCCCGATCGTGCTGTCGCGGGTTCTTCTCCTGGCTGACTTCCACCTCGCACCGCAGTACCCGATGATCGACCTTCTCGATTCGCTCGAGTTTTTCCTCGACGTACTGCCGGAAGCGGTCACTGACCTCGCAGTGATGACCCTTGACAACGACGTCCACGGAAACCTCCATCGATCGGCGACTTCTTTTACGTGTCCGGACCCCCGTACGCGTCGTGACGGTGCCCGAAACGAGAACACCCGCTGTCGAACCCGTCGGACCCGGTGGCCAGGAATCCGGCTGATCCGGTCCTGCACCACTCCACTGCCCGACAAGCCCTAGCGGGTGTCATAGGCCAACGCTAGTCGGCTTCGGCGAAAACCGGTAGGGAAGTTCTCATGAACCAGACGCCGCGCGCCGCGCCGTGGCGGCCAGCACCGCACACCCGAGGACCCGGATCCCGCCCGATTCCAAGGCGCGACCGGCCTCGCTGAGCGTGGAACCGGTGGTGATCACGTCGTCGACCAGCAGGACCGGTTGACCGCTCAGCGTTTCAGCCCAGCGCGAACGCAGCCCGAAAGCCCCGTCCAGATTGGCGGTACGGCGTTCCGCGGACAGCCCCGCCTGGTCGTCGGGACGCCTGACGACGCGCAGCGCGAAGGCCGCCCGGGCGTCGATTCCCTGCCTGCGCAGGGATCTGACGGCGGCCCTCGTCATCCGCCCGAGCGGGTCGTGCCCGCGCCGCCGGACGGTTGCCCGCGACGACGGCACCGGGCACAGCCAGGCGGCGCGCCGGTCCCCGAGCGCCGTCCGTACGACGTCCGCCAGCAGCCGGCCGAGCGGCGCGGCCAGGGCGTACCGGGCGTGCTCCTTGTGCGCCAGGACCAGGTTGCGGAGCTCCCCGGCGTACGGCGCGGCAGCGGTCGGCGGCGCGAGTCCCGGCGGTCGCGGGTCGGGCCAATGACGGAACGGAGTCAGACCGGTCAGTAGCCGACGGCAACCACCACAGAGAGTGACGCCGGGCCGCTCGCACCCCGCGCAGCGCCCGCCCAGCACCAGATCCACGAACGCGTCCCGCACGACCACCCGGCCCAGGATCCGCGCCCCGGCACCCGCCGCACAACCCGGGAGCCGCGGACCTGTGGAAAACCGGGGTCAGCCGGGGTAGGTCGGGATGATGACGGACTTGTTGTCGTCGGCGTCCATCGAGACCCAGAGCAGGTCCTTGCTGAGCCAGTGGATGTGGCCCGCGTCGTCCTGGATCACCGGGAGGGTGTCCTTGTTCGGGTTCGAGGCGACGCGATCGGGGGTGAAGTCCGGCGTCGAGCCGGGCAGCAGCTGCAGGCTGGACCCGTCGGTGTTGACCAGCCAGACCTGGGGCCCGGAGGTGCCCGCGCCGATCACGATGATGCCCTGCTTGTTCCAGGCCGCGTCGGTGATGTTGCTGAGCGCGAGCTGCAGCGGCCGGAGCTGACGCAGCATCAGCTGCTTGGTCCCGGTCTCGGTCTGCACGGTGGCGGTCTGGACGTAGTTCAGGTTGGTGCCCTTCTGCCGCATCACGAGCAGCGCCCGGACGCCGTCCGGCGCCATCCGCAGCGCCACCGGGGTGTCGCCGTTGAAGTCGACCTGGACCGGCCTGAGCTTGCCTTCGTGGTCCCGGAGCCGCAGCCGCGGCTTGTCGCTCTCGGCCTGGTCCAGGAACCACAGGTTGTCCTGGCGGTCGAAGCTCGGCGGCAGGGTCTCGCCGTCGAGTTCGATCGGTGTCGCCTTGGCGTCCTTGTCCGTCGGCTCCAGCGGCCCGTAGTACAGCTTGTCCCCGTCGAGGGTGACGATCGCACCGGTGTCACCGGTCAGGTTCACGGCGAAGGACTGCGCCTTGTACTCGGCCAGCGGACCGGCGTTCAGCAGTTGCGGGGCGATGTCGGAGGAGCCGTCGAGTCCGACGATCCGGTGCGGCCTGTCCCGCAGCAGCCCGTACAGCCTGGTCACCGACCCGCCCGGCACCTGCGGGTCGTACTGGCTGAAGTTCGCGAACGGCAGCACGTCGGGCTCGTCCGGCAGCAGCGGCGCGCCGCCGACGGTGATCTTGGCCCGGAGGTTGAGCTGGTTGAGCGTCCAGACGATCTGGGCCGCGAGCAGCCGCCGGTCCTGGTCGCGGAGCGAGCCGGCGGTGTCGTTCAGCGCGACGGTGGCCACGCCGAGGTCGACCGGCACGGACACCTGCACCTCGGTACCGGGCGGCGCGATCGTGACGACGCCGTTGCCGAGCCGGCTGGTCGGGCCCTTCAGCAGCTCCTGGATCAGCTGTGTCGCCGCCTGGCCGGACGGCAGGTTCTGCGGCAGGTAGACCGGGTCGGGGACCAGCAGCTCCCGCGACTGGTTGAAGAAGTACAGGTCCCGGGGAGCGAGTTTCAGGTCCACCTGGTTGCTGCCGAGGTACGCGCCCGGCGGCGGCGAGTCGACCCGCCACTGGTTGTCGACCTTGCGCAGCTTGAAGAAGAAGTCCGCCCGGGCCTTCTCGGGCGCCGGGATCCACTCGCCGCGCTCGCCGATGGTGGCGATCTTCCGGGCGGACAACTGGATCCCGTCGCCCTTGCGGGTGAGCGACTCGGGACGCTGGTCGTACACCACCGTCTGCGACTCCGGCTTCCAGTTGCCGGCCGCTTCGGGCGTCATGTACTGCCGCGCGACGTCGTACGCCTGGGAGTCCGACATGGCCTCCAGGAAGCCGCTGACGATGGCCATCTCGTCGACGTTCGGCCGCGGTGGCTTCGCCTCGACGCCGACGCCGCCCAGGTCCGGCGCCGAGCCCTGCCGGTCGCCGTACCGGATGGTGCCCTTGGTCGGGACGGCCGCACAGCCGGCGAGCATCGCCACCGACAGCAGCGCCACGAGGAGTTTGCGCTTCACTTCTCCTCACCACCGCTGCTCAGCTTCTGGTACGGCGCTCCGACGTCGACCAGCTCGGTGACGACGCGGCTCGCGTCCGCGGGGCGCGCGGGCAGCGGCGAACCGGTGAGCGCGACGTCCGGCCGGCGCGGCAGCGTCAGCCGGAAGTAGGCGCCGTCGCCGGGCGAGCCCCACGCGTCCAGCCGGCCGCCGTGCAGCCGGGCGTCCTCCAGCGCGATCGACAGGCCCAGGCCGGTGCCGCCGGTGGTCCGGGCCCGGGCCGGATCGGCGCGCCAGAACCGGCTGAACACCATCTCCGCCTCCTCGGGACGGAACCCGATCCCGTGGTCGCGGACCGCCACCGCGGCAGCGTCGTCGTCGTACGCCGTGCTGATCCGGATCGGCAGGCCCTCGCTGTGCTCGATGGCGTTGCCGATCAGGTTGCGCAGGATCCGCTCGATCCGGCGGGAGTCCACCTTCGCGCGGCACGGCGCCGGCATGTCCAGCTCGACCGGGCAGCCCTTGCGCTCCAGCAGGGTCTCGTGGTTCTCCAGGACCCGGTTGACGATGTCGCGCAGGTCCACGTCCTCCAGGTCGAGGGCAGCCGCTCCGGCGTCGAACCTGCTGATCTCGAGCAGGTCGGCGAGCAGCTCCTCGAACCGGTTGAGCTCGTTCTGCAGCAGCTCCACGGACCTGCGGCTCATCGGGTCGAACTGGTCGCGGCTCTCGTGCAGCAGGTCGGCAGCCATCCGCACCGTGGTCAGCGGCGTGCGCAGCTCGTGCGACACGTCCGACACGAACCGGCGCTGCAGCCGGGACAGCTCCTCCAGCCGGCGGATCTGCCGCTGCAGGTTGGAGGCCATCTTGTTGAACGACACGGCCAGCCGCGCCAGGTCGTCGGTGCCGCGGACCTGCATCCGCTCCTCGAGCTTGCCGGCCGCCAGCCGCTCAGCGATCCGCCTGGCCATCCGCACCGGTGTCACGACCTGCCGGGTGACCAGCCAGGCCACCGCGCCGAGCAGCACGATCAGCAACAGACCTGCGGTCACCAGAGCGCGCTGTACGACGTCCAGCGTCTCCTGCTGTGCTGTGAGCGGGAAGAGGAAGTAGATCGCGTACCGGTCGCCGGTGGAGTCGATGCGGAGCTGGGAGCCGATGACGAGCCCCGGGACGCTGGGGCGGTCCCGGTAGTTGATCTGCGTGTAGGTGTCCCAGAGCTTCGTGTCGTCGCTCACCACCGAGGAGGCCAGCGGCTGCGGGATCGAGTCGCTGTCGACGAGTCCGGTGTAGCGGATCGCGTTCGACGCCGCCTGGTCGGTCGGCACCAGCAGGACGTCGTACAGGCCCGGGCGGTTGGAGCCGAGGACCAGCTTGGACAGCTCCTGGTTGATGGTGTTGGGCGTGGCGGCGTCGATCGTCACGGACAGCTGCTGGAGCTGCGCCCGCACCTCTGCCTGGGCGCTGGTACGGCGGGATTCCAGGACGCCGTCGGTGACCTGGCTCATCATCACCCAGCCGACCAGGATCAGGACCAGCGTCGACATCAGCAGGGTGCCGGTGACGATCCGGGCCTGGATGGAGCGCCGCCAGGCGTCCGGCCAGTGCTTCGGGTGGGTGCGCCACAGCGGCGGCGGCTGGGCAGACCAGTCCGCCGCGGCGGCGGTCACCTCCAGCTCCGTCCCGCGGGACTCGGCCACCTCCTGCTCGGGCGGGGCCTGCTGCCCCGTCTGCGACCCGGCGCCCTGGCCCGGCTCGATCACCGGATCCGGCACCTGGTCGTCGGCGGCAGTCTGCGACTCTTGGCCGCGACCGTACTCGATCAGTCCGCACCAGCCTTGTATCCGACACCGCGGACCGTGACCACGATCTCGGGGTGTTCAGGGTCCTTCTCGATCTTGGAGCGCAGCCGCTGGACGTGCACGTTGACCAGCCGGGTGTCGGCGGCGTGCCGGTACCCCCAGACCTGCTCCAGCAGCACCTCGCGGGTGAACACCTGCCAGGGCTTCGACGCCAGGCAGACCAGCAGGTCGAACTCCAGCGGCGTCAGCTGGATCGTCTCGCCGGCCCGCTTCACCGAGTGGCCGGCGACATCGATGGTGAGGTCGCCGATCGTCAGCGACTCCGGACCGGGCTCGTCCATCCGGCGCAGCCGGGCCCGGATCCGGGCCACCAGCTCCTTCGGCTTGAACGGCTTGACCACGTAGTCGTCGGCACCCGACTCCAGCCCGAGCACCACGTCCACCGTGTCGCTCTTGGCGGTCAGCATCACGATCGGAACGCCGGACTCGGCCCGGATCGCGCGGCAGACGTCGATCCCGTCCATCCCGGGCAGCATCAGGTCGAGCAGCAGCAGGTCGGGCTTGAACTCGCGGAACGCCGGTACCGCTTTGTCACCGGTCGCACACAGATAGGTGTCGTAGCCCTCGTTGCGCAGCACGATGCTGAGCATCTCCGACAACGCGGTGTCGTCGTCGACGATGAGGATGCGGCCCCGCATCGTCCGGTTACCGTCTGCCACGCCCAAGCTCCTTGCCGTCCGGTCCATCCCGATCCTCGCCGATCCCGGCCGATCGGTGTGCGCGCGGCGGGTGCCAGGCCGTACGCACTACGGATAGTGTCCCATTCCCCCGGTAGTGCACACGCCGGATCGCCGTGTGACCCCGAGTTGGGCTGTGATCATGGTGCACGTCCGGGGTTCACCACAACTCACGGACCGGCCGGTACGACGGTTCAGCCGGGCATTCAGCCGGACAGTCAGCGGGAGAGGAGGCACGGTGGGCGACCGGGACATGACGCTGCACGACGACGTGGCGGCCGAGCCGCTGCGGCCGTGGCTGCCCGCTGATCTCCTCGACAACGCGGCCCGCACGATCGCGGACAACAAGACGATCATGCTGGGCCTGCCGGTGCTGGCCGGGATCGCGCTGGTCGCGGTGCAGGCGGCGCTGACCGAGGTCGCCGTACCAGGTGGTGTCAGTGGGTTCTTCGGCGCTGACGACCCGTTCGGCCAGGCAGGTGCGGCGTTGCTGCTGACGTACGGCGTGCAGGTCGTGCTGTTCTCGGTGGTCTCGAGCATGCTGGCCGGCATCATCGCCCTGGCTGCTGTGCGGACGCAGCTGGCGCACCGGGCGGGTCCGCGTGAGCTGATGCGGCTGGTACGGCCTGCGCTGCCGGCACTCGCTGCTGTCGGGCTGATGCAGTCCCTGTCGTTCATGCTGCTCATCGGCGGCTGGGGGCTCGCGGTGCTCGGTATCGGCGCCGGCACGGACGCTGCGGTGTCCTCCGACGCGGCCGGCGCCGCAGCGCTGGTGATGATGCTGGTGGGCGGGGTGCTCGTGCTGATCTTCGGTATCCGCCTGGTTCTCGCCGGGACCGTCGTACTGATGGAGGGCCGCCATGCGCCGGACATCGGGCTGTACATCCCGGTGCGCGTCGGTGTGTGGGGCGCGCTGCGACGGTCGTGGCAGCTCGTCAAGGGCAAGTTCTGGCGGGTGTTCGGGATCCTGCTGTTCGGCGGGCTGGTGGTGAACATCATCGGGTATGCGCTGCAGTTCGGGGCGAGCGCGCTGCTGATCACGGTCAGCGGCTGGGCCGGCGCCGACGACAGCACCGCGGCGACGGTCGTGACGATCGTGCTCGGGGTCGCGGTGGCCGTCGCGACGCTGATGACGCTGATCGCGAGCCTGGCGTTCATGTCCGCCGTCCAGGCCCTGATCTACCTGGACCTCCGGGTCCGGCGGGAAGGGCTCGACCTGTGGATGCGGCCCGCATTGTGGTCCAGGGAGCCGGCGTGATGCTCTTCCCGCTGGAGCCCCGGTCGACATCGGCCGGGACCAGGCCGCCGAGGAGGCGGCCAAGGAGCTGTCCAAGTCGGCGTACCGGGACTCGGGGTCGCTGATCGAACGGGCCTTCGGCAAGGTCATGGAGTGGATCACCGAACTGCTGGACAGCCTCAACGGCTCCTCGCCGAACGGCCACGCCGGTCTGGCCATGCTGATCGGTCTGCTGCTGCTGATCGTGGTCGTGGTGCTCTGGCGGGCCGGTGTCCTGCGTACCAGCCACAAGACGAAGTCCCAGGCCGTGTTCGACACCGCCCGTCCGCTGCGCGCAGCGGAGTACCGTGCGCAGGCTGAGCGGGAGGCGGCGTCCGGTGAGTTCGCCCAGGCGATCCGCAGTCGCTTCCGGGCGTGCGTGGCCGAGCTGACCGAGCGGACCGTGCTGGACGAGCGGCCGGGCCGCACGGCGTACGAGGTGGTCGCCGACGCGTCGCAAGCGGCGCCAGTACTGCGTGAAGTGCTGCAGCCGGCCGCCCTGGTGTTCACGGAGGTTGTCTACGGCAACCGTCCGGGGACGCCGCAGCGGTACGCCGCTGTAGTGGCTGCCGACGACGCCGCACGGACTGCCCGGGTGAGCGTATGAGTACGTCGGTCGCGCAGAGCGTTGGTGAGAGCTGGCGGGCGTTGCGGACGCCCCTGCTGGTCACAGGACTGATCGTGCTCGCCGCAATCGGCCTGCTGATCGCTACCTCGGCCCGGACGTCAGGGCCTTTCAGCCCGGACTCCACGGAGTCAGGCGGGGCACGTGCCCTGGCTGCGTTGCTGGAGAACCACAACGTCGAGGTGCACAGCACGGAGTCGCTGGAGGACGCCGTACGGCCAGGTGACGGCAAGGCGCTCCTCATCGGGCCCTCTGGTTCGCTGAACGAGTCCGACTGGCGCCGGATCGCGGACGCGCGGTGGAGCCACGTCATCCTGATCCGTCCGGGCAGCCGGGCGCTGTCCGCGCTCGCGCCGGGCGTGCGGTCGACGGGCGACTCGCTGGCGTCCCGGAGCCGTGAGGCGCGCTGCGATCTCCCGGCAGCGGTCAAGGCCGGCACCGTCACCGTCGGCGGGCCGACGTACTCCGCTCCGGAAGGTGCGATCACTTGCTACGGCAACGGGATCAACCACACCGTGGTGCGGCTGGAGGTGGACGGCCGGACCGTCGACGTTGTCGGCACGCCGGCGTCGTTCACCAACGACCAGCTCGCGGACGACGGCAACGCGGCGCTGGCTCTCAACCTGATCGGCACGCACCAGGAGCTGACCTGGTACCTGCCGCAGTACGAGTCGACGTACAACGGGCCCGATGAGGACGAGGGCCCGCCACTGATCCCCCCGGACGTCCGCTACATCGCCTGGGCGCTCGCGTTCGCCGTACTGGTCGTAGCGATCTGGCGAGGGCGTCGGCTCGGTCCTGTCGTGGCCGAGCGGTTGCCGGTGATCGTGCACGCTGCCGAGACCACTGAGGGCAGGGCACGGCTCTACCGACGTTCCAGAGCTCGCGACCGGGCTGCGGCCGCGCTGCGCGAGTCGGCGCTCGGCCAGCTGCACAAGGCGCACGGCATCCCCCGGCGGGCGGAACCGGCGGCCGTGGTAGCTACGGTCGCCGCACGGACCGGACGCGACCCGGCCATGCTGTACGAGCTGCTGTACGGGCTGCCGCCGCTCACCGACGCCGCACTGATGTCCTTGTCCCAGGAACTCGACGTACTGACGCAGGAGGTACGACACCCGTGACGACTACCGAGGTCACCGCGGAGCAGGCCCGGCAGGCGCTGGTCGCGCTACGGACCGAGATCGGCAAGGCGGTGGTCGGCCAGGACACCGCGGTGACCGCGCTGGTGCTCGCGCTGCTCTGCCGGGGCCACGTCCTGCTGGAGGGCGTCCCGGGTACGGCGAAGACGCTGATGGTGCGGGCGCTGTCGACGGCGATGCGGCTGGAGACGAAGCGGGTGCAGTTCACGCCCGACCTGATGCCGGGTGACGTCACGGGGTCGCTGGTGTACGACGCGAAGACGAGCGAGTTCGAGTTCCGGCCGGGACCTGTGTTCACCAACATCCTGCTGGCCGACGAGATCAACCGGACGCCGCCGAAGACCCAGGCGGCGTTGCTGGAGGCCATGGAGGAGCGGCAGGTCACCGTGGACGGCGAGCCGCGGAAGCTCCCGGTGCCGTTCGTCGTGGCAGCCACGCAGAACCCGGTGGAGTACGAGGGCACGTACCCGCTGCCCGAGGCGCAGCTCGACCGCTTCCTCCTCAAGGTGACGCTGGACATCCCGCCGCGGGATGCGGAGATCGCCGTGCTGGCCCGGCACGCGCAGGGCTTCGATCCGCGTGACCTGGCCGCGGCTGGTCTGCGGCCGGTGGCCGGCCCGGAGGACCTGGTGGCCGGACAGAACGCCGTACGGCGGGTTGCGGTCCGGGAGGACGTGTTGGCGTACGTCGTGGACCTGTGTCGTGCCACGCGTCAGTCGCCGTCGCTGCAGCTCGGGGTGTCGCCGCGTGGAGCTACTGCGCTGCTGGCCGTGTCGCGGGCGTGGGCGTGGTTGTCGGGGCGCGACTACGTGATTCCGGACGACGTGAAGGCGATGGCGCGTCCTTGCCTTCGGCATCGGGTCCAGGTGCGGCCGGAGGCGGAGCTGGAGGGCGTTAGCGCGGACGCAGTACTGGAGAGCGTGCTGGCTACGGTTCCGGTGCCACGGTGAGCTCCTCATGGTGCTGACGGGGCGGGCGGGAGTGCTGGCCGCGGCCGGCGTCGTCTTCGTTGCCGTGGTGATGCCGTCGTGGTCCGGGATCGGTGTGGTCGTTGCTGCGGTGCTGGTGGTGTGTCTGCTGGACGTAGTACTGGCTGGGTCGCCGCGGCGGCTGCAGTTCAGTCGTGAGGGCGACAACGCCGTACGGCTGGGCGAACAGGCTGTGGTGAACCTGCTGGTTACCAATCCGGGCCGTCGGGTGCGGGGGTTGCTGCGGGACGCCTGGCCGCCGTCGGCCGGAGTACTCGATCCGCCGCACAAGCTGGACCTCCCGTCGGGTGAGCGGCGTCGGCTGACCACGCATCTCGTGCCGACGCGGCGGGGCGATCGGCAGGCGGTCCGGGTGACTGTGCGGTCGATCGGGCCGCTGGGGTTCGCAGGTCGGCAGGGGTCGCATCAGGTGCCGTGGACTGTGCGGGCGTTGCCGCCGTTCAAGAGCCGGAAGCACCTGCCGTCGCGGCTGGCTCGGTTGCGGGAGCTGGACGGGCGTACGGCGTTGCTGGTGCGCGGGCAGGGTACCGAGTTCGACTCGCTGCGGGACTACGTGCCCGGGGACGACGTACGGAGCATCGACTGGCGGGCGACGGCGCGGCGCGGAAACGTCGTACTGCGGACGTGGCGGCCGGAGCGGGACCGGCAGGTGGCCATCGTGATCGACTCCGGGCGGCTGTCCGCGGGCCGTGTCGGGGACGCGCCGCGGCTGGACCACGCGATGGACGCGGCGCTGCTGCTGGCTGCACTCGCTACGCGTGCTGGTGACCGGGTGTCGTTGCTGGCGTGTGATTCGGCGGTGCGAGCCGACGTACGACGTCCTGCGCCGGAGGACGTGTTGCCGTCGTTCGTGAACGCGTTGGCGAACGTCGAGGCTGAGTTGGTTCAGACCGACTTCCGGATCGTCGTGTCGCAGGTGCTCGAGCGGTTGGGTCAGCGGTCGCTGGTCGTGCTGCTCACCGGGTTGGATCCGGCTGCGATCGAGGAGTCGCTGCTGCCGGTCATCGGGCCGCTGTTGCGGCGTCACGTCGTACTGCTGGCGTCTGTTGCCGATCCGCGGCTGACCGAGCTCGAGGCGGCGCGGTCGGATCTGCTGGAGGTGTACAACGCGGCGTCTGCTGCGCGCACCCGCCTCGACCGGGAGCGGCTCACCGCGACCCTGGCCCGCGCCGGCGTCACTGTGGTCGACGAGCCTCCGGAGCAGATCGCACCCACCTTGGCCGACACCTACCTGGCCCTGAAGAAGGCCGGCCGCTTGTAGGTTGTTCAGGCGAGCCTGGCCTCGGGTCGCGTCGTGGAACGACCGCAGGACGGCCGCGGCTGCGGCGATCTGTTGGTCGTTCCAACGCTGGTATCTGGTGGGGACCGAACCTTTTAGGAACGTGAGGATGTCGCGGGCCTGATCGTCTTTTCCGAGGTACTTCGGGGCCGCCGCGAAAGCGTGTTCCGCTAGGTGTCGCAGGAGGTTCGCGGTGAAGGACGAGCGGTCCGACGCGGGGCGGCGTACCGTGTCGCCGACACGCACCACCCCGGGCGTCAGCCGGCCGCCGGTCAGCGGTTGCTCGGTCAGCGGCTGTTTGGTCACGGCATGGTGGGGCGTGCCTGGAGGAAGGTCCAGCGGTGGCCTTCGAGGTCCTCGGCCTCGTACGAGCGATAGCCGTACTGGTGGATTTCCTGGACGATCTTCGCACCGTTTTCCTGCGTACGCGCGAAGTGCGCGTCGAGGTCGTCGACGTACACCCAGGTGGCGTGGTCGGCGGACGGCCCTCCCGGTTCGGTACGGCGGAGCAGGATGATCGAGCTCGTGCCGGCGTGCAGCTCGATCCACGACGGCTGCTGGCCTTCCTCGGGGACGCGGTCCCACGACTCCAGACCGAAGACCTTGTGCAGCCAGCGGGCCGCCGCGGCCGGATCCTCGTAGGACAAGGCGATCGCGAGCCGGCCGACCTCACGGGGCGTCCGCGGCGCGGAGTCGCGACGGTCGAGCCAGGCCGGGAACCAGTGCAGCACGTTCCGCCACGAGTAGACGGCCTCGGTGCCGCCGGGAACCAGCGCCTCGACGACGGTCACACGTGTTCCGGCAGCGATCGGATCGAACGTGACAGTGGTTTCCGTGTCGTCGGTGGAACTCCGGTACTCGAACCGCACGCCCGGCTCCCACGCGGTGATCACCCCGCGCTCCAGGGCGTCGTCGGCGTACACCTCGAGGATCCGGCCGCCGACGCCCGGTTCGATCCGCACCTCGACCGCGCGGGCGGAGTCCCAGAAGTTGATCGGGCCGCGGACCCACCACAGGTCGATCTCCTCGGTGAACACCCGGAAAGCGGTGGCCGGGTCGACGCCGACCTCGACAGCGACCTCGACGGAGGTGGGCAGTTCAGTCATCGGACTTCCCCTTCTGCTCGACATGCCGTTTGAAGGCGCCCAGCTGGTCCCGCCAGTGCGCCTGCACCTGGTCGAGCCAGGCCTGCACGGCGACCACCGGCTCCGGGTTGAGCCGGAACACGCGGACCCGCGCGTCGTCCGGGACCCGCTCGTCGGCGACCAGGCCGGCCTCGAGCAGGATCCGCAGGTGCCGGCTCATCGCGGGCGACGACGCCCCGGTGGCCGCGGCCAGCTGCCCGGCCCGCCGCGGTCCTTCCCCCAGCAGCTGTACGACGTGCCGCCGGGTCGGATCGGCGAGCACCTCGAAGAAGCGGTCGACCTGATCTTGCGCCATGCCTGAATAGTTCTACCAGTTGTTAACTATTGTCAACCGTTGGAAGAACCTCTCGGCTGATTGGATGGGCCGCATGAGTGAGAGAGATGTCGAGAAGGACTACTCGGTCGCCGACTTCGCGGCCAAGCTGCGGCGGCTCGCGGACGCGCTGGAGTCCGGCAAGCCGTTCCGGATCCAGGTCGCCGGCGAGCGTTTCACGGTGCCGAAGAACGCGCGGATCAGCGTCGAGCACGAGCGCGGCGAGGACGAAGAGGAAATCGAGTTCCAGCTGAAGTGGGCCCTCGCCGACACCGACGAGGAACCCGAGGACGACGACGCGGTCTGATCAGCCGGTCTTCACCGCGGCAGGTGGCACGCAACCTGATGGGCCTCGCCCGCCGGAAGGATCGGCAGGGGTTGCGTGTCACAGGCCGGTGATCCGTTGCCCTGGGCCACCAGTTGGCAACGGGGATGGAACCGGCAGCCGCTCGGGACGCGGGTCGGGTCCGGCGGTTCCCCGCTGAGCACGATCCGCGCCGGCGACTCGGGAAGCACCGAGAGCAGCGCCTGGGTATACGGATGCTGCGGATTCGTCAGCACGTCCTCGGTCGGACCGGACTCGACGATCCGCCCGAGATACATGACGGCCACCCGGTCGGCGATGTTCCAGGCCAGCCCGAGGTCATGGGTGACGACCAAGGCCGACAACCCCAGCTCGTCCCGCAACCGGAGCAACAGCGAAAGAATCTCCCCACGCACCGAGGCGTCCAGCGAAGCCACCGGCTCATCCGCGATCAGCACCTTGGGGTCGAGCGCCAGCGCCCCCGCAATCACCACCCGCTGCCGCTGCCCACCCGACAACTGATGCGGAAACCGCTGGAAAAACCGTTCCGCAGGCCGCAACCCAGCCCGCCCCAACGCCGAGGCAACCAACGCCTCCTCATCAACCACCCCAGCCCCACCAGCAGTCCCGAGGGCGTTGTCCCGTGACGTCGCAGCGGGAGTGTACTTGCTGGGCAAGCGGTGGATGCGTAAGCCCTCGGCTACGGCTTCGTAGACGGTGTGGCGGGGGTTCAGCGAGCCCATCGGGTCCTGGAGGATCAGTTGGACCTGGCGGCGGAAAGCCTTCAGCGCCCGGCCGTTGTAGGTCAGGGGCGTGCCGTCGTACCTGATCTGGCCGGACGTCGGCCGTTCGAGTCCCAGGAGAGTGCGGGCCAGCGTGGTCTTGCCGCAGCCGGACTCGCCGACGAGTGCGACGATCTCGCCGGCACCCACCGACAGGTTGACGCCGTCGACGGCTCGCGCCCGCCGCCCGCCGCGCCCGGCGAACTCGACGTACAGATCATTTGCCTCTAGCAAGAGTCACTCCCCTACCAAGACACAGGCGGCCGCCCGGTCACCGGACACCCGCAGCCGTACGTCGGTACTCGCGCACGACTCGAGCGCCACCGGGCAGCGCGGATGGAACGCGCACCCACCGGGCAGTTCCTGCGGATCCGGCGGATCGCCCGCGAGCCCGCGCGGAGCGAGCCGTGACGCCGGATCACCGACCGTCGGAAACGCCGCGGCAAGCGCTTGACTGTACGGATGCCGGAACTCACCGGAGGCCGGCCCGACCTCCACCAGCCGGCCCGCGTACATGACCGCCAGCCGGTCGCACATGTCCGCGAGCACCGACAGGTCGTGCGAGATCATCAGCAGCGAGATCCCGTGGTCCGCGATCAGCTGCCGGATCAGCGTCAGCACCTGCGCCTGCACCATCAGATCGAGCGCGGTCGTCGGCTCGTCCGCGATGATCAGCTGCGGCGAGCACGCGAGTGCCATCGCGATCATCACCCGTTGCCGTTGGCCACCACTCAGCTCGTGCGGATAGCTGCGCGCCCGCCACGCCGGCAGTCCGACCTGCTCCAGCAACTCCCGCACCCGCGCCTCGGCCGCGGCACCGGACGCCAGCTTGTGCACCAGCAACGGTTCCGCGATCTGGTCGCCGATCCGTCGTACCGGATTGAGTCCGTGCTGCGCGCCCTGGAAAACGATTGAAGCCGACGACCAGCGCACGGCCCGCAACCGGCCCCACTTCATCGTCAGCACGTCCTCGCCGTCCAGCAGCACCCGCCCGCCGACCACCGCCGACCGCGGCAGCAGCCGGAGCAGGGCGAGCGCCACCGAGGACTTCCCGGACCCGGACTCCCCTGCCAGCCCGACGGCCTCACCGGCCGCCAGTTCCAGCGACACGCCGCGTACGGCGGGAACGTCGTCGGCGCGCGTTTTCCGCCCGCCGTCGATCCGATACGTCACGGACAGCTCGTCGAGGGTCAGCATCAGACCGCCCGGGTCCGCAGCCGGGGATTGAGCACGGTCTCCAAAGCCCTTCCACACAAGGTGAACGCCATCACCACGATGACGATGCACAACCCGGGAACAAGGATGTACCACCACGCTCCGGCGGTCGCCGCACCCCAGTCGTACGAGCCGCGCAGCATGGTGCCCCACGAGGTCTTGTTCGCGCTGACGCCCAAGAACGCCAGCGTCGACTCCGTGACGATCGCGCTCGCGACCTCCAGCGTCGTACTCGCGAGCAGCAACGGGGCGACGTTCGGCAGCACGTGCCGGGTGGTGATGTGCCAGTGCCCGGCGCCGAGCGCCAGCGAGCGTTCGATGTACGGGCGGGCCTCGACGGCCAGCGTTTGCGCCCGGATCAGCCGCGCCGTCGACGGCCACGAGGTGACACCGATCGCGACGATGATCGTCGCGGTCGAACCGCCCAGGATCGCCGCCAGCACCAGCGCCGTCACCAGCGACGGCAACACCAGGAACCAGTCGGTCACCCGCAGGATCACCGCACCGACCCAGCCCCGGAAATGCCCGGCCGCGATGCCGAGCACGGTCCCGATCACCATGCTCAGCAGGGCCGCCAGGAAACCGATCAGCAGCGAGGTCCGCGAACCCCACCAGATCATCAGCAGCACCGACCGCCCGGACTCGTCGGTGCCGAGCGGGGCGTCGAGGCTCGGCGGCGCCATCTTCTCGCCGGTTCCGGAAACGACGTTCGTCACGCCGGAATCGATGAACAGCGGCGCGATCAGCGCCAGCACCACGGCCACCGCGAGGATCACCAGCCCGGCGAGACCGGCCCGGTGGGTGCGGAAATCCGCCCAGAACCGTTCCGCGGACCGTCGCCGGCGTACCCAGGAAACGTTGCTCATGCCGACCTCACCCGCGGATCGAGGACGTGGTAGACCACGTCGGCAAGCGTGTTCATCACGATCACGGAAACCGTGATCAGCAGGAACGTTCCTTGCATCAACGTGAAGTCCGGCACCCGGATCGCCTCGTAGAACAACTGTCCGAGCCCCGGCCAGCTGAAGATCGCCTCGACGGTCACCGCGCCCCCGACCACGAACCCGATCCGCATGAACACCAGCGTCACGGTCGGCAGCAGCGCGTTCGGAACGGCGTGTTTCCGCCGTACGTCGTCGTCGCGCAGGCCCTTCGCGCGCGCGGTCGTGATGTAGTCCTGGCCGACCTCGTCGATCACCGACGACCGCATCACCAACAGGTACTGCGCGTACACGACGGCGACCAGCGTGAGGCACGGCAGCACCATGTGCTGCCCGACGTCGAGCACGCCCGCGAAGCCGTCCGGCTTGTCGACGCTCGAGCTGCCGCGGGTCGGGAAAATACCCGGAATCGGACCGATTCCGGCCGCGAACACCATCAGCAGCAGCAATCCGAGCCAGAACGTCGGCACCGACCACAGCACCAGCGAGATCGCCGTCGACACCTTGTCGAAGCGGCTCCCCGGCTTCCAGCCGGCGCGGGCTCCCTGCCAGAGACCGAGGCTCACGGCCAGCACCAACGCCGTACCGGTGAGCAGCAGCGTCGACCCGATCCGCTCGCCGATCAGGTCGAGGACCGGGCGCTTGTACTCGTAGGAAACCCCGAGGTCGAACTGCAGCGTCTGCTTGACGAACTGCAGGAACTGTTCCGGGACCGACTTGTCCAGCCCGAGCCGCGCGCGCTCCAGGTCCAGCTGCTCGGGCGTCATGTTCCGACCCTGCGCCAGCGCCCGGACCGGATCGCCCGGCAACAGCCGGAACAGGAAGAACGTCGCGACGATCACCATCGCGATGCTCAGCAGGGCGCCGCCCGCCTTGGTCGCGGCGTACCGCAGCAGACCATGGCGGACCGGCGCCTGCTCGAGCTCGTCGAGAGCCGCGGTCATGACACCGTCATTCGCGCTCGTCGGCCGCGCCCTGACGGCGTCGCAGGACGAAGAACCCGCCGATCAGTACGACGGCCGCGGCCGCCGCGACACCCGCGATCAGACCGGTGCTCATTCCGCCGCTCTCGGTCGCGGCGCCGTCCTTCGAAACGGTTTCCACGGTGTAGAACGGCCAGTAGCCCGAACCGCCGTACAGCAGGCCCTTGTCCTCCGGGATCGGCGTGATGCTGGCGATCCGGTCCTTGCGGTAGCCCTCGAGGTCGTTCGGGTAGTACAGCGCGATCACCGGCGCGTCGGTGTAGAGCCGCTCCTCCATCTTCTTGATGATGTCGGCGCGCTTGCCGCGGTCGAGTTCCTTCTGCTGCTGCTGGTACAGGCTCTCGTACGTCGGGTCGCAGTAGAACGACTCGGTACCGCCGCCCTCACCGGAGGCCGTGGGCCGCCGGCTGCACAGGTGCGTGGCGAGCACCTCCTCCGGGTCCGGGTTCACCGACCAGCCGCTGATCGCGATGTCGAACAGCGCCGTCGTACCGGTTTCCTCGCTGAACTTGCTCGAGTCGAGCCGTTTCGTGGTCAGCGCGACACCGATTTCCTTGAGCCAGCCGGTCAGGTACTCCGACAGCTTGTCCTCGATCGGGGTGTCGGTGTGAATGCTGAACCGGAACTGCAGTTTCCGGGATCCGTCCGGCATCGTGCGGATCCCGTCCGGGCCCTTCTTGTAACCGGCGTCGTCGAGGATCTTGTTCGCCTTCGCGATGTCGAAGCCGATCTTCCGGTCGCCGCTCGCCTCCCAGAAGTAGTCCTTGTACAGCGGCGGAATGATCGAGCCGTCGGCCGGTTTCGCCAGCCCGCCCTGGACCTCGTCGACGAGCTTCTGCTTGTCGATCGCGTGGTGCAGCGCCGTGCGGACCTTCGGATCCTTCAGCGCCGGGTGCCCGTCGCCGATCGGCTTGTTGTCACTGGTCGTCGCGCCGTGGTTGATCTGCAAGTACGTCGCGCGCCGGCCCTGGGTGTTCCACTGGACGATGTTGTCGTCGCCCTTCAGCGACTCGAAGTCCGGCGGGTTCAGCCGGCCGATCAGGTCGATGTCGCCCTTCTTCAGGCCGACGATCGACGCCGCGGGGTTGTCGTAGAAGATCAGCTGCAGCTCGTCGATCTTCGGCCGGCCGCGCCAGTAGTCCGGGTTCGCCTCCAGCCGGACGAACTGGTCCTTCTTGTGCTCGACCGCGACGTACGGCCCGCTGCCGACCGTCGGGTAGACCTCGGCGTCGTACTTCCCGATGTCCTTGACCTTCTCCCAGACGTGCTTGGGCATGATCGGCACCGGGTTGTCCAGCATCGAGGCCTGCGGGGCCTTGAGCTTGATGGTCAGCTCCTGGCCGTTCGCGGTGACGCTCTGGAAGTTCTCGACCGCCGGGCCGTTGCCGGTCTTCGCGCCGTCGTCGGTGATCATCTTGTTGAACGTCCAGGCCGCGTCCTCGGCCGTGATCGGCTGCCCGTCCGACCACTTCGCCTCGCGGATCTTGAACGTCCAGGTCAGCCCGTCCGGCGACGTCGTCCAGGACTCCGCCAGATCCGGGCTCGGCTGCAGCGTCTTGGAGTCCGGCACCGTCAGGAACCCGTAGATCATCCGCTGGATGGACCCGGTCACCAACCGTACGGCGAGGAACGGGTTCATCGAGTCGACCGACTGCGTCACGCCGATCTTCACGACCTTCTTCTGCCCCGGTTCAGCGGCGGACGCCGTCCCGGGTATCACCGCCAGCAAACACAGCGCCGCCAGCACCGCCAACAACTTCCTCATCGGGCCGCCCACCTTCCCCAGCCGTTGGTGTTTGGGGAAGAAACCACACCAGCAACCGCCTTCCCGTCAAGAAGATACGAACTTTTGTCATCTTGCGGTGATCTTCTTACTGCGCGAACCCGGCAGGAACCGGTCAACCCCACGCGTGCTCCGCGGGCCCACTTCGTCGCTCCGCTCCTCAGCGCCCCCGCTCCACCCGCTCCCACCCACCCCCGGGCCTAGCGCCCGGACGTCTGTTTCCGGCTGACGCCGGTCCTTCCGGCTCGCGCCGGTTGTTTCCGGCTCGCGCCGGTTCTTTCCGGCTGGCGCCGGATGTTCCGGCTGACGCCGGCCAATTGCGAGCTGCCGCTCGCCTGCGACTGCGAGGTCGGCGTCGTGCGCGGCTCAACCGGGAGATGAGGCAGTCAATTGCGCGCTCCAAACGTCACCCGCTCTCCGAGTTGGCCAGCAGGGTGAGCGCGAAGTCCCGCTGCGGCACGAACCCAATCGTCGACCAGTAGTCGGCACCTGGAACGGCCGCACCCACCGTGGTCGCCCATTTCGGCCGCAGGGCAGAAAGGCCACTCCAGCACGCTGCGGTGCTTCGAAGCGACATCGACGCCGAGCCACTTTGCATCGTTCGCCGGGCCCGTCGGGCTTGTGCCGCGTGCATGTCCGGGAGGCGACGGTGCGTACCGAAGAACGGGTAGTGGTGTCATCCGCGGGACGCCGCTACAACTGCGGCACGCCTACCGGCGCTCGCGGGGGGCGACCACTACCCGTTCATCGGTACACGCCTAGTCATGCGACCGGGTAGAACGCGTCGGGATCGGATGTGGAGGTTGACCCTTGGCCAGGCCGAGGTCCTCTCGGGGAGACCGAGGTGACGCGGGGTGCATCGCGACCGACGCACTCCGCGCGGTAACAACGCTCGCCAGGCCTCGCGGCGCTTCCGGGAAGGCTTCGTCTCCCCGGTTGGCCCTGGTGGCGCGCTGACCTGGGAGTCGCCCGCGGGCGGCAGCTCTCAACGCCCGGCTTCAGCCGGGAATCCAGGCGGCAGCCGGAAGAACTGGCGTCAGCCGCAAGAATCCGGCCGGGCAGCCGGAACAGAAGGTCCGGGCGCTAAGCCCGCGGGGTGGATGGGAGGGGCGGAGCGGGTGGGCTGAGGCGCGGGTGAGCTGAGGCGCGGGTGAGCCGAGGCGCGGGTGAGCCGAGGCGCGGGTGAGCCGAGGCGCGGGTGAGCCGAGGCGCGGGTGAGCCGAGGCGCCGGTGGGCCGAGGCGCCGGTGGGCCGAGGCGCCGGTGGGCTGAGGAGTGGGTGGGCTGAGGAGTGGAGCGACGAAGGATGTGCCCGCGGAGCAGGCGTGGGTTGAGCGCATCCACCGTCACTACCCACCAGCCACCGCAACAGCTTGACTACACGATCGTGTAGTAGTTTGCTTTTGTGTGTAGGAGAGGAGTGGTGGATGGATCGGGACGTGGCGGATCTGACGGGGCGGGCTCGGATTCGGGATGCGGCTATCAGGTTGTTCGGGGAGCGGGGGATCGAAGGGGCTTCGATTCGGGATATTGCGGCGGAGGCGGGGGTTTCGTCGGGGCTGGTGCGGCATCACTTCGGGTCGAAGGAGGCGTTGCGGGAAGCGTGTGACGCCTACGCGAAGGAGCGGATGCTGCAGATCGGGGCCGAGCTCACGCAGGGGCGGGAGCTGAAGAATCTCGATCCGTTGGCGCTGCATCCCGTTGCGTTTCCGCTGCAGCTCTACATCGTGCGGTCGATGATGGACGGCTCCCCGACCGCCACCGCGTTCTTCCTCGAAGGGGTGGACGCCGTGGAGGAATGGACCACCACGTTCGGTATCAACCCCAAGGACCGGCGCGGGTACGCCGCCGCGTTGGCCGCGATCAAGCTGAGTGTGTTCGTGTTCCGGGACCAGGTCTCGAAGGCGCTCGGCCAGGACATCACCACCCCGGAGGGGTACAACCGGATCGGCCAGGCCCTCATGGAGGTCTTCACGATCCCGCTGCTCCCCCAGGACAACGTCGACACTCAGGAGAAGTGATCATGCCGGCTGCGATCAGCACGGAAGGTCTGGTCAAGCGGTTCGGGCGCACGCACGCCCTGGACGGTCTCGACCTCACGGTGCGAACCGGTGAGGTGCACGGTTTCCTCGGCCCGAACGGCGCGGGGAAGACCACCACCCTGCGCATCCTGCTCGGAATGACCCGCGCGGACGGCGGCCGGGCGACGGTGCTCGACGGCGATCCGTGGACCGATGCGACCGCGCTGCACCGGCGGCTCGCGTACGTTCCCGGTGACGTGACGCTGTGGCCGAACCTGTCCGGTGGCGAGGCGATCGACCTGCTCGGCCGGATGCGCGGCGGCGTGGACAAGCGCCGCAAGACCGAGCTGCTCGAGCGGTTCGACCTCGACCCGCGGAAGAAGGCGCGCGCGTACTCGAAGGGCAACCGGCAGAAGGTCGCGCTGGTCGCCGCGTTCGCGTCCGACGTCGAACTGCTGCTGCTCGACGAGCCCACCTCCGGTCTGGATCCGTTGATGGAGGAGGTGTTCCGCGAGGTCGTGCAGGAGATCAGCGAGCACGACGGCCGGACCGTGCTGCTGTCCAGCCACATCCTGTCCGAGGTCGAGGCGCTGTGCGACCGGGTGACGATCATCCGCGCCGGCCGCGCCGTGGAGAGCGGCACGCTCGGCGAACTGCGGCACCTCACCCGTACGTCGATCCAGGCGGAACTGGTCGGCCCGCTGGACGGTCTCGCCCAGCTGCCCGGCATCCACGACCTGCGAGTGGACGACGGCCGCGTCCGGTTCGACGTCGACACCGACGAGATCAACCCGGTACTGCGCCGCTTGACGGAAATCGGTGTCCGCAGTCTGGTCAGCCAGCCGCCGTCGCTGGAGGAACTGTTCCTGCGGCTGTACGAACCCGAGGCCGTGAAATGACGAGCCTCGCCGGCACGGGCGGGCTGATCCGGCTGATTCTGCGCCGCGACCGCGTCGTACTGCCGCTGTGGATCCTGCTCTTGGTGGCGATCTCGGTGAGCTACGTCAAGGAGTACGGCGACCTGTTCCCGACGCCGGAGTCGCGCATCCAGTACGCGAGCAACGCCGGCTTCATCACCTTGTACGGCGAGCTTTCCGGGCCGAGCCTGGGCGAGTTCGTCAGCTGGCGGCTCGGGTTCGTGCCGGTGATGGTCGGGCTGATCAGCCTGCTCACGGTGATCCGGCACACCCGGGTCGAAGAGGAGTCCGGGCGTCGCGAGTTGCTCGGGGCAACCGTTGTCGGGCGGCACGCACAACTGGCCGCAGCGCTCGTCACAGTTCTTTCCGCAAACGTATTCCTCGGCGTACTGCTTGCCCTCGGCATGCACAGCCAGGACCTGCCGCTGGCCGGATCTGTCGCACTCGGAGCCGTGTACGCCGGCACTGGTTTCCTGTTCGCCGCCGTCGGTGCGGTCGCCGCACAACTGACCGCGAGCGCCGGCGCCGCGCGCGGCATCGCGATCGGCGTGCTCGGAGCAGCCTACGTACTGCGCGCCGCCGGGGACACCAGCGCCCACACGGACGGTCCGCTCGCGCGGCTTTCCTACCTGTCGCCGATCGCCTGGGCGCAACACATTCAACCGTTTTCCGGAAACCGTTGGTGGCTCGCAGTACTGATGCTGGCAGCAACGATCTTGCTGATTGGTATCACAGTCGCGCTGGCCGTGCGACGTGACGTCGGCGGCAGCATCCTGCCCGATCGACTCGGCCCGGCAGACGGGCAACTGGGCTCGCCGCTCGCGCTGGCGTGGCGGTTGCACCGCGGGCTGCTGGTCGCGTGGACTGCCGGGTTCGCCTTGCTGGGCTTGCTGTTCGGCGGTGTCGCCGAGGGTGTCGGCGACCTGATGCGTGACGACCCGAGCATCCAGGAAATGTTCCAGCGGATGGGTGGCGCGGCCGGGCTGATCGACTCGTTCCTGGCCGGCGTGATGTCGCTGGTCGGCCTGATCGCGTCGGCGTACGCCGTCCAGGCCACGCTCCGGATGCGCGTCGAGGAGAGCAGCGGACGCGCCGAGCCGGTGCTGGCGACGGCGACGAGCCGGTGGCAGTGGGCCGCGAGCCACCTCGTGTTCAGTCTGCTCGGACCGGCGGTCGCGCTGCTGGCTGCCGGTGTGGCGGAGGGGTTGGCGTACGGCGTGGCGATCGGGGACGTGGGCGGTCAACTGCCGCGGCTGATCGGTGCGGCGCTCGCCCAACTGCCGGCCGTGTGGGTGCTGGCCGCGATCGCCATCGCGATCTTCGGGTTCTTCCCGCGGGCTTCGATGGTGTCGTGGGCCGGTCCCGCGATCTGCATCCTGATCGGGCTGGTCAGCGCGGGGGTGGCGACCGCGGGCTGGATCCGCGACATCTCGCCGTTCACGCACCTTCCGTCGCTGCCGGGCGGATCCGTGTCGGCGGCGCCGTTCATCACCCTGCTCGCGATCGCGGCCGTCGTCAGCCTCGCCGGTCTGATCGGCCTCCGCCGCCGCGACCTGCCGGCATGAGCCCGACCTGCCGGCGTAGGCCCGACCGACCGGCGTACGCCCGACGCTCAGCGGCGGGCGTTACGTGACCAACTGAAGCAGTAACCGCCGAAGGCCGCGATGCCCGCCGCCAGCACAGTCAGCAGGACCGGTCCGGACGGCTGGTCCTTGATCGTGTGCAGCGCGGCGTCGAGGCCACCGGCCTTCCGCGGGTCGTAACTGATCGCCGCCCAGCAGAACATCCCGCCGACGACCACGAACGCGATCCCCTTCGCGAAGTACCCGATCCGTCCCAGCAGCACCGTCCCGTCGGAGACGCCGCCGACCAGGTCCTCGGTGAACTTCTTCGTGATCGCCTTGTAGCCGTGGTAGCACCCGAGCGCGATGATCGCGACCCCGACCGCGACGATCAGCACCCGGCCCGCGCCATGCGCCATCAGCCGCGACGAGATCGTCCGCTGCTCCCCGCTGCTCGACCCGCCGCCGCCCAGTGCGACCCGCACCGCGCTCACCCCCAGCACCAGATACACGAGCCCGCGGCCGATCGAGGACAGCGTTTTCTGCAAGTCGAGGTGCCCCCAGACGAGTTCCACCGCCCGCCAGACGACCAGCGCGAACAGACCGATCGCGACGACCCACAGCAGTACGCCGCCGAGCGGCTGGCCGGCCAACTCCCGGAGCGCGCCGTCCTGCGACGCTTCCTGCGACGACCTCCCGAACGCCAGTTGCAGGGCGATCCACGCCACCAGCAGATGGACGACGCCGTACGCGATCAGGCCGACGGTGATCGCAACCTCGTACGGACGGCTGTAACGCACTTCCTGGGCGGTGCTCACACCTGAAAGTGCCCACCCCGGAAACGGTCAGGCGGAACGGTCAGCGGAGACCGTCAGGCGGAGACCGGTGCCGTCGCCTCGCGCTCCGACTCCTCGACGTCGCCGTACTCGCCCTGCCGGTACGCACGGCGGCCGAGGGTCCACACGTAGGTGAAGAATGCCAGTTCGGCGACGATGCCGATCGTGACGCGGACCGCGCCGGGCAGGAACGGTGTCACGAAGGCTTCGATCAGACCCGTGACGAGCAGGACCGCCGCGAGCCCGATCGCCATCCCGATGGTCGCGCGCCCGGTCTGGGCGAGCGCCTGCATCCGGGTCCGCGCGCCGGGCACGACCCAGGACCAGCCGAGCCGCAGCCCGGCCGCGCCGGCGATGAACACCGCGGTCAGCTCGAGCAGACCGTGCGGCGTGATCAGGCTGAAGAACAGGCCGCCCTTGTCGTGGCTGATCATCAGGCCGGCGCTCAATCCGAGGTTGAGCGCGTTGTCCCAGAGCACGAAGACCGACGGGACCAGGAGGATGCCCAGGGCCAGTACGGCGGCACTGATCGTGGCGTTGTTGATCCACACGCGGAGCGCGAAGTCCTGCGCGGGGTTCTCCGAGTAGTAGGCCTCGAAGTCGTGCTCGACGAGCTGCTTGATCTGCGCCGGTGTGGCGATCGAGTCCACCACCTCGGGGTGCGCGAGCACCCGCCACGCAGCCCAGGCGGCGACCAGGTAGAACAGCAGGCCGATCGTGATCCACCAGCGTCTGGACGCGTACAGCGCGGCCGGGAAGCTGACCAGGAAGTACTTCGAGATGTCGCGCCAGACGGGCGCCTGAGCACCTGTCACCGCTCCGCGGGCGTCCGCGATCAGCCCGGACAGGCGGCCGATGGACACCGGGTCCGCGCCGGCTGCTCGCAGGGCGGCCAAGTGGGTGCCGACACGCTGGTACAGCACTACGAGCTCTTCGGCCTCCGCACCGGACAGGCGGCGCTGGCGACGGGTCAGGTACGCCAGGCGGTCCCACTGCGGCTGGTGCACCGAGACGAACGCCTCTACGTCCACTGCCACCTCCTCGACCCGTCTGGCTCCCTGCGCTGGCAGACTAGCCGGACCGAGTGTCTACGGAGGAGGGGGGCGACGACGTGTCTCAGCTGGTCACCGGTGAAGCGGTCGTCCTCCAGGTACGGATCGCGCGGATGCCGACGCGGGCGCTGGCGTGTGCGATCGACGTCGTACTGCAGGTCGTCGTACTGATCGTCCTGATCTCGCTGCTGGCCGGGTTCCTGTTCGGGACCGAGTCGAGTGAGGCGCTGGCGGTCGCGCTGATCTTCATCACGGTGCTGCTCGTGATGGTCGGCTACCGGGTCGTGATGGAGACGCTCACCCGCGGGCGGACGCTCGGCAAGATGGTGCTCGGGCTGAAGGTGGTGCGCGACGACGGCAGCTCGATCCGGTTCCGGCACGCGCTGGTGCGGACGCTGATGTGGTTCTTCGTCGACTTCGCGCCGTGGTTCGCGGCCAGTCCGGGGATCGTGGCGAGCCTGATGAACAAGCAGGGCAAGCGGATCGGGGACATGGTCGCCGGGACGGTCGTCATCCGCGAACGGCACCAGCCGATGGCGTCGCCGCCGCTGTTCGTCCCCGGTCACCTGGTCCAGTGGGCGCAGTCGCTGGAGCTGTCGCGGCTGTCCGACGAACTCGCCAACGCCGCCCGCGACTACCTCGCGCGCTACACCGAACTCCTCCCCGGCCCGCAACTCGCCCTCGGCGAGGCCCTCGCCACCCGAGTAGCCGCCGTCACCGCCCCGGCACCACCGGCGCCGATCATCGCCCCGGCGTACCTCTCCGCAGTCCTTGCCGAACGCCGCCGCCGCGAACTCCACCGCCTAGCCACCCAACGCCCCACCCACACCGGCCTCTTCGGCCCGTATGGGCAGCCGGGCGGGCCGGGTTCGTTCGGGCAACCCGGGACGGCGGTGGGTGGTGTGCCGTCGTACGCGATTCCGCCCGGGCCTTTCGCGCCGCCAAGCCCGTACGGCGTCCTCCCGCCGGCTCCCCCGGCGCCTGGGCCGTTCGCGCCGCCCGCTCCGCAGACGGAGGCCCGCCCCGCAGCCGTCAACGCCCAGGGCTGGGCGGCCCCCGGCAGCAACGAACCCGGCTACCGCTCCTAGCCGGCCGGGAGGACCCCCGCCGCCTCCTATAGTCGGGCGCGCAGCAGGGGGTGCGTCATGTCATCAAGTGCGCGAGGAGAACTCTCTTGACCCGTCGGGAACTCATGGCAGCCACAGCCGGGCCCGTCACCATCGACACCGAACTCTTACAAGCCGCCGGCAAGGTGACGGTCCGGGTCGACCCCAACTGCAAACAGGCCACGATGGTCGTCTCGACCCGCGACACCGAAGGCACGTCGGCCGAAGCTGTGCAGCGCGCGACGCTGACGCAGAACCGCGACGGCGTCCTGTCGGCGAAGGTCAGCGGTCCGTCGAACGGCGGCACGACGATCAGCGGCAACGGGATTGTGATCAACGGTCGCGGCGGCGGAATGACGATCGGCAACATCAGCGGCGGCTCGATCAGCACCGGCCGCAACGGCATCCAGATCTCCGGCTACAACGGCCCGATCACCGTCAACGGCGTACAGATCAACGGCAACGGTTCCGGGGTCAACGTCACGCCGGCGGCGTCACCGATCGAGATCACCGCCGTCGTGCCGCCGGGCAGCGCGCTCAGTGCCCGGACGCAGAGCGCCGACATCGAGGCCGACGGCCTCAGCACGGTCGACGCCCGGACGCAGTCCGGGGACGTGTCGGTGGACGCCGCATGGACCGTCCGCGCCGACAGCCAGTCGGGTGACGTGTCCGTCGACTGGGTGCAGGACCTGGACGCCAAGACGCAGAGCGGCGACATCAGGATCGGCTGGGCGCAGGGGCAGGTGAACGCGAAGTCGCAGAGCGGGGACGTGCAGATCCAGCAGTTCGCCGGCGGATCCGCCCAGGCCAACTCGATGTCCGGCAACGCGCGGGTGCACGTAACGGCACCGCACGGGGACGGTCCCAGAATCGTCCGGGCGAGCTCCATGTCGGGCAACGCGACCATCACGGCCGAGAACGCCCAGGTGGAGCAGAACCTGAACGCCCAGGCCACCTCGATGACTGGCCGGGCCAGCTCCCCGCGGCCCGCGGCCGCCCGCCCGCTGCACCAGAACGATGGCTCGCGTCAGTACAACCAGGCGATGCCGGGACGTTCGGCCAACAACTCCCGCGGTTACTGACTGGCGCGGCGGGATCGGCAGCAGGGCGGTCGGTCCGCTGACAACGCGAACACCCCCGCACCGAAAGGCGCGGGGGTGTTCACACGATCAGTAGCGGTAGGCCTCAGGCTTGTACGGGCCCTCGACCGGTACGCCGAGGTACGACGCCTGCTCCTTGGTCAGTTCGGTGAGCTTCACGCCGAGCGAGTCGAGGTGCAGCCGGGCGACCATCTCGTCGAGGTGCTTCGGCAGCACGTAGACGTCGGTCGGGTACTCCGCGGTCTTCACGAACAGCTCGATCTGCGCGAGTACCTGGTTGGTGAACGAGTTCGACATCACGAACGACGGGTGGCCGGTCGCGTTGCCGAGGTTCAGCAGCCGGCCCTCGGACAGCACGATCACGGTGTGCCCGTCCTCGAACCGGAACTCGTCGACCTGCGGCTTGATGTTGACCCGCTCGGCCCGTTTCACCAGGCCGGCCATGTCGATCTCGTTGTCGAAGTGGCCGATGTTGCCGACGATCGCCTGGTGCTTCATCGCAGCCATGTGGTCGGCGGTGATCACGTCGCGGTTGCCGGTCGCGGTGACGAAGATGTCGGCCTCGCCGACCACGTCGTCCACGGTCGCGACCTGGTACCCGTCCATCGCCGCCTGCAGCGCGCAGATCGGGTCCACCTCGGTCACGATGACCCGGGCGCCCTGACCGCGCAGCGACTCCGCGCAGCCCTTGCCGACGTCGCCGTACCCGCAGACGACCGCGACCTTGCCGCCGATCAGCACGTCGGTGGCGCGGTTGATGCCGTCGATCAGCGAGTGGCGGCAGCCGTACTTGTTGTCGAACTTCGACTTGGTGACCGAGTCGTTGACGTTGATCGCCGGGAACAGCAGCGCTCCGGCCTTGTGCATCTCGTACAGCCGGTGCACACCGGTGGTGGTCTCCTCGGTGACACCCTTGATGCCCTGGCCGATCGTGGTCCACTTCGACGGCGACTCGGCGAGCGTGCGGGTCAGCAGCTTCAGGACGACGCCGTACTCCTCGGAGTCAGCGGTCGACGGGTCCGGAACAGCCCCGGCCTTCTCGAACTCGGTGCCCTTGTGGACGAGCATCGTGGCGTCACCGCCGTCGTCGAGGATCATGTTCGGGCCCTCGCCGCCCGGCCAGGTCAGCGCCTGCTCGGTGCACCACCAGTACTCCTCGAGCGTCTCGCCCTTCCAGGCGAAGACCGGCACACCGGCCGGAGCGTCGGCGGTCCCGTTGCCGACGACGACCGCCGCGGCGGCGTGGTCCTGGGTGGAGAAGATGTTGCAGGACACCCAGCGCACCTCGGCACCGAGCGCGGTCAGCGTCTCGATCAGCACCGCGGTCTGGATCGTCATGTGCAGCGAGCCCATGATCCGGGCGCCCGCCAGCGGCTTGCTCTCGCCGTACTGCGCACGCATCGCCATCAGGCCGGGCATCTCGTGCTCGGCCAGCCGGATCTCCTTGCGCCCGAACTCGGCCAGGCCGAGATCCGCCACCTTGTAGTCGAAGGTCATGCCGCTCCCCTGAAGACTGTGATTCTGACTGACCTGAGCCTAGAGGGCCGAGCCACGCGGTTTGATCGCTCCAGGCGCGTTTTTGACACCGAAATGTCAGGATTGATGCTATGCGCATCACCGAGGCCGCTCGCCAGCTGGGTACCACTCCACGCATGCTGCGCTACCGGGAGGCCCTCGGGCTGCTCCCGCGCTCGCGATCCGAGCACACGTCCCAGCGCCAGTACGACGACCGCGACCTGGCCGCCGTCCGGCTGGCGCTGGATCTCGAACGCCGGTACGACGTGACGCCGGCCGCGCTGGCCTTCGCACTCCGCGCGCTGGCCGAACCGTCCGTGGCCGCCGACATCCGCAACCTCGGCTACCGCACCGGCCGCCTCACCGCGCCGCCGACGCAGGCCGAGCTCGACCGCGAACGCGCACTGCGGTGGCTCGGCCGGTCCGGCGTACTGCCGCCCAGACCGCGTTAGTGCGACGGGGCCTCGGGGACGGCCGGGCGCTCGTCGGGGACGTAGCCCTCGAGGTAGATGTCCGGCTCGAGGTAGACGTGCACCGCCATCGGATCGGCGGCGCGGATCGCCCGCTCGGCGGCGTTGATGGTCTCGGCCACGACGGCCGCGTCGGTGGTCGGCTCGACGCCGAGCTTGGCCGCGACCAGGACCTCCTCCGGGCCCAGGTGCAGGGTCTTGATGTGGATCAGCCGCTGCACACCCGGCGTGTTCTCGATCGCGGCGACGATCTTCTGCTGCGCCTCGCGGGTCGCGGACTCGCCGAGCAGCAGCGACTTCATCTCGATCGCCAGGAAGATCGCGACCACGACCAGCAGCGCGCCGATCGCCATCGAACCCAGGCCGTCGAACACGCCGTTGCCGGTGGCAAGGGTCAGCACGACGCCGATCAGCGCCAGCACCAGACCGGTGAGCGCGGCGAAGTCCTCCAGCAGGATCACCGGCAGCTCGGGCGAGCGGGCGTTCCGGACGAACTTGCTCCAGCCGACCTTGCCGCGGACCTTGTTCGCCTCGACGATCGCGGTCCGGAACGAGAACGTCTCCATGACGATCGCGGCCACCAGCACCGCGACCGGGACCCACTTCCAGTCCTCGATCGGGTGCGGGTCGTGGATCTTGTGGTAGCCCTCGTACAGCGCGAACAGGCCACCGACGCTGAACAGCACGATCGCGACGATGAACGAGTAGACGTAGCGCTCGCGGCCGTACCCGAACTGGTGGAGCTCGCTGGCCTCCCGCTTGGCCCGCTTGCCGCCGACCAGCAGCAGCACCTGGTTGCCCGCGTCGGCGACCGAGTGGATCGCCTCGGCCAGCATCGAGGCCGACTGGGTCAGTCCCCAGGCGGCGAACTTGGTGATCGCGATCCCGGTGTTCGCCAGCAGAGCCGCGACAACGGCCTTGGTTCCGCCACCAGCCATGGTTGTTCAAATCCTCCGGAGAAAGTCAGCGGGCGGACACGACGAACGCCGTGCCGGACCCCCGCAGGGTACAGGGTCCTTCGGTTCCTGAGGCGAACGCGGACTGACCGGCGGACAACGTCACCACGGAGTCCTTGCCCGCGGCATCGACGGTCCCGGCGACGCAGCAGACGATCCGCGGCCCCTCCCCGTCGAGCGTCTTCTCACCGGAGTCGAGGTCGACGCGATGGATCGCGAAGTACTCACAACCCGTCTCGTACGTCAGTACGTCGTCACCGACCGCGGTGGCGGTCAGCACCGGGTCGGCCAGCGGCTCGAAGTCCACCACCGAGACCAGCTCCGGTACGTCGATGTGCTTGCTGGTCAGGCCCCCGCGCAGGACGTTGTCCGAGTTCGCCATGACCTCGAACCCGAGCCCGCGCAGGTACGCGTGCACGTTCCCGGCCGGCAGGTAGACCGCGTCGAACCGCTGCAGGCGCACCCGGTTCAGCAGCAGAGCCGCGAGGACGCCGGGATCGTCCGGGAAGTCCGCGCACAGCTTCGCCAGCGTCTCCCGCTCCAGGGCGAACGCGTCCCCCTGGTACTGCGCGACGGCCTCGCCGAGGGCACCGACGAGCGGCCGGATCGCGTCCCGGTCCCGGCTCATGAACTCGGTGAACGCCTCCCGCAGCTTGCCGTTGCGGAGCTGGTCGGTGAGCTCACCGAAACCGGTCGGCGCCAACGCGTCCAGCAGCGCGACCGTGCGCTCCAGCGGCCGGAACCCGACCAGCGCGTCGAACGGCTCCAGCGCGATCAGGATCTCCGGCTTCGGCCAGGCGTCCTTGTAGTTGCGGTCCGCGGCGTCCCGCGGGATCCCGGCCTCCTCGTCGCGCCGGTACCCGTCGATCGCCTGCTCCCGCGAGGGGTGCGCCTGGATCGACAGCGGCTGCCCGGCGGCCAGCAGCTTCGCCAGGAACGGGAACCGTCCCTCGAACCGCTCGGCCGTCTCCGCGCCCAGCACCGCCTCCGGATCCGCCGACACCACGTCGTACAACGTGTCGCCGGACGGCAGCACCGAGGGCGCCGACTCGTGGGCGCCCATCCACAGCTCCGCCTGCGGCGTGCCGTCCGGCTCCACCCCGAGCAGTTCCGGGAGGGCGGTCGGCGAGCCCCACGCGTAGTCGCGGACGGTGTTCTGCAGCGGCACTACCACGCTGGGTCCTCCGAGGGGTTGCCTGATCCGACCGGGTCGTCGACGGTCGCCATCCCGTACCGGCCGAGGCCGATCCCGAGGTAGGCCGCGGCGTACCGGCCCTGCTGGGTCAGGGCGGCGTACCGCCCGATGTCCGTGCCTTCGGCCTGGGTGATCGTGTGTACGCGGACGTCGTGTGCCTCGGCCTTGGACTCCAGCTTGCGGCGGTGCTCGGCGATGCCGGCCTCGTCCACACCGTCGTCCAGGATGATCAGCGCCGGCCGCAGCTCCGCGGGCTTGTCGAACGGATCCGCGAACAGGTCCCGCGGCGGCTGATCGAGCACCGGCAGCAGGTGACCCGCGTCAGCAGCCAGCGCCGGCCGTCCACTCGCCAGCCGCAGCGCCTCGACCACGCGGCGGGCAGCGCGCGCGGCCAGGACCGAGCCGCCCCACACCAGCGGCAACCCGTCGGCCAGCACCAGCGCGAGTTCCTTCGCGGGGTTGGACGCCACGTCGTTGTTGGGCGAGCACTCGATCGCGACGTCGTCCAGCAACAACGCCACGGCCTTGTGGTCGACCTCCGGGCCGAGCTCCATCTGATGCAGCGCCTGCAGTACGGCGACGGCGGCGGCCAACTGGTCGTCCGACTGGGACGGCAGCCGGATCGCATGCCGGAGACCGGCCGAGGCGATCGCCACCGGGGAGTCCTCCGGCGCGGCGACCATCAGCCCGCAACCACGCCGTACCGCTTCGCCGGCGGCCGACACCGCGTCGGTGTCCTCGGCGGCACCACCGAGGACGATCACGAGGTCGAGCGGACCGGCCCAGCCGGGCAGGCCCGGACCGGGCCAGGCGAGGAACGGGACCGGGCAGACCGGCTCCAGGACGGCCCGCACCAGCCGGGCGTCCCGGCCGGCCGCGACCACGGCCCGGGGACGGAAGCCGTCGGGCTCCAGCTTGTTCAGGGCGTCCTGGGACGCCTCCAGCTCAGCCCGGATCCGGGCACCGGCCATCGCCAGTCGCCGCAGCAGGTGGTCCGAAGCCTCGAGGGCCGCCGGGTCGTCCAGCCGCGTGTCGTCGAAAACGCTCATCAGTTGCTCGCGGGCTCGGACTCCGCACGGGTGTCCCGGGCCTCGTCGATCAGCAGCACCGGGATGTCGTCACGCACCGGGTACGCCAGCGCGCAGGCCGCGTTGGTGCAGATCAGCTCGCTCGCCTCGTCGTCCACGCGGAACTCCGAGCGGCACTTCGGGCAGACCAGGATGCTCAGCAGGTCCGGGTCCAGATTGACGGCCATTCAGTTCTCCCTACGCACCTTTGATCAGGGCCAGTACTTCGTCGCGGACGCGCTCCATCGTGGCCCGGTCCGCGGCCTCGACGTTCAGCCGCAGCAACGGTTCCGTGTTCGACGCACGGACGTTGAACCACCACTGTCCCGCCGCCACGGTCAACCCGTCCAGATGGTCGACGGTCACGCCCTCGACGTCAGAATACGTATCCTCGATCGCCGCGACGGTCGCCGCCGCGTCCTCGACCACGTTGTTGATCTCGCCGGACGCGACGTACCGCTCGTACTCCGCGAACAGCTCGCTCGCCGGCCTGTCCTGCTCCCCGAGCGCGGCCAGCACGTGCAGCGCGGCCAGCATCCCGGTGTCGGCCCGCCAGAAGTCCCGGAAGTAGTAGTGCGCCGAGTGCTCGCCGCCGAACACGGCGTCGGTCTCGGCCATCTGCTGCTTGATGTAGGAGTGCCCGACCCGGGCGCGGACCGGCGTACCGCCGTGCTCGGTGATCAGCTCCGGGACGGCCTTCGAGGTGATCAGGTTGTGGATGACGGCCGCGCCGGGGTGCTTGGCCAGCTCGCGGACGGCGACCGCGCCGGTGATCGCGCTCGGCGAGATCGGGTCGCCCTGCTCGTCGACCACGAAGCAGCGGTCGGCGTCGCCGTCGAAGGCGAGGCCGAGGTCGGCGCCGGTCTCCCGGACCTTGGCCTGCAGGTCGACCAGGTTCTTCGGGTCGAGCGGGTTGGCCTCGTGGTTCGGGAAGTTGCCGTCGAGCTCGAAGTACAGCGGGACGATCGTCACCGGGCCGTCGGCGAAGACGGCCGGGACGGTGTGGCCGCCCATGCCGTTGCCGGCGTCGACGACCACGGTCAGCGGGCGGATGCCGCTCAGGTCGACCAGGTCGTGCAGGTGGTCGGCGTACGCGGTCAGCAGGTCCTTGCGGGTGACGTGGCCGGTCGCGGCCCCGGTCGCCGGGCCCTCGGTCAGGGCCTTGGCGACCAGGTCGGCGATGTCGCGCAGCCCGGAGTCGGAGCCGACCGGGGCCGCACCCGCGCGGCACAGCTTGATGCCGTTGTACTTCGCCGGGTTGTGGCTGGCGGTGAACATCGCGCCGGGCAGGTCGAGCCGCCCGGACGCGAAGTACAGCTGGTCGGTGGACGCCAGGCCGATGTCGATCACGTCCGCGCCGGTGCTGGTCACGCCCTCGGCGAAGGCGGCCGCCAGCGCCGGACTGGACGGCCGCATGTCGTACCCGACCACGACCGCCCCGGGACCCGCGAGCACGTCCAGGACCTCGACGAACGCCGCCCCGGTCGCCCGGGCCACCGACTCGTCCAACTGGTCCGGGACGACCCCGCGCACGTCGTACGCCTTGAAGATCGCCGCAACATCAGCCATGCGTGGACCCTATCCGGCCCACCGACCAAGCTGTATCTCAGGCTCGCTCGAACCAGCCGACGTCCTTGCGGTGGTGGACCTCGGGGAGCTGGCGCGGGCTGGTCGGGGCGGCCCACTTGGCGGCGTTGGCGATGATCTGCTGCACCTCGGGCTGGTGGTACGTCGGGTACTCCTGGTCGCCGGGGCGGAAGTAGAAGACCCGGCCCTGGCCGCGGCGGTAGCAGCAGCCGGAGCGGAACACCTCGCCGCCGGAGAACGAGCTGACGAACACCAGCTCGTCCGGCTGCGGGATGTCGAACAGCTCGCCGTACATCTCCTCGCGCTCGATCACCAGCGGGTGCGGGATGCCCTGCGCGATCGGGTGCCCGGCCGCGACCGTCCAGATCAGCTCGCGGTCGTGGTCGGACCGCCAGTCGAGCGAGCACGTCGTACCCATCAACCGGATGAAGATCTTGCTGAAGTGCGCCGAGTGCAGCGCGATCAGGCCCATCCCGGACAGCACGTGCTTCTGCACCCGGTCGACGACCGCGTCGTCGACGTCGCCGTGCGCGGCGTGCCCCCACCAGGTGAGTACGTCGGTGTCGGCGAGCACCTCCTCGGTGAGACCGTGCTCGGGCTGCTGCAGCCACGCGGTCCGGACGACGACCTCCTGGCCGAGCTTGTCGCGCAGCGCGGCCGCGATCGTCTCGTGCATGGTGTCCGGGTAGACCTTGCGGACGGACTCGTCGCGGCCCTCGTGGACGTTCTCGCCCCACACCGTGACGCGAATCGGTTCAGTCATTGAGCACAACCTCTCGTCCCGCCTTCGCCGAGGCGTAGCAGGCGTCGATGATCTCGGTCCGGAGCAGCGCCTCGGACCCGTTCTGGCCTTCCCACTCACCGCTGCGCACGATCCGGACGAACTCCCGCACCACCGCGCGGTGGCCGAGCCCGGCGCCGGTGGCCGGCTTGACCTCGGCCGGTACGCCGCCGACGTCGGTGAAGATCCGCAGCGTGTCCTCGTTGGTGTAGTTCTGCACCTCGATCTTGGCGCCGCCGTCGGTGCCGAACAGCTCGATGCCGAAGTTGTCCCCCGGCGCCCGGTACGTCGCCCAGCTGGTCTCCAGCTGCAGCGCGCCGCCGCCCGCCAGCCGCAGGTACGCCGTCGCCAGGTCCTCCACCTCGAACGCCGAGCCGAGCGTGTTCGCGTTCGGGTCGCGGCTGCCCTTGCCGCGCGGGCCGAGCTCGGCGAAGGTGTCCGCGGACACCGTGCTGACCTGCGGCTCGCCGAGCAGGTGCAGCGCGAGGTCGAGGATGTGGACGCCGAGGTCGATCAGCGGGCCGCCGCCGGACAGCTCCCGGTTCGTGAACCAGCCGCCCATGCCGGGGATGCCGTTGCGGCGCATCCAGTGCGCCTTCGCGTAGTAGATCCGGCCGAGCTGGCCCTCGTCGATCTGGTGCTTGAGCGCCGCGACGTCACCGCGCTCGCGGTGGTTGAAGACGACCTTCAGCACCCGGCCGGCCTGCTTCGAGGCCTCGACCATCGCGGTGCCCTCGGCGACCGTCCGGGCCAGCGGCTTCTCGGACAGCACGTGCAGGCCCTTGGCCAGCGCCTTGAGCGCGATCGGGGCGTGCAGCTGCGTCGGCGTGCCGATGCTGACCGCCTCCAGCCCCGGCGTCTCGAGCAGGTCCTCCCACTTCTCGTACAGATGCGGTACGCCGTGCTTCTCGCCCAGGCTGGTCAGGGTGTCCTTCTCGAGGCCCGCCAGCGCGATCACCTCGACGTCCGGCAGCTCGGAGAACGCCTCCAGCGCCGTCCGCCCGGCGAATCCCAGTCCAACGACACCGACCCGCAGTTTTTGATCGTTCACACCCACGATCCTCTCCCGATGACAACGAAGGTCACAAACCTGTTTCCACAGTACGGAACAGGTTCGAACGCCGCGGGAGCGGGAGGGGTGTGTCAGTCGCCTTCAGGGTCGAAGTCCGGGTCGATCTGCTCGGGCGACAGCGCGAGGACGTCGGCCAGCTCGAGCACCAGTGCGGACCGCACCAGCCAGGCCAGGCTGCTGCCGGAACGCTCGGCCCGGAGCTCGATCGGGCGCCGGAACACGACGATCCGGTACGGCTCGTGCGACGTCCCGCCGCTGGCGTGGGTGAGCGGGATCTCGGTGGCGTCGAGGTCCAGGTTCGGCACGTCCTCGATCGCGAACTCGACCCGCGCCACCACCTGCGGCAGCCGCTTCTCCAGCCGGGTCACCTCGATCGCGACCACCTCGTCGAACTGCGCGGCGGCGGACCGCTGCAGCGGCAGACCCCGCGGCGCGAACTTGCTCGGCCGGCTGATCGGGCCGAGCATGCCGCGGCCGTGGCGGTCGATGTGCCTGCGATGACGGCGAGCCTCGGTCACGCGCTCAGCCTAGTGGGGGTAACGTCTGTCCGTGAGCATCGCCAGGATCTGTTCGCGCGCCGGATGTCAGAAGCCGGCCGTGTCGACGCTCACCTACGTGTACGCCGACTCCACCTGCGTCCTCGGACCGCTCGCGACGTACGCCGAGCCGCACTGCTACGACCTCTGCGCCGACCACGCCGACCGGTTGACGGCACCGAACGGCTGGGAGGTCATCCGGCTCGCTCCGGACCCGGCCGCCGCCGGCCCGTCCTCCGACGACCTGGAGGCCCTGGCGAACGCGGTCCGCGAGGCGGCCCGTCCGCTGCCGCCACGGGAGCCCCGCGCCGGCACGCCGGGCGCGCCGGTCGAGGTGGCCCGCCGAGGTCACCTCCGGATGCTGCAGGACCCCGGCGCCAACACGAACGAGGGCTAACGCAAAGCGGCGCTGACGTCCGGCTGGGCGCCGAGCTGGGCCCGGAACACCAACGAGGTCGTCAGCGGCCACGCCGCCACTTCCGGCACGTCGTCCTCGCCCGGCTTCGCGGCCGGCATCAGGGTCACGCCCGCAACCACGGTCCCGCGCGTCTGCTGCACCATCAGGTACGTCGCCCGCGGCTGCGCCGGGAACGGGATCTGCGAGGTCGATCCGTTCACCACGTCCAGCGCGCGCGTGACCAGCACCCGGCCGGCCGCGTCCCGCAGCTCGAACTTCACGCTGCCGGCCTTCCCGGGCGCGGTCACCTGCAGGACGGCGGGCTGCTTGTGCGCGGGCAGCACCAGGTACGCTGGTCCGGTCAGCGCGTCCGCGGAGCCGATCGACGAGAACTCGGTCCGGGTGCCGTCGGTGACCCGCATGGACGCGGTCACCGGCTGGTCCGACGTGATCGTGATCCCGCTCGCGTCGCCGTGCAGAACCTGGTCGAGCATGAACGTCTTCACCGACCCGGCCGCGATCTGCACGGTCTCCAGGCCGGCCGGCTTGAACGGCCCGTTCGGCCCGTTCACGGTCAGGCTCGCGGACGCCTGCAGGTCGGTCGGGTTCGCCACCGAGAGGATCCGCAGGCCGGCGCCCGGCGCGACCGCGGGGACGAACACCTTCGTCGCGGGCGCCGCGGACGTGTTCAGCCAGTCGACGCCGCTCGGCTTGCTGCCGTTCGAGGCGTTGGACCGGACGGCGGCCGCGACCCGGCCGCCGGTCGACTCCACGTGCAGCGCGATGTCGCGGAGGTTCGGGGCGACCTGCTTGAGGAACAGCTCGAACGTGCCGTGCGCCGGGACCACGATGCCGCGGGCCGCGGGCAGGTCCTGAGGACCGCTGCGCGCGTACACGCTGACGTTCACCTCGGCGTTGATGCTGTCCAGGTTCGTCAGCACCAGTACGTCGCGGCGGTCGACCGCCCCGGAGGCGCCGACGAACCAGAAGTCCGATCCGGGCAGCTGGCACGGCACGCTGGCCATACCGCGGTTCACGCCCTCCTGGGCGGTCGTCGTACTCGTGCCGACCGTACCCGCGGCGAGCGGGCCGGTGCCCTGGACGGACAGCGGCTGCGGCTTGACGACCACCGGGCTCGACCCGATCGTGCCGCGCTTCAGCAGCGATCCGACCGGGTCGGACGTGGCCGCCAGCGGCGCGATCGACAACGGTTCGGCGGTGCCGGCCGCAGTCGGCGTCCCTTCGGGCAGCAGCGGCGACACCGCGTTGACCACACTGGCCATCTTGCCGCCGGGCGCCAACACCGGGCATGCGAGCGCCGTACGGTTCACGACCGTCCGGGACGGCTCGGTGACCGCGGCCTGCGCGCTGGTGTCCGCCTTCTTCGGCTGGGTCACCACGCCGAGCCCGGCCAGCACGGCCATGGCCAGGACGACGGCGCCGATCCGGAGGCGCGGGTCGGACAGCAACCGGGTCACCGGTCCCTCCTCGCGTGGGTGCCTTGCGGTACGGCGACCGTGCGGCGGACGGTCGGCAGGCAGAAGATCAGCGCGATGATCCAGCCGATCAGCCCGAGCACGCGCCAGACCGAATGCGTCTCGTCGACCAGCGGCGTCTTGCCCTCGACCTTCGACCGGTCCACCAGCCACGAGGCGTCGCCGTCGTTCGCGCTGGCGCGGGTCAGGCCGGGCAGCGAGTCGAGCGTCGCCTGCAGCGTCGGGTCCACCGGACCCGGCAGGTACACGTAGTCGATCGCCAGCCCCGCCAGCTGCCGGCCTTCCTCACCGCTGCCGCCACCGCCGAGGGTCGCGAGGACGTCGGTGATCGGCTTGGTCTGCGCCGCGGTCGGCGCCGCCTCGAGCGAACCCATCCGCGGGCCGCCGTCCTTGACCAGCGAGAACCGCATCTGCCCGGCCGGCGCCTTGCGCACCACGAGAATCGACTGGTTGCCCGGCGGATCCTGCGCGGACACCAGGTACGCCGGGAGATCCTGGGCGGGTCCGCGCCACAACGGCCCGTCGGCGCCACGCACCACCCAGAACCCGGCGGTCACCACCGTCGTCACCAGCACGATCCCGAGCAGACCCTGGACGATGATCTCGGTGGACCTGCCGACCGAGTCCCACGCGACCGTGACGGCGATGATCCAGCCCGCGGTCATCAGGAACATCAACGGCCCGCTGCCGCCGCCGAGCCGGCTCGCCACCAACGTCCCGGCCAGGCCGGCCAGCGCCGCGAACCACCCGAGCAACTCGTACCGCTGCCGCGACTGCCGCAGCAGGCTGACCAGCGCCACCACGATCAGCGGTACGGCGAACCACCAGGGCGCCGGCGCACCGATCGGCGTACCGGTCAGCAGATGCGGCAGGCTGTCGCCCGGCCCGATCGCAGCGGTCGGCGGACCACCGGCCTCCTGACCGAGCTTCGACGGGTGCCGCACCAGCTCCAGAGTCCACGGCAGCACGAGCAGCAGACCCAGTACGACGGAGAACACCAGCTGGCGCCCCTGCCGCCGCCAGCCGAGCCCGAGCACCGCACCGAACACCAGCAGTACGGCGACCAGCAGACCGAGCGCCGGCGTGAACGCGAACAGCACCGCCAGACAGATGCCGGCGAACCAAGCGGCTCGCCAACTGCCCTGAATGACCACGCGCCGCCGCCGGGCCACAGTGTGTACGGCGGCACCGAGCAGCGGCAGCACGATCGCCGCCACACACGTCCCGAGCCGCCCCTGCGAGATCGCACCGTTGGTGAACACCGCCAGCCCGTACGCCGAAGCGCCCCAGGCCCGCGCCACGCGGTCGACGACGAACGCCCGCAGCAACGCCCACGCGGCCAGACCGGCCAACGGGACCGCGCCGAGCAGCAGGATGTTCGCCGCACCGGTCGGACCGAACAGGACGGTCGAGAAGGCCCAGAACTGTGCGAGCCAGGCAGGCGGCGTCACACCGGGTGGAGCCGATGCGGCCGCGTGCCAGAGCGCCGCGATGTTCTCGTGCGCCGGCAGCAGCAACTGAGAACGCAGTACGCCACTTCCGATCAGACCGCGCGCTGCCGCGACCGCTCCGATCGCTAGCACCACCCAGGCGATCAGGAACGGCCGCCGGATCAGCTGACGGCGCCAGCGCGGCTGGTCCGTCGCGACCCGCGCCGTGGACTTGGCCCGGCGGGCCGTGGTGACGACCTGCTCCTCGGGCTCGTCCGCCCAGGCTTCCCGGATCCGCTCGGAGATCGTGCTGGTGGTTTCCTCCAGGTTGTGCCGCAGGGCGTGCACGGACCGGGAGAAGAGGCCTTTGATGTCGTCGTACGGAACTCTGTCGAGGCTGCGGCGGTTCTTCCGCGCGGTCGTCCAGCCGCCGGCCAGCAAGGTGCCGAGCAGAGCGGTCCACTCGTCGACGGCGCCGGACGGCGTCTTGCCGAGCAGGAACCAGATCGAGCGCATCACGGTCCCGAACAGGAACCGCAGGATCAGCAGCGGCAGCAGCTTGCCGGGAGCGTTCGCGAGGACGGTGTAGTAGGCGTGCGCGCGGTCGAGCTGGTACGCGTGCCGCCGGGTGCCGGCCAGGGCCCGCTCGCCGGTGGCCGCAGCCTGCGCGTGGTAGACGACCGCGTCGGGCGCGACGCCGACCTGGTACCCGGCGCGGCTCGCACGCCAGCCGAAGTCGATGTCGTCGCGGAACATCGGCAGCCGCGGGTCGAAGCCGCGCAACGCCTCCCAGACGTCGCGCCGGACGAGCATGCCGGCCGAGCTGACCGCGAGCACGTTGCGCGGCTGGTCGTGCTGGCCCTGGTCGAGCTCGCCGTTCTCGATCCCGGTGTCGCGGCGGCCGCCGAGCGAGGTCGTGACGCCGACCTCGAGCAGCTCGCGATCCCGCGGCCAGAGCCGCAGCTTCGGGCCCCAGACACCGGTGTTCGGCGACATAGTGGCCTGGAGCAACAACTTCTCCAGTGCCTTCGGGGCCGGCGCGCAGTCGTCGTGCAGCAGCCACAGCCACTCCACCACCGGCATGTGGCCGTCGTCGCCGTACGGCCCGACAGCGCTCGGGATCGGCGCGAAACCGTGCGCTTCCAGGCCGCGCGCGACCGCCACCCCGAAGCCGGTCCGCGCCGAGACGCTGACCACCGGCTCCACACCGGGCATCGCGGCGAGCAGCTCGGCGGTCTCGTCGGTGGACCCGGTGTCGACCGCGATCAGCCGGTCCGGACGGGGATTGAGCGCCCACAAGGCCTCGGACAGCCGCGGCAGCCAGGCCGCGCCCTCATGCCCGACCACCACCGCGGTGACGACATGCCGGACCCGCGGACGACCCATCGGGTCGTCGATGTGATCGGTCGGGAAATCGACGGAGTCGAAGAATTCCCAGCCGGCCGGAGCTTCTTGTTCCATGCGGAGCTGTGACACCTCGATGGTTGCGGACGGTCACCGCGACCGCAGGTCCCGGCGAGGAATCACCATACAGCCGCCCTCGGAGTGTCAGGAAAGCCGCGGGCCCCGGGGTGATCGCCCCGGGGCCTCGCGGAAGTCCTGCGTGGAGTTGTGCTGCTGCGGACCGTCAGACGGCCTTCTTCTTCAGCTTGCGGCGTTCCCGCTCCGACAGACCGCCCCAGATCCCGAAGCGTTCGTCGTTCTGCAGCGCGTACTCGAGGCACTCGCCCCGGACGTCGCAACCGAGGCACACCTTCTTGGCCTCGCGGGTGGATCCGCCCTTCTCCGGGAAGAAAGCCTCTGGATCGGTCTGGGCGCACAGCGCCCGTTCCTGCCAGTTCGGCTCCTCCTCGATCGCCTCACCGTCGACAATCGCCATCAGGCCCTCTGTCACGGTACGACCTCCTCGACCCTGTTCGTTCCCCTGTACATGTGGGTTTGCGGTCCACATGCCTGACCTCGTCCGTCCTGCGCTCTGCAACGGTCCCCGATACCGAGTGTCCTAACGAACGACACGGTTGAAATTACATTCCTGCAATCCACGAAAGTCAAGCCGTGCTCTGCTATTGGGATCATCCGCAACATGCCCGCAAAAGAACGAGAGGCCTGTAGATACAGGCCTCTCGCGCTGTGTACCCGGGCTCAAACCTCGTGCTACCGGGATTTTTCCCGCAGGCTCGGTAAGGGCTTGCTGCCCTCGATCGCCTGATCAGGAAGGCTGCGACCACCAGCCCTGCTGACCCTGCTGGCCCTGCTGCCCCTGGCCCTGCTGCCCCTGGTCGTTCTTGTCCGCCTCGACCCGCGGGTCGATCCGGGTCTCGTCAGCGGACTCGGGCTGCGGGGACTCCGAGGAGCCCTGGTCGGCGGGCTTCTCGTCGGCCTGCCACGCCTGCTCCTGCTGCCAGGCCTGCTGGCCCTGCTGAGCGTCGGCCTGCTCCTGCGAACCCTCGGCAGCGGTGCTGCCCCACTCCTGACCGGACTGCGGCTGCTGGCCGTACTCCTGGCCACCCCACTGCTGCTGGCCGGCGTCGGCGCCGCCCCACTGCTGCTGCTCCTGCGGCCACTGCTGCTGCGGCTGCTCCTGGCCGCCCCACTGCTGCTGGGCGTCCGCGTTCCAGGCCTGCGTCGGCTCGACGCCCTGGCCCTCCGCAGGCCAGGCCTGCTCCTGCTGACCGGCGTGCTGCGCGGAGTGCTGTCCAGAGTGCTGAGCGGAGTGCTGACCACCATGCTGCTGGGCCTCGGCTTCACCGGCCGACCAGGCCTGCTGCTGCTCGCCCTGGTTCCAGCTCTGCTCCTGCGGCCACTGCTGCTGGTCGCCGCCCTGCGCCGCGGCGTACCCACCAGCGGCGCCGGCCGCGGCGTAACCGCCGTACTGCTGCTGGCCCTGGTCGTACTGACCGTACTGGCCCTGCGGCTCCGGCTGACCGTAGCCCTGCTGCTGGCCGTAGCCCTGCTGACCGTACGGCGCCTGCTGGCCGAACTGACCCGGCTGGCCCTGCTGCTGGAACTGACCCGGCTTCGGCGCCTTCACCGGCGCGGGCAGCGACTGGAAAGTCTTCAGCACGTAGAAGCCGACAGCGCCGTACAGCGCGAGGCCGCCGAGCGACGCGATGAAGCCGACGATCTTCTCACCGGCCGTACCGCCGCCGTTGAACTGCGCGAAGGTGGCGACCAGCCCGATGAGCAGGAACAGTCCGGTGACGACGAGCGCGCCCAGCGCGACGATCCGTGCGTTCGGCGTCCGCTCGCCCTCGTTCACCATCCACACCGCACCGACCAGCGCGAAGATCAGCGCCAGCGAGGTGATGGACGGCGGGACGATGATGCTGTGCACACCGCCGGAGGCGGCGACGAAGCCGATCCCGCCGACGAACAGCTGGAACAGCGAGGCCAGCGCGAGCAGGCCGGCGAAAGCGAGCAGAATGTACGCGACCGGCTCTCTGAGCTTCTTGGTTGCGTCGGTGACCACGAGGGCTCCTCGGATGTTGGGGGGCCGTACAACTGAGCTGTGCGGACGTGATGACTCACCGCAGCATAGTCGTGCGGTGGTTCGACGCATTGACGACTCGTGCAGACTCTTCCCATGCGATTGCCCATGCGATTGACAGTGCTGGCCGGCGGCATCGGCGGTTCCGCCTTCCTGCGGGGTCTGATCAAGGCCCGACCGGACGCCGAGATCACCGTCGTGGGGAACACCGCGGACGACATCACCCTGTTCGGCCTGCGGGTCTGTCCCGACCTCGACACCGTCATGTACACCCTCGGCGGCGGCATCTCCGAAGAGCGCAAGTGGGGCCGCGAGGACGAGACCTGGGTGATCAAGGAGGAGCTCGCGGCGTACGGCGTGGAGCCCACCTGGTTCGGGCTCGGCGACCGGGACGTCGCGACGCACCTGGTGCGCACGCAGATGCTGGACGCCGGCTACAGCCTGAGCGCGGTGACCGAGGCGCTGTGCGCCCGCTGGAAGCTCCCGGTCCGGCTGCTGCCGATGAGCGACGACCGGATCGAGACCCACGTCGTGGTGGACGACCCGGAGCAGCCCGGCAAGCGCAAGGCCATCCACTTCCAGGAGTACTGGGTCCGCTACCAGGCCGACATCCCCGCCCACCAGATCGTTGCCGTCGGCCAGGACAAGGCCAAGCCGGCGCCCGGGGTGCTGGAGGCGATCGCGGACTGCGACGTGCTCATCATCCCGCCGTCGAACCCGGTGGTCTCGGTCGGCACCATCCTCGGCGTCCCCGGGATCCGGGAAGCGGTCCGGGAGACGGCCGCGCCGGTCATCGGGCTGTCGCCGATCATCGGCACCGGGCCGGTCCGCGGCATGGCCGACAAGGTGCTGGCGACCGTCGGCGTCGCGGCCACCGCGTCGGCCGTGGCGCGGTACTACGGTGCGCGCCAGTCCGGCGGCGTCCTGGACGGCTGGCTGATCGACACCACGGACGCGATCCAGGCGGATTCGATCGCGGGCGCCGGAATTCACGTCCAGGCCGTGCCGTTGTGGATGACGGACGAGACCACCACCGCCGCGATGGCTGACGCGGCACTGACCCTCGCGGAGGCCGTACGGCGATGAGGAAGCAGCTGGAGATCTTCCCGGTGACCGGCCTGCCCGAGGTGGCGGCCGGGGACGACCTGGCCGCGCTGATCGCCGACGGCACCGACCTGCGCGACGGCGACGTCGTCTCGGTGACCTCGAAGATCGTCAGCAAAGCCGAGGGCCGGCTGACCCATGGGACCCGCCGCGAGGCCGTGGACGCCGAGCTCGTCCGGGTCGTCGCGCAACGCGGCGACACCCGGATCGTGCAGACCCGGCACGGCCTGGTGATGGCCGCGGCGGGCACCGACACGTCCAACACGGCTCCCGGCACGGTGCTGCTGCTCCCGGTCGACCCGGACGCGTCCGCGCGCGCCCTGCGCACCGCACTCAAGGAGCGGTACGACGTCAACGTCGGCATCGTCGTCACGGACACGCTCGGCCGCCCGTGGCGCAACGGCCAGACCGACCTCGCGATCGGCGCCGCGGGCGTCACCGTGGTCGAGGACCTGCGTGGTACGACGGACAGCCACGGCAATGTGCTGGCGGTGACCGAGCCCGCGCTGGCGGACGAGATCGCCAGCGCCAGCGAGCTGGTCAAGGGCAAGGCGGACGGGGTCCCGGTCGCGGTGCTGCGCGGCCTGGACGACGCCGTACTGCCGGTCGGTGAGCACGGCCCGGGCGCCCGGGCGCTGGTGCGGGACGCCGAGCACGACATGTTCAGTCTCGGCACCCGGGAGGCGGCGCGGGCCGCCGTACTCGACCGGCAGCCGCCGGCCGGCGCGCGGGAGGCCGATCCGGCCGTGTGGTCCGGTTTGCTCGCCGACGTCGACGGAGTCCGGCTGCAGGTGGCTGACAACGCTGTCACCGTGTTTGGCGAAGAGCCGGTGACAGTGGGTATGGTGGCGGAGCGGCTCGCCGTACTGCTGCACGCCGAGGGGTACGGCGTGACCGTGCGGCCCGGGCCGGGCAGCGAGGCGACGGTCACGTTCGGCTCACGGTCGCGGTAGTTTTCTAGGCAACTTCTCAGTGTCGCCTCGTACACTGCCTTCGCACGGCGGCGCGCTGGCCGCCCTTATCCGGGAAGACCAACACTGTGGGTAAAGCGTCGTCGCAGAAACAGTCGCGCCGCGAGATGATCGAGAAGATGCAGCGCGAGCAGGCCCGCTCGGACCGCCGCCGGACGATCCTGATCGTGGTGTGCTCCATCGTGATCGGCCTGGCCATCATCGCCTACCCGGCGATCCGGCTGATCCAGGACTCCCGGACCAAGAACGCGGCGCTCACCGACTTCGGCGTGGCCGCCTCCGCGGCGTCCTGCGACGCGCCGACCAACGACGACGGCGGCGGCACCCAGGACCACCGCCCGGACGGGGAGAAGATCGCGTACGCGGTCTCGCCGCCGTCCTCCGGCCCGCACTACGCGGACTGGGCGCCGTTCAGCAAGAAGTTCTACACGATGGACGACCGGCCCGCGGTCGAGAACCTGGTCCACAACCTGGAGCACGGCTACACGATCCTCTGGTACAAGGACACGCTGCCGAAGGACCAGATCGACGAGATCGAGAAGATCTCCAAGTCGAAGCTCCCGGAGTCGTCGATCGGCAAGTTCATCGCCGCGCCCTTCAAGCAGGACGAGGGCAAGGGCTGGCCCGAGGGCAAGAACCTCGCGTTCGCGCACTGGAGCGCCCCCGGCGCCGACCAGAAGTCCTTCGGCCACCGCCAGTTCTGCGGCTCGGTCAGCGGCGACGCCCTCAAGCAGTTCATGGAGAAGTACCCGGCCGCCGACGCCCAGGAGCCGAACGGCGGCTGATCAGCCAAAAGCTGACAGGGTACTGCACTGACCAACAACAGCTGACAGGTACTGGGATAGCCCAACGGGGCGCGCGTGGCTGCCGCGTCGCCGTGCAACGCGCTGCTCATACCTGCCCTCCGGATGGTGTCGGCGCGCTTGTTGCCGACTGCCATCGGCGGTCAGCGGCTGCTGCCGCGACCGAAGGGTTGGCCGACGCCCGTTGGTGCTGAGAGCCGAGACGCCCGCGAGTCGTGAGGGTGAGCTGTCGGTTGCTGTCATGGGGCCCACACAACTCAACGAATAGCGAGCGGCCCACCCGGGAGCGCGACTGTTCCGGCTGGGCCGCTCGACTGCGTTGCGTCGCTCGACAGGCCGGTGCGCGGACCTGTCGAGACGGTACGCGCTGTGCCTGCACCTTCGCAGCACGAGTTGGACGGGGCGGTCACTCGCGCGCCAGCGCGTGAATGCCGGCGCTGGCCGGCGGGTGGGTGGGAGCGCGCGGAGCGGTCGCGTCTGAGGAGCGAAGCGACGAGGCTAGCGACTGCGGAGCACGCGTGGGGCTACCACGGCCTAGAGGTAGCTGGCGTGGTCGGACTGGACCTGGGCGACCAGGTCCTTGACGCGTTCGCCGTCGGACAGCGGGCAGACCATGGTGACGTCCTGGGTGTGGACGATGATGTGGCTGCGCAGGCCGACCGCGGCGACCAGGTGGTCCGGGTCGTCGGTGACGATGATGTTGTCGTGGGAGTCGAGCAGGCAGCTCAGCGTGATGCTGTCGGTGCGGTTGCCGTGCTCGTCGGCGGCGTACGTGTCGGCGAGCGCGGCCCACGAGCCGACGTCCAGCCAGTGCACCGGCATCGGTACGACGACCACGTCCGCGTCGACCTTGCCCTGCGAGGCCGGCTCCATGACCGCGTAGTCGACGCTGATCTTGCGCAGGTTCGGGTAGATCTCCTCGAGGGTCGCGTCCCGCTCCGGGGTGTCCCAGACGGCGGCGACCTCCCGCAGCCGCGCGGCCGACTCGGGCAGCAGCTCGTCGAGGACGCTCAGCACGGTCGACGCCCGCCACACGAACATCCCGGAGTTCCACCAGAACCGCCCGGTGGCGAGGTACTCCTCGGCGGTCTCGCGGTCCGGCTTCTCGCGGAACCGGTCCACGACGTACGCCGACGTACCCTCGATCGGCGCCCCGCGCTCGATGTACCCGAGCCCGGTGTGCGGATGGGTCGGCTCGATCCCGAACGTCACCAGCGACCGCGGCCGCGCCTCCACCACCTCGAACCCGTGCTCGATCGCCGCCCGGAACTCCTCCTCCGGGCTGATCAGGTGGTCCGACCCGACGAACGCCACCACGGCGTCCGGGTCGTTGCGCGCCACCACGGCGGACGCGAGCCCGACGGCGTTCGCGGTGTCCCGGCGGGCCGGCTCGCCGATGATGTTGTGCGGGCCGAGCTCCGGCAGTTCCTTGCGGACGACGTCGGTGATCGCGCCGACCGTACAGACGTAGATGTTCTCCGGCTCGACCAGCCCGAGCAGCCGGTTGTACGCCACCCGCAGCAACGACTGCCCGGCCGCCAGCGGCAGCACCTGCTTCGGCCTGTCGTCTCTGGACATCGGCCACAGCCGCGTCCCCGAACCACCCGCCAGGATCACCACGTTTCGCATGAGGAGAGACCCTACCGGTCGTCACCAGGCGGCTGCGGAATCCGCAGGTGCTGGAGGTCGGGAGGCACCGGCGAATCGGCCGGTTGCCAGAACAGTTCGGCCTCGCCGTCGAGCGCCGTCGCGGGCGCGTCCGTGAGCCGGAAGCGGTCGCGCAGGCGCCCGTAGAAGTCGGTCGGGCCCAGCCGGACCAGCCGCAACCGGCGCGGCGACCCGTAGACGCCGATCCAGTCCCCCGGATCGAGCACGCCGCGAAGCTGCCCGTCGATACTGACCGCGGCCTGTCCGGAATGCGGCAGCACGCGCAGCGCGATCGGCTCGTCCGGCGCCGCGACCACCGTCCGGTTGAAGGTCATGTGCGGCGCGACCGGGGTGAACACGATCGCCTCCGTGTTCGGCGACAGGATCGGCCCGCCGGCGGCGAAGCTGTACGCCGTCGACCCGGTGGGCGTCGCCACGATCACCGCGTCGGCGGAGTACGACGCCAGCAGCCGGCCGGACAGGTACACGCCGAGCGCCACCTGGTGGTCGCGCGCCAGCTTCTCCACCACCACGTCGTTCAGCGCGGTGACGTCGAGCGCCATCCCCCAGCCGTCGCCCTCGGCCATCTCGTGCCGGACCGGCGGCGGAGGCAGCGCGGGCCCGTGCCCGTACCGCAGCAGCGACTCGATGCCGGTCGGGATCTCCAGCGGCCGCGACGCGCGCATGGTCAGCGTCATCCGTTCCTCGTACGTCGCTCCGCCGTGGTGCACCGCCTCCAGTGCGGCCTCGACGTCCTTGCAGGCGACCTCGGTGAGGAACCCGACCTTGCCGAGGTCGACGCCGAGGACGGCGGCGTCGTTCTTGGCGGCGATCCGGGCGCCGCGCAGGAAGGTCCCGTCGCCGCCGAGCGTCACGACGAGGTCCGGGTCACCGGCGTGGTGCAGCTCCTCGGTCCCGGTCCGCCGTTCCTCGTGATCCGTCCAGACGTCGATGTCGGTGCACCCGATCCCGTGCTCGGCAGCCCACTCCCGCACGGTCCCGGCGGTCTCCACCGCCACCGGCCGCCCCTGGTGAACCACCAGCCCCAGCCGCCTGATCGCCACAACACCCTCCTCCGGCCTCGCCACCCCAACCGTAGCCGGGAATCTACTCGGTGCGGGTGGCGGTGATGATCGGGTCGGTTTCGTCGTCGAACTCGCCGATGACTTCTTCGAGCAGGTCCTCGAGGGCCACGACGCCGATCGGGCCCGCGGACGGGCCGCCGCAGACCACGGCCAGCTGGGCGCGTTCGTCGCGCATGGTGCGGATCGCCTTGGCCACCGGGGTGTTGTCGCCGAGCTCGAGCGCCGCGGTCATCAGGTCGGACGCGGGCCTGGTGGTGGCGCCGGCGGTGGTCGCGCGGGCCGCGTCCCGGACGTGGACGATGCCGCAGATTCCGGGCGTGCCGTCAGGGCCGGGCGTGACGACGGCGAGGCGGGAGTGGCCTTCGCGGCGGCTGGTCAGCTCGACCTCACGGGCGGAGGCGGTCGCCGCGACCGTGGACAGCTGGTCGATCGGTGTCATCACCTGGCCGACGGTGGTGTTCTGCAGTGCGAGCATCGCGGTGAGCAGTTCGTGCTCGGGCTCCTCGAGGGTGCCGTGTTCGCGGGAGGACTGGATCAGCAGCCGCAGCTCGTCGGGGCCGTGCGCGTTGGCGATCTCGTTCTGCGGTGTGACCTTCACCAGCCGGACGCACAGGTTCGCGAGCCAGTTGAGCACCAGCAGCAGCGGCCGGAACAGGTATGTGAAGCCCCGGAACGGCAGGGCCAGCACGAGCGCCGACCGCTCCGGGTCGCTGATCGCCCACGACTTCGGCGCCATCTCGCCGAGCAGCACGTGCAACAGGCCGATCCCGGCCACCGCGATGATCAGGGCGATCACGTGACCGACCGCCTCCGGGAGGTGCGCGAGCTCGAACAGGGGGTGCAGCAGATGCGCGACGGCCGGCTCGCTCAGCGATCCGAGCCCCAGCGTGCACAAGGTGATCCCGAGCTGAGCGCCCGCGAGCATCAGCGACAGCTCGCTGACCCCGGCGATCGCGGCCCGCGCCGAGCGGCTGCCGGACGCGGCCGCCTCCTCGAGCCGATGCCGCTTCGACGCCACCAGCGCGAACTCGGCCGCGACGAAGAACCCGTTCAGCGCGAGCAGGACGACGGAGATGGTCAACGCCAGCGGAGTACTCATGACACCCGCTCCAGCAGGACGATGCCGGGCACCCGGCGCTCGATCGTCTGCACCGTGAGCCGGACGAACTCGGCCGGGACCGGCCGCCCGTCGTGGTCGATCCGGTGCGGCAGCTCCACCACCAGCGCGTCACCGACCGCCGGGATCCGCCCCAGCCGGGCCATCACCAGGCCGGACACCGTCTCGTAGTAGTCACCGTCCGGAAGCTGGACGCCGGTGGCCTCCGACACCTGGTCGAGCCGCCAGCGGGCCGGCAGCACCCACGATCCGTCGCCGCCCTGCACCGGTCCCGCCTCCGGCAGGTCGTCCTCGTCGCGGATCTCGCCGACCAGCTCCTCCGCGATGTCCTCCAGCGACACGATGCCCGCGAACCCGCCGTACTCGTCGACGACGATCGCGAGCTGCCGCCGCGCGACCCGCAACCGCTCCAGGACGCCGGGCAGCGGGAGCGTGGTCGGTACGACGACCGGCGGCGACGCCAGCGAACCGACCGCGATCGTCGCGCGGTCGGCCGGTTCGAGCTCGACCACGTCGCCGATCGCGACCACGCCGATCACCTCGTCGACCGTCGCACCGATCACCGGGAACCGGCTGTGCCCCGTGTCCTGGAGCTCGACCACCCGGGTCAGCGGCTCCTCGCGGTGCATGGTGATCACATCGACGCGCGGCACCATCGCCTCGCCCGCGGTCCGGCCGCGGAAGTCCAGGCCGCGGTCCAGCAGCCGCATGGTGTCCTGGTCCAGCAACCCCTGCTCGTACGACGTCTCGATGATCCGGTCGAGCTCCTGCGCCGTCGCGCCCTGCGGCAGCTCCTCGACCGGCTCGATGCCCACCCGGCGCAGGATCCGGTTCGACGCCGAGTCGAACAGGTGGATCACCGGGCCCGCGACCGCCAGGTAGACCAGCGTCGACCGGGACAGCCGCAGCGCGATCGCCTCGGCGCGGGCGATCGCCAGGTTCTTCGGCGCCAGCTCGCCGAGCACCATCTGGATGATCGTTGCCAGCAGCAACGCCAGGATCACCGAGATCGACACGCTCGCGGCCGCCGGGACCCCGGCGGTGCCGAACAGGCGCTGCAGGCCCTCGCCGAGATACGGCTCGGCGACGTACCCGGCCAGCAAGGCGGTGATCGTGATCCCGACCTGCGCGCCGGACAGCACGAACGACAACCGCGCGGTGACCTTCAGTGCCCGGGCGGCGGCCGCGTCACCGTCCGCGGCCAGCGTCTGCAGCCGGCTCCGGTCGACGGCGACGTACGAGAACTCCTGCGCGACGAAGTAGCCGGTGGCAACGGTCAGCACCAGGATCAGGCCCAGACCGGCCAGGATCAGCATGATCCGACTCTAGGAGAACTCCACCGACGGCAGTACCACGGGGTCGGTCGCGGCGGGGAGGCGGACCGTAGGGTGGGTCATATGTCACGAGTTCTGCCCGAGCTGTTCGCGGCCGCGGTCCGCCGGGACGGCGCCGCGCCGTTCCTCACCTACTACGACGACGCGACCGGCGAGCGGATCGAGCTGAGTGCGCTCACCACCGCGAACTGGGTCGCGAAGACGGCGAACCTGCTGGTCGACGAGTACGACCTCGAGGCCGGCGAGACGGTGGCGATCGGACTGCCGCCGCACTGGCTGGGCGTGGTCTGGGCGCTGTCCACCTGGTCGGTGGGCGCGGCGCTGACCAGCGGCACCGGGACCGTCGCGATCACCGGGCCCGACTTCGCGATCCGGGGCGAGCGCGAGACCGCCGCGTCCGCGTTGCTGCCGCTCGGCGGCCGCTTCCGGGAGCCGTTGCCCGACGGCATCCAGGACTACGGCGCCGAGGTCTACAACCACCCGGACGTGTTCGTCCCGTTCGACCCGCCGACGCCCGCTTCCCCGGCGTACGACGAGCTCACCCACGAGGACTTGATCGGTATGGCGGAACCGGTGCGCGACCGGATCCTCGTGACGCGGACGCTGACCGACCGCGCGGGGCTGGCCCTGCTCGTCGGCGTGATCGCCGGGGGTGGTTCGATCGTCCTCTGCCGCAACCTGGACGCCGCCGAGCTGGAGCGCCGGGTCGCGGACGAGAAGGTCGACCGGGTCTTGGAGGGGTAGCCGTGCAGCGGTTCGAGGGAAAGGTCGCGCTGGTCACAGCGGCGGCGCAGGGCATCGGGGCCGCGGTCGCGCGGCGCCTGGCGGCCGAGGGCGCGTCGGTGGTGGTCACCGATCTGCAGCAGGAGAAGGCCGGCGAGGTCGCCGCGTCGATCGGCGAGCGGGCGCTGGCCGTGCGCGTCGACGTGACGAACCGGGACGACGTGGACGCGGCGGTCGCGGCCGCGGTCGACCGGTTCGGCCGGCTCGACGTCGTCGTGAACAACGCCGGCGGGTGCATCGTCCGGTCCGCGCCCGAGGACGCGACCGCCGAGGAGTTCCACGCCCAGCTCGACCTGACGCTGGTCGGCGCGTCCCGCTGCATCCAGGCGGCGCTCCCGCAACTGGTGAAGCACCGCGGGAACGTTGTCACGATCAGCTCGGTGAACGGCATCGCCGCCTTCGGCAACGTCGAGTACTCCGCCGCGAAGGCCGGCCAGATCGCGATGACGGTCAACTACGCCGCGCGGTACGGCGCGCTCGGCGTCCGGTTCAACGTCGTTGCCCCCGGCACCATTCGGACGCCGAACTGGGACGACCAGCAGGAGACCCTCGACCGGTTCGCGACGATGTACCCGCTCGGCCGGGTCGGCGAGCCGGAGGACATCGCGGCCGCGGTCGCGTTCCTCGCCTCCGACGACGCCTCCTGGATCACCGGCCACACCCTCCCGGTCGAGGGCGGCGTCCTGACCGGCCCCGGCGTCATCGACCTGACGCCGTCGGGACCGTTCAAGAAGGAGTACTAGCCCTTCGGCCAGGCTTCCCACGCGGTGGCGAACATCTGGTCGACGGTGTAGGTGTTCTGCCACCCCAGGTCGCGGGCCGCGAGGTCGCCGTTGGCCACGACGCGGGACGGGTCGCCGGGGCGGCGCGGACCTTCGGCCGGGGTGAAGTCGATGCCGGTCACCCGGCGCGCGGCGTCCATGATCTCGCGGACCGACGTACCGGTGCCGCTGCCCAGGTTGTAGACGCGCTCGAGGGTCTTGCCGGACTCGAGCGCGCGAGCGGCCGCGACGTGCGCGCGGGCCAGGTCCGCGACGTGCACGTAGTCCTTGACCGACGTACCGTCCGGGGTCGGGTGGTCGGTGCCGTAGATCTGCGGCACCTTGCCCTGCGTCAGCAGGTTGCAGACGATCGGGAACAGGTTGTACGGCGAGGCGTCGTACACCGTCGGGTCGCCGGAACCGACGACGTTGAAGTAGCGCAGCGAGGTGTGGTGCAGCTCGGTCGCGGCCGCCTGGTCGCGGAGCAGCCACTCACCGATCAGCTTCGACTCGCCGTACGGCGACTGCGGGTCGGGCTGGGTGTCCTCGGTGACGACCTCGTCCTTCGGGGTCCCGTACACGCCGGCGCTGGAGGAGAAGACGATGTTGCGGACCTGCTTGTCCGCCATCGCCTCGAGCAGCGTCACCATCGCGGTGACGTTCTGCGTGTAGGTGTGCAAGGGCCGCTCCACCGACACCCCGGCGTACTTGAACCCGCCGAGGTGCACGACACCGTCGGCGCCGTCGAGCGCCTCCCGCACCGCCGCACCGTCCAGCAGGCTCGCCCGCACGAACGGCACCCCGTCCGGCACGAACTCCGCCTTGCCACTCGACAGGTCGTCGATCACGACCACGTCGATCCCGTCCTCCCGGAACGCCCGCACCACATGCGCCCCGATGTACCCAGCACCACCAGTCACGAGCCACGTCATGCCCCAGATCCTGCCACCCGGCGCCACCCGGGCACCCGCGGACGGGCCGTTTGTGTACCGATCCCCAGGCCATCACAATCGGCGTCGCGGCCGGCGCCCAGGCGTGGAGCCTGCCGTTGCGGGCGATTGTGATGGCCTGGCGGTCGCTAGCCGGCGACCGATCTGGTCTTCGGTGTCAGCAGGAACGCTCCGACGTAGAGCACGGCGGCGATGATCAGGAGGCCGTGGAAGCCGATGATCAGGGCGGCGTACTCGAGGCAGCCGCCGAGCATCGCGCCGAGCAGGTTGGCGCCGAAGGACGCGGTGCCGTCGGCGGTGTCGGTGAACCGCTTCGCGAAGATCACGTTCGCCGCGAAGATCGGCAGGAACGCGATCAGCACCGCGACCACCGCCCGCAACCCGACCGGCATCGCCAGCAGCCAGCTGTCCGGGAACACCCACGACAACGCGAGCCCGCCGAACAGCACGGCGAACATCACCTTCATCGGCGGCGTCTTGAACCGCCTCGTCACTTCGACGGCCGCGAGCACCGCCACCAGCACGCCGGCGAACACGATCGCGTTGACCACCCACGTCGTACCGAACAGCAACGCGAACCCGGTGATGCTCTTGGTCTCCAGCAACATGAAGCCCGCGCCGAGCAGGAACAGGTCCGCGTACGGCCGCATCCGCTTGTACGACGCCCCGCCGCCGGCGATCGCCACGCCGACGAGACCGGCGACCAGGATCAGCGCGAGCGTGACGAGGTACAGCCCCGGGATCCGGTCGGTGAACAGGTACAGGAACGGGCGGTTGTCGGTTGCCGGCGGCGGCGTGGCCTCGGTGGCGCCGGCCCACTCGTTGCCGCAGCTCTGGTCCTGCTCGGTGAGGCCGACCGTCACGACCGCCTGCTGCAGGCCGTCGCCGATCTTGTCCACGCACGGCTTGTGCCCGAAGGCCTGCTCCGCCGTCGATGCCAGCCGGTCGATCAGCCAGGTCTCGCGGTAGTAGTTGTACATCGCGAAGGCGCCGCCCGGGTTCAGGTGGTCCCGCGCGGACTCGAACGCCTGCTGGGTGAACAGATAGCTCTCCAGCCGCAGCGAGCTCGCGCCGTTCACCAGCGTCAGCGAGTCCGGCAGCGCCAGCAGGATCAGGTCGTACTTCTTGTCGGTCCGGGACAGGAACGCGCGCCCGTCGTCGATGTGCGACGTCACCCGCGGGTCCTGGTACGGGCGGTCCGGGTGCAGCGCCTTGCCGATGTCGCGGATCTCCGGGTCGATCTCGACCGCGTCCACGTGCGTCGCGCCCTTCTTCAGCGCGATCGCCACGTCGGACCCCGAGCCGGCGCCGATGATCAGCACGTTCTTCGGCTGCTTGCCCGCGTTCGCCCGCTCGTACGGCAGGCCGTACTGCGGCTCCCACTGCAGCCGGGCGTCCGCCGGGATCGCCTGCTGGTGCGGTACGCCGTTCACCGTGATGGTGAGCAGCGGTACGCCCTCCCAGCTCGACTTCTTCGTCTGCACCTTGTAGTAGGGCGACCAGCTGTTGTCCGGCCGGGTCGACTCGTGGAACAGCACGCCGAGCATCACCAGCAGCGGTGACAGCACCAGCGCGGCACTCACCCCGGTGGCGACCGCGCGCCGGCCGGGAACCGCCGAGCTCCGCGGGATCATCAGCAGCCCGAACACCGCGGTGGCCAGGAGGCCCCACCAGATCGGCGGCGCGCCCAGGAACGACAACCCGGTGAACGTGATGATGCCGATCAGGCTGCCGACCAGGTCGAAGCGGTACGCCGTCAGTCGCGGAAGCTCCGCGAAACAGCGGCCGACGAGTTCGGCGGGGCCGGCCAGCACGACGGCGGCGGCGACGAAGATGATCGGCAGGATCACCCAGACCGGCGGGCCGGTGGTGTTCAGGCTGGTGAAGTAGATGACGCTCGAGGAGGTGCCGCGGTCGACGGTCACCGGCTTCCAGGCGATCACCAGGACCAGCAGGCCGAGCATGATCGGTGAGTAGTACGGCAGCCGTTTCGCCCGGCTGGACCGCAGTACGCCGATCCCGATCCCGAGGAACGAGCCGAGCAGCACGAAGTTCGAGAAGTAACTCAGGTGGACGACGTTCGAACCGGTCCAGCGGATCAGCGCGAGCTCGACGAACAGCATCAGCGCGCTGGCGGCGACCAACCGTGTCCGGACTCCGAACGGGCTGGGCCAACCGGTCGTGACGACTTGATCAGTAGCGGAGTCGACTGCCATGCGGGGCGACGTTACCGGATATCAGAGTGTTCCGCGTCACCCCCGCAGGGCAGTCACGGACGGTCAGCGGCGCCGGGCGGGCTTCGGCAGTTCGCAGCCGGACTTGTTCAGGTCGAGCGTGCGGTTCGCGGTCAGGCAGGTGTAGAGCCACCAGGTCTGCTGGCCGTACGCCGCGCCCTGGTCGACCGTGACGTTGCCGGCGGCGTCCACCTCGCAGGGGTTGTTCACGGTGCAGCGCTCGCCGTCCTCGTTGCCCGTGTTGTTGACCCCGATCACCTCACCGGTGGTGGTGCTCACGACCGGTGAACCCGACGTACCGCCGATCGTCTCGCAGCCGGGCTGCCGGTACTTGATCGAGTTCTGCCAAGTCCAGTCGCCCTCGCGGAGCTGCGGGATCGTCGCCTGGACCGAACAGGTGTAGATCCGCTTCCAGTACCCGGACACCACGGCCATGCCGGCGCCGTCGGCCGGGCCCTGCTTGGCCAGCGTCAGCGGCGTCACGTTCAGCCGGCTCTTGATCGAGGCGTAGGTCTCGTTGACCTGGTACACGATCATGTCGGTCTTGGTCATCGTGCCGTACAGGATCCTCTCGGCGCGGATCGTGCCGGCCCGACTGGAGTCCGGCCGGAGCAGCGTGATCGACCGGGTCGAGGTCCGGTTCACCAGGACCTGGCCGGGCTGCAGGAAGCCGCCTTCGTAACAGTGCCCGTTGGTGAGCACGAGGGCCTTGTCGGTGGCGGCGGATTCGGCGTACCGGACGAGGGACGCGGAGCAGTTGCTGAGCGCTGCGATCCCGGTGAAGTCGGCGCCGGGCGCCGCGGCGTGGGCGGAGCCGGTGCCGAGGAGGGAGGTCGTCGCGACCGCGGTGGCGGCCAGGAGCGTGCGGAAGAGTTTCATGGGGCGGTTTCCTCACTGGTTGGGCGTACTGGCCTTCGTAACGCATCCCTCCGCCCCGAACCATCACAGCCGCGTCAAGCAGGGTCAGCGCAGGGGTTTTCCTGCACTCCGTGTCCGGACTGCTACTCTTCGTCTCCGGATCCGCCCAGGCCCGAACCATCCACGCACCCGGCACGTCCTACCAGGCGTCGGTTGGAGGACAAGGTACGGTCGGCAGAGCCGCCCGCAGGAGAACGGAAGGACGTCATGCCGCAGGAGAAGCCAGACCTGCGCAATCTCCGCGAGCCGGTCCGGTTCAAGCGGGCGCTCACCTTGCTGTTGATGACGCTGGTGCTGCCCGGGTCCGCGCAGATCGTCGCGGGCAGCCGGAAGGCCGGCCGGTGGGCGTGGCGGGTGGTCTTCGGCCTGATCGCGATCGTGGTCTTCTTCGTCCTGCTCGGCCTGATCTGGCGGTCCGGCACGATCAACATCCTGGCCCGGCCGGGCACCCTGCGGATCGTCCAGGTGCTGCTGATCCTGCTCGCGCTCGGCTGGGCGGCGCTGTTCGTGGACGCGTACCGGCTCGGCCAGCCGCTGATGCTGGAGCGGAACCACCGGCTGACCGCGAGCATCCTCGACGGTGTGCTGATCTTCGTGGTCGTCGGCGCGCTGATCTACGCGAGCGTGATCGTGAACACCCAGCGCGACTTCGTCGCCAGCGTGTTCGGCAGCGGCGAGAAGTCGAAGGCCGAGAAGGGCCGCTACAACGTGCTGCTGATGGGCGGCGACTCCGGCGCGGACCGGATCGGCACCCGGCCGGACAGCATGACCGTGGCCAGCATCGACGCGGACACCGGCCGGACCGTCCTGATCGGCCTGCCGCGGAACCTGGCCCGGGTCCCGTTCCCGGCCGGTACGGCGATGGCGAAGCAGTTCCCCGAGGGCTTCCGGTGGAAGGACTGCGGCTCCGAGTGTCTGCTGAACGCCGTCTACACGTACGCGATGAACCACAAGAACCTGTTCCCCGGCGACCCGAACCCCGGGGAGACCGCGACCACCCAGGCCGTCGAGGCGGTCACCGGGCTGAAGATCAACTACTTCGTGCTGATCGACCTGGCCGGCTTCCGGGACCTGCTGAACGCGGTCGGCGGGATCACCCTGGACATCGGCAAGCGGGTCCCGATCGGCGGCGGCAGCTCGCCGATCAAGGGCTACATCGAGGCCGGCAAGAACCAGCACCTGGACGGGTACCACGCGCTCTGGTTCGCCCGGTCCCGCGCCGAGTCGTCGGACTACGAGCGGATGGCGCGGCAGAAGTGCGTGATGTCCGCGATGCTGAACCAGCTGTCGCCGCAGACCGTGCTGACCAAGTTCCAGGGCATCGCCGCGGCCAGCAAACAGGTGGTCAAGACCAGCATCCCGGCCGGTGAACTCGGGACCTTCACCGATCTCGCGCTGGACGCGAAGAAGCTGCCGGTGTCAAGCTTCTCCGCGGTCCCGCCGTTGATCCACACCGGCAACCCGGACTTCGCACTGATCCGGACCAAGGTCGCGGAGGCGATCGCGAAGTCCGAATCGCTGGACAAGGAAGGCTCAGGAGGAGACGGTAAGACTTCGAGCACTCCGAGTAGCAGCAAGCCGACCAGCAGTACGACGAAGAAGCCGAGCACGAGTACCACCAAGAAGCCGACCAGCTCACCGACCACACCCGCCACCGGCGTCGACGACGTCGCCTCGATCTGTAAGGCCTGACCTGATATGCCGCTGTCCACCTGGCCACCTGTGTCCGTCGTGATGCCCGTGCTGAACGAGGAACGTCATCTCGAGGAGGCGGTCGGCCGCGTTCTCGAGCAGGACTACCCGGGTGAGCTCGAAGTCGTGCTGGCGATCGGCCCGAGCAAGGACCGGACCCAGGAGATCGCGGACAAGCTGGCCGAGAAGGACCCGCGGATCAGCATCGTGCCGAACCCGACCGGCAAGACGCCGGCCGCGCTGAACGTCGGCATCGCGCACGCCAAGCACGACATCCTGGTCCGGGTCGACGGGCACGGCGCGCTCACCGACGGCTACATCACCCGCGCCGTCGAGGTGCTGGAGGAGAGCGGCGCGGACAACGTCGGCGGCGTGATGGCCGCCGAAGGCCGGACGCCGACCGAGATGGCGGTCGCCTGCGCGTACCGCTCCCGGCTGGGCCTGGGCGCTTCGACGTTCCACCAGGGCGGCAAGGCCGGTCCGGCCGACACCGTGTACCTCGGTGTGTTCCGGCGCGCCGCGCTGGAGCGGGTCGGCGGGTTCGACGAGACCATGCACCGGGCCCAGGACTGGGAGCTGAACTACCGGATCCGCAAGACCGGCGGCCTGATCTGGTTCAGCCCGGACCTGTCCGTCACGTACCGGCCGCGGTCCTCGCTGTCCGCGGTCGCCAAGCAGTTCTTCCACACCGGCCAGTGGCGCCGCGAGGTCATCCGCCGGCACCCGGAGACCGCCAGCAAGCGGTACCTGGCGCCGCCGGTCGCGGTGATCGGCCTGACGGTCGGCACGATCCTCGGCATCATCGGCCTGGCCACCGGCATCAGCTGGCTCGACATCGGCTTCCTGGCGCCGCTGGGCTACGCGCTGCTGCTGATCTTCGGCTCCGCGATGGAGGGCCGCTACCTGCCCTGGAAGGCGCTGTTCTGGCTGCCGCTGGTCTGCGCGACCATGCACATCTCCTGGGGCCTCGGCTTCCTGGTCGGCCTCCGCGAGCGCCCGAGGGCCTAGCTACTGCGGGTGGACTTGATGTAGGCGGCGACGACCTCGTCGACCGGCCCGTCGAGTTTCAGCACGCCGGCGTCCAGCCACAGCGCGCGGTTGCAGGTCTCCCGCACCACGTCCAGGCTGTGGCTGACCAGGAACACGGTGCCTGCCTGCTCGCGCAGCTCCTTGATCTTGCGCTCCGACCGGAGCCGGAACTCGGCGTCCCCGGTGGCCAGTGCCTCGTCGACGAGCAGGATGTCGTGCGTCTTCGCGGACGCGATCGCGAACTTCAGCCGCGCGGCCATCCCGGACGAGTACGTCGACATCGGCAGGTCGATGAACTCGCCGATGCCGGAGAACTCCACGATCTCGTCGTACCGGCGGCGGATCTCGTCCCCGGACATCCCCATCGCCAGGCAGCCGAGGACCACGTTGCGGTCGCCGGTGAGGTCGTTCATCATTGCCGCGTTGACGCCGAGCAGCGACGGCCGGCCGCCGGTGTAGACGGCCCCGGACGCCGGCGGCAGCAGGCCCGCGATCGCGCGCAGCATCGTCGACTTGCCCGAGCCGTTGCGGCCGATGACGCCGATCGCGTCGCCCTTGTACGCCGTGAAGCTGACGTTCTTGACCGCGTGCACCTCGCGGATCGTCGGCCGGTCCTGGCGCTTGAGGATCCGCCGGAACGCCGTGGCCGCCGTACCCTTGCCGCCCTGGCCCGCGATCACCTTGTAGATGATGTCGAGGCGGTCCGCAATGACCGTGGGTTCAGCCTCGCCCATAGCGGTCCTCCGCCTGCCAGAAGTACCAGAACCCGGCCGCCAGCATCACGAACGACCAGACGATCGCGATCGGCCAGGCGTGCGGCAGCTGGTTCGGCTCGTGCTCGTCGAGCAGGGAGCGCCGGACGATGTCGATGTACGCCGATATCGGGTTGAACGCGAGCAGCTGCGTCACCCAGCCCGGCGCCTCGACCTCGGACAGCTTCCCGGGCAACGAGAAGAAGATGCCGGAGGCGTACAACCAGGTCCGGGTGACGAACGGCAGCAGCTGGGTGATGTCGGACACGAACGTCCCGATCCGCGCGAAGACCAGCGTGATCCCGATGTTGAACATCACCTGCAGCAGCATCGCCGGAAGCACGAGCAGCCAGCGCCACGAGGGTCCGTCCGTGAATCCGACGACCACGAACAGGATGCCGAACGACACCAGCAGCTGGTTCAGCTCGTTCAGTACGTAGGCCAGCGGCAGCGTCGCGCGCGGGAAGTGCAGGGTGCGGATCAGCGACAGGTTCAGCGCGAGCGAGCGGGAGCCCTCGGTCATGCAGCGCTGCGTGAACGTGAAGACGAAGATCCCGCTGAGCAGGAACGCGACGTAGTTGTCGATCCCGTTCTTGGTCCCGAGCAGCACGCCGAAGGCCAGGTAGTACACCGCCGCGTTCAGCAGCGGTGTCAGCACCTGCCAGAGCGAGCCGAGGCGTGCGCCGGAGTACATGGCGTAGGTGCGCGCCGCCGCGTAGCTGACGACGAACTGGCGGCGGCTCCACAGCTCGCGCAGGTAGGCCCCGAGCGGCGGCCGGACCGAGCTCTTGCTGAGTCCGTAGCGTTCGGCCAGCCCTGCGAGCCCTGCAGGGTCGGTCCCGGCGGTCGGCATTGCGACAATGTACTGCGCTGCGTGATGCGACCGTGACGCAGGTCAGGCCACGAGCCGGGCGCGCAGTCGCGCGAGATCCTCGTCGGTCAGACCACCGTGGCGCAGGTATGCCTCCGGCCCGCCGTATCTCGTGTCGAGGTGCCGCAGGATCGCCACGATCGACTCGGCGCGGGTGTCGCGGAACTCCATCATCTCCGGGTGTTTCGACGCGTCGAGCTCGGCAGCCAGCTGCTCCTCGAGCCAGGCCGCGAGCCGAGCCTGGGTGAGGAAGTAGTCGGCGACGATCTCCTCCTCCGGTACGCCGGCGACGCTCAGCGCGAGCGCGACGATCATCCCGGTGCGGTCCTTGCCGCCGTGGCAGTGCACGACCACCGCGCCGTCCGGCTCGTCGGCGATCGCCTTCACCGCGGCCGCGAACAGCTCGGGCCGCTTGTCGAGCATCCACGTGCACGCCTCGACGATGGTCGGCTGCCCGTGGTCGGGGTCCGCCGGGTCAACGAGCGACTGCCGCACCGCCAGCGGCGTACCGGTGAACGGCGTCGGCGCGAGCGCGACCTCGCCGTCGGCGCGCAGGTCGAGGATCCGGGTCACCCCGGACCGCCGCACGCACTCGACCCCGTCGTCGGTCAGGTACTGCAGGCTGTCGGCGCGGATCAGCACACCCGTTCTGGTCACCCGGCCGTCGGCGGTCGGCAGGCCGCCCACGTCGCGGACGTTGCGGCAGCCGGGCCAGTCGAGATCCATCGGGTCACCTGTCCTGGGGGCGGTCCGGGTTCGGGCCCGGGTTGTACGGCGGCGGCGCGGGGAACGTGTTGCCCTGCGGCGGGTAGTAGTTGCCGGGTGGCCCCGGGAACGTGTTCGTCGGACGGTTCCGGCGGCGCTTCTTCACCGCCGCGACGGCCAGCAGCGTGCAGCCGAGCCCGATGAAGATCAGGAAGGAGAAGACGGTCCCGAGGATCGACAGCACGAAGGCCATCACCGACATCTTGGGGCCGGCGGCGTACGCCGCGCTCGTCTCGTCGTCGCTGCAGGAGATCGTGTAGTCCCCGGGCGGTACCGCCTGGGTCGATCGCGCCACGACGTACCAGGTGTTGCCGTTGATCGTGATGGTTTCCGAGCCGGTCGGGCCCTTGAGCGGTACGTCGGCGCCGTTCGCGTCCTGCGCCGTACACGGCGGCCGCAGCGCCGGGATGGAGGCGTAGATCGTCAGGCCCTCCTTCTCCAGGTGCACCGTGCCGTCCTCGATCGGCTGCGGCGAGCCCGGCGCCGTCACCACGATCCGCCAGACGAAGAACCCGGTCACCAGCGCGCCGATCACGAAACAGGCGATCGCGATCGCCGGCAGGACCGACTTCTTCGGCGCCGCGGGCAACCCGGGGTACGTCGTCATACCTGAACGGTAGCTGCTGACTAGGGCACGCCGAGCAAGCGCAAACCTGCCGCCGTCGCCGCGGCGGCCACCACCACGAGCACGAACGGCGCCTTGCGCCAGGCAAGGACCCCGCCGACGAGCACGCCTGCCGGGCGCGCGACACCGGCGGGTCCCTGCCCGTCGGTCAGCGCGGCGGTGGCGACCAGTGCGGTCAGCAGCACGATCGCGGCTGCGGCGAGCACTTGCTGCATCCGCTCCGGCACCTCGACCCGGCTACGCAGCGCCGGACCCGCGAACCGCATCGAGAAGGTGCCGATGGCAAGCACTCCGATCCCGATCAGCAGCAACGGCGTGTTGTTCATCGCGACACCTCCAGCGCGGGCTTCCCCACGCGGTAGAACAGCAGCCCGGCCAGGGCGAGCAGCACAGGCAAGCCCGCGGGCAGGAACGGCGTGGCCGCCAGCGCGACCACGACGCCGACGAGTGCCGCCGTACGCGTCGAGCGGTCGCGCAGGGCCGGCAGCACCAGCGCGAGCAGGACCGCCGGGAAGGCCGCGTCCAGCCCGAACACGTCGGTGTCGGTGATCACCGAGCCGGCCAGACCGCCGACGACGACGCCGAGGTTCCAGCAGACGAAGATGCCGATCCCGCCCGCCCAGTACGCCGCCCGGCGCTGCTCGAGTTCGTCCTGGCCCATCGCGAACGCGACGTTCTCGTCGGTCATCAGGTGACTGCCCGGCCAGCGCCGCCAGCCGCTGCCGATCACGTCGCTGACCGCCAGGCCGAACGCGACGTGCCGGCTGTTCACCAGTAGGCCGGCGATCATCGCCGCGATCGGGCTGCCGCCGGCCGCGACGATCCCGACGAAGAGGAACTGCGACGCGCCCGCGAAGACCACGACCGACAGGAGGATCGGCACCCACAACGGCAGCCCGCCGCCGACGCTGATCGCGCCGTACGACACGCCGACCACGCCGTCGGCCAGGCACACCAGGCCGATGTCACGGGCGAGTCCCCGATCGAGTGTTCGCCAGATCGAACGCATGGGCACTATGATGAACATGCCGCCATTCGTTCGTCAAGCCGAACAACTGGACCGATGGAGCGAACACCGATGGAGAACAGAGCCCCGCTGGACGTGATCGCCGCGTCGCTGCGCCGGCACCGCGCCCGGGCCGGACTGTCGTTGACCGAGGTCGCGAAACGCGCCGGCGTCGCCAAGTCGACGCTGTCCCAGCTCGAGTCCGGCACCGGCAACCCGAGCGTGGAAACCCTGTGGGCGCTGGCGGTCGCGCTCGACACGCCGTTCGCCGCGCTGCTGGACCCGCCGCGTCCGAAGGTGCAGATCATCCGGGCCGGCGAGGGGCCGGCGATCTACTCCGACCAGGCCGACTACAGCGCCACGCTGGTCGCGTCCAGCCCGCCGAACGCGCGCCGCGACCTGTACCGGATCGTCGCCTCCCCCGGCCCCGGTCGGAAGTCCGACCCGCACATGCCCGGCGTCGTCGAGCACGTCATCCTCGGCTCCGGCCGGGCCCTGGTCGGCCCGCTCGACGACCCGGTGGAACTCTGCCCGGGCGACTACATCGCCTACCCGGGCGACCTCCCGCACATCTTCCAGGCCCTTGAGGAGGGCACCGCGGCGACCTTGGTCTCCGAGCACGTCTGACACAGAAAAAGTTGCCCGGAGCAATCAATGCTCCGGGCAACCACAGTTGACGTCTCAGACCTTGCGGCCGATCCCGCCGACGATGCACTCCTCGACCTGGTTCAGCGGCTTGATCCGCGGGCCGTCCGGCCACCAGTCGTCGCAGAGCACCAGACCCGGGGGGACCAGTTCCTGGCCGGGGAAGAACTCCATCAGTTCCGCGCGGGTGCGGAACCTGCCGCTGCCCATCGGGCTGTGGATGAACTTCTCCTCCATCTTCCGGGCGACCTCGGAATGCTCCGGCGTCTCCGGGTCGAAGAAGTGCGAGACCACGGTGTACGACCCGGGCACCACCGCGTCGACGTACTTCTGCATGATCTGCGCGCCCTCGGTGCCGATGTAGTGGTGCAGCGTGCCGTTCTGGATCACGGCGATCGGCTGGTCGAAGTCGAGGAAGCCGCGCACCTCCTCGTGGCCCAGCACCTCGTCCGGGTCGAAGATGTCGGCGCTGACGAACAGTGTGTTCTCGTTCTCCTCGAGCAGCGCGCGGCCGTGCGCGAGCACCACCGGGTCGTTGTCGATGTACAGCACCTTGGCCTCGGGCTGGATCCGCTGCACGACCTGGTGGGTGTTCTCGGCGGTCGGCAGGCCGGACCCGCAGTCGAGGTACTGCGTGATCCCCGCCTGGCCGGCCAGGAACCGGCAGGCGCGGATCAGGAAGTTCCGGTTCGACCAGGCCAGGTCCTGGGCCTGCGGCGCGGCGCGCTGGACCCCGCGCAGTACCTCGCGGTCGACCTCGAAGTTGTCCTTGCCGCCCAGGAAGGCGTCGTACACTCGCGCGATACTGGCCCGGGAGGTGTCGACGCCGACCGGGTTCGAACTTGGTGCCTTGGTGGCATCGACCATCAGTGAACCTCGCAGAGAGCGATCGGGAAGTCTGGTTCGACCGACTCTACCGAGAGTACGGCGCACTGAACACACCGTGTCGGCGCGTGCGGGTGGACACATTCACGATCCGTTATGAAAGGATCAACTGGTTGCACACCTGAACACCGCTGCTGGGAGGTCAGAGGTGACAGAGCCGGGGGCGTACGGCGGCCCGACCGCTCAACGCATCATCCTCGGCACCCACCTGCGCCGGCTGCGGGAGGCGGCCGGCATCAGCCGGACCCAGGCCGCGTGGGAGATCCGCGGTTCGGAGTCCAAGATCAGCCGGCTCGAACTCGGCCGGGTCAGTTTCAAGGTGCGCGACGTCGACGACCTGCTGACGTTCTACAAACTCGAGGACGAGGCCGAGCGCGAACGCCTGCTCACCATGGCGCAGCAGGCGAACGACCCCGGCTGGTGGCAGCGGTACGACGACCTGACGCCGATCTGGTTCCACGACTACCTGGGCCTGGAGATGGCGGCCGACCTGATCCGGACGTTCGAGCTGCAGTTCGTCCCGGGGCTGCTGCAGACACCGGAGTACGCGCGGGCCATCATCCAGCTCGGACGGCAGGACGTCGCGCTGCCGCGGGCCGAGGTCGACCGGCTGGTGTCGTTGCGGATGAGCCGCCAGGAAGTGTTGACGCGGCAACGACCCGCGCGGCTGTGGGCGATCGTCGACGAGTCCGTGCTGCAACGGCCGATCGGCAGCCCGACGGTCTTCCGGGCCCAGCTGGAGTACCTGATCGAGGCCTCGCGACGGCACAACGTGACGCTGCAGATCATCCCGTTCGACAAGGGCGGCTACACGGCGACCGGGGGCGCGTTCACGCTGCTGCGGTTCAACGACGCCGACCTGCCCGACATCGTCTACATCGAGCACCTGACCAGCGCCGTCTACCTCGACAAGCGCGAGGAACTAGACACCTACGTCGTCACCATGGACGCCGTCACGATCTCCGCGGCCCAGCCCCGCGAGACCGAGGGGATCATCCGGCGCGCGATCGAGCGCCTCGACAACCGCTAGCGTCGCGTCGCGCCGGGGCCGGGGCGGAACGCGACCTCGCGCGGCGTCGGCTCGTGGCCGGCGTCGCAGCGCATGACCACGGTGACGCGCTCGCCGCAGTCGCCGCGGTGCCGCGGCTCGATCGGCGGACCCTCGTCCAGCGGGAGGTACTGGTCGGCCCACTGGATCATCGCGACCAGCACCGGGTAGAGATCGAGCCCGGCCTGGGTGAGCCGGTACTCCGACCGCTCGCGCTGACCGGGCAGCCGGTACGGATGCCGGCGGAGCAGGCCGCGCTCGATCAGCGCCGCGAGCCGCTCGGTCAGGACCTGGCGCGGGATGCCGGCCCGGGACCGGATGTCCTCGAACCGGCGGACGCCGACGAAGAGCTCGCGCAGGACGTGAAAGGTCCACTTGTCACCGAGGATGTCCATGGTCCGGGAGATCGTGCAGTTCTCCGTGGACCAGTGCATCGCCTCCGGCACCTGTTCGCTGATCGCCGTACCCATGCAGGCCATGATAATCCGCACTTTTCGATAAGTCTGCTTGACAGACTCAGCACGATCCGGCAAGGCTGAATCCGTGAACCAGACTCAGACGGGCCCGCCACTCGTCCGCCGCGCCGGCGAACCAGACGCGGACGAGCTGGCCAGGATGCTGACCGGGCTGACCGATCTCAGCCGCTACTTCCGCTTCCAGACCGCGATCGGTACGCCGCCCCGCGCGGCGCTGCTGCTGCGGATGCTGTGCCCGACCGGTGCCGCGTTCGTCGCCACCCGGCGCGACGCGATCGTCGGGCACGCGATGTGGGCCTGGGCACCCGGTGCGGCGACCGCCGAACTCGCGGCCGTGATCGCCGAGGACGAGCAGCGCCGCGGGCTCGGGATCCGGATGCTGTCGGTCGCCGCGGCCGATGCGATCGCGGCCGGCGCGACGCATTTCCTGTTCGTGGTGAGCGCCGCCAACGAACGCTCGATCCGGATGGTCCGGCGCCGCTGGCCGGACGCGACGGTGGAACGCGACGGCGCGCTGTTGAGCTTCGTGGCCCCCGCCCGGCTACCGGACCAGCCTGAAGAAGGCCCGGATGTCGTCGACGAGCAAGTCGGGCGCCTCGAGCGCGGCGAAATGCCCGCCGCGCGCGTACTCCGACCAATGGACGATGTGGTGCCTGCGCTCTAGCACCCGCCGGATCGCGGGATCGGTCGGGAAGACCGCGACACCGGTCGGCACGCCCGGCCTGATGTCGTCGGTGGCCCCGCGGTTCTCGTAGTACAGGTTGGCGGATGTCGCGCTGGTGTTGGTGAACCAGTAGATCGACACGTCGGTCAGCAGGTGGTCGAGGTCGACGGCGTCCTCGGGCAGCGCGCGCTCGGGATCGGTCCATTCCCAGAACTTCTCCAGGATCCACGCCAGCTGGCCGATCGGTGAATCGCTCAGTCCGAAGGAGACCGTCTGCGGCCGCGTGCCCTGCAGGTCGGCGTACCCGGTGCCGACCGCGCGCAACCGCCCGGCCGCCGCGAGCCGCTCGCGCTCGACGTCGTCGAGTTGCTCGCGATCGCCTGGTTCGAGCGCGGGGTACGCCAGTCCCCCGTTGATGTGGACGCCGATCACGTGATCCGGATCCGCCTGCCCGACCATTGGTGACACCACCGATCCGGTGTCACCGCCCTGCGCGCCGTACCGCTCGTAGCCCAGGCGGTGCATCAGCTCGACCCAGGCGCGGGCGATCCGCGCGTGGTCCCACCCCGCCGTCAACGGCACCGAGAACCCGTGCCCCGGCACCGACGGCGCCACCACGTGGAACGCGTCCCGCGGATCCCCGCCGTACGCCGCCGGATCCGTCAACGGCCCGAGCACCTCCAGAAACTCCGCCACCGACCCCGGCCACCCATGCGTCAGGACCAACGGCAAGGCCGCCGGCTCCGGCGACCGCACATGCAGGAAGTGGATCCGCTGCCCGTCGATCTCGGTCACGTACTGCGGATACGCATTGAGCCGCGCCTCCCAAGCCCGCCAGTCGTACGCCGCCCACCGCTCGGCAACGCTCCGGACGTAGCCGACCGGCACACCCCGCTCCCAGCCATCACCAGGTAGTTGCCGCGGCCAACGAACCTCCCGAAGCCGCTCGCGCAGCTCCCGCAGCTCGGCGCCCGGCACGTCGATCCGAAACTCAGAGATCATCCGCCGCACTGTAACCCGCTGGCGAGCACCTAACCGAGCTTCGCGAGGAAGTCGAGGGTGCGCTGGGTCATCAGCTTCGCGGCGGCCTCGTCATACCCGGGCAGGGAGGAGTCGGCGAACAGGTGCTGCTTGCCGGGGTAGAGGAACAGTTCGGCGGTGTCGACGGCGGCGACCAGGGCGCGGGCGGAGTCCAGGTCGCCGCCTTCCTCGGCGAAGTACGGGTCCTGGTCCTTGCCGTGCACCTGCGCCGGGACGCCGTCCGGCCAGGTGCCGAACTCCTCGACCGGCAGGCACGCGTCGAAGAACAATCCGCCGACGGCGCCCGGGCGGGTCTGGGTCAGCTTCTGCGCGGGCATCACGCCGAGCGAGAAGCCGGCGTACACGACGGCGGCCGGCAGGTCCTGCGCGGCCGCGACCCCGCGCTCCAGGACCGTGCCGAAGCCGGTCGACCGCGCGAACTCGATCCCCTCCTCGAGCGTCGCGAAGGTGTTCCCCTCGTAAAGGTCCGGCGTGTGGACGGTGTGGCCCGCCCGCCGGAGCTCGCCGGCGAACGCCCGCACCCCGTCGGTCAGTCCCTGCGCATGGTGGTACAGCACGACCTCGGCCATCATCAGCTCCAATGATCCAATTATCTCGAACAATCGGAAACGGTAGACTATTCGCACCATGCCGATCAACAGGCCGATCAACAGTCCCGTCCCCGACTACGAGCTGCTGGACGAGCTCGAGCTGACCACCGCCGAGCAGGTGCGGGCGATCAGCGACCCGCTCCGGACGACGATCCTCGGGTTGCTGCACGAGCGGGCCGCGACCGTCACCGAACTGGCCACCGCGGTCGGGCGGCCGAAGAGCACGGTCGCGCACCACGTGAAGGTGCTGACCGAGGCGGGCATCCTGCAGGTGGTCCGGACCCGGCGGGTGCGGGCGATCGAGGAGCGGTTCTACGGGCGCGCGGCCCGGATGTTCTACGTCGGGCTCGGCCGCCAGGGCAAGGACGGGCAGCTGCCGCACGACTTCAACGACTTCGAGGTCGCGGTCGAGGAGTCCAAACCGGCGTACGACGCGGGACAGCTGCGGTCGTTCATCCGGCACGCCCGCATCCCCGAGGATCGCGCGGCGGAGTTCTGGAAGCAGGTGGACGCGCTGATCCACTCCTTCGACCAGCTCCCCCGCGCGGGCGGTACGACGTACGGCTTCACCGTCGGTCTGTACCCGATCGTCGACTACCCGACCTTGCCGCCGGCCGACGACGAGTCCTCGACCTGATGCCGAGCCGCCCGCGGCGGCGTAGCGTGGAACGGAGGGTTCTCCGGGGGTGGGCACAGTGGATGACAATGGCGATGCGCCGCTGGTCGACGCGCTGACCTCGTTGCACTCGCTGCTGCTCGGCGCGCCGCGGCTCGAGGAGTTGCTGGCCAAGCTCGCCGACGTCGCGGCCAAGGTCGTCGAGCCGCCGGCCTCGTGTGGGATCACCACGCGGTACGACGGACAGCCGCGGACGATCGTGTCCAGCGACGCACGGGCCTCGGTGGCCGACGAGTACCAGTACAGCCTCGGCGAGGGACCTTGCCTGGAGGCGCTGCAGCAGGGCGTCGTGGTGGACGTCGCCGACTACAGCAGCGAGCGCCGGTGGCCGAGGTACGGCGACCTGGCCCGGGAGGCAGGCGTGAAGGCGTCGATCGCCCTGCCGCTGATCGTCGACGGGCGGTCGATCGGCGCGATGAACCTGTACGGCTACGACCGGCCCGACACGTTCAGCGCCGCCGACCGCGAACGAGCGGCGGCGTACGCCGAGCAGGCGTCCACGACGCTGGCTTTCGCCGCGGGGGCGGTGCGGCAGTCACAGTTGAGCGAGCAGCTGGAGCAGGCGCTGGCGTCGAGGTCGGTGATCGACCAGGCGCTCGGGCTGCTGATGGGCCAGCAGCGATGTGACGCCAGGACGGCGTTCCAGCTGCTCCGCAAGCATTCGCAGAACAACAACCGCAAGCTGCGCGATGTCGCCGGCGCCTTGATCGTCCGGCACACCGGCAGGCCGCCGGTCGACAGCCGTGCGTTCGAGTCGGTGAGTTCAGGTGAGGCGCCACCCGGCGGCGACGGCGAGCAGGGTCCGTCGCGCGATGGTGACACCAGGACGTGACCCGGCCCGCGGTTCCGGCCGCACACGTCCTGGTGCCGTGAGGTGTACCGCATCCAGAGGAATGAACCACCTCGGCGTGACCCGGCCCGCGGTACTGGCCGCACACTGCCCAGGCGGGAGTGCTGTCCCCTGCTATCGGCGTCGTTCGGTTCGGGTTGACTTCGCTCCGCTCACCGCCGGTGGCCCGGCCATGAGCTCGTCGACGACGTGACGATGACCCGCCTGGGCCCGCGACAGGCTCGGCCACGCCCACCGTCGGGGCCGCCGGCCACCGGCTGCGTGCAACAGGGTCTCGAAGACCCGCGGCCCGCCGATCGGCAGGTTCAGTCCCAGCCAGATCGTCACGACTTGCAGATGATGTCCCTCGGCGGTGACGGCGTCGCTCGCAATCACGACGTACTCCGGCCGCGCGGTCAGCGCGAGCCACGTCGTACGGCTGATCGAGTGCCCCTGCCGGTCGACGTAGAGGGTCCTGTTGTGCGACATCCGAGCGCCACTCCGGGGTGTTCAGATGCTGGCGCGGACAGGCACACCGGCTGACGACCTGGAGCGAGATCCCCGCAGTGTCGGGAGTCGCTCACGCTCGGCACCGGTACGGTCCGCAGGCTGTTCTCCCAACCTGCGGGCAACTTTAGGCAAGGCCTCGCGCGCTGACAACGGGTCCGCCAACCCGCGAGACGCGAACGAACGCAACGCTGTGAGTCAGGTACGGCGGGTACCGGCGGCCTGGGTCTCGTGGGGCTCCTCGGCCGCGAACCGGTCGAGGACGTCGACGAGGCGCTCGAGGACGTCGCGGGCGATGTCGTACTCGCGCTCGCCGAACTCCTCCGCGAGCCGGCGTTCGAGCTCGATCAGGTGCCGGCGGCCGTCGCTCGCCACCTCCACGCCGTGCTCGGTGTAGCCGACCACCTTGGCCCGCCGGTCGTCGGGATCCGGCCGCATCTCGAGCAGGTCGAGGGCGACCATGTCGCGGATCACCTCCCCCATCGACTGCCGGGTGATCCCCGCCCGCGCGGCCATGTCCGCGGCCCGCGCGCCGCCGGAGTACAGCGTGCCGAAGACCGAGTTGTGGGCCATCTTCACCTCGGTGTGCCCGTCCGCGTGGGCGCGTCGCACCATGTCGGTCTGCAGTGCGCGGTTGGCCCGCTCGACCAGCGCGATCAGCGGCTTGCGACCGAGCCGCGGCAACTGAGGGCTTGACATGTCGTAAGGATACCTTCCAATATTTCGACAGGAATCCTTACGGTATCAGGGAGGTCCGATGGATCCCAGAGAACTTCGTCCGGTCGTGGCGCAACTGTTCGCGCGGGGGCGCCGGCGGACGGTCCGGGTCGCGATCGAGCAGGAGTACGTCGTCGCCGCGGCGGACGGCGGCGTGGTCCCGATCGGGGAGGTCCGGCGGGCCGCCGCCGGATCGCTCGCGGCGCCGTACCTGAGCTTCGAGCCCGGTGGGCAGGTGGAGCTGAGCCTGCCACCGTCGCTCGAGCCGGCGCGCGACCTGCGGGTGCTGACCGCCGACCTCCGGCGCCGGCTGGGCGGGATCACGCTGCGCCCGATCCCGGTCGATCCGCGGCTGGAGGTGCCGCTGCAGTTGACGTTGCCGCGGTACGTCGCGATGCAGCAGCACTTCGACCGCATCGGCCCGGCGGGCCGGCGGATGATGCGGCGGACCGCGTCCACGCAGCTCTGCCTCGACTGGTGGCCGGGGCGCGCGGGCCTCGAGCAGTGGCGGGTGCTCAACCTGGCGGGGCCGTTCCTGGCGGCGCGGTTCAACCGCAGCGACCGACTGGCGACCTGGCTGGCCGTGGATCCGGCGCGTACGGCGTTCGACGACCGGCTGCTGCGCGACGACGACGCGGTTGCGTCGTACACGGCCTTCGCGGCCGGCGCGTCGGCCTTCGTCGACGGGGCTGCTGGGCACCTGAGCACGCTGTTCCCGCCGGTCCGGCCGCGCGGGACCTACCTCGAGGTTCGCTTCCTCGACGCACTGCCACCTGAGGCGATCGAGCGCGCGATCGCAGTACTCCAGGAGCTGATGTACGACGACGTACGCCGGCGAGAGGCACTGCGCGAACTGCCTTGCGATGAAGGGCTGTGGCGCGCAGCGGCCGACGGCGTACTGGAGCAGGAGCTGGCGGCATGACCGGCGTATTGTTCGTGACCGATCCGTTGACCGGGCTGCAGAGTGACATCGACGCGGGCATCGGGCTGATGAGCGCGACGCAGGATCTGGGGCTCGACGTGTGGTGCTGCGAGCCGGAGGAGCTCGCGGTCGTCGACGGACGGGTATGCGCTCGCGCCCGGCGGATCCGGCTGCGGCCGCGGAGCGCGGGTGGTGATCACCGGTGGATCGTCGACCCGACCTGGTGGGACGAGCTCGGCACCGCGGTGGTCGACGTGGCGTCGTTCGAGGTCGTCCACCTGCGGATCGACCCGCCGGTCGACGCGCGGTACCTGCACACGACGTACCTGCTCGACCTCGTCGAACGGGCGGGGACGCGGGTGATCAACCGGCCGGAGGGGATCCGGGCGATGCACGAGAAGCTGGTCGCGCTGCGGTTCCCGGAGCTGTGCCCGCCGACGTACGTCGGGACGGATCCGCGCGCGCTGCGGTCGTTCGTACGCCGGATCGGGACGGCAGTCGTGAAACCGGTCGACGGGTTCGCGGGGATCGGCGTCTGGCTGGTGCCCGACGACCGGTCCGCGGCCGCGCTGCTCGAGTCGGCGACGGACGGCGGGCGGCGGCACGTGATCGCGCAGCAGTACCTCCCGGCGGTTGCTCGCGGCAACAAACGGCTGTTCCTGCTGGACGGGGAGATCGCCGGCGCGGTGCTGCGGCGGCCGGCCGTCGACGACTTCCGGATCGGGCCGCCGGTCGCCGCGGCCGAGATCGACGCCGACGACCGCGCGATCGTCGCCGCCGTCGGGCCGGTGTTGCGCGCGCACGGCCTGGTGATCGCCGGCCTCGACGTGATCGACGGCCGGCTCATCGAGGTCAACGTCACCTGTCCCGGCGGCATGCACAAGACCGACGCACTGCTCGGGACCCGGATCAGCCACACCATCGTGAGCAGCCTGTTCGAAGGAGCACTCGTATGAGCACGGTCACCGTTGTCTGCATTGCCCTGCTGGGCATCCTGCTGTTCCTGCTCGGCGCCAACGTCACGCGCCACCGGGCGCTCCGCGGAGCCGGCAACCAGCAGCCGACCGATCCGGCCGACAAGCTGCTGATCGCGATCCGCGCGCACGGCAACGCGGCGGAGTACGTACCGACGATGATCGTGCTGCTCCTGGTCTGCTCGGCCCTGTCCGACAGCCGCGTGGTCGACGTACTCGCGGTCGCGGCCGTGGTGGTCAGGTTCACCCATGCTTTCGGCATGCTGAGCTCGCGCACACTCGCGTCCCACGGCCCACTCCGGGATGTCGGTGCCCTGGGCACCTATCTCGTCGGGCTCACCCTCGGCATCACCGCGATCGCAACAATCTGACGGCTACCGCCTCCGCGGTTGATAACCGGACCATGGTCCGCTAACGTCGAGGCATGGAAACCACCGCGGGCCTGGCCCGCATCAACCAACTCGGCGCCCGGGACCACTTCCTCGCGGTCGCCGTCACCCAGCGCCGCTCCGGCGAACCCGCCGCCTCGGTGGTGAACGCCGGCGTCGTCGACCACCCGCTGACGGGCGAACCGGTCGTCGCCTTCGTCGCCCGCGGCCGGACGGCCAAACTCGACCATCTCCGGCGGACACCACGCGCGACCTTGGTGTTCCGCGCGGAGTGGGAGTGGATCGGCGTGACTGGTCCGGTGGAGCTGGCCGGTCCGGACGACCCGGTGGCCGGGGTCAACGCGGAACGGTTGCGGCTGCTGCTGCGCGACATCTACCACGCGGCGGGCGGCGTCCATCCGGACCTCGACGCGTACGACGCGGAGATGGTGGCGGATCGTCGTACGGCGGTGTTGATCACGCCGGAGCACTTCACCGGCAACCCGTCCGGCGCCGACCACGAGGAGGCCGAGTGAACGTCGCGCCCGGGACCATCCAGGTGTGGTCGGACCTGCTGTGCCCGTTCGCCCATGTCGCGATCCATCGGTTGCGGGCGGCGCGGGCCGAGCTCGGGGTGGAGGTGCGGCTGGATCACCGGACGTTCGCTCTGGAGTTGTTCAACGGTCCGCATTCGCGGCCGGGGACGGACAGTGAGGCAGTCGGGTTGGGGCAGGTGGCGCCGGAGGTCGGGTTCCGGCTGTGGAGTGCGCCCGACTGGACGTATCCGTCGACGGTCCTGCTCGCAGCCGAGGCCGTCCACGCCGCCAAAGCCCAAGGATTGCAGGCCTCCGAGGACCTCGACGCCGCACTGCGCCGCGCCTTCTGGTTCGACTCCCGGCCGATCGGCCACCGCCAGACGATCCTCGAGGTCGCCGCCGCCGTCGAGTCCGTCGACCCCACCGAACTGGCCACGGCTCTGGACGACGGCCGCGCCCGCTCCGCCATCACCCACGATCACACCATCGCCGTGACCGACGCCGTCCAAGGCAGCCCGCACCTCTTCCTCGCCGACGGCACCGCCATCCACAACCCCGGCGTCGCCGTCCATTGGGAGGGCCCGTGGGCTGCCGGCTACCCCATCGCCCAGAACAAGGACCCCGACTGGGCACATCAGCTACTCCGAGCCGCGGCCGCCTAGCGCCGGCCGGCTTGACCTGGAGCGCGCTCCAGCAATGAGGCTGCTGCCATGACCACACCCACGATGGCCCTCGGGACGATGTACTTCGGCACCCTCGTCGACGAACGGACCGCGTTCTCGATCCTCGACCGGTACGTCGAACTCGGCGGAGCCTTCATCGACACCTCCGACAACTACAGCTTCTGGACCTCCGAGACCGGGTTCGGCGGCCAGAGCGAGGCGCTGCTGGGCCGCTGGCTGGCGTCCAACTCCGGGGTCCGGGTCCGCCTCAGCACCAAGGTCGGCGCCCAGCCCACGCGGGTCGGCGGGTTCCCCGACCACCTCGAAGGACTGCGCGAGGACGTCGTGCGCGCGGCCATGGCGCAGAGCCTGGAGCGGCTGGGCGTTGCCGGTGTGGACTTGTACTGGGCGCACGTCGAAGACCCGACGGTTCCGGTGGAGGACCTGGTCGGGACGTTCGGCGGCCTGGTCCGTGACGGCCTGACCGCTCGCTGGGGCGTGTCGAACCACCCGTCCTGGCTGCTCGAACGGATCCGGGCCACCGCCGAACGCGCCGGGCACCCGCAACCGAGCGCGTACCAGCAGCGCTACTCCTACCTTCAGCCCGCCGGCGGCATGGCGGTCGAGGGCCAACCGATCCCGCTGGGGATGCTGTCACCGGACGGGCTCGACTTCCTGCGGCGCAACCCGTCGGTCGACGGCTGGGTCTACACCGCCACCCTCCAGGGCCGCTACGACCGCAACGACCGCCCGCTCGAGACGGAGTACCGCCATCCCGGCACCGAAGCCCGGCTGGCGGCGCTGTCCCGGGTCGCCACCGCGCGGGGACTCCGGCCGGGCCAGGTGGTGCTCGCGTGGCTGGCCTCCGGGAGCCCGGCGCTGACCCCGATCGTCGGAGTCAGCAGCGTCGAACAGGTCGAGGAGGCCGTGGAAGGCGCCTCCACGCTCCTCACCGAGGACGAACTGGCGGCGCTGGACGGCGCATAGGTGGCTCCGCGCGAACAGCCGGTCAGGACGTCTTGCGGAGTTGCTCGCGGTACCAGTCCGTCTTCTCCTCGACCCGGGTGAGGATCGCGTCGAGCTCGGTGATCCGCGCCCGGATCGAGGCGGCGTGGTCCTCGAGCAACGCGACCCGCTCCGGCATCGTGGTGTCGTCACGACTCAACTCGCCGTACCGGCGCAACTGCTCGATCGACATCCCGGTGTCCCGCAGGCACCGCAGGAACCCGAGCATCCAGAGATCGCCGTCGCTGTACACGCGCCGGCCGCCGGCGCTGCGCTCGATGCGCGGCAGGATGCCTTCGCGCTCGTAATAGCGCAGCGTGTCGATGCTGAACCCGGATCGTGCGGCCGCCTCGGACGGCGAGTAGGTCGTCATCGCAAGAATCTAACTGGCTGCGCGAGGTGTTCCCAGATGTCGCAGGCTTCGTGGGCGTAGCGACCGGGGTCTTCCTTCGGGGAGACGGGCGCGTAGGTGACGATGCGCTCGTCCACCTGCCCACCAGCCGCGCGGAGCTTGTCGGCGAGTGCATGGGCGTGGTCGGACGCCTGGCCGGGGATGACCGTGTCGGCGGGCGACCAGACGAGTCGTACGGCGGTCGCGGCCAGCGTCGCGGCGTACGAGATCGGGCTCCTACGGGCGTACTCGGCGGGTCCCTCGGACGGGGACCCATCCAGATGGTCCTGCCACGCCAGCGAGATCCCGCCCAGCACACGGCCGCGGCTGCGCGGGGCGACGACGACCTGACCGGCGGCCGCGGCCGGGGCGAGCGCGCCGGCGAGCGGCCGGATCAGCAGGTCGCCGGCCGGCTCACCGAAGAGCACCGCCTCGGGCGTGAAGCCGAACGGATGGAACAGCACCGTCACGCCGCGGACCGGACCGTCGGGTACGGCGACCAGGTACTCGCGGTCGGCTCCGGACCGATCGCGTCGGGCGATGCGATGAACGCCGGCAGCTTCCATCGGTGACTCCAGGGCAGTACGTCGGGGCGGTGGTGACTGTCGGAAATCACAGCCAGGGCGCCGGTAAGCGTAATCCAGGCGGTTGCCGCGAATTTCCGCCGTTCCGCGTCATGGTCGGCGGGGTCCTGCGTCTCAGGGCGTACGGGTCACCCGCCGGCCAGGCGGGCGACCACGATCGGTAGTCAGACGGGGACCCCTGCCATGGTGATCGACGAACTACGCAAGCCATCGCCCACGACAACCGCTCCGGAGCCGGAATCCGGGTCCGCTCGAGGGCGGCATCGGTTGAGGCGACCGAGTCCCGAGGGGGCGTTTCGGCCGTTGCTGCAGGCGTTGGCGGGTGGCGCGGATCCGTTGCCGCACGCGGCCGCGGCGGCGCGGCGGTTGGCCGAGCGGGAGATCCCGTTGACGGTCGCGCTCGACGTGTTGCGGACGACGTACCAGACGGTCGGCGAGGATCCGTCGTTCGAGGCGATCCGGACCGTGTGCCAGAGCTGGACCGAGTGCACGCTCACCTATCTGCACGCGTCGTCCTGCGAGGACCCCGGCACCGGCCTCGCCACCACCCCGCACCTGCGGACCCGGCTGACCGAGCTCTACCGGACCGCCGAACGGCAGGGCTGGTACCTCCCCGACACCCACACCCTTGTGATCACCGAACCGGTGACCGCGCGCCCCTGCGACGCCCAGCTCGCCAACCTCGGCGGCGCGATCCGGACCGTGTTCCGCGACCCCGAGGTGATCGCCCGCCTCGGCGCCGGCCGGGTCGCCACGATCGTCCGCGTCGACGACCACTTCGGCGAGCACCTGGGCACGCTGCGCTCGATGATCGGCTACTGGCCCGAGTCCGGCGACCCCGGTACGGCGGGAACGCCGCGCACCAAGGTCTGGTCCGAACGCCTGCCGACCCTCTCGGACTGGTCGGACAGCTTCGTCAACGACCTGGCGATGACCTGACGCAGCACCGGTCCGACGTACCGCCTTTGCTGTTGCAAATCGCAAATGCAAACGCTAAGGTCGTGCTCGTTCCGATCTGCAAACCCTGGAGTAGCCAATGATCCGCCGCGCCGCAGCGTTACTGGCCCTGACCGGGCTGGCCCTGGCGTTTCCGTCTGCAAACGCGTCCGCAAACCCGGCCGCCGACCCGTACTCGCCGGTCATGGTCGTCCTGGACTCGTCGGGCTCGATGAAGGCCCGCGACGCCGGGGGCACAGGCACCCGGATGGACGCCGCCAAGCGCGCGGTCGCCACGATGGTCGACGGGCTGCCGGCTGAGTCCCAGGTCGGGCTCACGATCTACGGCGCGGGCACCGGCTCGGCCGGCTCCGAGAAGGCGGCGGGCTGCCGCGACGTCCAGGTGGTCCAGCCGGTCGGCACCGTGAACAAGCCGGCTCTGAAGGCCGCCGTGGCCCGTGCGCAGGCCCGCGGCTACACGCCGATCGGCCAGTCGCTGCGGGTCGCCGCCGCGCAGCTGCCGAAGGAGGGCCAGCGGTCGATCGTGCTGGTGTCCGACGGCGAGGACACCTGCGCCCCGCCGCAGCCGTGCGAGGTCGCCAAGGAGCTGCACAGGCAGGGCATCGACCTGCACGTCCACACCATCGGCTTCAAGGTCGGCGCGGCCGCCCGCGCGCAGCTCGCGTGTATCGCGCAGACCACCGGCGGCACGTACCACGACGCCGACGACGCCAGCACGCTGACCGGCGTACTCGGTCGCGTCACCGAGCGGGCGCTGCGGCACTACGAGCCGGTCGGCAAGCCGATCACCGGCACCAACGACCCGACCACCGCGCCGACGGTCGCCCCGGGCCAGTACATCGACACGCTGAACTCGCAGGAGGAGCGCTTCTACGCGGTCGACCTGAAGCAGGGCGAGACGCTGTACTTCGCCGCCACCGCGATCTTCCCGCGCGGCAACGTCCGCGACGTCGAGGCGCTGGACATCCGGATCACCGGTCCCGGCGGCGCCGACTGCCACAAGCGCGAACGCGAGCTGCACACCCGCGCCAAGGCCGACGGCGGCAGCGTCAGCACCGTACTGCGCTGGGACCAGCTGGCGGACGACAACAACCAGAGCACCTGCGACGAGCCTGGCCGCTACGTACTGCGGGTCACCCGGGACAACAAGGGCCTCGACCGGGTGCCGATGGAGCTGCTGGTCCGGGTCGAGCCACCGGTCACCGGCGGGAAGGGTGAGCCGGCCGCGGCCACGCGGGTCGAGTTCGCGAACCAGCCGGCCGGTGCTGGACAGGCGATTCGCGGCGGCGGGTCCTTCAACGAGGCGACGACGCTGCCGGGACCGGGGCGGTACGGCGAGACCGTGTACTACGGCGAGCAGCTGTTCTACCGGGTGAAGCTGGACTGGGGCCAGGGGCTCGCCTTCCGGGTGACGTACGCCGGGGTGCCGGACGCGGAGACCGTGAACATCGCGACCTCGCTGTACAACCCGGTCCGCGACGAGATCGACAGCGACACCACGGCGTACACCGGGGAGACGAAGGTTCTGCCGTTCAACGGGAAGCCGCTGTCGACGACACGGGTGCTGTACCTGAACCGGGACGGGAACGATGCCGCCGTACGGAAGATGGCGGTCGACGGCTGGTACTACATCATGGTCAAGCTCGGCGCGGCCGACGGCGCGGGCGGCGTACCGATCAAGCTCGACGTGGCGGTCGCCGGCACGAAGGTGAGCGGGCCTGAGTACGGCGCCTCCGGTACGACGCCCAGCCCGACCCCCACCGAGCCGACCGAGACGCCCACCGCGGCGCCGACGTCGCCCGACAACGGCTCCGGAACGGCGAGCGGCCCGACCGAGGAGCGCGCCTCCACGGACGAGGACTCCGGCTCCGCCCTCCCCTGGGCCATCGGAGGCGCCGCCGCGTTGCTCGCGGTAGCCGGCGTCGCGATCGCCCTGATCCTCCGCAACCGCCGCCCACAAACCCCAGGCCCCCAAGCGCCAGGCAACTACGGCCAGGCTCCGGCTCACCACGGGCCGAGCCAGCACGGGCCGGGCCAGCACGGGCCGGGCCAGCACGGGCCGGGGGGTCAGGGGCCGGGTTGGCCTAACTGATCTTGGTCCAGCGGTACGACGAACCCTGCTGGCGGCACTCGACCCGGGTGCCGTCAGCAGCCGTTTCGATCGTCCCGACGACCTGCCACCCGCAGGGTCGACCAGCCTGAACACCAGGATCCGCAGACCGCGCCGCCGGCGTTACCGAACTCGACCCGGTGATGCCCGTACCAGGTCCACCAACAGTCGTCGCAGTCTCAGACGCTCCGCCGCCAACCCCCTCAGGCGACGACGAGGTACCCCCGGACGGAGCCCGGCCCCCGAACGGACCAAGCCCAGCCACGAGCGCAGCACCCCCACCGACAATCGCCACCACAGCCACCACAGCCGCAACACCCCCACGCCCCCGCAACCCCCACCGCGCACCCGCACCCCCGTCGCGTACGCCATCCGCACCAGCCCCGGCGGATCCGTCCCCTCCCACGCCCGCATCCGATCCCGCCCCCACGCCAGCGGTAGCACCTGCTGCCGCCGTACCCGCTCCTTCTGCCGCCGTACCCGCTCCTTCTGCCGCGCCCGGGCCCGTCGGTGCGTCCGGACGCGCAGGTGCGCCCAGGCCTACCGGTGCTGCTGGTACCGCCGACGCGTTCGCGCCTGCCACTGCGCCCGGTGCGGCGAATGCGCCTGCGGGATCCGGTGGTTCGGGCAGGGGAAGTGTGGGGCGGGGTGAGGCGGTGTGCGGGAGTACGGCGGTGGATGGGAGTGGGGGTAGGTGGTCGAAGACCTCGATGGTTTCGCCGTCTGCGGTTCGGGTCGGGGTTTCGAGGGGGACGGACAGGGCGGGGGCCAAGGCTTTGAGGGCCTCGGCTGCCGAGGTTGGGCGGTTTGTGGGGTCGGGGTCGGTCAAGTGCTGTACGACGGTCCAGATGAGGGCTGCGACATCCGCCAGCGGCCCAGGTAGAGCAGTGGCGTCCGCTGGGTAGGTGGGTAGGGCTCCGTGTTCGGGGGGTTCCGTGCCGGTTAGTAGTTGCCAGGCGGTTACTCCTGCGGCGTACAGGTCCTGTTTCGGGGACAAAGCGGCGCTGGTGTAGGTCTCGGGTGCCAGGTAGCCGGGTGTGCCGACGATTGTGCCGTGGATGGTGAGGCGGGGCTCGCCGAGGGCGATCGCGATGCCGAAGTCGGTCAGGCGCAGCATCGGGCGGTCGGTGCCAGTTGCCTCGAGCAGCAGGTTGGCGGGCTTGACGTCGCGGTGCAGCACCCCGGCCGTGTGGATCTGGTCGAGCGCGCCCAGCAGCTGGCTCAGCAGTTCCGCCACCAGCCGCGGCGGCAGCGGTCCGAAGTCCGACACGAGCGTCGCCACCGAACCGCCGCCGACCAGGTCCATCGCGAGCAGCGCCATGTCGTCGTCCGACGCGGAGCCGTACGGCGTGAGGATGTTCGGGTGGTTCAGCCGGCGGCACTGCTCGCGCACGAACCGCAGCAGCGCCCCGGCGTCGCGTTGCCGCAGTACCTTGGCCGCGCACAGCCGTTCCTGCCGCCGGTCCCACGCCCGCCACACCGTCCCGGCTCCACCGACCCCGATCGGGTCGAGCAGCTCGAACCGCCCGGCGAACACATCCGCCACCCCGTGGACCTCCTAGCTCCTCAGCCGTTCGACGCACACCGTAGTACGTCGAGGGCTGAGGAGCCTGCTCAGGAGAAGTCGGCGGTGAAGTCCGCGGTGTTCCACTGCTGCGGCTGCATCACGTAGACGAGGTCCGTCTCCGGCCCGCCGGCAGCCTCCCACTCCTTCGTGTACGCCGTACCGAAGTCCTCGCCGAGGTACCGGATCGCCAGCGGGAGCAGGTCCTTCGCGGTGTCTGGCGAGCGGATCTCGGTGACCGGCCCTTCGACGGTCACGTACTGGTACGGGGCCGCCTCGGACTGGACGACGAGCACGAACCGGCGGGCGGTCTCGAGTGCGACGCCCTTGCGGGACTTCGCGCTCATGATCACGGTCACCCCGGTCTCCGGCGAGTAGTCGTACCACACCGGCGCGCTGACCGGCGCCCGCTCCGGGTCGTCCGACGTCACCGACAGCACACCGACGCGGACATCGGTCAGGAAGGCCTCGCGCGCGGCCCGGGTCATACGGTCTGGCATCCGAATCCCTCTCTTCTAGGTCGTTGACCTAATTGTAGGTCAACGACCTAGAACCCGGTAAGGTGCCGGGATGACGACCTCGTTCAGCGACCGTGGAGCGGCCCGGCGCGACGCCGTCCTCGCCGTCGCCCGGGAACTGCTGGTCGAGGAGGGGTTCGACCAGTTCGTCCTGCGGCGCGTGGCGGCGAAGGCGGGGATGAAGCTCGGCAACCTGCAGTACTACTTCGCGACCCGCGACGACCTGCTCGAGGCGCTGATCCGCGCCGAGTTCGAGCACGACCTGGCCGCCGTACGACGCGCCACGAACGTCGACGGCCTGACCGAGGCAGCCCGCGCCCTGGTCCGCAACTGGACCACCGGAGCCGGCACCGTCTTCGGCACGATGTCGCTGCTCGCGTACCACCACACACGCTTCCGCGAGCTCAACCACGAGATCTACGAGGCGTTCTACTCCGAGCTGGGCGTCCTCATCCGCCGCGTCTCCCCCGACCTGCCCGACCAGGAGATCCGCATGCGCGCCCGGCTCATCACCTCGGTCCTCGACGGAGTAGCCATGCAGATCCACGCCGGCGCCACCAACCACACCACCCTGACCAAACGCGCCGCAACCCTGGTCACCACCATCGCCACCGACCGGTGACGAACCGCTCAGCCGATGCCCTTCAGGAGTTGGCGGGCCATGACGATGCGCTGGACCTGGTTGGTGCCTTCGTAGATCTGGGTGATCTTGGCGTCGCGCATCATGCGTTCGACCGGGTAGTCGTGGGTGTAGCCGTAGCCGCCGAGGAGTTGGACGGCGTCGGTGGTGACGGCCATCGCGACGTCGGAGGCGAAGCACTTGGCGGCGGCGCCGAAGTACGTGAGGTCACTGTCGTTGCGCTCCGAGCGGGCCGCGGCGGCGTACGTGAGCTGCCGGGCCGCCTCGATCTTCATGCCCATGTCGGCGAGCATGAACTGCAGGCCCTGGAACTCCGCGATCGCCTTGCCGAACTGCTTGCGCTCCTGGACGTACCCGAGCGCGTAGTCGAGCGCGCCCTGCGCGATCCCGAGCGCCTGGGCGGCGATCGTCACCCGGGTGTGGTCGAGCGTCTGCATCGCGGTCGCGAACCCGGTCCCCGGCTCCCCGATCAACCGATCGGCCGGGATCCGCACGTTGTCGAAGTACACCTCGCGGGTCGGCGAACCCTTGATGCCGAGCTTCTTCTCCGGCGCCCCGAACGACACGCCCTCGTCGGACTTCTCGACCACGAACGCCGAGATGCCCCGCGACCGCGCGTCCGGGTCGGTGACCGCGAACACCGTGTAGAAGTCCGAGACCCCGGCGTTGGTGATCCACCGTTTCACGCCGTTCAGCACGTACCCGTCCCCGTCCGCGACGGCCCGCGTCTTCATCGAGGCCGCGTCCGAACCCGCCTCGGGTTCGGACAGGCAGTACGAGAACATCGAGTCACCGGCCGCGACCGGCGGCAGGTAGCGCTGCTTCACCTCGTCCGAGGCGGACAGCAGCAGCGGGAGTGAGCCGAGCTTGTTCACGGCCGGGATCAGCGAGGTCGAGGCGCACGCGCGGGCGACCTCCTCGATCACGATCACCGTGGCCAGCGCGTCGGCGCCCGCACCGCCGTACTGCTCCGGGATGTGCGGCGCGTGGAAGTCCGAGGCCTTCAGCGCGTCGTACGACGCCTTCGGGAACTCGGCCAGCTCGTCCACGTCCCCGGCGTGCGGGGCGACCTTGGCGTCGCAGACGTCCCGCACGGCCTCGCGGATCGCCTGGTGCTCCTCGGACAGCGCGTACAGCTCGAATGAGTTACTCACGAGTCACACAGTACGACGAACCACGCCGCGGCGGAGGGCGTCGTACTCCGAAAGTGACCAAGTACGCACGGGCCGGACATGAGCCGGTCACCGGCCGATAACCACGATGGGTAGAGTCCCGGACATGAGTGAAGCGACGTCCCGTCCGCTGCGGATCGCCGTGATCGGCACCAACTACCTCGGCGCGAACACCGCGGCGGGGATGGCCGAGTTCGGTTTCGACGTGATCGGGGTCGAGATCGACGAGCACCGGCTGAAGCTGCTGAACGACGGCAAGGCCCCGCTGTACGAGCCGGGGCTGGACCCGCTGCTGAAGAAGCACACCGACTCCGGCCGGCTGCGGTTCACCAAGGACTACCGGGAGATCGCCGACTGGGCCGACGTGCACTTCATCTGCGTCGGCACCCCGCAGCTCGAGGGCAGCGAGGCCGCCGACCTGTCGCAGGTGCACTCGGTGGTCGACATGCTGGCGCCGCTGCTGACCAAGCCCACGCTGGTGGTCGGCCGCTCGACGGTCCCGGTCGGTACGTCGACCATCGTCGAGCAGCGGTTCCACGCCGAGGCCCCCGCGGGTACGGCGGTGGAGATCGCGTGGCAGCCCGAGTTCCTCCGCGAGGCGCACGGCGTCGAGGACACGCTGCACCCGGACCGCCTGGTGTTCGGCGTCCAGTCGGAGGCCGCGGAGACCCGGCTGCGCGAGGTGTTCGCCACGCCGATCGACGAAGGTACGCCGGTGGTGGTCTGCAACCTGCCGACCGCGGAACTGGTGAAGGCCGGCGCGAACGCGTTCCTGGCCACCAAGATCTCGTTCATCAACGCGCTCGCCGAGATGGCCGACGCGACGGGCGCGGACGTCACGCAGCTCGCCGACGCGCTCGGGTACGACAAGCGGATCGGCCGCGGCGCGCTGAACGCCGGGCCCGGGTACGGCGGCGGTTGCCTGCCGAAGGACCTGCGGGCGTTCATGCACCGGGCCGGCGAGCTCGGCGTCGAGGAGGTCATCACGCTGCTCCGCGAGGTCGACGACATCAACCAGCACCGGCGCGCCGGGATCGTTGACGTCACCCACGAGATGCTCGGCGGCGAGTGGGTCGGCAAGAACGTCACGGTGCTCGGGGCCGCGTTCAAGGCCGGCACCGACGACGTCCGCGACTCGCCCGCGCTGGACGTGGCCGGCCGGATCCAGCTGCACGGCGCGAACGTCACGGTCTACGACCCGGAGGCGATGGAGAACGCCCGCCGCGTCCGCCCGACCCTGCGCTACGCCTCCACCGCGATCGAGGCCTGCCGCGAGGCGCACGCCGTACTGCACCTCACCGAATGGCCCGAGTTCCGCGCCCTGGACCCGCTCGCCCTCAAGGAGGTCGTCACCACCCCGGTCGTCATCGACGCCCGCCTCAACCTGAACGCCGAAACCTGGCGCGAAGCCGGCTGGGTCTACCGGGCTCCCGGCAAGCCCTAGCTGACCGTCGCCGCCCGGACCACCGGGCGGGTCAGTACGACGCAACCGGCGACGGCTGCCAGCACCGCGATGCCGAGGCACACACCCGTGATGCCGACCGTGTCCACGTCGGCCAGGCCGCCCAGCAGCGGGTTCATCACCATCAATGCGATGTTCTGGCAGAGCACCACGATGGACTGCAGCCGGGACTGGAACTCGCGCTCCACCGAGTTCATCAACAACGGCAGCACGTGCCCGGTGAACGTGCCGACGCCGATCCCGCTCACGACGCCGGCCGCGAACGTCAGCGGCAGCGGGTCGAACACCGACAGGCCGAGCAGGCCGACAGCCGCGAGCAGCAGGCCAAGCGCGGCGACCACGCCCGGCCGGGGAAACGCGCCCCACATCAGGATGCGTAGCGCGATCACCCCCACTCCCAGACTGCGGCTCGCCACGAGCAGACCGGCGGTGGCGGCGTCCCAGCCGTGGTCGCGCGCCAGCAGCGGGAACAGCAACCCGTCGAGCGGCATCAACAGGCCGGCCGCCACGGTCATCGTGATCAGCAGCGCCCGGGTCAACGGGTTGCCGAACGCGACCCGGATCCCGGTGCCGATCGAGCGGAGCATCCCGGTCGGCATCCGCTTCGACGGAGCAATCGTCTTCCGGAGCACGATCAGGACGATGATCATCACGCCGAACGTCAGCGCGTCGAATCCGCCCGCGGCCCGGAGCCCCGCCCAGCTCACCAGCACACCACCGATCGCCGTACCGGTGACGGCGAAGACCACCCCGGTCACCTGGAAGCTCGCGAGCGCCCGCGGCACCTGCTCCGGCGGGACCAGGAGCCGCGGCATCGACCGCGACGACGGCAGGAAGAACGCGTCGATCGAACCGACCACGATCGCGAGGATCACCAGCAGCCACACGGGTTCCCCGACCGCCAGCGTGGCGGGGACGAGGGCGCCGGTGACCAGGAACATCGCCGTGCAGCTGGCCAGGAGGACTCGGGGGGCTCCGTAGCGGTCGCCTACGGCGCCGCCTACCAGGAGAAGGATGGCTCGGGGGGCGGCGGCGAGGAGGAGGATGAGGCCGGCGACGCTGCCACCGTGCCGGGTGGCGGACCAGCCGATGGCGAAGCTCATCGTCAGGTCGCCGAGGAGGGACACGGCGGCGCCGAACAGCCAGATCCAGTAGCGGACCGGAATGCGCTGCGTATCCGATTCAGTGGGCGGAGTCACGATCGACGACCTTAAACGACAACCGATGGGATCTCATGACTACCCGCCCCGTCCTGTGGAAACCAGCGACAACCTCAGCCTTTACGCAACTCTGCCGCCCCGTCACGCACCGTACTGCCCTTGCCGCGCGCCAGCTCGGCGAGCGACTCCTGGAACCCGAGCATCCGGTCCCGCAGTTTCTCGTCGGACGCGGCCAGGATCCGGACCGCCAGCAGGCCCGCATTCCGAGCGTTCCCGATCGAGACCGTCGCAACCGGAACTCCGGCCGGCATCTGCACGATCGACAGCAGCGAGTCCATCCCGTCGAGGTACTTCAGCGGTACCGGTACCCCGATCACCGGCAGCGGTGTCACCGAGGCGAGCATCCCGGGCAGGTGCGCGGCCCCGCCGGCTCCGGCGATCAGTACCTTGAGCCCGCGCTCGTGCGCTGACCTTCCGTAGTCGATCATCTCGGTCGGCATCCGGTGCGCCGACACGACATCTGCCTCAAAGGGCACGTCGAACTCGGCGCACACCTCGGCCGCGGCCTTCATCGTCGGCCAGTCGGAGTCCGACCCCATCACGATTCCAACGGACATGTCTTCCCTTACTCGTCGATGGTGCCGGTGAGGTACGCCGCCGCGTGCCGCGCGCGTTCCCGGGTCGCTTCGAGGTCGTCGCCGTACGCCGTCACGTGGCCGACCTTGCGCCCCGGTTTCACCGACTTGCCGTAGAAGTGGACCTTGAGGCCCGGGTCGCGGGCCAGGCAGTGCAGCAGGCCGCGGTGCATGTCGTCGACGTCGCCGCCGAGCACGTTGACCATGACGGTGTACGGCGCCCGCGCGGCCGGCGAGCCGAGCGGGAGGTCGAGAACCGCGCGAAGGTGGTTCTCGAACTGGGACGTGACCGCGCCGTCGATCGACCAGTGGCCGGTGTTGTGCGGGCGCATCGCGAGCTCGTTGACCAGCAGCCGCCCGTCACGCGCCTCGAACATCTCGACCGCGAGCACACCCACGACGCCGAGCTCGCCGGCGATCCGGAGCGCGGTCTGCTGGGCCTGCGCCGCCTTCTCCGCGGACAGGCCGGGCGCCGGCGCGGTCACCTCGACGCAGATGCCGTCCTTCTGGACCGACTCGACGATCGGGTACGCGACGGCCTGGCCGTGCGGCGAGCGGGCGACGATCGCGGAGAGCTCGCGGACGAAGTCGACCTTCTCCTCGGCCAGGATCGGTACGCCGCTGCCGAACGCGGCCGCGACCTGCGGGTCGTCCGGGCCGTCGACGAACCAGACGCCCTTGCCGTCGTACCCGCCGCGGGTGGTCTTGAGGATGACCGGGAAGCCGCCGACCCGCTTGGCGAAGTCCGCCACGTCGGCGGCCGTCGCGACCACCTGGTGCGCGGGCGCCGGCGCGTCGAAGGTGTCCAGCCGGGCGCGCATCACGGCCTTGTCCTGGGCGTGCACCAGCGCGTCCGGACCGGGCCGGACCGCGACGCCGTCGGCCTCGAGCGCGTGCAGCAGGTCGGTCGGGACGTGCTCGTGGTCGAACGTCACCACGTCGCACTCGGCGGCGAACCGACGTACCGTCTCGGGGTCCTTGTAGTCGCCGACGGGCGCGTCCGCGACTGCCTGCGCGGCCGACACCGTGTCGCCCTCGGCGAGCACGCGGAGCTGGATGCCGAGCGCGACGGCCGTTTCCTGGGTCATCCGGGCCAGCTGGCCGCCGCCCACCATGCCGACCACCGGCGTACCGACGGGGAGATCCTTGCGATCGAACTTCACAGCGGTGAGCCTAATGTCCATACATCATGGACCGTACGGCGGCCGTCGCGGCACGCGGGCGATTTCGGGGTAGGACCGCCAGCCGGGTACCGTGGGAAGCTGCCCCTGTCGCGATCCGATCACAGAAGGTCCCGAACCCCGTTGAAGCTCGTCACCACGCTGTACCGCCAGTTCCAGCACCTGGTGCACGAAGTCGCCAAGTTCGGAGTGGTCGGACTGCTCGGACTGGTCGTGGACCTGCCGATCTACAACTGGCTGGTCTTCAACAACCCGCTGGTGCTCGCCGACTCCGGTGTCGGCATGCTGCACCACAAGCCGCTGACGGCCAAGTTCATCTCGGTGACGGTCGCCACGATCGCGACGTACCTCGGCAACCGGTACTGGACCTGGAGGCACCGCGAGCGCTCCGGCCTGCACCGGGAGTACGTGCTGTTCTTCGTGCTGAACGGGATCGGCCTGCTGATCGCGGCCGGCTGCCTGGCGTTCTCGCGGTACGTCCTCGACCTGCACACCTGGCTGTCGGACAACATCGCCGCGAACTTCATCGGCCTCGGCCTCGGCACGCTGTTCCGGTTCTGGTCGTACCGGAAGTTCGTGTTCCGCGAGGAGATCGCCCTCGAGGAGGCCGAGCACACCCCGGCCCCCGACTCCCCGGCCGAACTCGACGGCGAGACGACCGGGGACCTGCCGGCCGTGCGCTGACCCGTAAACTCCCGCGCCTTTGTCGGTGCCGCATGTGAAGATGCGGAGATGACCGAGATCGAGGTGCGGACGGCGACGGCGGCGGAGTTCGAGGCGGTGGGGGCCGTGTTCGGCGGGGCGATGATGTTCGAGCCCACGCTGGACGACCTCGGTCGGCAACTGTTCGAGCCCGAGCGGACGCTGGCGGCGACCGAGGACGGCGAGATCGTCGGGACGACACGGGCGCTCACGCGCGACCTGTCCGTTCCCGGGGCGGTGGTCGACGCGGCTCATGTGACCGGGGTCGGCGTTCGCGCGACGCACCGGCGGCGCGGGGTGATGTCGCGGCTGATCGGGCAGCAGTTGCGTGAGGTGCCGGAGGCGATCGCGGTGCTGTGGGCGAGCGAGCCCGCGATCTACGGCCGGTTCGGGTACGGCGCGGCCGCCTGGGGCACGAACTACGAGGTCGACCTGCTGCGCCTGGGTGCGCCCGCGGAGCGGATCCGTCCGGGCGCGCTCGGCGTACTGACCGCCGACGAGGCCCTCAAGGAGCTTCCGGCCGTACTGCGCCGCGTGCAGGACCAGCGGCCGGGCGTGTCGGGGCGGTCGGAGCTGCGCTGGAAGGGACGCCTGCAGGACAAGCCGGACGACCGCGGCGGACGGACCGCGCGGCAGATCCTGGTGCACCGCGACGAGGCCGGCACCATCGACGGGTACGCGCTCTGGCGGGGCAAGATGAACTGGGAAGCGACCGGCCCGGCGAACGAGGTGTTCCTCGAAGAGCTGGCCGCGCCGGACATCACGGCGTACAAAGCGCTCTGGCAGCACCTGCTGACCATGGACCTGTGCGCGAAGCTGCACTACGGTCACGCGGCGGTGGACGAGCCGATCCAGCAGCTGGTCAGCACGCCGACCGCGCTGGACCGCCGCGTGAGCGAGTCGCTGTGGGTCCGCATCACCGACGTCCCACGGGCCCTCCAGCAGCGCCGGTACGCCGTACCGCTCGACGTCGTCCTGGACGTGACCGACGAACTGATCGAGGCCAACACCGGCCGCTTCCGGCTGACCGCGGACGAGTCATCGGTCAGCTGCGAGCGCACCGACGCGGCACCCGATCTCAGCCTGTCGGTGACCGAACTGGGCGCGACGTACCTCGGCGGCCGGCCACTGGCCGAGTTCGCCGCAACCGGCCGCGTCGTCGAGCACACGCCGGGCGCGCTCGCGCAGGCCACCGCGGCCTTCGGCTGGCCGATCGCGCCGGTAAGCGTCGAGATCTTCTAGCGGTCGTCGCCCGAGCTGAAGATCGTGCCGTCGTCGGGCCGCGGCTGCTCCTGCTGCTGCGGCCGGCGGCGCATGTGCTCCGGGGGCTGTTCGTCCTCGAGGATGCCGTCGCCGGGCCTGCCCTCCGGGCCGCCGAACAGCAGGTCGGACATCTGCAGGTGGACGTGCTCGACATGCGGTACGTCGGGCAGCACGACCTGGCCGCGCTCGCCGGCGGACTCGATGTGCAGCGTGCCGCAGCCGAGGATGCGGTCGATCAGCCCGTGCTCGTAGGAGACGTCGTTGATCCGCATCAGCGGGATGTCCCGGCCGGTGCGGGTGAGGATGCCGTGCCGGGTGATCAGCCGCCGGTTGGTGATCGTGTACGTCGAGAAGAACCAGTTCAGGAACGGCTTCAGCGCGAAGGTCGCCAGCACCACCACGCCGACCGCCAGGATCGCGATCCGGGCCGGCGTCTGCAGCGACCCGGGCGGCACGATCGCGGCCAGGAAACCACCCAGGCCCGCCACCACCAGCAGCAGGAAGACCGGGCCGATCAGCGCCTTCCAGTGCGTCCGGGTGCTGACGACGACGTACTCGTCCTCACCCAACAACTTCGCCGAGATCGCCATGGCCCCAGTCTCACAGGTGGCGGGTTCGGTTGTCCCCTCCCGACACGATCGGGCCGGAAAGATGGTTTAACACTTCACAAAATGCATACAGTGAGCGAGTATGCGCGAGGGGTCGTCAACTGGGGGACGAGAGGAAGCCGTGATGGCAGTCTTGTCGATACTCGACCGGGAGCACACCGTCGCACCGCCGGGTTACAGCCGCTGGCTGATCCCACCGGCCGCGCTGGCCGTCCACCTCTGTATCGGCCAGGCGTACGCGACCAGTATCTACAAGACCTCGCTGGTGAAGCACTTCGACACCAGCCAGACCGCGGTCGGCGTGGTGTTCAGCATCGCGATCGTCATGCTCGGCCTGTCCGCCGCCGTCGGCGGCACCTGGGTGGAACGCAACGGGCCGCGGAAGGCGATGTTCGTCGCGGCCTGCTTCTGGGCGTCGGGTTTCCTGGTCGGCGCGCTCGGCATCGGCACCGGCCAGCTCTGGCTGGTCTACCTCGGGTACGGCGTGATCGGCGGCATCGGCCTGGGGATCGGGTACATCTCCCCGGTCTCCACGCTGATCAAGTGGTTCCCGGACCGGCCGGGACTCGCGACCGGCCTGGCGATCATGGGCTTCGGCGGCGGCGCGCTGGTCGCCAGCCCGCTGTCACGGCAGCTGCTCGGCCTGTACGACGCCGGGTACGACCCGGACGTCAGTACGTCGGTCGCCGGCGGCGGGGCGCTGGTCGGGCTGTTCCTGACGCTCGGGATCGGCTACTTCGTGATCATGATGTTCGGCGTCTTCAACATCCGGGTGCCCGCGGACGGCTGGGCGCCGGCCGGGTTCGACTCGGCGACCGTGCGGCAGAAGGCACTCGTCACCACCGGCAACGTGTCCGCGGCGAACGCGATCCGGACGCCGCAGTTCTGGCTGCTCTGGGTCGTGTTGTTCTGCAACGTGACCGCGGGGATCGGCATCCTCGAGCAGGCCAGCCCGATGATCCAGGACTTCTTCCGCGGTCCTGGCAGCACTGACGGGAAGTCCGCCGTCGCCGTCGCAGCCGCCTCCGGGTTCGTCGGGTTGCTGTCGATCTTCAACATGGCCGGGCGGTTCGGGTGGTCGTCGACGTCGGACGTGATCGGGCGCAAGCCGATCTACGCGATGTACCTCGGCGTCGGGATCATCGCGTACACGCTGCTGGCGAGCGTCGGCGACACGAACACGGTCGTCTTCGTACTGCTCGCGGCGGTGATCATCTCGTTCTACGGCGGCGGGTTCGCGACGGTTCCGGCGTACCTGCGGGATCTCTTCGGGACGTACCAGGTCGGCGCGATCCACGGGCGGCTGCTGACCGCGTGGTCGGCGGCCGGGATCGCCGGGCCGCTGATCGTCAACGGGTTCCTGGATCGCGAGGGCAAGCCGGGGACGTTGACCGCGGCGGCGTACCGGCCGGCGTTGTTCACGATGGTCGGCGTGCTGGCGGTCGGGTTCGTCGCGAACCTGCTGATCCGCTCGGTGTCGGAGCGGTTCCACGAGAAGTCGGAGACCACGGTGGAGGCCGCACGATGAACCAGACCCCACGCCTGGTGATCTCCTGGCTGCTGGTCGCCGTCCTGCTCGGCTACGGCATCGTCGAGACGCTGCTCACCGCGGTGAAGATCTTCACCGAGTAAAAACGATCAAGTACGACGGGGCGTCGGGCGGCACCATGGTCGGCATGACCACTGACGCGTTCGCCGCCTTCGTCGAGGTGCTGGCTGGTGCGCTGGACGAGCACGAGGCGACGACGGCCGAGTTGGCTGCGCGGGTGCGGCTGTCGCGGTCGCACCTGGATCGGCTGGTCGAGGCGGCGGCGGGTGAGCGGCCCGGCCAGCTGCGGCGGCGGATCCTGCTCGAGCGGGCGGCGTACCGGCTGCTGACCGGGTCCGGGAGCATCCTGGACGTCGCGGTCGAGGCCGGGTACGGGTCGCACGAGGCGTTCACGCGGGCCTTCAGCCGCGCGTACGGCGTACCGCCCGGAGAGTGGCGCGGACACCCGGACCGGATCCGGCTGGACGCGCCCAGTGGTCTGCATTTCCACCCGCCGAACGGGTTGCGGGTGCCGGCCAGGGACGAGGTGAGTTCGATGGATCTGATCAGGACGATGGTTGACCATCACATCTGGCTGCTGCGCCGGATGCTCGGGCAGGCGGCGACACTGTCCGACGAACAGCTCGACCAACCGATCACGATCTCCGTCGAGGGCATCGACGACGATCCGACGCTGCGCTCTTTGCTGTCCCGGTTGGTCGGCCAGCTCGGCATGTGGCACGCGAACCTCGCGGGCGAGACGTACGACTTCGCGATCGAGCAGGGCGAGAGCGTGCAGAGCATGCGCCGCCGGCTGGACGCAGTCGGCCCGGCGTTCGCGGCCGAGGTCGGGGAGCTGTGTACGACGAACCGCCTGGACGAGCTGATCGTCTGCCCCGGCGGTGACAAGGTCGAGGTCTACACCGCCGGCGCGATGATCGCCCACGTCCTCACGTTCGCGTCGTACCGCCGAACGCTGGCCGTCGGCGCCCTGCACGACGCCGGTTGCGACGACCTCGACAGCGGCGACCCGATCCGCTGGATCAGCTGATGGCCGGCCGGTTGGTGGCCGTGAACGTGGTCCACGAGCTGATCCGCGGGCCGACGCGCTGGACGGCGATCGACAAGCGACCGGTGACCGGAGCAGTCGAGGTCGGTGAGCTGGGACTGGTCGGCGATCGGCAGTGCGACACGCGGTACCACGGCGGGCCGGACAAGGCGCTGTACGCCTACGCGGCCGAGGACGCCGAGTGGTGGGCGGCGGCGCTGGGGCGGGAGATTCCGCCGGGGCTGTTCGGGGAGAACCTGACGACGCGCGGACTGGACGTCACCGGGGCGTTGATCGGCGAGCGCTGGCGGATCGGCGGGATCCTGGTCGAGGTGCGCTCACCACGTACCCCGTGCGGGAACCTGTCCGGGCGGATGGAGATCAAGCGCTTCCACCAACGCTTCGCCCGCAGCGGCCGGGTCGGCGTCTACCTGAAGGTGCTCACAACTGGTTCGATCCAGGCCGGCGACCCCATCGAAGTAGTCAGGCTCGGCGCAGGTGGGTGACGTCGCCGGCGGCCAGTGGTCTGGGGCCGTCGGGGGTGTCGACGATGAGGCGGCCGTCGTCGGCGAGGTCTCTCGCGGTTCCTTCGAGGAAGGTGCCGTCAGGGAGTTCTACGCGGACTGCCTGGCCGAGCGTGGCGGACAGTTCGCGGTACTCCGGGAGGATCGTCTCCGGGTCGCCGCCCGCGTCCACCCACGAGTGGTAGCGGTCCGCGAGTTCCCGCAGTACTGCGGCCATCACCGTCACCCGGTCGGTCGTCGACGCCTGCTCCAACGCCAGCGACGTCGCCGCCTCGTGGGGCTTCTCCGCCTCGCGCAGTGTGACGTTGAGGCCGATCCCGACCACCGCGGCCGGCCCCTCGACACGCTCCAGCAGGATGCCCGCGAGCTTGCGGCCCTCGACCAGTACATCGTTCGGCCACTTCACCTGCGCTGGCACCTCGGCAACCTTCCGCACCGCGGCCGCCACCGCCAGCGGCACCAGCAATCCCAGCCACGGCCACCGGGCCGCGTCGACGCTGTTCGGGCGCAGTAGTACCGACATCAGCAACGCGGAACGCGGCGGCGTGGTCCACGTACGCCCCAGCCGCCCCCGGCCGGACGACTGGTACTCCGCAGCAATGACCAGGCCTTCAGCCTGACCAGCTGCGGCCGCGGCTGCCACAACAGCGTTCGTCGACGGCGTCTCCGCGAGTACGTCGATCTGCGTCCACAGTGCACCAGGACGCACCAACCGCCCCCGCAGGAACTTCTCGTCCAGCGGGGGCCGATCCAGGTCGCTGTAGCTCATCCGGTGTTCTGCAGACCCGCGGCGACACCGGAGACGGTCAGCAACAGCAGCCGACGGGTGCGGACGATCTGCTCCTCGTCCAGTGAGTCATCGGTCCGCAGCGTCCGCAACGCCCGCAGCTGCAGGTAGCTGAGCGCATCGACGTACGGGTTGCGCAGCTCGACCGCACGCCCCAGCACGCGACGGCCCTGCAGCAGGCGTTCCTGGCCGAGCACCTTCAGCACCCACTCGGTGGTGAGCTCGTGCTCGTCCAGCATCTGCTTGGTCAGCTCGGGCCGGTCGCCCAGCTCCAGGTAGCGGCCGAGGATGCGCCGGTCCGTCTTGGCCAGCGACATCTCCGCGTTCTCCAGCATCACCTGGAACAGCGGCCAGTTCTGGTTCGCGTCCCGCAGCAGGTCGACGTCCCCGACGGCTGCGAGCGCAGTACCGAGGCCGTACCAGCCAGGCGCGTTCACCCGGGCCTGCGACCAGGCGAACACCCACGGGATCGCCCGCAAGTCCTCCAGCGACGACACCGCGACACCACGCCGCGCAGGCCGCGAACCGAGCGGCAGCTGCCCCAGCTCCTCCAGCGGGGTCACGGTGCTGAACCACTCGGCAAACCCGTCAGCCTTCACCAGCCGGTGGTACGCCGTACGCGCCGCCTCGTCGAGGGTCTTCTCCACGACAGCGAAACGATCCGCCGCCGCTGCGGCCCGCTCCTCGATCGCCGGGGTGGACGCGAGCAGCGTCGCCGCCGTCACCTGCTCGATGTGCCGCTGCGCGATCGCCGCGTTGCCGTACCGCGCCGGGATCGCCTCACCCTGCTCGGTGAGCTTGAACCGCCCGGCCACCGACCCCGGTGCTTGAGCCAGTACGGCGCGGTTGGCCGGGCCGCCGCCCCGCCCCAGCGCGCCACCGCGGCCGTGAAACAGTGTCAGCCGGATCGCGTTCCGCTGCGCCCACGCGGTGATCCGCGCCTGCGCGTCGTACAGCGCCAGCGTCGCCGACACCGGGCCGACGTCCTTCGCCGAGTCGGAGTACCCGAGCATGACCTCGAAGCGCCGGTCGTTCGCGGTGAGCCGGTGCCGGACCCGGGTCAGCTGGATCGCGTTGTCCAGCACCTCCACCGAGTTCTGCAGGTCCTCACCGGTTTCGAACAGCGGTACGACGTCCAGCTCGATCGGACGCCCGTCGAGCGCGGCATCGGCCAGCTCGTACACAGCGGCGAGGTCACCGGCGTTGCGGGTGAACGAAACGACGTACCGACGGCAGGCCTCCGGGCCGAAGCGCTGCTGGATCTGGGCGATCACCCGGAGGGTGGCGAGCACCTCCTCTGTCTGGTCCGACAGCTCGCCTCCGCCGAGCACCTCCTCCAGAGCCTTCGCATGCACGGAGGAGTGCTGGCGGATCTCCAGCTCGGCCAGGTGGAAGCCGAACGAGTTCACCTGCCAGATGAGCTGCTGCAGCTCGCCGTACGCCTGGCGTGGCGCACCTGCGCTCACCAGCGAGTCCTGCAGGACCTTGAGCTCGTGCAGGAAGTCGGCGGCCCGCGGGTACCCGAAGTCGGCGTCGCGGGCACGGGTCGCGGCCAGGCGGCGCGCGGCCAGCAGCAGGAGCTGGCGGTGCGGCTCGGAGGGCGAGCGGGTCTCGATGTCCGCGATCAGCTCGGGGTTGACCGCGCGGGCGTCCTCGAGGATCCGGCGTACCGGTGCGGACGGCGGCGTGGTCGCGGCGTCCAGGGTCAGCGCCCGGCCGAGCTCCTCGGTCGCCTGCTCGAGCGCCCGCAGCACGTGGTCGGCCTGGATCTGCATGGCCTCGCGGGTGATCGCCGCGGTGACGTTCGGGTTGCCGTCGCGGTCGCCGCCGATCCACGAGCCCAGGTGCACGAACGGCGCCACCACGGGCGTCCGCGTCCCGGCCTCGTCCCCGGCCAGCGCGTCGTCGAGCCGCCGGTACACGTTGCCGACGACATCGAACAGCGTCTCCTCGAACACCGCCATCGCCGACCGCACCTCGTCCAGCGGCGACGGCCTGCTGGTCCGGAGTTGCGACGTACGCCAGAGGACGTCCACCTGCTCGACCAGGCGGCGGCGGTTCTCCGCGAGGTCGCTGTCGCCGGCGCGCGGGTCGTGGCGCTCGTCGAGCAGCGAGCTGATGCGGCGGATCGTCGCCAGGACGGCGCGCCGCCGGGCCTCGGTCGGATGCGCGGTCAGCACCGGGCGGAACTCCAGGCCGTTGAGCAACGCGCGGGCCTGCTGCTCGCCGCTGTCGCGGGCGATCTGCTCGACGGCCTGCGCCAGCTCGGACACGACCGCCTCGCTGCCGGCCCGGTCGCGCTCACGCAGCACGCGGGCGCGGTGCAGCTCCTCGCTGAGGTTCGTCAGGTGGAAGTAGCAGGTGAACGCGCGGGCGACGTCCTCGGCACGCTCGTGCGGCCAGGACGCGACCAGGGCCTCGGCCGCCGCGCCATCGCCGGCGATGGTCAGCTCGCGGAGCTTCTCGACGTCGTCGAGCAGCGGCTGACCGGCGTACTCGACCAGGACCTTGCCGAGGATCTCGCCGAGCAGGCGGACGTCGGCCCTGAGTTCCTCAGGCACCTCGAACCGCGCGCGGGTACGGGTCTCACTACCGGTCTCGCTCACGTTCGCCCACCCTATCGGCGGACGCCCGTCCACGCTGCCGAGTCCGCCCACTGGAAGCCGATCGTGACCGGCCAGAGAGATGACACCGCCAGCTACTTCACAGTATGTAGGTCAAACGTTCCCGAAGCCGCCGCCTACGACCTGCGAGACCGTCCTGGCCAGCTCGGCCGGTGTGCGGTCGGTGGTGCCGGTGACGAGCATCCGGGCGCAGCTCTCGGTCATCGCGGCGAGCAGTTCGGCGAGCACCGGGAGGTTCGCGTCCGGGTCGCTGACGCCGGGCATGCTCCTGACCATCGTCAGCCGGAGGCTCTCGACGAGGAACTCGCGGGCGGCGCGGATCCGGTCCGCGACGACTGGCGCGGCGCCGTACTGCGCGCCGAACACGATCCGCCAGGACTGCGGCTGCTTCTCGACGGCGGTCAGCAGCGCGGTCAGGCCCTCGAGGACGTGCTCCTCCGGGGTGCCGACGCTCGGGTCGGCGGGCAGCGCGGAGACGATCGAGATGACCAGGTGCTGCTCCTCGCGGGCGAGCAGGGCCAGCAACAGGTCGTCGCGGTTCGCGAAGCAGTCGTAGACGACCGGTTTCGTGACGCCCGCGGCGTCCGCGATCGCCTGCATCGTCGTACCGGCGTACCCCCGCGCGGCGAACACCCCGAGGGCGGCGTCCAGGATCAGCGGCCGGCGGCGCTCGGGGCCGAGATGCGGCGCCCGGCGACGGCGTTCGGCGTCCTCGACCACTTGACAAAGCTACCCCACCGTAGGAAATTCCTACAGTCTGGTAGGAACACTGCCGCGGGGGTGGTCGATGACCGAGCGAGGCAGTGCCGGCTGGCTCGAGTCCGAGGGCGTCACCACCCTGGACGCGAGCGAGCTTGCCCGGTTGGTCGACCGGACGTCGGAGCGGGAGCTCCGGCATCGACTCATCGGGGGAGTCCGAGAGATCGCGTTGCGCGAGATCTTTCGCCGGATGCCGGAGTACCTCCGACCCGCCCGGGCCGCCGGGTTCGACGCTGTCATCAACTGGCAGATCACCGGCGCGGGCGGGGCCGGCCGTCCCGAGGCCGTCGACGAGTACTGGCTCCAGGTCCACGACGGCCACTGCACCGTCGTACCCCCGCAGCCCACTCCCCCCGACATCACCATCCGCACCGACCCCACCACCCTGCTCCGCATCGTCACCGGCAACGAGGACCCCGTCCTGGCCGTCCTCAAACAACGCCTGACCGTCCGCGGCGACCTGGCCCAGGCCGCCCGCCTCCCCAAACTCTTCAGCACCGGCCCGGCCTAACCCGGGATCACCGGGTCAGGCCGTCGGAGCCTCGGGTTCGGGGGCGGGCGGGGTCGTCGGTACGGCGGGACTCTCCGGTCCGGACGCTGCGCAGTGGGGGTATCGCCGGGTCGGCCGCGAAGGACTGGGCTCGCTCGGCGGGTTGGGGTGGTTGGCGTTCGAAGCCGCGGACCGCGGTCATGGTGCGGTCGCCGAGGGTGCTGCCGAACAGCTCCGCCTGGCGCCGTACGTCCGAGCCGTCGGCGCGCCATTCGGCCATCAGGGCGGGCAGCTCGTCGAAGCCTTCGGTGATCATGGTCGCGGTGGCGGCCGTGGCCTCCGGGCGGCTCGCGCTGGGGATGGTCGACGACAACACCATCGTGTTCGCCGCGGCGGCGGTCGCGGTGGCCGGCTCCTTCGTCTGGTCGGCCGTGAGGCCGGTCTGGAACCCGGCGTGGTGTTCCACCCTGGTCACCAGGTGCTCGGCGACGATCCCGCGGACCTCCTCGAGCTGCGGCGGTCGGGTCCGCTGCAGCAGCGCGTGGAGCTTGCCCAGCTCGCGCGTGGCCGTCGCGCTCGCCTTGTCGATCACGCCGGCTCCTCCCGAGACGTCCTCGCGCCTGGCCTCGAGCTCCACGGTCAGCTCCCGGAACGCGGCCTCCTCGACGTCGCGATCCGCGAAGTCGGCTTCGATGTCCCTGGCGAGATGCCGGACGATCCCGCCCTGCTGATCCTCCGGCAGCCGCAGGTACTCCGGATCCGGCCGCAGCAACAGCCTCGCCGCGGTCGGCGCCGCCGCACCGTGGCCGTCGGCAACGAGTTCGGTCAGCGCCGACTCCTCGCCGATCCCGGTCCGCGCACTGATCGCCAGCGCCATCGCCCGCGCGGCCGCGACGTCGCCTTCGAGCTGTGGCGGCGGAAACCGGCCCAGGTCGTCCGCGCGCCCGTTCGCGAACAGCTGCGGCGCCAGCCGCGGTGTCGCGAAGGCGGCGTACGCCCGGCTGGTCGCGGCGGCGAGCCGCGTCCGGTGCTCGGGGTCGTTCGGCTCCGGGAGCGAGTCCGGCGGCTCCAGGGAGTCGGCGCAGAGCGCGACCAGCTCGGTCAGCGACGCCCGGACGTCCGCGCGCGGGTCGGACGCCGAGCCGCGGCCGAGCGCGGCGGGCACGGTCGGCGCGAGCCGGGCCGGTACGTCCAGGTTGTCGGCGAGCGGCTCGAGCCGGTCCCGGAGGTCCTGCCCGACCGCCGGCGGCCGGAACAACACGCCACCGGTGTCCCGGACGACGAGCTCGCCCACCTTGCGGATGAGGTTGTCGACATTCGCATCCGTCACGCCGGGAACCTATCGCCGGACCGGTTCAGGGCGCGGCTTGCGAGCGACGTCACAGGCGGTACGGCGTACTGGCGCGTAGGCTGCCCGTTCATGGGAGAGACCGTGAACATCCACACCACCGCCGGCAAGATCGCGGACCTGGAGCAGCGGCTCGACGAGGCGGTGCACGCCGGGTCGGAGCGCGCCGTGGAGAAGCAGCACGCGCGCGGCAAGAAGACCGCCCGGGAGCGGATCGAGCTGCTGCTGGACGAAGGCTCCTTCTCCGAGCTGGACGAGTTCGCCCGGCACCGGTCGACGAGCTTCGGCCTGGAGGCGAACCGCCCGTACGGCGACGGCGTGGTGACCGGGTTCGGCACCATCGACGGCCGCCAGGTGTGCGTGTTCGCGCAGGACTTCACCGTCTTCGGCGGCAGCCTGGGCGAGGTCTTCGGCGAGAAGATCCTCAAGGTGATGGACCTGGCGATGAAGATCGGCTGCCCGCTGATCGGCATCAACGACTCCGGCGGCGCCCGGATCCAGGAGGGCGTGGTCAGCCTCGGACTGTACGGCGAGATCTTCCGCCGCAACGTCCGCGCCTCCGGGGTGATCCCGCAGATCTCGCTGATCATGGGCCCGTGCGCGGGCGGCGCGGTCTACTCCCCCGCGGTCACCGACTTCACCGTGATGGTCGACGAGTCGTCGTACATGTTCATCACCGGCCCCGACGTGATCAAGACCGTCACCGGCGAGGACGTCACCCAGGAGGAGCTCGGCGGCGCCCGGACGCACAACACGAAGTCCGGCAACGCGCACTACCTGGGCGCCGACGAGGAGGACGCGATCGAGTGGGTCAAGGCCCTCGTCGGTCACCTCCCGCAGAACAACCTCGAGGATCCCCCGGTGTACGACGCACCGGCCGACCTCGAGCCCACCGAGACGGACCTGGCGCTCGACAGCCTGGTCCCGGACTCGCCGAACCAGCCGTACGACATGCACACCGCGATCGAGGCGGTCGTCGACGACGGCGACTTCCTCGAGGTGCAGACGCTGTTCGCGCCGAACATGATCGTCGGCTTCGGCCGCGTCGAGGGCCGCCCGGTCGGCGTGGTCGCGAACCAGCCGCTGCAGTTCGCCGGCACGCTGGACATCGACGCCTCCGAGAAGGCGGCCCGGTTCGTCCGGACCTGCGACGCGTTCAACCTGCCGATCCTGACGTTCGTCGACGTCCCCGGCTTCCTGCCCGGCACCGACCAGGAGTGGAACGGCATCATCCGGCGCGGCGCGAAGCTGATCTACGCGTACGCCGAGGCCACCGTCCCGATGATCACCGTGATCACCCGCAAGGCGTACGGCGGCGCGTACGACGTGATGGGGTCGAAGCACCTCGGCGCGGACATCAACATCGCCTGGCCGACCGCACAGATCGCGGTCATGGGCGCGCAGGGCGCGGTGAACATCCTGTACCGCCGCGAACTCGCCGGCGCCGAGGACCCCGAGGCGCGCCGCCAGCAGCTGATCACGGAGTACGAGGACCACCTGGCGAACCCGTACATCGCCGCCGAACGCGGCTACATCGACGCGGTCGTCAAGCCGAGCGAAACCCGCGCCGAGATCACCCGCGCCCTGCGCCTACTACGCACCAAACGCGACACCCTGCCGCCGAAGAAGCATGGGAACATTCCACTGTGAGCATCCAGATCACTAAGGGCGATCCGACGCCTGAAGAGCTCGCCGCTCTGGTCGCGGTGATCGCCGCACGCTCGGCCGTCCCGGCGCCCGCTCCGGACACCGACCGAGCCAGCAACTGGGCGACGTACTGGCGCAACGCCCGTACGCCGTTCCACCCCGGCCCCGGGCAGTGGCGGGCGTCGGCGCACCCCTAGGTCCCCTGCCTCCGAGACGCCGGTGCTGGCCCGCTTGCGGCCTCCAACTTGAGCCAAGTAGACCCATTGCTGCGTGTTGGTCCGGTCGGACGTTCAACTTGAGAGTTGGAAGATCGCAACACCGCTGGGCGTTACAGGAGATAACAGATTGTATTGGGCGACCGTTTGAAACGGGCTGACCACTAGGCGCGACGTCCCCGATCGGTGTATACATGCTGCCCTGGCCGAGGCAGATGGGTGGGGACTCTTCGAGGCATCTCGGCCAAGGGTGGGGATTGCCATGCGCAAGTTCTTTTATATAGGAGACGCCCTCGCTTGCGGGGCTGTCTTATTCGCCGCAACCAGCCATCAGCCGCTCTGGATGTTACTCGCCGGCTTCGGATTCGCGGTCACGTGGGCATCATTTCGGATCTGGCAGTTGAGTGTCATAAAAGCAGTTGCCAGAGAGCCATGCGAGACGGCGTCCGAATACCCGCAATTGACGCAGCGTATCGAATCGATCCTGACCAAGAGCTACAACCTTGAACTGTCCGCAGTTCAGCTAACGACGTTTGCATACCTCTTGCTGTACCCAGAGAACACGCGACGCCGAATCAAGGAATCGATGGATCTCCGTGAACAACTGATCACGAAGTCTGCGTCGGCCGAGATAACTCGAGAACTCAGTGACAATATTGACAGTAAGCTCGAGCAGCGATTGGATGATGACGAAGGCCCGCTGTACGTGCCAATTATGCGACCACTGAAGAAGCGATTGATCACCGGCCTATCGGTGCAGGACAGATCTGGATCGTCGATCACTACACTCAGCCACGAAGAGTCCCTCGTATTTCTGACTCGCCTGCTCCTCAAGCTATTCGCGGAGACGTTTGACATCTCGTCTGACTACCATTCCTGGAAATTCAAGGAAGGCGTCGTCTTCATGGCCATCATGGAGGCGGTTCTGCAGATTCCCCAAGATGAGACGACTGACTCAGCGTCGCGCAAGAATAGGAGGTGGGAGACGACGAACGGCCTTCGTGCACTAGTTGACAAGCAGGGACTCAGGGTCGGCGACGCCGACTCGTTCGAACGATTGTGCGCCGTCGTTCGACTGCTGGCACTCAACTACGTCATCATCGCTGAACATCCCGCAGAGCACAGGTTCCTTGTGCGCTATTCATACCGAGTACCAAAGTTGCCCCTTCACCGAGGCAAGAATGTCAGTCTCTGGGCGCATATCAAAGGATGGACCCGAGCTTTAATACGAAGCGATGCGGCCTACCTGCAAGTCCCGGTCAACAAGGCGAAACGTTGCGATAGTTACCATCTCGTACTGACAGCTCCGAACGGGACCCACTTTGCACGGGCGATCCTGAAAGACGAAACGGGAAAGTCTGTCGCAAAATTGTCTCACCGACAATTCAATCTAGGTTCAGCCTACTTCAGACTTGGTCAACGCGGCTACCAGGAAGCACATTTCTACAGCCGGCAACTATGGAAGTCGCCAACTGCCGCATACCTAGACGTGCGCGTCCAGGAAACTCCTCCCGGCAGGCTCGGCCGCGCCGCCCTGGTAGCTGCGCTAGCGTTGTTTCTGGTCTATGTAGTCGGTTTGTCAGCGCAGTCCAAGGGGCCCGGAGACTTAAATCTCGACTTCGCTGCGGTACTGGCGGCTGGGATCCCCTCGGCTCTGGCCGTGCTCGCATTCGTCCTGGGATCAACGGTTGACGACAGCCGGGTCATCGCAATTTTCGCGGTACCAAGTGCTGTAGTCACCGCTGGCGTTGCTCTGGCTGGTTCTGCCCTACTGATGTTCCCGGCGGACATTACGGCCGCCGACAAGGCAAAAGCGTCTTTCGACTTCTTCGGCGTCTACGCGACTGGCTGGCAGCTCGTATGCTGCGCTGCGACCGTCAACCTCATGATCACAGCGTGCGCTCTGGTAGTTCGGCTCGTGCGGCACGACAAACTGCGGAGACGGGCTGCGGCATCACTTGACGTCGAAGCTCTGGTCAGTCGATGATGACTCTCTGGAGTGGATTGGAAGTGGTCAGTGATGTCGTCCCTTCCCTTTAACCCTGGATGGAAGTTGGGCATGCACCACCGCTCGACCCCGAGCGAGCCGATTGACGGTCTTGTCCTCGAACTTCCCGCCGATGAACCGGAGGACGTTCGGCTCGATGCCGATGCGTTCATCCGGGTATGGCCAGACCTGCTGGAGCGTTGGGGCACCGACATCGAGGAGGACCCCGAGAAGTCCGGGGCAACCGAGGATAGCCAGGTTGGTGCCTGGCTATCCCATCTGAGGACAGTTCGGGCCACACTCGACATCAGCGTCGCAGCGCCCGAGCCGGGCGACAAAGAATAAGATGCTGCTCAGAGCCCACCCGCCATTTCCACTCCGAACGTTGGCCCAGGTACAGCTGTGAAGCCTATTCGCCTGACACAGGACTGCAGTTCACCCGTCGGCCATTGAATGGACCAAGCCGGCGTCGGCGCGGAGTGCGTGCCGAAAGCGACTGGCATGAGGTGCTGGCGTCGAGACCAGGGCCAGTACCTGGACGAGCGCGGCGGGTTGAACTACCGCGCCTGAAATCTCGGGGTCACCGAAGGCGCCAACGACGAGACCAACGCACTAGTACGTTCTTCGTCATGGGTGATTCCCCCGCGCCGATCGCCTTCGCATACCGGCCCTCGTGGGGGCTCCACAAGGCCATCGAGCTGGCGTACACAACTGCTGTAGTACCTCGATACCAGACCGGCGTCACCGCCCGGCTATGCGCGTGCTCAGGTACGGCGGAAGCCGACCAGCGGGTAGACCGGGGCGTTGCCGGTATTGCGGGGCGGGCCAACGAAGGTGGTCGCGCCGTCGAGGACCAGGCCGTACCGCGCCGCGGTGGCTACTAGGTGCGACAGGGCGTCCTGGGAGCGGGTTTCGTCGGGGACGCGGCCGTCGGCGTAGCGGCCGGCGTCGGACTTCTCGGTGGTGGTGACGAAGACGCCGCCGGTGCGCAGGACGCGGGCGACCTCGGCGATCACCGGTTCGCTGTCGTCGAGCAGGTGCAGCAGCCAGACCGCGACCACCGCGTCGCACCGCCGGTCCGCGACCGGCAGCCGCGCGGCGTCGGCGGCCGCGACATGGCCGGGGAGCCGGATCCGGGCCTGGCGCAGCATCGCGGGCGACAGGTCGACGCCGTGCACGAGGTTGCCGAGCGCAACAAGCTCGGCGCCGACAATGCCGGTACCGACGGCCAGCTCGAGCACCCGCCCGCCGTCCTCGAGGAGCGAGTCGACAGCCTGCGCCGCCGCCTGGGCGCGGGCCACGCCGCCGCGCGTTTCGTCGTACGTGGAAGCGACGGATTCGTCGTAGGTGAAGGGTTTCTGGGCGTCCCACAGTTGCGGCCAGGTGACGTCGATGTCGATCAGCATCCGGCGCAGCAGCGGCAGCGAGAGGCCGACGACGTTGTGGTAGTCGCCCTCGATCGCGCTCACGAACGGCCCGCCGAGACCGTCGACGGTGAACGCGCCCGCGACGACCAGTGGCTCGCCCGTGGCGACGTACGCGTCGATCTCCTCGTCGGTGACGTCCGCGAAGTACACCGTCGTGGACGCGAGCTCGCGGAGCTCCTGTTTGGAGGTCGTGTCGATCAGGCAGTGCCCGGTGTGCAGTACGCCGGTGCGCCCGCGCATCATCCGCCAGCGCTCGCGCGCGACGTCCGGCGTAGCGGGCTTGCCGTACGCGACACCGTCGAACTCCAGCACCGAGTCGCAGCCGAGAACGGTCGCGTGATCGGTCAGCCCCGCGACGACCGCGCGGGCCTTCAGCGTGGCGAGCAGCCGCGCCAGCTCGCCGGGATTCTCGGCGGTGACGTTGTCCTCGTCGACGCCGGAGACGATCACCTCCGGCTCGATCCCCGCGCCGCGCAGGGTCTTCAGCCTGGCCGGCGACGCCGACGCCAGGACGAACCGGGCGCTCACAGCTTCGCCAGCGCCCGGACCAGCGGGTCCAGACCGATCGACCCGAGGTTCAGCGCGTCGGAGTGGAACCTCCGCAGGTCGAACGCGGACGCCTTGCGCTGCTTGGCCTCCTCGCGCGCCTGCAGCCAGATCCGTTCACCGACCTTGTACGACGGCGCCTGGCCCGGCCAGCCGAGGTACCGGTTCAGCTCGGCGTGCAGGAACTCGGTTTCCATCCGGCAGTGCGCGCGCAGGAACTCGAACCCGAGGTCCGCGTTCCACCGCTCTCCCGGCCGCCAGCCGAACGGGTTGTCGCGCGGCACCTCGAGCTCCAGGTGCATCCCGATGTCGACGATCACCCGCGCCGCGCGGAACCCCTGCGCGTCCAGCATCCCGAGCCGCGCGCCCGGGTCCTCGAGGTAGCCGAGCTCCTCCATCAGCCGCTCGGCGTACAGGGCCCAGCCCTCACCGTGACCGGAGACCCAGCAGGCGATTCGCTGCCAGCGGTTCAGCAGGTCGGTGCGCAGCATCGTCTGCGCGACCTGCAGGTGATGCCCCGGTACGCCTTCGTGGTACACCGTGGTGACCTCGCGCCAGGTGGCGAACTTCTCGACACCGTTCGGTACCGCCCACCACATCCGGCCCGGCCGCGTCGTCAGGTCCTCGCTCGGCTGCGTGTAGTAGATGGAGCCGTCCGAGGTCGGCGCGATCATGCACTCCAGCGTGCGGATCTCGTCGGCGATGTCGAAGTGCGTACCGCCCAGCTCGGCGACGGCGGCGTCGGACAGCTGCTGCATCCAGTCCCGGAACGCCTCCTTGCCCTGGATCGTCCGCGCCGGGTCGTCGTCCAGCAGCGCGGCGGTCGCCTCGATACTGCGGTCGCCGCTGTTGAGTTCGGCGGCGATCGCCTGCATGTCCGCCTCGATCCGGGCCAGCTCGGCCCAGCCCCAGGCGTACGTCTCCTCCAGGTCGACCGCGGCACCGAGGAAGCTGCGCGAGGCCAGCTCGTACACCTCCCGGCCGCACGCGTCGCGCTCCGGCGCCCGGGGCGCGAGCTCGGACGTCAGCCAGCCGCCGAACTGGTCGAACGCCTTCCGCGCCGCGGCAGCCGCTGCCTCGACGGTCGGCTTGACCGCTCCGTCCGGGGCCTGCGCGGCGAGGCCGGCGAAGAAGTCGTCGCCCTCGGCGCCGGTCCAGCTGGCCATCCGCTCGGCCAGCCCGGTCACCTGGCGGACCGCTGAGATCCGGCCCTCCGCTGCGTGTTCCAGCAGCGTGTCGCGGTACCCGTCGAGCGTCGTACCGATCTGGTTGAGCCGGATCGCGATGGTCTCCCAGTCCTGCTCGGTTGCTGTCGGCATCAGATCGAACACCTGGCGCAACGCCGCCGGCACCGACGAGATCGCGTTCAGCTGGTGCTGCGGTACGCCGGCCTCGTGGCGCTCGAGCTCCAGCCCGAGCCGCTCGACGAACGCGTCCTTGGCGACCTCCTCGCGCGGACTGCCCGGCTCGATCGACGCGGCCTCCGCGAGCGAGCGGCGGACCAGCTCGGCCCGCGCCGCGAACCCGTCCGGTGTGAAGTCCGGGAGCTCGTGGTCGTGGCCGGCGATCCCGAGCTCGGTCGCCGCGAGCGGATCGAGGACGATCTCCTGCTCGAGGTGCCGTTCGGCGAGCCGGTCGATCGGGCTGTTCGGCGTACTGGCAGCAGTCACACGCCGACCCTACCCGTCGAGGGTTGCCGGAGCTGACCTGTTCGTTGCCGATACTGTGGCGGTCGCTGAATGCCAGCACGAGGGACGAGAGGAACGGCGTTGAGCCAGCCACCCTACGGGCCGCCCGGCCAGAACCCGCCGTACCCGCAAGGCCCGCAGGGCCCGCACGGTCAGCAGGGGCCGCCGCCAGGTCAGTACGGCGGTCCGCCGATGGGTCCTCCGCCCGGACAGTACGGCGGTCCGCCGCCGCAGGCGCCGTACGGCGGTCCGCCGCAGGGGCCGCCGCAGTACGCGGCGTCGTACCAGCAGCCGCCGCCGGGGCCCGGCTTCGGCTGGGGACCGAGCTTTGGTCCGGGCGGACCCGGTGGTCCCGGTGGGCCGAACCTGGGCTGGCAGCAGCCGCGGAAGAAGTCGAAGGGCCCGCTGATCGCGATCCTGTCGATCGTCGCCGTGGCCGTCGTCGGCGGCGCGCTGATCGGGCTGATCCGGCAGGGCGACGACACGACCACGACGACGCCGGTGAACCCGACCCGGTACACGCCGCAGCCGACCACCTCCCCCACGGAGGAGCCGACCGGGTCGCCGACCGAGGAGCCCACTCAGGAGCCGACGACAGAGGAGCCCACGAGCACCGAGACGTCGAGCCCGCCGAACCAGTCGTCGGACTCGACCGTCGTCGCGAAGAACAAGCTGTACCAGGTCGGCCAGATGGCCACGGTCAACTGCCGGGAGCCGCGCGTCCGGCCGACCAACGCCCAGAACGCGGCCGCCTACTGGGCCGAGCTCAAGCCCTGCCTGGACAAGTCGTGGGCGCCGCTGGTCACCAAGGCCGGCTACCAGTACAAGTCGCCCGGGATGACGTACTGGTCCGGCTCCTCGGTGTCGAACCCGTGCGGCGCCGGCATCGTCAACGTGCCGTTCTACTGCCCGGCGAACCACATGATGTACATGAAGGTCGACGTCTTCGTGAAGGCGTACACGCAGTACCCCGGTGATCCGATCGGCCAGGCCTACGCCCGGATGTGGTACTCGCGGTCGATCGCCCACGAGTACGGGCACAGCGTGCAGTTCATGACCGGCGTGCTGCGGGCCGCCAACAACCTGCGCTACGAGCAGCCGGACTCCGACGGCCGCCTGCGGATGACCCGCCGGATCGAGCTGCAGGCGAACTGCTTCGCCGGTGTCTTCCTGGCCGCGAACAAGCGCAGCTACCCGATCAACGGGAACCTGCTGTACGTGTGGAACAAGTACGTCGTCACGGCCGGCGACAAGCCGGAGGTGAGCACCCACGGCAGCGTGGCCAGCCAGGGGCGGTTCATGGGCAAGGCGTTCAACACCGCGAACCCGGCCACCTGCAACACGTTCGCGGCGTCACCCGCCAACGTCAGCTGACAGCTCCGGCGGCGCGACCTGACGCCAGGAGTCGATGAGGATGTCGTGCAGTTCGTCGGCGTCCTCGAGCGCCGCGAGGCGGGCCCGGACCCAGTTCGAGCCCGCCTCGTGCTTCGGCACCCAGAACTTCTCCGGCTCCGCCGCGATCAACTCGTCCCGCTCCAGCCGCGGACACCGCACCGCGAACGACGTCTGATCATCCGGCACCGTCACGAACATCCGCCCCACCACATCAAACGTCGGATGCCCCCACCGCTGCTTCTCCACAGTCCCCGGAAAAGACAACGCCACCCGCCGCACATCCTCAGCATCCAGCACCTGCCCACTCTAGAGGAGAAAGGAGAGAGGATTTAGAGCGTCGGCTGGCTTATGGCTGGGCTCGCGCTGCCGGCTCGTGGCTAGTCCCGCGCGGCTCTGAGCGCCAGTTTCCACGGGAAGCTGGTCATGGCGTCGTCGCCCGTGCGCGGTGGATGCGGCTCGAATTCTCCGGGGCCGAACAGGACGCGCACACCGTCGGATCGCAGTTCTTCCACGCTGCGGAGGAAGATCCGGTTCGCGGCCAGCGACTGGTTGACGAAGGGTAGGACGACGATCCGGACTCCTAGTCCGGTCAATTCCGCCAACTGCGTGAGGACATAGGTGTCCGCGACGCCGGCCGCCCACTTGTTGATTGTGTTGTAGGTGGCCGGCGCGACTATCACGGCGTCGGCGCTCGGAGTGGGAGTCTCCCCGGGCCTCCGGTAAGTGGTTCGAACGGGGTGACCACAACGTTCTGCGACGGCGTCCGTGTCCAGGAAGTGTTGTACCGCGCTCTCGGTCGCCGCGCAGTACACGTCCCAGCCTTCGTCGTGCGCAAGATCGATCAGTTCGTGAATCCGCCTCGCGGGACCCGCGCCGCAGATGAACAGGTGAAGAACGCGTTGACTGTTCACGCTGCCTGCTTCTCCGTCCTCCATGCGCAGCCTGCTCCTCTCCCAATGGTCAAACAGTTCTGTTTGCTTTTCGGCCCGGTAGCAGCACGGCGGTGAGGGCGCCTGTGGTGACGATTGCGGTGCCGGTCCAGACTGCGGGGATCAGGCCGGCGGCGTACTGCGTCGGCGACTCGTAGGAACCCGCTGACGCGAACACCGAGGCCAGTACTGCGACGCCCATCGCGACGCCGACCTCGCGGATCGTGTTGTTGGTGCCGGACGCGACACCGCGGTCCGTCTCGGAGACGCTGTCCATCACCACGCTCGCGGACGGCGCGAACGTCAGCCCCATCCCCACCCCGGCCAGGACGAACGGCGCGACCAGTTCGCCGTACTGCGTTGTCTCCGTCGTGATCAGTGCGATCCAGCCGAGCGCCGCGGCGAGCAGGAACTGCCCGAGCACGATCAGCGTCCGTGACCCGATCCTGTCGACCACCAGACCAGCGATTGGTGCGACGACGAGCGGCGCCGCCGTCCACGGCAGCGTGCGGACTCCGGACTCGAACGGCGTGTACCCCTGCACCACCTGGAAGAACTGCGCCAGCAGGAACACCGACCCGAACACCCCGACCGCGAACGTGAACGCCACCACGTTCACCACACTGAACGACCGCACCGAGAACAACCGCAGCGGCAACATCGGCGCCGCCGTACGACGCTCCCACCCGAGGAACGCCGCCAGCAGCACGCCGCCCGCGACCAGCGCCCCCAGGACACCAGCGGACGTCCATCCATCGTCGGCGCCGTGCACGACACCCCAGACGACGGACAGCACGCCGGACGTCGCCAGCACCAGACCGAGCAGGTCGAGGCGCTGCGCCGTACCGCGGGACTCGGACAGCACCCGCGCCGCGAGCAGTACGGCGAGCACGCCGATCGGCACGTTCAGCCAGAAGATCCACTGCCAGTTCAGCCCGTCGACCACCGCGCCGCCGACGACCGGCCCGACGGCGACCCCGAGGCCGGAGATGCCGCCCCAGATGCCGATCGCGGCGCTGCGGAGCCGTTCCGGTACGGCGTCCGCGAGCAACGTCAGCGACAACGGCATCACGGCCGCCGCGCCAAGGCCCTGGATCGCGCGGGCGCCGGTGAGCATCCACGGCTCGGTCGCCAGCGCGCAGGCGGCCGACGCCAGCGTGAACACGACGATCCCGGCCAGGAACATCCGCCGCCGGCCGACCCGGTCGCCGATCGCGGCCGCGGTCAGCAGCAGCGCGGCGAACGCCAACGTGTAGGCGTTCACGAACCACTGCAGGTCCGACAGCGACGCACCGAGCTCGGCCTTGATCACCGGCAGCGCGTTCGTCACCACCAGGTTGTCCAGCGTGACCATGAACGTCGGGATCCCCACCGCCGCCAGCACCACGCCCAACCCGGGACCGGCCGCCCGGCCCGCCAGCACATCCCTCTCGTCGAGAGCGGTCATCTCCACACCCCTGGTTGTAATTGACTGATAACAAGCTCGACGACGAGAGTATGCATCCACTGATAACATGTCAACCGATCGAGAGGAGACCAGGTGAGCGCCAGGGTTCGGCTGACCGCGAAGGAGCGCGGCGACGAGGTACTGCGGGCCGCGGTCCGCGCGTTCGCCGCGTCCGGGTACGAGGGCACGAAGACCGACGAGATCGCGCGGCTCGCCGGGGTCTCGCAGCCGTACGTGATCCGGTTGTTCGGGACCAAGCAGCAACTGTTCCTCGCCGCGATCCGGAGCGTCTGCGACCGGATCGAGCAGATCTTCCGCGACGCCGCGGCCGAGACGCCCGAGCTGATCGCGCTGGGCCGCAACTACGAGCGGCTACTCGCCGAGCCCGAGATCCTGCTGGTCCTGCTGCACGGCTTCTCCGCGAGCGGCGACCCGGTGATCGGCGACTGCGTCCGGGCGCGCTTCGGCAGCATCTACACCCTGATCCGCGAACTGACCGGCGCCACCCCGCAGGAGACCCGCGAGTTCCTCTCCGCCGGCATGCTCATCACCGTCATGTCCGCCATGCAGGTCATGGGCCCGAACGCGATCCCCCTCCCCTGGGCCGAGGAAATCACGAAGACACTCGGCGAGGAACGGCAGGAGGACTGAACGTCGAAGTCGGTCGTGGCTGCACCACCTGTCCGGCTTCCATGGGATACTCGGTGTAATGGTCGAGTCGAGGAGGTGACGTCGTGACCGCTGACAACGCTGAACACCCTGGCCGGCGACGTGCGATCGCGACCGTCGACGAACTCTTCAGAGATGCCGTGCCGGTGCGTTCCGCCGAAGACCTCGCCGAGGACGGCGTGTTCGACGACGGTGAGCTGGACGAATTCCTCGCGGACCTGGGCGCGATGCGGCGGGCCGACATCGCGTGAGCACGCGCAGGATCGTCTTGGACACCGACGTAGCATCCCTGAGCATCAAGAACGCCCTGCCACCAATGCTGCTTCGTGAGTTGCTCGGCGCTCAGGTCGGCATCACGTTCGTCACCCTCGGAGAACTCAGTCGCTGGGCATTATTGCGGGACTGGGGACCTTCCAAGGTCGCCGGTCTCGAGGCCTGGCTCAGCACCCGCCCCACACTGCCGTACAACGAAGCGGTGGCTCGGACTTGGGGAGAGATTTCCGCGTATGCCACCAGGCGTGGGCGTCCCCGCCCTCAGAACGACAGCTGGATCGCGGCATGCTGCCTGACCTACGACCTGCCGCTGGCGACGCTCAACGTCAAGGATTTCGCTGACTTCGCCGAGTACGAGGGCCTGCGGATCGTCGGCTACGAAGACCACTAGCTCCTGATACGACCTGCCGACGTCGGCTAGTCGCGGTCGAGTTTCTGGCCGGCGGCGAACCAGAGGGTGGCGGCTGAGAGGGCTATGGCGGCGGCGGTGACAAGAAGTGAGCCGGCGATGTTGGCGTCGCGGATCAGGGCGGCCGCGGCGGCGACGACGGGGGCCAGCAGGACGGCGGTTGCCCCGGGCAACCACCAGCGGCGGAGGGCCGTTCGGTGGACCCGGACGTACGACGGGAGCTGGGCGGCGAAGGCGGCGGCCAGGTGGAGCACCACGAGCGCGATCGCGGTGACGACCAGGCTCCAGCTCAACTCGCCCCGGCCGCGCATCAGCCAGCCGAGCGCGACGAGCAGCAGGAACCCCATCGCAGCCAGCGAATCGGGCAGCACCACGGTGGCGACCAGCAGCGGCACGCCGACGATCGCGACCAGGTCCGGCTGATCCCACGTCTGCAACGCAGGTACGACGAGCGCAACGGCCCCGGCGACCGCGATCACCAGCCGAGCCAGCAACACCGCCCGTCCGGACACCCGCAGCTGCGCCAGCCAGAGCGTGATCTTCTCGTCGATACTCATGACCGGATCCTCGGTGCGGCGGACAGACGTGCCGCGTCGCGCAGTACCTCGTCCAGGGTTCCGGAGCCCTGCCAAGGAACGGTCGGTACGCCGAGGTCGCTGAGCCGGTCGAGGTCGCGGCGGCGTTCCAGCAGCCGCAGCCGCCAGGCGAGCGGCCAGGATCGTTGGTCGTGCGCGTCGAGGTCCATGATCGCCGCGACGTCGGGCGGCAGCGTGTCGATCGCGATCACCGTGCAGCCGGAGTGGACGAGCGTGACGACGTACCCGAGCATCGTCTGCCGCAGCAGCGGGCTGAGCACGAGCACGAGGCTGTCCGAGCGGATCCGGTTCCGCCGGGCCAGCTGCTCCTCGTCCTGCTGCCGGCCGCGGCGGTCGGCGTGCACGAGCGTGTCGAGGATCCGCCGCAGATGCCCGCGCCCACTTCCCGACCGCACGCCGCGGAACAGGCTCCCGGTGTCGATCAGCCGCACCCGGTCGCCGTTGCGCAGGTAGTGCTCGGCGATCGCCGCGGCCGCGCGGACCGCGGTGTCGAGGCTCGACGACCGCCCGTCGATCCCTTCGCTGATGCCGATCTCGCCGCCGGTGTCGACCAGGATGACGACCTCGGTGTCGCGGTCCGACCACGTCGACGTGACGTGCAGCTCCCGGGTCCGCGCCGACACCGCCCAGTTGATCCGGCGCAACCGGTCGCCGGTCCGGAACGGCCGTACGCCGGCCAGCTCCGTCCCCTCCCCGGGCCGCCGCGACCGATGCAAACCAACAAGTCCGGCCGGCCGCGGTACGGCGTCCACCGCCTCGAAGCCCTCCCGCAACGGCAGTGTCGTCACCGCCTGCGACTCCGCCGACGTCACGTGGATCCGGTACGCCCCGACCGACGACGTCGCCGTGACCGTTGGCCGCTCCAACGAGCGGAGACCCCAACGCTTGGACCGGACGCCGACCTCCAGCTGTACGTCGCCGCTCGCCACCGGTTCCGCGATCGCGGCCTGCGGCGGGTCGTACTGGAACCACGGCGCCCGTGGCAGCGCGGCCACGATCAGGTCGATGTCGCGATCCACGGTCTCCGGCACGCGCAGGCGGTACGTCGTACCCTGCCCCTCGAACAGCACGTCCGCGTCCAGCTCGGTGTGTACGTCGGGACGCTCCCGCGGCCGGAAGAACCGCCCCCACGCGGCCAGGAACGCGAGCGGCAACCCCAGTACCGCAGCGTCCGGCCGCCGCAGCAGTACGGCGACACCGAGCAGCACCGCGGCCACACAGATCGCACGGACCTGCGCGTGCGTCGGCCGCCAACTCATGCGACTGAGACAGTGGGAGGCGTGGGGACCGACCCGAGGACGGTCCGCACCACCGTTGCGCCGGTCACCTCGTGCAGCCACAGCTCCGGGCGGACCGTGATCCGGTGCGCCAACGCGGCCACCGCGACCGCCTTCACGTCCTCCGGTACGACGTAGTCGCGGCCCTGGATCACCGCGTACGCACGCGAGGTCAGCAGCAGCGCCAGCGAACCGCGAGGCGACGCACCGACCAGCACCTGCGAGTCCCGGCGGGTGGCGGCGGCGAGGTCGACGCAGTACTGACCGACGGTGTCGTCCACGGTCACGGTCTCGATCGTGCGTTGCGCGGCGAGGAGGCCGGCAGCATCCGTCACCGCATCGACCGTCTGGTCCTCGCGCCGGCGGCTCATCCGGCGCCGCAGTACCTCCCACTCCTCAGCAGGCGAGGGATAACCGAAGCCGATCCGCAGCATGAAGCGGTCGAGCTGCGCCTCCGGGAGCGGGTAGGTGCCTTCGTACTCGACCGGGTTCGCGGTGGCGAGCACGTGGAACGGGCTGGGCAGCGGGAAGGTCTGGCCCTCGACCGTGACCTGGTGCTCCTGCATCGACTCCAGCAGCGCGGCCTGGGTCTTCGGCGGCGTCCGGTTGATCTCGTCGGCCAGCAGCAGACCGGTGAAGATCGGTCCCGGCCGGAAGACGAACTCGGACTCCTTCTGGTCGTACACGAACGCCCCGGTCACGTCCGACGGCAGCAGGTCCGGCGTGAACTGCACCCGCCGGAACTCCAGCCCCAGCGCCTGCGCGAACGACCGCGCGGCCAACGTCTTCGCCAGGCCCGGGTAGTCCTCCAGCAGCACGTGCCCGCCGGCCAGGATGCCCGCAAGCACCAACTCGAGCGCCTCGCCCTTCCCGACCACGGCCTGGCCGACCCGCTCCAGCACCTGCCGGCTCAGCGCGGACACCTCACCGAGCGTCAACTCACCCTCAGCCACAGCTATCCCTCACAAGTTCTCGATGGTGTGGATCGCGTACTCGAGCTCGTCAAGGGACGCGGTGCGTTTGTCGTCGTCGGCGATCAAGGCCCAGAGCTGCTCGCCGGTGATCGCGCGGGCCCGCTCCGGCTCGCGCTCGGGGTCGACGCCGTGCCGGTGCACGAGGCGGTCGGTCGTGAGCTCCAGCAGCAGCGGGCGGATCCGGCGCTGGAACGTCAGCGAGCCTTCGCCGGCCCGGCGTTCGCGATGCGACTCCTGCAGCCAGGTGGCGAGGAACTGCGTCCTGGTGTCGCTGTTCCGGGCGCGCAGCACGGCCAGGTTGTCGTCGTGCCGGCCCGGCCAGCTCGTCTCCACCACCTGCGGCATCGCCAGCCGGATCGCCAGCGACACGACCCCGACGGCGAGCGCCGCCACCACGAACCACAACGGCCGCGGCGCCATCCCCGCCGCCGCGAACACCGCCACCAGCAACAAACTCGCCAGCACCGCGAGCCCCAGGTGCTGCAACAGCATCTTGTTGGGCCGACGCTTCTTCTTGACCTCCGCAGGCGGAGGCTTCTCCTCCAAGGGAGTCCAGCTGTACGACGTCATGCGCCGGCCTCCGCTGGACGTACATGGGCGAGCTCGTCACGGAGCAGCACCAATGCCGCGCGGGCCTCGGTGCGGGCCTGTTCGGTCGAGCCGTGCGTGGAGTAGCGCGCCTCGCGGTACAGCTCACCGAGGCGGACCAGTTGCGGCTCGGAGATCCCGCCCACGCCGAGCACCCGGACGGTGAACTCGGCGGGTGTCTCCGACGGATCCCGCGGTACGCCGGCCGAGGCCGCCGCGGCCTCCAGCGCCACCCAGCACGCGACGACGGCGTCGGTCGCCGTACCGCTGTCGATCTGCGCGAGACCGGTGTCGACCGCCTCGGCGAGCCGCACGGTCTTCAAGCGCTCCCAGTCCGCCTCCGCAGGCTCGACCTGCGGCAGCCGGACCTTGCGCAGGATCCGGTAGACCAACAGGCCGACGAACACGATCACAGCCGCGATCACCAGATAGACCACCGCCTGCCACAACGCCATCAGCCATTGCGGCGTCTCGCCCGGCGGCAACTGGAACGGCGCAGGCGTGCCCGAAGCCTCCGGCGCGCTCGCCGACGGAGTCACCGTCGGCAGCGGCCGCGGGCTGACCCGCCGCGTGCTCTCGCTGACCGGCCGGACCGGCCCGCTCGCCGACGCGAGCACGACGAAGCCGGCCACCACGATCCCCGCGCACAACGCGGCGACGATCGCGAGCGCACCCCGACGCTGCGTCTGCATCTGCGCAGGTTAGCCGATCAGAAGCCGGTGTCGAGGAACGGAAGCCGCGATGTGGAAAACGCTTCCGAGGTCGCGGCCAAAGCACCGGCCGTGTGCTCGGCGACCAGACCGGCGCGGCCGAGGCGTTCCAGCGACGGGCGGCCGAGGTAGACCGCGCCCAGGTCGCGGACGTCGATGGTCAGGTCGGCGTCGCGCGTCACGAGCTCACAAGAGGCGCCGTCAGGACCGCCGGTGAGGTGCCAGCGGCCCGCGTTCCACGGGAGGAAGTCGTCGATCACCTCGACGACGACGTCGAGGTCCCGCGCGTACGTCCGGCCCGCGAGCGCACGCCCGACGTCGACCGTCCGGACCCACAGCCCGTCGCGCGTGACCGCTCCCGGCGCCCGCGGGTCGAGCAGCAGGTCCAGCAGCGGGTCGTCCGACGCGAGCATCCCGCAGCGCGTCTCGCTGAGCAGGTCGGGCTCGAGCAGGTACCGCCACAGCGCCGCATGCGACGCGATGTCGGCCGCATGTACCCGCTGTACGTCGACGTACCCCTTCTCCGCCCGCTTGGTGCGGTAGTGCGCGAACCCGGTGAGTTCACCGTCGCGCTCGGCCACCACGCAGCGCAGCTTCGACGCGTTCCCGGTGCCGCTCACGAGGGTCGCGCTGATCGTGTACTGCTGCCAGCGCTCGTCGTGCTGGAACATGCCGGGTCGCTCCAGCGCGAGCCGGTTCCGCAGCTCGGCGCAGCGGGCCAGGCTGTCGGACGCGTCGACGTACCGGATCCGTACGTCGTCGACGCCCGGCACCGGACGCAGCGCGCGGGACTCCTTGGGTACGACGATCGCCTGGTGGTCGGACGCCAGCCCGTACCCGAACCGCGGGTAGATCGCCGGCTCACTCGCGGTCAGCGTCGCCAGCGGCTCCCCCGCCTCGTGGACGTCGGTCAGCTGGGTGCGCATCAGGTCTCGGAGGATCCCGCGGCGCCGGTGCGTGGCCCGGACGCCGACCATCGTCACGCCGGCGGCCGGCAGCTGCCCGCCCGGCACCGTCAGCAGGTGCGAGAACGCGGCGGTGTGCCCGACGAGCTGACCGTCCTCGGACGCGACGATCGACCGGTCCTGCTCCCAGACCCGCCGCTCGGCCTCGTATTGCTCCTCGGTCCACGGCGACGAGAACGCCATGTCCAGGAGCTCTAGCAGCTCGTCCCACGCACCCGCGAACTTCCCGATCTCGATCGCCATGTCCCTTGCCTATCAGACGATCGGCGCCCACACCTCCGAATTCGGCCGGTCCCGAAGACTAGACTGATGAAAACCGTTTTCATATACTCGGAGCATGACCGCCCGAGCGAAAACCCCGTTGTCCTTGATGGTGGGGCTGTCCACGACGCTGCGCGAGCCGGTGCTGGAGGCGATGACGGACGCCGCCACCGTGGTCGTCGTGGTCGGTCAGGAGGAGCTGCCCGGTCGCGACGTGCTGACCTGGCGGGTGCAGGACGCGTCCGGCCCGATCGACGCGGGCGAGTTCACCGTCGGCGACGACTGCGGCGCCTGCCAGCTGATCGAATCGCTGGTGCCGTTGCTGGAGACGCTGGTCGCGCGCGGCCACTGGGACCACATCGTGCTCGCCGCACCGCCCGCGATGGAGGCGCGGCCGCTCGCCGCGACGCTGGTGTCCACGCTCCCGGAGATCGCCGTCGACACCGTCACCTGCGTCGTCGACGCCGTACTGCTGGTCGCGCAACTGTCCGGCGACGAGCTGCTTGCGGAGCGCGGCCTGGCGCTGGGCCTCCCGGATCGGCGCAACGTCGCGGAGCTGACCGCACGCCAGATCGAGTACGCCGATGTGTGCGTGCTGGCCAATGCGCATCGCAGTACGGCGGTGGAGCGGCTGGAGCACCTGCTGGTGCACTTGAACCCGCGGACCTCGGTGGTGGCCGCGGATGTTGCCGGCGTACCGGACGGGCCCGTTGCGCGGACCGGGCGGTTCGACTTCGACGCGGCCGAGGCGTGGGCGGGCGAACTGGCGGCTGAGGATCGGGTGCAGCCGAGCGGTGACGGGGTCACCACCGTGCTGTGGCGATCGACGCGGCCGTTGCACCCCGCCCGGCTGAACGACGCGCTCGAGGACATCGTGGACGGTGTTGTCCGCAGCCGCGGCGTCGTCTGGCTCGCGAACCGCCCGACGCAGCGCGTCCGCTGGGAGTCCGCGGGCTACAGCGCGTCGCTCGGCACCCTCGGCGAGTGGTCGGAGACCGAGCATCTCGCCGAGTGCACCGTGGTCGCGACCGGCATGGGCCTCGACCCGGCCCGCCTGCAGGCCGTCCTCGACGCCTGCCTGCTGACCGAGTCAGAGCTCAACAGCCTCGACTGGAACGAGCTCGAGGATCCGTTCGCCGGGGTGTTCTAGGAGCGGGCCACGCCGAGGTGCGCGGCGGCGACCGCCTCGAGGTGCGCGACGTCGGAGGCGACCGTCGCGAAGCTGTAGCCCTGGTCGAGCCGGAGCTTCGCGGACTCACCGTCGAAGGTGTGGATGCCCGCGGCGATCCCCGCGTCCTGCGCGGTCCGCGCGATCAGCTCGACGGCTTCCTCGAACGGCCCCTCGAGATCCGGGTCGTGCGGGAACTTGGCACCGAGCGCGAGGCTCAGATCCGACGGGCCGACGTACACGCCGTCCAGACCGGGCGTCGCGCAGATCTCCGCCACGTTCTTCAGGCCGAGCGGCGTCTCGATCATCGCGAGTACGACGGTCGCGTCGTTGCTGTCCGCCGGCGCCGGGCCGATCCGCAACGCCGCCCGCATCGGGCCGAACGACCGCGCCCCGACCGGCGGGTACTTCGCCGCCTGCACGGCCCGCCGGACGTCGTCCGCGCTGTCGACCAGCGGCACGATCACCCCGGTGGCGCCGGCGTCCAGCGCGCGCCCGATCGGGGTCGGATCGTTCGCCTCGACGCGCACCATGCCGACCGTCGGGCGCGGGCCGATCGCGGCGCCGGCGTCGATCGCCAGCAGCCCGGTCAGCAGGCCCTGGTACCCGATCAGGCCGTGCTGCCCGTCGAGCACCACGTAGTCGTACCCGAGCCGGGCGATCCGCTCGGCGGCCGGCGGTGCGTCCAGCGTGATCCAGTACCCGACCAGCTTCTCCCGCGATCGGACCTTGCGCGCGAAATCGTTTGCATTCACGGGTTGAGACTATCTACACGGGCGGGATGCCGTGCCGGCGGTGCGAGAACGTCCGGTCCTTGGACTGCGCGGCGGCGAGCCGGGCGATCAGGTCGGCGCGCAGGTTCTCCGGCTCGACGATCGCGTCGATGACCAGGTCGGCTGCCAGCCGGAGGATGTCGATGTCGGTCTCGTACTCCTCGCGCAGCCGGGCGACGTACTCGACCCGCTCGCCCTCGTCGGCGATCTCCTGGATCTTGTTGTAGTACACGGCGTTGATCGCCGCCTCCGGCCCCATCACCGCGATCTTCGCGGTCGGCAGCGCCACACACGCGTCCGGCGAGAAACCCGGTCCGCACATCGCGTAGAGCCCCGCGCCGTACGCCTTCCGGACGATCACCGACACCGTCGGCACGGTCGCCTCGGACACCGCGGTGATCATCTTCGCGCCGTGCCGGATGATCCCGGCGCGCTCGACCTCGCTGCCGATCATGAACCCCGGTACGTCGCACAGGTACACCAGCGGCACGTTGAACGCGTCGCACAGCCAGATGAACCGCGCCGCCTTGTCCGCCGAATCGACGAACAGCACGCCGCCCTTCACGGCCGGCTGGTTCGCGACGAGCCCGACCACCTGCCCGGCGAGCAGCCCGAACCCGACCACGAGTTCCGGCGCGTACGCAGGTTTGACCTCGAAGAAGGTGTCCGCGTCCACGAGCGCGTCGATCACGTCGTGGATGTCGAACCCGACGCTCTCCTCGGCCGGCACCAGGTCCCGGGTGAAGTCGCGCGCCGGCTCCGAGGCGTCGTACGACGGCGGTCGCGAACGCCAGGAACCCGGCAGGTAGGAGAAGTACTGCTTGGCGAGCTCGATCGCCTCGGTGTCGTCGGACGCCAGCAGGTCCCCGCACCCGGAGACGCTGGTGTGCATCCGGGCGCCGCCCATCTCCTCCAGCGTGACCTTCTCGCCGACGACCATCTCGGCCATCCGGGGCGAGCCGAGGTACATCGAGGCGTTGCCGTCGACCATGATCACGATGTCGCAGAACGCCGGGATATAGGCGCCTCCGGCCGCGGACGGGCCGAACAGGCAGCAGATCTGCGGCACCTTGCCGGACAGCGCGACCTGGTTGTGGAAGATCCGCCCGGCGCCGCGACGGCCCGGGAACAGCTCGACCTGGTCGGTGATCCGGGCACCCGCCGAGTCGATCAGCCAGAACACCGGCAACTCGTCGCGGAGCGCGACTTCGGTGACCCGGACGATCTTCTCCACGGTCCGGGCGCCCCACGAGCCGGCCTTGACGGTCGGGTCGTTGGCGACGATCAGCGCGGGCCGGCCGTCGACGAGCGCGCGGCCGGTGACCACGCCGTCGGCGGGCAGGCCGGGGTTCAGCGCGTTCGCGAGCTGGGCGTCCTCGACGAAGCTGCCCTCGTCGACGAGCAGCGCGATCCGGTCGCGGACGTACAACTTGTTCTGACTCGCCAGCTTGGCCGCGGCCTTCTCCGGCGGCGCCAGGGTCGCCTCGCGGGCGACCTTGACCTCGGTCCAGTGATCGTGGGTCATGCAGCCATCATTCCACTGGGAGGCCCAGCGACCGGGCGATCAGCATCCGCTGCACCTCCGACGTACCCTCGCCGATCTCGAGGATCTTCGCGTCGCGGTAGAAGCGGGTGACCGGGTACTCCTCCATGAAGCCGTAGCCGCCGAACACCTGGGTGGCGATCCGGGTCGCGGTCACCGCGGACTCGGTCGCGTACAGCTTGGCCACCGACGCGGCCTGCTTGAACTCCTGCATCGGCGCTCCGGCGTCCTTCAGCGCCGCGGCCCGGTAGACGAGCAGCTCGGCCGCGTCGGCCATCACCTTCAGGTCGGCGATCTGGAACGCCACTCCCTGCTTGCGGCCGATCGGTACGCCGAACGTCTGCCGCTCCCCGGCGTACTGCACGGACATCTCCAGGCACGCGCGGATGCAGCCGAGCGCGACCGCCGCGATCGCCACCCGGCCGTCGTCGAGCGTCGCGAGGAACTGCGCGAACCCCTTGCCGCGTTCGCCGAGCAGGTTGCCCTCCGGGACGCGGCAGTTCACGAACGCCAGCGGGTGCGTGTCGCTGGCGTGCCAGCCGAGCTTGTCGTACGCCGCCTCCGCGGTGAATCCCGGCGTACCGCTCGGGACGATGATCGTGGAGATCTCCGGTTTGCCGTCGGCCTTCTCGCCGGTGCGCGCGGTGACGGTCACGCAACTTGTGATGCTGGAACCCGAGTTGGTGATGAACTGCTTCGAGCCGTCGATCACCCACTCGCCGCCGTCGAGGACGGCGCGGGTCTTGGTGGCGCCGGCGTCGGAGCCCGACTCCGGCTCGGTCAGCCCGAACCCGGCGAGCTTGGCGCCCGCGACCAGATCCGGCAGCCAGGTCGCCTTCTGCTCGTCGGTGCCGAAGGTGAGGATCGGGTTGATCCCGAGCCCGACCGCGGCCTCGAGCGTGATGCCCATCGACTGGTCGACGCGGGAGATCTCCTCGATCGCCACGCACAGGCTGGTGAAGTCGCCGCCCGCCCCGCCGTACTCCTCCGGCGCGGTCAGCCCGAACAGCCCGAGCCGCCCCATCTTCCGCACGACCTCCACCGGGAAGTAGTGCTTGCGGTCCCACTCGGCCGCGTGCGGCGCGATCTCGGCCTCCGCGAAGTCGCGAACGCTCCGCCGGAACTCCTGATGCTCCGCGGACAACTCGAACATGACGGCACCCCTTCGTGCTTGACGCTTACGTAAACGTAAAGCACGCTAGGACCCATGCACAATAGCCAGGTGCAACCCGAGACCTGGTCGATCGCCGAGCTCGCCGCCGAGTACGACGTCACGCTGCGAACGATCCGGTTCTACGAGGACCGCGGCCTGCTCACCCCCGAACGCCGCGGCACCCAGCGCGTCTACCACCCCCGCGACAAGGTCCGCCTGGGCCTGATCCTGCGTGGCAAGCGCCTCGGCTTCTCCCTCGACGAGATCGCCAAGATCGTCGACATGTACGACGCCGAACCCGGCGAGGAAGGCCAGCTCACCTACCTCCTGGACCAGATCACCACCCGCCGCGCCGAACTCGAACAACGCCGCCGCGACATCGACGAAACCCTCCAGGACTTGGCTGAGGTCGAAGCGCGCTGCCACGCCGACCTGGCCGCCCTCCGCACCGGGAAGCCTTGACACGCCATCAGCCGGTTCCCAGCGGGACAGGCCGCCACCGCAGGGGAATTCCTTGGTCGGCCGACCGACGCAACCCGGGCCGAGTCGTGGCACATGGCTCCTGATCTCAGCGGCGAGTCGTGAGGATCGGCTGTCAAACGCGACCGATCCTCACGGTTCGCGTCTGGGGGTTGGAGCCATTCGCCACAACTCGGTGGAGTTGCCCTCGGTGTTGATCGGTTGTTGGACGGAGTCCGTCAGGAGAAACTTCCTGAAGCCCGTCAAGGTACGCACCGCCTCAGGTATCAGGCTCTCCTGCGCCGTCCGTAGGCCCAGTAAATGACCGGTGCGGCGCCGAGGGAGTTCGTCAGGGTGAGTACCAGCGCCCAGACCGCCTTGGGCCCGCGAACCTCCGCGGCCGGCCGGCGGGCGAGGTCGGCGAGAGCGACCGACTTCAGCACTCCCTCCACGACCGCGAGAACCACGACGATCCGCCGCGTCCGCGGATCCACATCAGCCCACTTCTTGCCCGTCACACAACCACCATGCTCCTGCGGCGTGCGGCTGACAACTCACCTCAGTTCGACGCTGATGCGGTTCGTGCGGACCTCGACGGCAACGTGTTGCGGGTCCTCGGTCTCGAAGCCGCGCAGCACCCACCGGCCGTCCTCGGGTACTGCGGACTGGATGACAACCGACGCTGGATGTGGTTCCTGGGAAGCGGAGTAGTACACAAGCACCACCGCCTCTCCTGGAGCCTCAGCCGTGCGTGGCGCGGCCTCCTCCGCGGCATCAGGGGTCAGCTCGCGCCAACCGTCGTACCGCGGCCGGCTCGAACTCGTCCTTCGCCAGGTCGAGGAGTACGTAGCGGAAGACTCCGGCGAGCTGGTCACCGCCTGCGGCGATCCACCCCTCGATCAGGCTGCGGAAGGCAGCCTCCCGGCCCCACCGGCGCGCGCCCGCGGCGACGATCGCCGACCCCGCGCCGGCGAGGACCTGCGCGATGCGATACACCGGCGCGCGGTGTGCGTGTTGCGGGTATCGAACCATCCGGATCTCCAGCATCGCCCAGTGGAGGACGGCGGCGGCCACTCGGGCCGCCCCTTCGAGCCGACGCCCTGTCCGGGGCGGCGGGTCAGGCCGCCAGATCTCCGCGGAGGTCCGTGCATCGGCTGCGCGGCCGGCACTCGACAGGTGCCAGCGCGGATCATGAATCCAGGCGGTACCACGGGAAGCGCGGAGCAGCCCGTTCCGTCCGATCGTCAGCGCGACTTCCTGATCGACGGTCAGACCGTGGCAGTCGTCGAGGTCGAACGATACGTCGGTGATGCCGTCGAACCGCAGATCGAGTTCCGCCGGCGGGATGCCGGCCCCGTCGAACTCGTCGAGCGCGAGCCGACGCTCCAGTTGCAGCTGGAGGGAACCGCGAAGGCCCGCGCCGGAGCGCTCGACCGTCAGCGCGCGGACGGCCGCCGTCGTCAAGTCGTAGTCGTTCCGGATCCGGGCTGCGACGTCCGCGGTCAGCGGCTCTTGCGGGGACAGGACCCGTCCTGCAAAGTCCCGCCGGTATACATCTTCCGGGTACGACGCCGCGGGCAACTCGATGTCGTGACCCGATATCCGCAGCTGCTCGAGCACCCACGCTCGGCGCTCGCCCCCGAAATCGGCCAGCCACCCCAGGGCCGCCACGGCGTGCTGCTCCCGGCGAACACCACGATCGATGGCAGAACCAACGAACGAGTACGTGTTGTTGTCCCAGACGTCCGAGACCTGGGCGATCAGCTGCCGGTCAAACGTGCGCGCGTCCTGGGAGGCCGCCGCGATCTGCTCGACCGACCGATCGAGCACCGCACCCCACGCCGCGATCGCCGAGTCCCCCATGGCCTGAGGTTACAGGCAGGCGGCCGACCGTCAAGGCTCGTTCGTAGCGGCGGAGGGCGAGGACTGCGACGCGGGGGTCGGGAGCCAGGGGTGGGGTGACTGGGCGGGGGCCGGCTAGTTTGCGGGTTCGGTTGTAGAAGAAGCCGGGTGCCAGGAGGTACGTGGCTACTGCGGTGCGGCCGGGGACGCGGTTGAGTACTGCGGGTAGGCGGTCGCCGGCGCCGGACAGGTAGCCGACGTGGACCGGGCGGTCGATGCGGCGGTAGAGCAGGGCGGCGACGGACAGTCGGCCAGGGCTCGGTGGTCTGAGGAGCCGGCCGCGGCGAGTACGACGTTGTCCACGTGCGACAGGTCGCCTAGCCGTTCAGGGAGGTTGCGTACCGAAGAGCGGGTAGAGGTCGGGCTGATGGGACTGGCTTCCGCCTGCGGGGGTGCGCGATTCACGCTGGAGCGGCACCACTACCCGTTCTTCGGTACAGCCAAGGGCCGGGGGAGAAGCCCGACGGCACACTTCCCGAGCTGACACAAGAAATGAAAACCGTTATCGTTTGCTGTTATGTCAGCAAGCTCCGCCCCTGCCGTCGCGGGCCGGGATCGCACGCCGCGGTCCAGATCCGCGCGCCAGCCACTGATCCTCGCCGGTCTCGGCCTCGCCCTGCTGGTTGCCGTCGTCGTGAGTTCCGGCATCGGCCCGGTGCCGGTCCCGGTCGGGACCACGGCCCGGATCCTCTGGGCGCATCTGACGCCGGGTGAGCACGTCGCATCCTGGAGCCTCGCGCAGGACCAGATCGTCTGGGAGTTCCGGCTGCCGCGCACGTTGCTCGCGGCAACCGTCGGTGCGGCGCTGGCGGTCGCGGGCGCCGTGCTGCAGGCGGTGATCAGGAATCCGCTGGCCGATCCCTTCGTGCTGGGCGCCTCGTCCGGCGCGTCACTCGGCGCGGTGGCGGCGCTCGCCGCGGGTGCCGTCGTACCGGGACTGGTCGTCTCCGGCGCGGCGTTCTCCGGAGCAGCGGTCGCCGCCGTCCTCGTCTTCGTTCTGGCCCAGCGCGGCGGCCGTGTCGAGTCGCTGCGGCTGGTGCTCGCCGGCGTCGCGCTGTCGTACCTCTTCAGCGCCGCAACGAGCTGGATCACGGTCACCGCCGAGCACGGCAAGTTGCCCGGTCTCGTCTTCTTCCTGCTCGGCAGCGTGTCGTCCGCGACCTGGCAGATGCTCGCGATCCCGGTGCTGATCGTGCTCGCCTGCGTCGTGCACGCGCTGCTGCGGGTGGGCCCGCTGAACGCGGTGATGACCGGCGACGAGACCGCGACCTCGCTCGGCGTGGACGTCTCCCGGTTCCGGATCGAGATGCTGATCGCGACCTCCCTGCTCACCGGCGCGGTGGTCGCGGTCAGTGGCGGCATCGGTTTCGTCGGCATGGTCGTCCCGCACATCTGCCGTCTGGCGATCGGCGCTGACCATCGCCGGCTGATCCCGGTCGTGACCTTGGGCGGTGCGATCTTCCTGGTCGCGGTCGATGTCGTCGCCCGCACCGCGGCCGCCCCGCAGGAGCTGCCGATCGGAATCGTCACCGCCGCGATCGGCGCTCCGTTCTTCCTCTGGCTGCTGCGCCGCCGATCCGCCGGAGGCCTGCAATGAAGGTCGACGTACGCCGGGTCGCGGTGCGGCTCGCCGGGCAGCCGGTGCTGGGCGGGGTGGACCTCGCGGTCCGGTCCGGCGAAGTCCTCGGCCTGCTCGGCCCGAACGGCTCCGGCAAGTCCACGTTGCTGCGCACGGTCTTCCGCGCCATCCGGCCGGACAGCGGCGCGGTGCACCTGGGCGAGCTGGACGTATGGCGGTCCAGCACGCGCGACGTCGCGCGGCAGTGCGCCGTACTGACCCAGGACCACGCGACCGACATCGAGCTGAGCGTGCTCGATCTCGTGCTGCTCGGCAGGATCCCGCACAACTCGCTCGGCCGCCGCAGCGCTGCCGACGACGTGGCGCTGGCCCGCGACTGTCTCGCACGCGTGGACGCCGCCCACCTCGAGGACCGGATGGTGCCGACGCTGTCCGGCGGAGAACGCCAGCGGGTACTGCTCGCGCGAGCACTGGCGCAACAGCCCAAGGTCCTGCTGCTCGACGAGCCCACCAACCACCTGGACATCGCGCACCAGCTGGAACTCCTCAGTCTGGTACGTCGCCTCGGCGTGACGGCAGTGGTCGCGCTGCACGACCTCACCTTGGCCGCCGCGTACTGCGACCGGCTGGCACTCCTCCAGCAGGGCCAACTGGTGGCCGTCGGCTCGCCGGAGGAAGTGCTGACGCCGGAGCGCGTGCGCGAGGTCTACGGCATCACCTGCGACGTACTCGTCCATCCCCGGACAGGGCGCCTGTTGCTGGCCCTGGACCACTCCCCGACCGCTCCAACACCCGCAAAGGAATCCACCGCATGAAGCTCCGCCCAGCTCTGGCCGTTCTACCGTTGACCGCAGTGTCACTGGTTGGCTGCGGCACCGTCACGGCCGCCCCTGAGACGAGCACGGACACCTCGGCCACGGCATCGCAGTACCCGATGACCATCACCAACTGCGGGAAGACCTACACGATCGCGAAGGAGCCGCAGCGGATCGTCAGCCTGTACCCGGGCCTGACCGAGATCCTCGTCCGGCTCGGCGTACAGGACCGGATCGTCGCGCAGGCGCAGGACGGCGTGTCGAAACCCGACCCCGAGCTCGCCGACCAGCTCCGGAAGATCCGGTCCCTCGGCGCGAAAACCCCGCCCAGCAAGGAGATCCTGGTCGCGCAGCAGCCGGACTTCGTCTACAGCAGCTCGGAGTACGAGTTCAACACCGAGCAGGGGTTCGCGGGCAAGGACGAGCTGGTCAAGGCGGGCGCGACGCCGTACGTCGCGACAGCCGGCTGCCGTGAGCGACGGTCGACCGGCACCGTCGAGGACGCGTTCTCGGATCTGCGGACGCTGGGCAAGGTGCTCGGCCGGCCGCAGCAAGCGGCCGAACTGGAGCGGAAGGCGCGCGGCGAACTGGCGGCGATCACCGAGCGGATCGCGGGCCGGCCGCCGGTGAAGACGGCCCAGGTGTACTTCGAGGGCGGCAAGCTCTACGCGATCGGCGCGGCGATCGAGGTCGACATGCTCCGGCTCGGCGGCGGGCAGAACGTGTTCGCGGCGACCGAGCAGCGGTTCGCCGACTTCTACGCCGCCGAGGTGAACGCCGAGGTGGTCCTGGAGCGCAACCCGGAGGCGTTCGTGTTCGCTGTCCAGGACGACGCGCATCAGCAGCAGACCGTCCAGTACCTGACCAAGACGTTCGCCAGTACGCCGGCCGTCCGCAGCGGCCGGCTCGTCGCCGTACGGAACACCACCTTCGCCCCCGGCACGCTCGCCTCCGTCGAAGGCGTCGCCACCATTGCCGATGGCCTACACCCGAAGAGCTGACGTGACCAGTACTGCCGAGGAGACTCCGCTTCTTCGCGACCGGGCCTTCGTCCTGTTCCTCCTGGCACGGACGGTCGCGGTGATCGGCTCGGCGATCACCGCGGTCGCCCTGCCGCTGCTGGTCTTCCAGGTGACCTCGTCGCCGATGCTGACGTCGCTGGTCACCGCGGTCCAGGTCGTGCCCTACCTGCTGTTCGGCCTGATTGCCGGCGCGATGGCGGACCGTCTTCCCCGCCGCCCGCTGATGCTCGCCTGCCAGGCCGCCTCGGCGGCGGCGCTCCTCAGCGTGCCCGTCGCATCCTGGCTGGGCGAGCTGACGGCGCCGCACGCGGTTGGCGTCGCCGCCGTCGTGGCCACCAGTTTCGTGTGGTTCGACGCCGGCGCGTTCGGAGCCCTCCCTGCCCTCGTCGGCACCGACCGCGTGGTTCCGGCCAACAGCATGGTCTGGATGGTGACGACGTTGGCCGGCCTCGGCGGTCCGGTCCTCGGCGGCCTCCTCGTCGCGCTGGTCGGCGCTGCGCAGGCCCTGTCCTTCGACGCGGGCGCGTACGTCGTGGCCGGTGCCTTGCTGGCGTTGATCGGCCGGTCCTTCGACGCCGGCGGCCCGAAGCGTGAACGCCAGACGTTGCGTACCGACATCAAGGCAGGCCTGGCCTTCGTGTGGCAGCAACCTGTCGTCCGCTCCCTCACTCTGCTCGGCGTCGGCAACTCGCTCACCGGCGGCGCGGTGAGCGCGCTCCTGGTCGTCTTCGCCGTCCAGGACCTGGGGCTCTCCGAGGATGGCCGCGGCGTCGGCTTCCTCTTCGCGATCGTGGCCGCCGGCGCCTTCTTCGCAGCTCTTGCCCTACCGAGACTGACCGCCCGCTGGCCGCTCGGCTGGATCAGCATCGCCGCGCTGACGATCAACCCCGTCGCGCTGCTGCTGACCGCCATCGCACCAAGCTTGCCCTGGGCAACCATACCGCTGTTGCTCTGGAGCTTCACCAACACGCTGACCATCATCAACGGCATCGCGGCGCGCCAACTCGTCACGCCGCTCGATCTCCAGGCCCGCGTCAACACCACCGCGCGGATGGTCGCCTGGGGCGGGACACCGCTCGGCGCTCTCATCGCCGGCGCGCTCGCTGAATCCGCCGGCGCCCGCCCTGCCTACGCCGTGATGTCCGTCGCGGTCCTGACCAGCGCCGTACTGGCCTGGCGTTCGCCCCTCCGCTCCCGAACCTTCGGCACGCAGCCGTAGCTCAGGCCACCAGCACCGGCAGGCTGCGGACCGCGGCGTCGTAGCGCTGGAGGGCCAGGGTGGCGAGCCGGGGGTCAGGGCCCAGCGGCGGGGAGACGGGGTGCGGCCCGGCGAGGCGGCGGGTGTGGTTGGCGAAGAAGCCGGGGGCAAGGAGGTACGTCGCCACGGCGACTCGGCCCGAAGCCGCGGCCAGTACGGCGGGGAGGCGGGTGCCGGCACCGGACAGGTAGCCGACCTGGACCGGGCGACCGATCCGGTCGGACAGCAGGTCCGCGGTGGTCTCGCAGTCGGCCAGCGCGCGCGGATCCGAGGAACCGGCGGCGGCCAGGACGACGGTGTCCACACGGGACAGGTCCCCAAGCCGGTCCGCCAGGATCTCCACGAGGATCGGGTCGGGCCCCAGTGCAGCGGCCGCCCGGACCCGGCCCGGGTAGCGCGCGGCTTCGGCGGCGATGTCGACGTACACGTGGTAGCCGGCGCTGAGCAGGAGGGGGACCATGACGGCGTCGTCGGCGTCGGTGGCGATGCGGTGGGCGAGTGAGGGTAGATCCGGCAGGTTGAGGTCGACGAAGCCGAGTGACATCGGGAGGCCGGGCCGTCGGCGCGCCATCTCACGGACGAGCTCGTGGACCACCCGGAGTCCCGCCGGGTCCGCGGTGCCGTGGGCTACTGCGACGAGATCGGTCATGAGGCGACTCCGGCGGGTTCGACGGCGAGACGGTAGCCACGACGTACGACGGTGCGCACCAACTCCGGACGACCGACCGCAGTGCGGAGGCGGTTGACGGTGACCTCGACCGCGTGGACGTCCTCGGCGCCGGGCAGTACCGCGAGCAACTCCGGGCGGGACACCACGTCGCCGCCCGCAGCGACCAGCGCGGCCAGGACGGCACGCGGCCCAGGGCCCAACGGCAGTACGACGCCGTCCAGCACGGCCGCGCCGCCGCGGATCACCAGTTGGCCGTACGACGTCTCGATCGAGCGCGCGTTGTCGTCGGTGAGCCGGTCCGTCACGCTCCGGATCAAGGCGCCCAGCCGGTACCGGTCCGGCACCAGCGGCTCCATCCCCAGCGTCACGAAGGGCCCCGCCGTCACCGGCCCGACGCAGGCGTTCAGCACCCGCCCGGTCCGCAACGACGACACCAGTTCGTCGTACTGCCCGGTCAACGCCGCCGCGTCGAGCATCGCCTGCGCACCCGGCGCCGACGTGTGCACGACCGCGTCCACCGTCCCCGCGCACACCTGCGAGACCATCCGCTCCACGAGCGCCGGATCCGGCGCCGGACCCCACCGATACACCTCCAGCCCGCGCACCGACGCGCCCACGGACCGCAGCGCGTCCTGCAGCGCGGGATCCGACAACCCGTGCAGCTGTACGACGATCTTCCGGCCGGACACGCCCTGCGCGCGCAGCCAGTCGACCACCTCGGCCGTGGTCTCGGAGCGCGCCGACCAGTGCTCGACCAGCCCGGCCGCGCGGATCGCGCCGCGCGCCTTCGGGCCGCGGGCGAGGATCCGCGACTGCTCCAGCGTGCCCAGCAGCTCCGCCGCGAGCCCGGCGGTGTCGGCCGCCTCGATCCAGCCGCGGAACCCGACCGCGGTCGTCACCACCACGTCGTCCGGCGGGTTCGCGATCACCCGCCGGGTGGCCTCGATCAGGGCGTGGTCGTCGGCGACCGGCACGATCTGCAGCGTCGGCGCGTGCAGTACCTTCGCGCCGCGCCGCTCGAACGACGCGATCAGGTCCTCCGCGCGACGGTGCGCGGTGATCGCGATCGTGCAGCCGCTCAGCGGCCCGGTCCTAGTCGTCACCTGATCCCACCACGACCTGTCCGTCGACCACGGTCACCGGGTACACCGGCAGCGACACCTCGGGATCGTCCAGGCACACCCCGGTGCGCAGGTCGAAGACCTGCTTGAACATCGGCGACGCCACCGTCGGTACGTCGCCGCGGCTGCCGACGATGCCCCGCGACATCACGTTCGCCCCGCTGAACGGGTCCTGGTTGCCGATGGCGAACACTTCGCCCTCGTGGGTGCGGAACAACGCGATCTGCGTGTCCCCGAGCAACGCGGCGACACCCCGCTCCGGCAACAGCGCCTCCAGGGCGCAGACTCCAACGGTCGCGACGCTCATCGGCGTACCTCCAATCGAGGGCCGGCCAGCAGCACCGGCTCCAGCTGTCCGCGCTCGGCCGGCGTGGCCGGGCGCGGCTGGTTGCGCTCGACCACGTACCGCAGGTCGGCGTCGGGCTGGTCCGGCGCGTTCACGAACGACACGAACCGGGCCAGCTTGTCGGGATCGTCGAGCGTCGCTCGCCATTCGTCGACGTACGCGTCCACGTGCTTGGCCATCGCGGCATCCAGGTCGGCGGCGATGCCGAGGCTGTCGTTGAGGACGACGTCCCGCACCTGGTCCAGACCGATCTCCCGCACCCACACCGACGTGCGCTGCAGGCGGTCGCCGGTGCGGATGTAGTACATGAGGAACCGGTCGATCGCCCGGAACAGCTCCTCGTCCGACAGGTCGGACGCGAGCAGCTCGGCGTGCCGCGGCGTCATGCCGCCGTTGCCGCCGACGTACAGGTTCCAGCCCTTCTCGGTGGCGATCACGCCGACGTCCTTGCCGCGCGCCTCCGCGCACTCGCGGGCACACCCGGAGACTCCGAGCTTGAGCTTGTGCGGCGAGCGCAGCCCGCGGTACCGCAGCTCCAGCGCGATCGCCATCCCGACCGAGTCCTGGACGCCGTACCGGCACCAGGTCGACCCGACGCACGACTTCACGGTGCGCAGCGCCTTGCCGTACGCGTGCCCGGACTCGAAGCCGGCGTCGACCAGCCGCTTCCAGATCGCCGGCAGCTGCTCGATCCGCGCTCCGAACAGGTCGACGCGCTGCCCGCCGGTGATCTTCGTGTAGAGCCCGAAGTCGCGCGCCACCTCGCCGATCGTGATCAGCCCCTCCGGCGTGATCTCACCACCGGGGATCCGCGGGACGACGGAGTACGTGCCGTCCTTCTGCATGTTGGCCATCACGTGGTCGTTGGTGTCCTGCAGCGTCGCGCGCTCGCCCTCCAGGACGTGACCGGCCGGGTCGATGCTCGCCAGGATCGACGCCACGACGGGCTTGCAGATGTCGCAGCCGCGGCCGGTGCCGTGCCGCTCGACGATCTCGCTGAACGTCCGCAGCTCGGTGACCCGGACGACGTCGAACAGCTCCGCCCGCGACAGCGCGAAGTGCTCGCACAGGGCCTTGCTGACCTCGACGCCCGCCTTGGTGAGCTCGGTGTTCATCAGGTTCTTCACGATCGGCAGGCAGGATCCGCAGGACGTCCCGGCCTTGGTCTTCCCGCACACCGACTTGATGTCGGTGCAGCCCTCGTCGCGGACGGCGCACCGGATCGTGCCCGCCGAGACGTTGTTGCACGAGCACACCGGCGCGTCGTCCGGCAGCTCGAGCTGGACCGGGCCGGCGCCTTCGGGCAGCAGGAACGCGGCCGGGTCGGCGCCGAGTTCGCGGCCGACCATCGGGCGCAGACCGGAGTACGCCGACGCGTCGCCGACCAGGATGCCGCCGAGCAGGGTGCGGGCGTCGTCGGACAGCACGAGCTTCTTGTAGACACCGGCCACCGGGTCGGCGTACACGATGTCCAGCGCACCCTCGGTGGCGCCGAACGCGTCGCCGAAGCTCGCGACGTCGACCCCGAGCAGCTTCAGCTTCGTCGAGGTGTCCGCACCCGGGAACGTCGCCTCGCCGCCGAGCAGCCGGTCCGCGACGATCTCGGCCATCGTGTAGCCGGGGGCGATCAGGCCCCACACGCGCCCTTCGATACAGGCGACCTCGCCGATCGCCCAGACGCCCGGCACCGACGTACGGCAGGCCTCGTCGACCACGACGCCGCCGCGCTCGCCGATCTCCAGGCCGGCCGCGCGGCCGAGCTCGTCGCGCGGCCGGACACCGGTCGCGAAGACCACCACGTCGGCGGGCAGGTCGGGGCCGTCGGCAACGGCCATCGCGCGCGCCGCGCCTTGCGAGGTGAGCTTCACGCGCTGGCACTGGGTCGCGGTCAGCACCTCGACGTCCAGGCCCTCGATCAGCCTGGACAGCGCGGCGCCGCCGCCCTCGTCGACCTGCAGCGGCATCAGCCGCGGCGCGAACTCGACGACCTTCGTCCCGGCGCCCAGCGCCCGCAGCGCGCCGGCCGCCTCCAGGCCGAGCAGGCCGCCGCCGACGACGACACCGTTGACCTGCTTGCCCTCGGACTTCAGCCGCTCGACGTACACCCGGAGCGCGGCGACGTCGTCGATCGTCCGGTAGACGAAGCAGCCCTGGGCGTCGTTGTTCTTGATCGGCGGCACGAAGGCCGCGGAGCCGGTCGCCAGAATCAGCTCGTCGTACCCGACCTGCTCGCCGCGCGCGGTCGTGACGGTCTTGGCCGTGGGGTCGATCGCGGTGATCTGCACGCCCTTGCGGAGGTTCACCGCGGGGTCGTCCCAGAGCTCGGGCTCGCCGAGTGAGAGGTCGTGGGGGTCGCGGCCGGAGAAGTAGCTGGTCAGCGCGACCCGGTCGTACGGGAGCCGCGGCTCCTCGGCGAACACCGTGATCCGGTAGCTGATGTCGGTGTCGCGCTGCCGGAGCGCCTCGACCAGGCGGTGCGCGACCATGCCACCGCCGACCACCACCACGTGCTTGGCCTTGTTGAGCTCTGCCATCGTCGCCCTCCTGCTCGGGACTGGTTCGGTCTCGCCGCGCCGGAAGCGGTCGAGCAGTGCGCCGACGGCACCGGTGCAACTGCCGCACCCGGTCGTCGCGCGCGTCGTGGCGGCGATGCCGGCGACACTGTCGGCACCTCCACGCCAGGCCGCCTCGATCGCGGCCCTGGTGACGCCGTTGCACCTGCACACGGTCGCCACCTTCTTCGTCGTCGGTACGTCGGACGGCTCGCCCAGCAACCCGTCCGCGACCACCGGCGTCCCCCGGTCCGCCAGCAACACCAGCTCCGCGGCGACCTCCGGCGCACCCACCGCCACCGCCGACCGCACCACGCCGTCCCGCAGCACGGCCCGCACGTACCGCGTGCCGTCCTCGAGCCGGACGACCTCGCCGGTCTCGTCCTTGTCCCCCAGCACCAGGACGTCCAGGCCACCCGCCGTCACCCGCACGACCTCGTGGTCGGGCAGCTCGGCGGTGCCTCCGATCAGGTACTGCGCCAGCGCCTCGGCATGGGCCCACGCGGAATCGACGGTGCCGGTCACCCGGCCGTCCACCTCCGCGCAGTCGCCGATCGCGTGCACCCGCGGGTCGTCGGGGCTGGTCAGCGCCCGGTCGACCACGATGCCGTTCCGCACGGTCAGCCCGGCCGCGAGCTCGGTCCGCGGCTTGACGCCGCAGGCTACGACCAGCAGCTCGCCGAACACCTGGCGGCCGTTCTGCAGCCGCAGCGCGCGGAAGCGGCCGTCCTTCAGCTCGGTGCTGTGGAGCTTGGTGTTGAGGAGTACTTCGATCCCGAGCTCGCGCACCGCGCGCGTGACCCGACGGCCCGCGGAGGGCCGGATCGTCTTGTCCAGCAGGGTTTCCCCGTCGTGCACCAGGGTGACCGCGACGCCGCGCTCCCGCAGCGCGCACGCCGTCTCGACGCCCAGGACCCCGCCGCCGAGCACCACGGCGCGGCGCGCCTGGCCGGCGCCCGCGACCACCGCGCGGGCGTCGTCGAGGGACCTCAGCACCTGCCCGCCCCGGACGCCGGCGGGCACCACCGGCACCGCGCCGGTCGCGAACACCAAGCGGTCGTACGCATACTCGCGACCCGCGGCGTCCGTCACCACCTGTCGCGCCCGGTCCACCGCGACCGCGGCCTGGACCGCTTCGTTGCCCGACGCAACTTCTGCGCGGCCGGCGACGTACTCGGTCAGCCGGCCGCGGTTGTACGACGGCTCGTCGCCCAGCAGCGTCACGTCGTACGAAGGCTGATTTCCCAGCATTTCCGCCAGCCGGCGGCCCGCCATGCCGCCGCCGATGATCACCACTCTCATGCCGGCACTCCCGTCGCTCCCAGCGCGGCGGCGGTGACGTCGACGGCACACGCCTTGAATTCGGGCATCCGGGACACCGGGTCGAGCGCGTCGTTCGTCAGCTCGTTGACCGCCTCGGCGCCGCCGAAGTGGAACGGTACGAAAACGGTGTCCGGCCGGACGTCGGCGGTGATCCGGGCCGGCAGCACCATCGACCCGCGCGCGGTCCGCAACCGCACCGGACGCCCGTCGCCGATGCCCAGCTGCGCGGCGACGCGCGGGTGGATCTCGGCGTACACCTCCGGCTCGGCCTCCGCCAGCTCGGGAACACGCCGCGTTTGCGCACCGCTCTGGTAGTGCTGCAGCAGCCGCCCGGTCACCAGATACAGCGGCGCGCCGGTGTTGAGGTCGTCCGCCACCGGCCGGTGGTCGACCGGTACGACGTGCGCCTTGCCGTCGGCCGTCGGGAAACCGTCGGCGAACAGCCGCGGCGTCCCCGGATGCGCGTCGTCCGGCACCGGCCAGAACAACGCCTCGCCCGCGTCCAGCCGCGCCCAGGAAATCCCGGAATAGTCCGCTTTTCCGCCGGCACTCGCGCGCCGGAGCTCCTCGAACACCTCGGCCGGATCGGTCGAGAACCCCGGTACGCCGAGCCGTTCGGCGATCCCGGCGAACACCGCGAGATCGCTCCGCACCTCACCCGGAGCGCTCACCGCGGCACGCCTCCGCAGTACCCGGCCTTCGAGGGACGTCATCGTCCCCTCCTCCTCGGCCCACTGCGTTACGGGGAAGACGACGTCCGCCAGCAACGCCGTCTCGGAAGGCACCACGTCGGCAACCACCAGCAGGTCCAACGCGGCCAGGCGCTCCCGCACCGAGGCAAGGTTCGGCGCCGACACCAGCAGGTTGCTGCCGTGCACGAACAACGCCTTCGGCCCGCCCGCCGTACCGAGCGAGTCGATCAACTCCACCGCGCTCTTCCCCGACCGCGGCAACTCCTCCGGGTCGACACCCCAAACGTCCGCAACATACTCACGCGCTGCTGGGTCCTCGATGCTCCGATAACCAGGTAGCTGATCCGCCTTCTGTCCGTGCTCCCGTCCGCCCTGCCCGTTACCTTGCCCCGTGATGCACCCGTATCCGCTGCCCAGCCGCCCGGGCAGACCGAGCGCCAATGCGAGGTTGATACATGCAGTGACGGTGTCGGTGCCTTTGCTGTGCTGCTCCGCCCCACGACCCGTCAGGATGTACGCCCCGGCGCCATCGTGCACCGGAGCGGCCGCTGCCAGAACCCGCGCGGCCTGCCGGATCGTGGCGGCGGGCACACCAGTTACCCGCTCCGCCCGCTCCGGCCACCAGGAAGCCGTCGAACGAATCAGCAAGTCGGGGTCGTCGACCCGTTCGCCCAGGAATGCGGTGTCCGCGAGGCCTTCCTGCAGTACGACGTGGGTGAGCGCGAGGACCAGCGCCAGATCGGTCCCAGGCGTCGCCTGGAGGTGAATTCCAGCGTTTTCCTCGGTCAGCCCGGCGGTCGCCGAGCGACGCGGGTCGACGACCAGAAGTCCACCCGCGTCCCGTGCGCCCTGCAGATGCGCGACCGCCGGCGGCATGGTTTCCGCGATGTTGCTGCCGACCAGCAGCACGGCTCCGGCACCGCCCAGATCGGCCAGCGGGAACGGCAGCCCGCGGTCGATCCCGAACGCCCGGTTCGTCGCCGCGGCCGCCGACGACATGCAGAACCGGCCGTTGTAGTCCACGTTGGCGGTCTTCAGCGCGACCCGGGCGAACTTGCCGAGCGCGTACGCCTTCTCGTTCGTCAGCCCACCGCCGCCGAACACCGCGACCGCGTCCCGGCCGTGCGCGGCCTGCAACGCGGTGACCCGGTCCGCCACGAAGTCCAGCGCGGCGTCCCAGCTCGTCTCCTCGAGCTCGCCCGCAGCGTTGCGGACGAGCGGGACGGTGAGCCGGTCCGGCACCGTCAGTACCTCGGGAGCCGTCCAGCCCTTACGGCACAACCCGCCTCGATTGGTCGGGAACTCCCGCGGCCGCACCTCCACGGCACCCGGCCGGGCAGCCGGGTGCAGCGTGGTGGCGCACTGCAGGGCGCAGTACGGACAGTGGGTAGCGGTCACACGCGCTCCTCGCTGAGCGCGCTGCCCTTGCGGAGGTAGCAGAAGTACGTCACCGCGAGGCACACCACGTAGAAGCCGCAGAACACGTAGAGCGCGGGGACCAGCGACCCGAAGTTGCTCGTCGACATCGCGAACCCGCGCGGGACCAGGAAGCCGCCGTACGCGCCGACCGCGGACGCGATCCCGATGCAGGCCGCCGCCTCCCGCCGGGCCAGGCCCGGGTCGTTCGGCGTGGTCAGCCGGAACACCGCGGGGATCATCCGGTACGTCGACCCGTTGCCGGCGCCGCTGGCGACGAACAGGAACAGGAAGCTGATCAGGAACGCGGTGAAGCTGCCCGCGTTCAGCGACACGATCGCGGCCAGGATGCCGAGACCCATCACCACGAACGCGCAGACCGTCACCCGCGCACCGCCGAGCCGGTCGGCCAGCTTGCCGCCGAACGGCCGCGCCACCGAGCCGACCAGCGCACCCAGGAACGCGATGTTCGCGACCGTGATCTCGGGGAACGTGGACTTGATCAGCAGCGGGAAGGCGGCGCCGAACCCGATGAACGAGCCGAAGGTGCCGATGTACAGGAACGAGATGATCCAGGTGTGCGGCCGCTTCGCCGCCAGCACCGACGCGCGGAACGAGGAGGTCGCGGCCGACAGGTTCGACATCGACTTCCAGGCCCAGAAGGCGGCCAGCAGGATCAGCGGGATCCACATCAGGCCGGCCCGGTTCAGGGTCAGTCCGGCTCCCGCCACGACCACGATCGGCACCAGCAGCTGGACCACCGCGACGCCGAGGTTGCCGCCGGCCGCGTTGATGCCGAGCGCGGCGCCCTTCTCCTTCTCCGGGTAGAAGAACGAGATGTTCGTCATACTGCTGGCGAAGTTCCCGCCGCCGACACCGGCCGTCGCCGCGACCAGCGCCATCAGCCAGAACGGCGTGTCCGGCTGCGTCATGAAGTACGACAGCCCCGCGGTCGGGATCAGCAGGAGCAGGGCGGACACGATGGTCCAGTTCCGCCCGCCGAACCGCGGTACGGCGAACGTGTACGGCAGCCGCAGGGTCGCGCCGACCAGGCTCGGCAGCGCCACCAGCCAGAACAGCTGGTCGGTCGAGTAGCCGAAACCGGCCCGCGGCATCGAGACCACGACGATGCTCCACAGTTGCCACACCGAGAAGCCGAGGAACTCGGCGAAGATCGAGGGCCACAGGTTCCGGCGGGCGACCGTGCGCCCCTTGTCCGCCCAGAACGTGCCGTCCTCGGGATCCCAGACGTCGATCCACCGCCCGCGCCGCGGCGCCTCGACCGTGCCCACCGCGCCGCTGCCGTCGCCCTGGCCGCGGGTGGCGACGGCCGCTTGTCGTGCCTCGAGCGTCATCGCAATCTCCGATCATCCGACCTCACTGATTAGGCCTGGACGTTATGACCGGGGTGTTTCCACGTAGTCATCTTGTTGTTACGTCGCCGAAACGGCTCCCGCACACCCGTCCGTGGGCGGTGAGAGATCGCGGGTACTGTGCACGGGGTGAAGGCGTGGATGTGGAGGGCGGGGATCGCCGCCGTACTGATCGTCTGGCTGCTGCTGGGCGCCCTCGGCGGCCCGACCGTGGGCAGGCTGAGCGAGGTCCAGCAGAACGACAACGCCAACTTCCTTCCACACCAGGCCGAATCGACGTTGGTGTCCGACGAGGCCGCCAAGTTCGTCGACTCCAAGGCCCTGCCGTACTTCGTCCTGATCCAGCGCGAGGCCGGCATCACCGCCGACGACCTGGCCGCGGTCAAGGCGTTCCAGGACGAGCTCCGCACCCTCGACCTCGGCGCCGGCAAGGTGCTCGGCGACTACCTGGCCACCCCGGTCACCCCGGCGATCCCGTCGGCGGACCGGAAGGCGCTGCTGCTCACGGTCCAGACCGACGGCGACCGCGCCGACGAGGTGGTCGGCGAGGGCGAGACGGCCCTGTACGCCGTCGCGGACAGCATGCGGAGCGCCCTCAAGGAGGACCTCACGCCGACCGGTTTACAGGTCTACGTCACCGGTCCGGGCGGGGTGCTGGCCGACTTCGTGGTCGCGTTCGGCGGGATCGACGGGATCCTCCTCGGCGTCGCGCTCGCGGTCGTGTTCGTGATCCTGCTGATCGTCTACCGCAGCCCGATCCTGCCGATCGCCGTACTGCTCACCGCCGTCCTCGGTCTCGCGCTCGCCGCGCTCGTGGTCTATCCGCTGGCGAAGAACGGCGTACTGCAACTGAACGGGCAGAGCCAGGGCATCCTCTTCATCCTGGTCGTCGGCGCGGCGACGGACTACTCGCTGCTGCTCGTCTCCCGTTACAAGGAGGAACTGCACGACTACGAGAGCAAGTACCAGGCGATGAAGGTCGCGTGGCGGGCGTCGATCGAGCCGATCGCGGCCAGCGCGGCGACCGTCATCCTCGGCCTGCTCTGCCTGCTGCTCTCGAACCTCGGCAGCACCAAGGGTCTCGGCCCGGTCGGCGCGCTCGGGATCGCCGGTGCGCTGATCGCGGCGATGACGTTCCTGCCCGCGATCCTGCTCGCGTTCGGCCGGCGGATCTTCTGGCCGTCGATCCCCCGCGTCGACCACGTGCACTCCAGCGACCAGGTCGGCGGCCGCCGGCTCTGGGGCCGGGTGTCCGGCCTGGTCGGGCGGCGCGCGCGGCGGGTGTGGGTGGTCACGGCGCTCGCGCTGCTGGCCTGCGCCGCGTTCCTGCCGACGTTCCAGGCGAGCGGGACCTCGCAGGAGGACCTGTTCCTCGACAAGGTCGAGTCCGTCACCGGTCAGGAGCAGCTCGCCAGGCACTTCGACGCCGGAGCGGGTACGCCGGTGCAGATCCTGGTTCCCGCCGGCCGGGCGGACGAGGTGGTCCGGACCGCCACGAAGGTCGACGGCGTCGCGTCGGCGACCGCCGCGGTCGCTCCCGGCGTACCGCCGAAGGTCGTGGACGGCAAGGTACTGGTCCAGGCCACGCTGAAGGTCGCGGCCGACTCGCCGGAGGCCACCGACGTGGTCGAGCACCTGCGGACCGAACTGGACCAGGTCGGTACCGACGTCCTGGTCGGCGGCAACACGGCGATCAACCTCGACGTCCTGAACTCCGCGCAGCGCGACCTGCGGGTGATCATCCCGACCATCCTCGCGGTGATCTTCGTCGTACTGATGCTGCTGCTGCGCTCGTTCGCCGCCGCGGTGCTGCTGGTGGTCGCCAACGTGCTGTCGTTCGGCGCGACCGTCGGGGTGAGCGCGCTGATGTTCAACCACGTCTTCGACTTCCCGGGCGCGGACCCCGGGATCCCGTTGTACGCGTTCGTGTTCCTCGTTGCCCTGGGCATCGACTATTCGATCTTCCTGATGACCCGGGTCCGCGAGGAGTCACAGCACCAGGGCACCAGACCGGGCATCCTGGTCGGGCTGGCCGTCACCGGTGGTGTCATCACCTCGGCCGGCGTGGTGCTGGCCGCCACGTTCTCGGCGCTGGCCGTGCTGCCGATCCTGTTCCTGGTGCAGATCGCGTTCATGGTCGCGTTCGGCGTACTGCTCGACACCACCGTCGTACGGTCGCTGCTCGTGCCGGCCCTCGCGTACGACATCGGCCCGAAGACCTGGTGGCCGAGCAAGCTGTCGAGACAGGATTAGCCGATCAACAAGGCGAAGAAGCCGGAGACGCGGGCGCGGCGGATCGTGAAGTGCGTGGGGATGCTCAGGGGTTCTTGAGCGAGGCCAGTTCGGTGCGGTTCGCGACGCCCAGCTTGGCGTAGACGTGGGCCAGGTGGGTCTTGACCGTGCCGCGGCTCATGAAGAGGCGTTCGCCGATCTCGGGGTTGCTGAGGCCCTCGACGGCCAGCGCGACGACCTGTTCCTCGGTCGGCGTGAGGCTCGCCCAGCCGGAGGACGGACGCCCACGGGCTCCCCGGGCACGACGTGCGTAGGCAACGGCGTCGTCCAACGAGAGTGCGGTGGATGATGACTCTGTGGGCTGCTGGTCAGCTGGTGCTGCGAGCCCGAATTGCTCTCGGGCTGCTGTTGCTGCGGCGGACAGGCGGGCGGCGTCTTGCGGGCGGTTGGTGTGATCGGCCAGTAGGGCAAGGGATTCCAGGCTTTCGACGACGTACGTCCGCAGGCCGTGGTCGACCCGGATCGTCAGCGCCTCGTGCAGCAGCTCGGCCGCCTTGTCGGGCTGGTCCGCGATCGCGATCCGGCCGAGCTGATCGAGGGCGTCGGCGAGGATCCGCGGCAGGTTGTACCGCCGCGCCAGCTCCGCCGCCCGCTCGAGCAGCTCCGTCGCGTCCTGCCCCAGCGCACGCCGCGCGGCCGCGACCGTCGGCAGCAGCATCGCGGGCGCGAACGTCCCCGCGAGCGGACTGTCCGGCGCGGTGTCCCGGGCCAGCCACTCGACCGCGGCGTCGTACTCGCCCGTCCAATAACAGATCAACCCCATCGCCTGACCGAGATTCGGTACGACGGAACTCGCGGCCAGCTCGAGCAACGGCTCCATCAACGCACGCGCCTCAGCGGCCCGGCCGGTCCGCACCAACAGCGTCGCCAGCTGACAGCGGGCAGCGCCGACGCGGTGGTAGTCGGCGAGCGGTTCGGCCGCGGCGAGCGCGCGCTCCGCGATCTCGACGGCCCGTCGCGGCCCCCCGGTGGAGAACAGGCTCTCGGACCAGACCGTCAGCACCGTCGACGCGATGCCGCGTTCCCCACTGCTGATCAGGCCGTCGGCCGCACGGTCTAGCAGCGGACGCAGCTCGTCGTGGCGGTCCCACAGCGCGAGCAGGACGCATTGCAAGGCGACGTTCGCGTTCCGGGCCGCCTCGTCGCCGATCCCGTCGGCCAGCCGGACACCCTCGGCCGTCAGGTCCCACGCCTTCTGGAAATCCGTGAAGAACTCGCCGACCGCGACCAGCGCGAGGAACAGCGACCGCAGCCGGTCGTCCCCGAGCTCGGTGGCCAGTTCGAGCCCGCGGCCCGCGGCGTCGTACCCGAACGGATCGACGGTGTCGGCGACAGTCGCGTAGCCGTACAGCAAACGGGCCTGGAGCAACGTCCGGTCGTCCGGCGACCGATCGATCGCGCGGCGCAGGTAGCCGATGCCCTCGTTGCCGGTCGCCTGCAGGTTCCACAGCCAGCGCAGCGCCGCCGCGAGCCGTCGGCCACGCTCCGGATCGGCAGCGGACAGGCCGTACTCGAGCGCGGCCCGGTAGTTCTCCCGGTCCGGCTCCACCAGGGCCCGCCAGGCGTCGCGATCCTCGTCCAGCAAGGGTTCCGCGGCCTCGGCCACCCGGAGGTAGTGGTCGAGCTGACGATCCCGTACGTCGTCCTCGCCGGCCTCCGTCAAGCGTGTTCCGGCGTACTCGCGGATCGTCTCGAGCAGCCGGTACCGCCCGTTCTCGGCGACGACGAGCGATTTGTCGACAAGCCGCGCCAAGGTCTCCAGCTCCGCGCCGCACACTGCCGACGCGGCGTCGAGCGTGAACCCGCCGGCGAAGACCGCGAGCCGGCGGAAGACCCGGCGCTCGTCCTCGTCGAGCAGGTCGTGGCTCCAGTCGATCGACGCGGCGAGCGTACGCTGCCGTGCCGCGACACCCCGGACGTTCTTCGTCAGCAGGCCGAAGCGGTCGCTCAGGCCGGCCTCGATCTGCACCGGGGTCAGCGTGCGCGCCCACGCGGCCGCGAGTTCCAGCGCGAGCGGGATGCCGTCGAGCCGCACACAGATCGACCGGATCGCCTGCTCCGCGGCCTCGTCGCCGGTAGGAAACTCGGTTCCGGAACGTTCCAGAAACAGTGCTCGTGCTTCGTCCGGAGCCAGCGCGGGCACCCGCCAGATTGCTTCGCCGGGGATGTCCAGCGGTTCCCGGCTGGTCGCGAGAATCGACAGCTCGGGACAGCCCGTCAGCAGCGCGCCCACGAACTCCGCGACACCCTCGATGATCTGCTCGCAGTTGTCCAGGCAGATCAACGCACGCCTGGTCCGCAGCTGACCGATGAGCAGCCGGTCACCGGCCTCGACCAGCAGGCCGACCGCAGCCGCGACGGCCTCCGGCATCTGCGCACTCTCGGTGATCGCGGACAGGTCGACCCACCAGACACCGTCCGGCCACCGCTCCGCGAGCTCGGCCGCGGTCTGTGCGGCCAGCCGGGTCTTGCCGCTCCCACCAGGTCCCGTGAGCGTGACGAGACGGCTGCCGGAGAGCTGGGTCCGCAGCGCAGCGACCTGCGTCTGCCGGCCGACGAAGCTGGTGAACATCACCGGAAGGTTGTTCGGGACCTGATCGAGCGACCGCAGCGGCTCCCCGGACCCCGCCAGCTCGAAGATCCGCTCCGGCGACCCGAGATCACGCAACCGGTGCATCCCCAGGTCGACGGCCTCCGGGACCCCGACGGCAGTCGTTGCCGTCAGCAAGGTCTGACCAGGGTTCGCGATCGCGAGCAGTTGCTCCGTATGCCGTACGGCGGGAGCGGCCGACGGCGCGGTGTGCACGGCGATCCGCAGCAACTCGCCCGCCGGGACCTCGGACGCCGCCTCCCGGAGCGCCCGCGCCGCGGCGAGCGCGTCCGCCGGGTCGTCGTACCGCAGCACCGGCCACCCGGCGTCCCGCCGTACCGGCTCTCCCGGCAGGTCGGCGGCGAGCCCGGCCAGGCGTGCGTACGCCGGCGCGCTCGCCGCCCCGGCGTACGACGCGGTCAGGACCGTCACCCCACCCATGGGCGCCAGTCTGCCATTCGGGCTGTGTCGGGTCGCTCTTGTCGACTGTATTCGCTACTCTCCCGACAGGGGGTCGAGGAGTGAGGAGCCTCAATGGCAGACACCGCATCGACTGACCACGGCAGGTTCGCCCTGCCCACCAAGAACCTGCCCGCCCCGCAGGTGCGCGACCTCCCCGAGCCGCCGTCGAACACCTGGAAGATCATCGGCCCGGGTATGGTCGGCGCCGGGGTCGGGCTGGCCTCGGGCGAGTTCATCCTCTGGCCGTACATCTCCAGCCAGGTCGGCCTGGTGTTCCTCTGGGGCGCCGTCGTCGGCGTGGCGGTGCAGTGGTTCCTGAACATGGAGATCGAGCGGTACACGCTGGCCACTGGTGAGACAGCGTTGACCGGCTTCAACCGGTACGGGAAGCACTGGGGCCTGTTCTTCGCGATCATGACGTACTTCGCGAACCTCTGGCCCGGCTGGGCGACCAGTTCGGCCTCGATGCTCACGTACCTGTTCGGCGCCGGCGACCCGCGCTGGATCGCGATCGTGATGTTGCTGGTGATCGGCGCGATCCTGACCCTCGCACCGGTCGTCTACGTGATGCTCGAACGGCTGATCGCGGTGAAGATCGCGGCCGTCGCGCTGCTCGTGGTGCTCGCGCTGGTGTTCGCGATCCGCGGGAAGACGTACGGCGCGCTCGGCGACGCGGTCACGCAGCCGCAGTTCCCGGCCGAGCAGCTCGGCTTCGCGCTGGTGATGGGCGCGATCGCGTACGCCGGTGCGGGCGGCGGCCAGAACCTGGTGCAGAGCAACTGGATCCGCGACAAGGGCTTCGGCATGGGCGTGCATGTGCCGCGGCTGGTCTCGCCCGTGACCGGCGAGACCGAGGCCGACCCGACCGCCAACGGGTACACGTTCCCGCCGAACGACGAGAACCTGGCCCGCTGGAAGCGCTGGTGGAAGTTCGCGAACATCGAGCAGGCGCTGACGTTCGTGCTGATCACCGTGCTGACGATCACGTTCACCTCGATGCTTGCGCACGCCACGCTGTTCGGCGACGGCAACGTGAAGAACAACATCAGCTTCCTGAAGATCGAGGGCACCACGCTGCAGTCGGTGGTCGGCGGCTGGTTCGGGTACCTGTTCTGGGCGATCGGCGCGTTCTCGCTGTTCGCCGCGGCGGCCGGGATCGTCGACTACACGTCCCGGCTGACGTCGGACATGATCAAGGCCCGCTACCTGCGCGAGTCGCGGATCAGCGAGTCCAAGCTGTACTTCTGGCTGGTCTGGGGACTCGTTGCCTTCGGCATCATCGTGCTGCTGGCCGGGCTCACCCAGCCGCTGGTGCTGCTCGTGATCTCCGCGTGTACCGCGGGCACGATGATGTTCATCTACTCCGGGCTGCTGTGGTGGATGAACTCGCGGGCCCTGCCGCGCGCGATCCGGATCACGAAGTGGCGCGCGGCAGTGCTGCTGTTCTCGTTCCTCGCCTTCGGGTTCCTGGCCGTCTTCACCGTCATCGACCAGGCCAAGAAGCTCTGACAGCGGACCGTCAGCCGAGGAAGGCCACCACGGCTTCCTCGGCTGCGGTACGTCGTACCACCTGGACGCCGCTGCGCTCACGGACCTTGCGGTAGAGGTCGACGGCGGCCTTCAAGGCCCGCAGGCAGTCGTCGCGGTCGGTGGTGGCGACGGTCGCTCGGAGCTCGGGGACGAGTTCCGGTACGAGGGTCTCCAGCCTGCGTACGCCGGCCGGTCTCGTGGTCCGGCCGATCACCGCTAGGGGGGCGATCGAGACCGAGCGCAGCGCGCCGAGTCCTTCGATCGCCTCGAACAGCTCACCGCGGTCGATCTTCACCGCGATGTAGTGCACCCAGACCCAGAACCGGTCCTCGATCCACTGCGGATCCGCCTGCGGCCAGCTCGCGGTGGAATCGGCGTACGCCCGGTCGACGACGTCGCCGCGCTGCCAGAGCATGACACCGTCCTCGACGCGCTTCCGCAGGCCGTCCGGGGTGACGAACTTCAGGTCGACGTGCACGAGCGGCGGGCCGAAGAGCGTGATCAGCAGGCGCGGTTCGCCGACGTGTTCGCCGGTGAAGCTCGCCAGCAGCGGGCCGAGGCGGCTCGCGAACTCCGGTGCCTGGGCGAGGCACTCCGCGTGGGACTCCGGGGTGCACACCAGGACCAGATCCAGGTCCGAGTACTCGTCCGTCGTGCCGGTGGCGACGGACCCGGCCGCGATCACCGCCAGCAGCCGCTCGTCGGCCTCGGCCGCCGCGACCACCTGTTCCGCCAGCGCCCGGAGATGTTCCGGAACGCGCTCGCCGACCACAGTCATTGCTCCTCCTCGCATTCAGGTCAGCAGGCCAGCGTGTCACAGCCGCGCCGGTCGCGGCGACCCGATTTACGACCGGACGATGACGCCACCCGGCCGCGCGGCGCGGAACGGCACACCCGACCTGCAGTCGACGACCGACTGGCCTCCGGACCAACTCCACAACCAGCCAACGCGATCAACCGCCCCATCCTTCAGCGCGAACGACACCGGCTTGCCGACCTTGCCCGGATCGTCGGAGCCCGTCACCACCCCCGTCGCCATCGCCACCGGCCCTCCGACCGCCAAACAGTCGATCCGCCCTTCGACGTACGCCGCCGAAGCCGGGTCCACGAACCGGAAGCCCCCGCTGACGTCCTTGGCATCTCCACCCGGCGGAATCCGCGCCGCCAACTCGAACCGCACCGCGCGATCATCAACAAAGGCGCGCACCGCCCGCCCGACCTCCACCGCACTCCCGGCGTGCGCCGTACTCCCATCGCCTGCCGCAGCCGGGTGGCGGTTGTTGTTGACTGCGAAGTCGCCCTCGGTGAGCGCGAGGTCGGGTGCGGTGCCTTGCTGCAGCGCGACCGGGGCGCCGAAGAAGCCCCACATCCAGCCGATCCGGTCCTGGCGGCCACCGTCGTACACCGTCAGGCTGATCGGCTTCCCGACCAGCTCCAGCGGTACGCCGGGATGCTCCGCCGCCTCGATCACGCCGGTGACGACCGCGACCTCGTCGACCGCCGTCAAACTGGTCAACCGGCCCCGGAACTCGGCCAGCAACCGCCCGTCAGGCTTCCGGTGCACCACGTGGAAACTCCCCGACGGACGCACCGGATCCGTCGCCGTCCCGTCGACCGCGAACCGCACCGGGTCCCCGGCATACGGCCCCCACTCCGGCCCGAGCACCCCACCGGCCGCACCACTCACCCGCATCACCCGCTCGTGGTTGCCATCAGCAACCGACGGTACGGCGGCCGCGAGCGACCCCAGCACCGCAACCGCAACACTCCACGCCACCAGGCGCCGGATCCGCATCCGCACTCCTCGCCACAGGGCCCGCCTGCTGCGGGCCGACCGTACCGAGGCTGCCGGCGACCGCCTGACGAAAACCTCCCCCTGGCGAGCGAATCCGGTCCCCCGCCAGAGGGAATCCGCTCAGCTCCCGTAGGCCTCCGGCGCACCGTTCACCGTGGTGAACAGCGAGTACACGGAGGTCGTCGCCGTGAGGAACAACCGGTTGCGCTTGGCACCGCCCCACGTGAGATTGCTGACCGTCTCCGGCACCAGCAGCTTGCCCAGCAGCGTCCCGTCCGAGTGATAGACGTGCACACCGTCGGCCGCCGATGCCCAGATCCGGCCTTCGGTGTCGAGCCGGATCCCGTCGAAGATCCCGTTGCCGCACTCGGCGAACAACTCACCACCGGTCAGCTTGTCCCCGTCGACGGTGAAGACCCGGATCGTTGCCTCCTCCGAATCGGTGATGTAGAGCAACGACTCGTCCAGCGAGAACGCCAGCCCGTTCGGCCGGTTGAAGTCGTCGGCCACCCGGCTCAGCACGCCGTCCGGCGAGACGCGGTACACATGGCACCCGCCGGTCTCGATCGCGCCCTTGAACCCCTCGTAGTCGCTGTCGATCCCGTACGCCGGATCGGTGAACCACACGGACCCGTCCCGCTTGACCACCACGTCGTTCGGGCTGTTCAGCCGCTTCCCGTCGTAGGAGTCGGCGAGCACTGTGATCCCGCCGTGGTGCTCGGTCCGCGTCACCCGCCGGTTGCCGTGCTCGCAGCTCACCAGCCGGCCCTCAGTGTCACGGGTGTGGCCGTTGGTGTTGCCGGCCGGCTGCCGGAAGACCGAGACCTGGTACGACGTCTCGTCCCAGCGCAGGATGCGGTCGTTCGGGATGTCGCTCCAGAGCAGGTAGCGGCCCGCGGCGGAGTACACCGGGCCCTCGACCCAGCGGCCGCCCGTCCACAACCGCTCGAGCCGGCTGTCACCGCGGATCCCGGCGAACCGGTCGTCCAGCTTCTCCCACACGGCCGGTGCGGTCCCTGCCAACGGCTCGAGAATTCCCGTCATCACGACTCCTCGCGAACTCGGCTGCAAGCGCTTGCGGCCGAGCCTATGCGGTCCCGCCCGAACCTGCCCGCGGACGCCCGCCGGATGGACCTGTCGGTGCGGGAGGATGGCGCCCGGCGCCGTACGCGGGGGCACTCAGCCGGCGCCGCTGGAGTCAAGTGACCGTGATGTGGAGACATCCCTTTGAAGCTCGACACCGTCCGTGAAGAGAAGGCGATCGAGAACCTGACCAGCAGGCTCACCGAGACCTTCGCCGACATCCATACTCCCGAAGACATCGAAACCGCGATCCGCACCGCCCGCGAGTCCTTCGCCGGCGACCCGGTCCGCGACTACGTCCCGATCCTGATCGAGCGCATCGTCCGCGAGGAGCTCACCCCGAAACCCGACCCGGCAACCGCGACCGAGGGCGAGGCCCGCAAGGCCAAGTGGACCAGACCGGCAGTTGCGCTCGAGGCCGGTAGTGCTGCGGAAGCCGGGACGACCGGCGGCGGAGGTGCCGGCCCGGTCGCGCCCGATGCCGGCCTGGCCGGGTTCCGGCGACGGTTCCCGATCGCGCTCCCGGCGGCCGTCGCGGGTGTGCTCGTGGTGGCGACCGTCGCCACCGTGCTCGTCGTACGCAACGGCAACGACGCCCAGGCGAACTCCGCCCTGACCACTGTCGGCGGCGTGATCGGCTCCGAGAAGCGCGCGTTCTTCGAGGACCCCGATGTCCGCGCCGCGCTCGCGAAACACGGGCTCGAGGTCACGGTCGACACCGCCGGATCGCGCGAGATCGCGACCTCGGTCGACCTCGGCAAGTACGACTTCGCGTTCCCGTCCAGCGCCACCGCGGCCGAGCGGATCCTGCAGCCCGCGGCCGGTCGCCCGGCGGTCAGCGGGAAGAAGTACGCCGCGTTCTCGTCGCCGATGGCGATCGCGACGTACCAGCCGATCGTCGACCTGCTGTCCGCGACCGGCATCGCCCGCAAGGTCAACGGCACCTGGTACTTCGACGTCCGCAAGTACGTCGACCTCGCGAAGGCGAACTGGCGCTGGACGAACATCCGCGGCAACACCAGCTACCCGGTGAACAAGCGGATCCTGATCACCACCACCGACCCGCGCACCTCGAACTCCGCGGCGATGTTCCTCGCGATCGTCAGTTATGTTGCCAACCACAACAGTGTCGTGTCGACCGCGGCGGACGAGCAGAAGGTGCTGCCGCTGGTGGCGCCGCTGTTCGTGAACCAGGGCTACACCGACAACTCCAGCGAGGGCCCGTTCGAGGACTACCTGGCGCTCGGCATGGGCAAGTCGCCGATGGTGAACATCTACGAGGCCCAGTTCGTCGAGGCCGCCGTCGAGAAGAAGCTGAAGCGCGGCATGGTGCTGATGTACCCGTCGCCGACGGTCCAGTCCAAGCACACCCTGGTCGCGCTGAACGCCGGCGGCGAGAAGCTCGGCGAACTCCTCTCCACCGACCCCGAACTCCAGCAACTCGCCGCCCGCCACGGCTTCCGCACCGCCGACGGGTCCCAGTTCGCGAACGTGGTCAACCAGCACGACGTCCCGGTCGCCAAGAACGTGATCGACGTCGCCGACACACCGACGTACGACACCCTCGAACGGCTGCTGGACGCCGTGTCCAAGTCGTACCGCTGACGACGGGCGCCGGGCCCCGTCGGGCCCGGCGCTCCATCAAGTGGACAGCGTGACCACGATGCAGACAGTCCACCGTGATGTGAGGAACGCCCTGTCCTCCTGAACGCCCGCTTGACCCTAGACTCGGGCCAGCCGAAGGGAGTCAGCTGTGTCCGACAGCAAGCAGATCACCAAGGTGCTGGTCGCCAACCGGGGCGAGATCGCCGTCCGGGTCGTCCGGGCCGCCGCCGACGCGGGCCTGGCCAGTGTGGCCCTGTACGCCGACCAGGACCGGGACGCGCTGTTCGTGCGGCTCGCCGACGAGGCGTACGCGCTGGACGGGTCGACACCGGCCGACTCCTACCTGAACATCGCCAAGATCCTCGACGTGGCCGCCCGCTCCGGCGCGGACGCCGTCCACCCGGGGTACGGCTTCCTGGCCGAGAACGCCGAGTTCGCGCAGGCCGTACTGGACGCGGGACTGATCTGGATCGGGCCGCCGCCGTCGGCGATCGACTCGCTCGGCGACAAGGTCAAGGCGCGGCACATCGCCGAGAAGGTCGGCGCCCCGCAGGTGCCCGGTACGCCGGATCCGGTCGCGGACGCGTCCGAGGTGGTGGCGTTCGCGGAGCAGTACGGCCTGCCGATCGCGATCAAGGCGGCGTACGGCGGTGGCGGTCGCGGGATGAAGGTCGCGCGGACGCTGGAGGAAGTACCGGAGCTGTTCGAGTCGGCCGTGCGGGAGGCGACCAGCGCGTTCGGCCGCGGCGAGTGCTTCGTCGAGCGGTACCTGGACAAGCCGCGGCACGTCGAAACCCAGTGCCTGGCCGACGCCCACGGCAACGTCGTCGTGGTGTCGACCCGGGACTGCTCGCTGCAGCGCCGGTACCAGAAGCTCGTCGAGGAGGCCCCGGCGCCCTTCCTGAGCGCTGAGCAGCTGGACATCCTGTACTCGTCGTCCAAGAAGATCCTCCGCGAGGCCGGGTACGTCGGCGCCGGCACCTGCGAGTTCCTGGTCGGCCAGGACGGGATGATCTCGTTCCTCGAGGTGAACACCCGGCTGCAGGTCGAGCACCCCGTCTCCGAGGAGGTCACCGGCCTCGACCTGGTCCGGGAGATGTTCCGGATCGCCCAGGGCGAGGAGCTCGGGTACGACGACCCGGCCGTGTCCGGGCACTCGATCGAGTTCCGGATCAACGCCGAGGACGGCGGCCGCGGGTTCCTGCCCGCGCCCGGCACGCTGACCCGCTGGCACGCGCCGTCCGGTCCCGGGGTGCGCGTCGACGGCGGGTACGACCAGGGCGAGACCGTGCCGGGTGCGTTCGACTCGCTGGTCGCGAAGCTGATCGTGACCGGCCGCGACCGGACACAGGCGCTGGAGCGGTCGCGGCGGGCGCTGAAGGAGTTCGTCGTCGAGGGCATGCCGACGGTGATCCCGTTCCACGCGTCGGTCGTCTCCGACCCGGCGTTCGTCGGGACCGACGGTTTCAAGGTCCACACCCGCTGGATCGAGACGGAGTACGACAACCAGCTCACCCCGTACGAAGGCCCGACCGCCGAGGCGCCCGCGGAAACCGAACGGGAGAAGGTCACCGTCGAGGTCGGCGGCAAGCGACTCGAGGTCGTCCTCCCCGCCGGCCTGGGCGGAATCGCATCCGCCGGCGCCGCAGCCGGCAGCGCGAAGAAGAAGCCGTCCCGCAGGGCAGGCGGTACGAAGAGCTCGGCGGCCTCCGGCGACTCGCTGACGTCCCCCATGCAAGGCACGATCGTGAAGATCGCCGTCGAGGAAGGCGCCACGGTCGCCGAGGGCGACCTGATCGTCGTCCTGGAAGCGATGAAGATGGAGCAACCCCTCAACGCGCACAAATCCGGCACCATCACCGGCCTGACCGCCGAGGTAGGCGCCACCGTCACCGCCGGCGCCGCCATCTGCGAAATCAAGGACTGACCTGGTGAACCCCGCGGCCCCGACGAGCCCCGCGAACCCGGGCCCGGCAGACCCGCTGGGCCCGGCAAACCCGGCGCCGTCGGGCCCGGTGAACCCTGTCCCTGCGGACCCGGCGACAGACCCAGGCTCAGCGGACCCGGTGAACTCGGTTCCCGCGGACCCGGTGGACTCAACGGACCCGGCGAGCTCAGCGGGCCCGACGAACCCGGCAGCCCCGGTGAAGTCAGCGGACCCGGTGAACTCGGTTCCCGCGGACCCGGTGGACTCAACGGACCCGGCGAGCTCAGCGGGCCCGACGAACCCGGCAGCCCCGGTGAAGTCAGCGGACCCAGCGGGCTCCGCGGACTCGGCGAACCCAGCGGGCTCCGCGGACTCGGCGAACCCAGCGGGCTCCGCGGACTCGGCGGGCTCCGCGGACTCGGCGGACCACGGGGTGGATTCAGTGGACCCAGCGGACCCGATGCCGGTGATCGACGCGATGGCGTTCGACTCCACGGATCCGGAGCGGCTCGCACGTTTCTGGCAAGCCCTCCTGGGCGGCGACCTCCACCCCGAACACGACGAGGTGATCGAACTCCACGGCGCAGCAGTACGCCTCGACTTCGCCCGAGTCCCCGAAGGCAAACAGACCCGCAAGAACCGCCTCCACCTGGACCTCTACATCCCCCCAACCTCCAAGGACAAGGCCATAGCAAAGGCCCTAACCCTGGGCGCCACCCGAGCCGACGACATCTACGACGGCGACCTCTGGCAAGTAATGCGAGACCCCGAAGGCAACGAATTCTGCTTCGTCTGGGGCGCCGGCAACCCGTAGCACGTACTGCAGGAAGCTCCGGATCACACAAGCTCGTGCACCCAACCCACGGTCTGAACCAGGCGCACGGACCGCCTGCACTCGCTCCTCCGAGGTGACACCACACCGGCCCACCCACCCGATGCGTCGCCCCGAACCCGTTCCCGTCGCCACCCCCAACCCCGCCCCCGCCCCCGCCACAGGGCACCGACCACTGGGCACGACCACTGGGCACGACCACCGGGCACAGACCTAGCGCCATCGACCGGACAGCCACATCAGCCGCCGGCATCGACCCCGACACCTTCCCGCGCCACTCTGCGCCCGGGCCGCCGGTGTCCTTGCCTGGCGCGCACCCGCCGAAGGCAGCAAAACCACCGCGAAGCGGTGCCCAACGGCCCGCCAACAACCCGCCGCGCCTCCCAACAACGCGCCGCGCCTCCGCCAACGCCGGTACCGTCGCCCGGCACTCGACGCGCACCCCGCCGAGTACGGGAACAAAGCAGCCGCCGCGCAGCGGCGTCCATTGGCGCAACGTGGAACCCGTAGCGCGTCCGCCGACGCCGGTGCCCGCACTCCCGGAGCCCGCCGCGCACCCCGCCGAAGGCGGCAACAACCAGCCACCACGAGGCGTCGACCGCTCGACACCAACACCCCCACCACCTGCACCAGCGCCGGTGCGCGCGCTCCCGGTGCTGGACGCACACTCCGTCGGATGCGGCAACAGACAGCCGCCGCGAAGCGGCGTCCGCTGGTGCACCGGCAACCTGTAATGCGTCCGCCCGTCGGTGCCTGCGCTCCCGGTGCCGGACGCGCACCCCGCCGAAGGCGGCAACAAACAGCCACCGCGCAGCGGTGACCGATCGACACCAACACCCGAAACACCTGCACCAGCGCCGGTGCCCGCGCTCTCGGGGCCGGACGCGCACCCGCCGGAGGCGGCAACAGACAGCCGCCGCGAAGCGGTGACCGCTCAGCGCCCGCACCCCCACAGCACCTGCACCAGCGCCAGTGCCAGTACTCCCGGGGCCGGACGCGCACCCGCCGAAGGCGGCAACAGACAGCCACCGCGAAGCGGCGACCGCTCAGCGCCCGCACCCCCACAACACCAGCACCAGCGCCAGTGCCCGCACTCCCGGGGCCGGACGCGCACCCCCCGGATGCGGTTACGAAACAGTTGCCGCGGAAGCGGTGTCCTTGGATTGACAGACAGTTCTCAGGTTTTCGCTGTAGGTTCCCTCCAGGTATTTCGGTGAGGAGGGTTACTGCATGTCCAAGAAGACCCACCAGCAGCAGCTGGCGGCGCGGAAGGCCAGGCGGCAGGCGGAGCGGGAGGCCGAGCGCCGGCGGCAGCGGCGGAATCTGGCGATTACCGTGTCCGCGGTCGTGGCCGTGGTGGCGGTCCTCGTCGGGGCCTTCGTGGTGTTCGGGACCGGCGGTGACGACACGCCGGCGGCGAGTACGGCGCCCCCGGAGAACAAGCCGGCCAGCATCCCGACAGCGGTCGGCCCGGCGCCGAAGCGCGCGACGCCGCTCGCAGCCGAGGTGAACTGCACCTACACGAAGTCCGCCGAGCCCGCGAGCAAGAAGGTGGATCCGCCGGCGAACGGCAAGACCAAGGCCTCCGGCACCTCGAAGGTCAGCCTGAACACCTCCGTCGGCGACCTGCAGCTCACCCTGGACAGCGCACTCGCCCCGTGCGCGGTGAAGAACTTCCTCAGCCTCGTCGGCCAGAAGTACTTCGACAACACGAAGTGCCACCGGCTGACGGTCGGCGCGGGCCTGCAGGTGCTGCAGTGCGGCGACCCGTCGGGATCCGGTTCCGGCGGCCCGGGTTACAGCTTCGCGGACGAGGTCTTCCCGACGCTGAAGTACAACCGCGGCACCCTCGCCATGGCGAACTCGGGCCCGAACACCAACGGCAGCCAGTTCTTCATCGTGTACGGCGACGCGTCCGGCCTCACCCCGCAGTACACCGCGTTCGGGACGATCGACGAGCCGAGCCTGAAGCTCGTCGACAAGGTCGCCGAGGCGGGCGTCACGCCGCAGAACGGCCCGCAGGACGGGGCCCCGATCACCCCGGTGGACATCAAGTCGGCGACCGCCGCCGCCTGACCCGCCACCACGAACAGCAGGCCCTCCTCGACCGAGGAGGGCCTGCTGTCGTCAAAGGCACTGTCAGGCGAGCAGCCGGTACTGCGACCGCGGCCAGGCGAGCAGTGCGTGGATCTGCGTGATGCCGGACTGCTGGAGCAGTTCGACCGGCCCCTCGCGGAACTTGTACAGGTTCGTCGCCGGGTCCCGGGTGGTGTTCCAGTTGTAGTCGGCGTACGCCTGCATGGCCTGCCGGTACCGCGGGTCCGGCACGACCGAATCCAGGATCAGCAGGTTCTTGAACCAGATCGAGTTGAACGCGGCGCCCTGCTTCGCCAGGATCTCCGGGGTGTTGTAGAACGCCAGCGACGCGTTCGCGACCGACTTCGCGTCGCGCAGGTACTGGGCGTCACCCGTTGCCTTGAACAACAGTACGCCGGCGCCGAGCATCACGCCCTGGTTGTAGCTCCACTGCGTCTTCTCGATGGTGCCGGCGAGGTCGATGTGGTCCCAGTACAGGCCGTTCGGCGCGAGCAGGCAGTTCTGGGTCCACTCGTACATCTTCTTCGCCCAGGTCAGGTACGTCTTGTCCCGGGTGAGCAGGTACAGGTGCGCACCGAGCTCGGCGCCCGGGCCGTTGGACACCGTGTTCCGGTCCTGGCTCCACGGCGCCTGGGTCCAGTAGACGCCGCCGGGGCACGGATGCGACGGGTCGGTGTCCCAGCCGTGCACGACGAGCGTGAAGATCTCCTTGGCGCGGGCGAGCGCGGCGCGGTCACCGGTCCGCTTGTACCGCTGGATCAGGTGCAGGCCGATCCACTCGTTGTCGTCGTAGAACTTGTCGCCGCCCTGCCCGTTCGGTGGCCGGACGTACGAGTCGTAACCGGTCGGCGTCGTCTCGGAGTTCCAGTAGAACTCGTACGCGGCCAGCCGCCGGTCGGCCTCGGCGGCACCCGGCCGGCCCGCACCAGGGACGCCGGCGAGGTTCTCGGCCGCGATCGCCGCCTGCGAGTACGGCCAGACGTACGAGTACGGGTTGGCGTGCGTGTTCGGGTACTCCTCCAGCAGCAGGCCCTTGCCCGCGTCGAAGTACTTGTTGATCGCGTCGTACGACGCCCGCGCGCGAGCGGCCGCGGTGTGGTCGGTCCCGGCGGTCCCGGCTGAGCCATCGGCGGCACCGTCCGCGGCTCCGGCGGTGGACATGTTCAGCGAGCCGAGGACGGCGACCGCGAGCACTCCGGCAGCCAGACGAGTTGATATACCAAATTTCCTGCGCATCGACCTGCTCCTCCTGGGCGGGTGGCGGTTGACATCGATGTCACGTTCTAACCGGCGCAGGGATGCCGCGTCAATGGCTCAGCGACCGAGGTCTTCCGGAGCCGTAGTTAGTATATCAAGCGAGCGGGCCGGGAAGCTGATCCAGGCGGACCGCAGATGCAGCCGGCTCCGGACCTGGTCGGCGGTCAGCACCCGCCGGCCCTTCGATCCGGCCGCCTCGACCGTCAGCGCCCGTCCGCCGCCCGGACCGACACCGGTCCGCGTCAGCACCCGGACATAGCGGATCGCGCCGACGTCGAACACGGCCTGCATCTCGGCGGCCGTCCGCGTCACCTTCCAGGTCACGTTCGGATTCCCGTTCCCCGGGTAGGCGTCCCAGCTGTCCGCCTTCAGCAATTGGTACGGCGTACTGCCGGTGGCGGTGGCCCCGCCGTTGGACGAGGAGAACTCCGCGATGATCGGTTTGCCCTTGTAGAGCCGGACCTGCCCGGCCGTGGCCGCGATGGCGGTGTTCGTCGACGCTTTCTCGTCGTCGTATCCGCCGTACACCTGGCACGAGATGGTGTCGCACAAATCAAACGCTTTCCTGGCCGCGCGGCTGCGGTGGAACACCGAATAGGTGCGCGCGGCAACGGACTGCGCCTGCAGCGCGGCCGGCCGCCAGCTCGACACCGCTTCCCGCGGTACGACGCCGCGCAGATAGTGCTCGAGTGGAAGCACGTTCACGGTGTCGAGGTGCGTGCCGGAGACGTCGATCGCCCGCAACGCACCCCGGTACCGACGGACGGCGCCGCTCGGCAGCACCAGCCCGATCACGGCCGCGCCCTCGAACTGCGCCATGCCCGTGAACGTCTTGTAGAGCGTCCATTTCCGGGTCTTCGCGTCGTACGAGCTGAGCTTGGTGCCGTGCTCGCCGTGCGGGTCGATCGACCACTGGTTCAGGTTCGACGCCCTGGGCAGCGGATAGACCTTGCCGGTGGCGAACGAGCGGACCGCGAGCCCGCTGACCGCGCCGACCCGCACGCCGTCGGTGGTGTCCGCGCTGATCCGGACCCGGATGCTGCCGGTCGCCTTCCCGGTCGTCGTGCCCGGGTAGTAGAAGTCCAGGATCTGCCGCACCGACTTCCCGGCCAGTGCGGCACCTTGCGCGCCGTACTGCGACAGGCCGCGCCCGTGGCCGAAGCCGCGGCCGGTAATCGTGGTGTCCGGCGCCGCGGCGGTCGGCAGCACCTCACGGGCCTGCGCGGTCGCGCTGATCATCGTCGACGACAGTGCGATCGCCGCAATCACACGTTTTCTCACTGCGACCTCCCGTACACGACCTGGACCTGGCGATCACGGCGGTCCCAGAGCAGCCAGCCGCGCTGGAACTTCTGCCGGACGCCTCCGGTCACCTGGTAGGCATCGGTGATCGGCAACCCGAGACGGGCACTCCCCGCACCCAGCCGCCGGTACCGGGTCCGGAACGCGCCCTGCGTGGAATACGTGCCGGTGGCAACGGAGTGGAAGACGTCGCGGGTCGCGAAGTACGTCGCCCGCCCGGTCCGCGTCGGGTGCTCGCCCCAGAACGGCTGTCCGACGTTCCGGAAACCGATTTTCCTTGCGTACTGGTAGATCGGGGTCGCGAAACTGCCGCCCATCAAGGCGTTCACGCGCTGCCGCAGCCACCCGAGCTCGGCGTACAGCTTGGTCCCCGGGCACGCCGTCGCCTTGGTGTCGCGGTGTCCGGAAACCGTGTGCAGGCGGCTGCCGCCGAGCACGATCGTTGCCTGCGGCGACCGATAGTTGGCGTCCAGCTTCCAGGCAAGCACCCGGGCCGTCGACTCGAGCAGCGCGGCCGGCGGCGCGGTCTGTTCGAAGTTCCCGATCACCGCGACGCCGAACGAGTTCGCGTTGTACGACGCCGTGTGCGCGCCGAGCACCGGCAGCTGCGCACCGCCGTACCGGCCCTCGAAGACACGGCCGAAGCGGTCGACGAGGAAGTTGTACCCGAGGTCGCACCAGCCCCGGCTCTTCACGTGGTACGCGTACATCGCCCGCACCATCCCCGGCACTTGCGTACGGGTGTAGTCGTTGCGGTCGGCGGTGTGGTGGACGAACGCGGCGAGCACGGTCGGGCTGTACTTCGGCCGCACGCAGTCGGCCCCGTTGTGCGCCCGGAGCCGCTCGTCGGCCCCCCAGCGCTTCCGGCTCACCATCAACGGCATCGGGTACGGCGCCCTGCTCGACGTCACCGCGGCCTCACCAGGCTCGTCGGCGTCGGAGCTGCGCACTCCCGGGTTGATCAGCACCACCTTCGCGCCGGAAAGCGGCGTACCCGCCGCACTCACCGCGCTCGCCTGGACGCCGGTCGCGTCCCCGACCCACAAGGGCTCGGTGCCCCCGCGGCCTGCCCCTTCCGGTGAGCCGGGATCGGGACCGTGGTCGTCCTCGACACGCAACGGCTGCCAGTCGGTCCACCGGCCGTCGCGCTGGACGCGGACCTTCGCGGTGACACCGCGAACCCCGTCCGGCCAGGTGATCCCGACCATGCCGAACGGCTCGGTCTCGGCCCGGACGGACAGGCCGTCCAGCGGGATCTCCCGGTACGACGAATCTGCCGCAGGTGGTTCGGTAGCGGTCGGGTGGTTCGGCAGCGGGACCAGTGCGGCCGCCGTCAGGACGAGCGGCAGGAGTCGCGCGGTGTTGCCCACGTGAAGGCCTTCCGGCGGGGGTCGGACAGGCGCTGGGCGGCGCGCTCCTCGATTATGCGACGCCGGTGACCGCTTTCCCGGGATTTGCGCCGGTTCGGTCACCCTGCGTGCCGTGCTCGGAGGCTTGAGGGGTTGGATAGGCTCTACTCAAAGCCCCCGAGAGAGGCCCGACATGGAACTCATCCTGATCATCGCCGTGGTGGTGATCGCGGTCCTGGCGTACCGCTCGTACCGTCGGACCCAGCTGCAGACCAGGAAGCAGCACGAAATCACCGCCGCCGAGCTCGAATCGGTGAAGCGGACCGCCGACGAGGACATCACCCGGTTCGGCGAGGAACTGCAGGACCTCGACCTGGAGATGGTCGGCAAGGACCTCGGTGACGGGGCCCGGCAGGACTACCAGCGCGCGCTGGACGCCTACGAGTCGGCCAAGCAGGCGGTCGGCCAGGTCACCCAGGCCGACCAGATCAAGCACGTGATCGAGATCCTCGAGGACGGCCGGTACGCCGCGGCCTGTGTGCGGGCCCGGGTCGCCGGTGAGCCGCTCCCGCAGCGCCGCCCGTCCTGCTTCTTCAACCCGCAGCACGGCCCGTCCGTCGAGGACGTGTCCTGGGCGCCGCCTGGCGGTGCGCCGCGCGACGTGCCGGCCTGTGCGGCCGACGCCGAGCGGGTCCGCGCCGGCGCCGAGCCGGACGTCCGCAAGGTGATGGTCGGCCCGCAGCGGGTTCCGTACTGGGAGGCCGGCCCGGCCTACTCGCCGTACGCGCAGGGCATGTTCGGAGCGCTCGGCGGTGTGATGACCGGTATGTTCCTCGGCACCATGCTCGGCGGCATGTTCGCCGGCGGCGGCTACGGCGACTACGCGGCCGGGTACGAGGACGGCATGGCCGACGGCGGTGGCGACATGGGCGGCGGCGACGGCGGGGGCGACTTCAACCCGTTCGACGGCGGCGGTGACGGCGGCGGCTTCGACTTCGGCGGAGACTTCTGACCCTCCTCCACAACGCATGACGACCGGGCCCCGGTGACCAGTTGGTCACCGGGGCCCGTCGCGTTGTCAGGGTTTCACTCGCCGAATAGCGGCGCGTTCCCCTCGGCGGTGTTGAGGTAGTACACGGGGTCCTTATAGGTGCCGGGCACTTTGCCCAGGCCCTTGATCACGGTCGACGTGCCGTTCGCGTGGCTGACGGCGTACAGGTAGGCCGAGCCGGTGTCCTTGTCGATGCCGGTCAGCAACGTGCTCTGGCTGCCACACTTGTCCGCGACCAGGTGCTCGAAGCCCTGCCAGGTCCGGCTGCGGACCTGCTTGACCACGGGCTTCATCGGCGTGCTCGCCGGGATCCGGATCGTGTAGAGCGCCCCGCCCTTGGTGTTTGCCAGGAAGGTGTCGTACGTCGCGGTCTCGCTGATCAGGGTCATCGTCTTGACCGCGGAGAAGCCCGGGTAGGAGCTGACCTTCTTGAAGCCGTCGGTCCAGCGGAACAGCACGCCGTCGTTGCGCATCCCGTAGAACGCGCCCCGGAACGTCTTGCCCCAGTAGAAGGACTCCTCGATCGAGGTGAACTTGTCCCAGCCACCACCGATCTTGTGGAGCGAGTTGATCGTCGTACCGTCGGTGTCCTCGCCGTACCGCGCGTAGTACAGCGACGAGTTGAGCACGACGTACGCCGCGTCGTAGAAGCCGACCGGGTTCAGCACCGTGTAGGTCCACGTGCTGCTCAGCTTCGCGACGCCGGGCGTGAACATGTGCTGCCCGGTCGAGTGCCTGGCGGTCGGCGGAGTCGTGGCGGTGATCGTCGAGTGGGCGAGGTCGCCGCCGGCGTCGACGGATCCGACAGGGATCTGGCAGGCAGCGTTCGCCGCGGCAGGCGCCGCGACCGCTGCCGGCGCCTGCCCGGTCGCCAGTGATCCCAGCAGGACGGCGGCAGCGGCCACCGCCGAAGCGCGTCTCAAGCTCATCAGGATGTCCTCTCGGGAGTGAGTCTCGATGAGCTTGATACGGCCCCGGCCGCAAAAGTTGTGCTCACTCGCCGTAGAGCGGTGCGCTTCCTTCGGCCGTGTGCAGGTAGTAGACCGGGTCGGCGAAGGATCCCGGCACCTTGCCCAGGCCCTTGATCAACGTCGACGGGCCGTTGGCGTGACCGACGGCGTACAGGTACGCCGAACCGGTGTCCTTGTCGATGCCGGCCAGCAGCGTGCCCTGTGAGCCGCACTTCTCCGCGACCAGGTGCTCGAAGCTCTGCCAGGTCGACGTACGGACCTTCTTCACCACCGGCGACTGCCGGACGTCCACCGGGATGTGGATGGTGTAGAGCGCGCCGCCGTAGGTGTTGGCGAGGAAGGTGTCGTACGTCGGCGTCTCGCTGATCAGCGCCATCGTCTTCACCGCGGAGTACCCTGGCCAGCGCGACACGGCCTTCGTGGCGGGGGTGTACCGGTAGAGCACCCCGTCACCCCGCAGCGAGTACTCCGCACCGCGGAACACCTTGCCCCAGTACTGGGAGGTCTCGATCACCTTGTAGCCGTTGTAGCCGCTGCCCCGGGACTTCAGCGAGGTGTACGGCTTGCCGCTGGTGTCCTGGCCGTACGCGCCGGAGTACAGCGTCGAGTTCAGGATCACCTGGCCGTACACCTGGTAGTCGGCGCCGACGCCGATCGTCTTGGTCCAGGTCGACGCGATCTTCGCGACGCCGGGCGAGAACATCCGCGGGCCGGTGGTCCGCTTCGCGATGATCGGCGACGAGGCGGTGATCACGGTGCCGGCGATGTCACCGGAAGCGGTGATCGACCCAGCAGTCAACGAACAGGCCGCCGCAGCCGCCGAGCCCCCCGCGGTCGCCGTACCGGCCGGCGCGACCGCCAGCCCGCCGAGCAGCACCGCCGACGCCCCCACCACGGAGGCACGCGTCAGCTTCCGCCGAAAGATCCTCCGAAGGCCCGCCGGACCAACGAAGTCTGATGACGTTTGAAAGTTGTTCACAGCCACCCCGATGCACCCCGCACGCCCGAAGTTGCCCGCAACTTTTCCCGGACCGGTCGTATCGAGCTGATCGACTCCCTCCCTCGAAAGGACCGGCCATGAGCCCGACCCGATCCTCCGCGATCGCGGCATCCGCCCTCCTGCTCAGCACGCTCGCCACCACCCCCGCCGGCGCGGCATCAGCCCCGGCCACCACTGCCACCTCTGCGGCCACGGCCACCGCTGCCTGCACGATGACCGTCGGTTCCGTCACCGCCGGCGGCGACATCGGCTACTCGAACGTCTCCGCCGGATCCCCGGTCACCGCCCGGCAGGGCACCGCCGTTCACCTGTTCACGCCCGGTGTCGCGAAAACGAGTTCCACCTGGACCCACAACCCGAAATCGGCGTCCGGTGACATCACCGTCGGCACGGTCCTGCTCAACACGACGCTGTACAGCTCGTGGTACGGCACAGACCTCCAAGGAAAGCCGACCTCCGGCATGAACGGTGTCGGCCGGAACCACGGCGGCTACCGGATGATCGAGAACAGCGCACCGTGGACCGGCGGCGGGACCGCCGCGTCGTACCGGTTGCGTGGCGACGGGGTGTTGTACCGCTGGATCTACAACCTCGGCGACCCGTACGGTTCCGCCGTCGTCACGCCGCTCAGCGGATTCGCGGCGGTCAAGTCGATGGCGCTGATCAGCGAGACGAAGACCTACGACACCTTCCTCGCGAACACCCGCAGCGGCGGCCTGTACACGATCCACATCCCGCGAACCGGAAAGCCTGTCGTCACCAAGGTCCGCAGCTCCACCTGGCAGACCTTCGAACACCTCGTCGCGGAACGCTGCGGCACCCAGAGCACCCTCCTGACCGCCATCGACAAGGAAACCGGAAACGCCTACCTGTACGCCGTCGGCCACGGCGCCACCGTCATCAAGGGCCTCGGCAAGATCCCCGGCACCTACAAGGACCCCGTCTACTACCTCCGCACGACGTCGACCGTTCCACCCCTGTACGGCGAGTAACCCAACCGAACGTCCATCACCTCTCTAGAGGTCGACAACGATCTTGCCCTGGACGTGGCGCTCGGACTGGCGTTCGACTGCGGCGTGGATCTGGTCGACCGGGAAGGTTGCCGCGATCGGTACCCGGAGGCGGCCTGCCGCGACCAGGTCGGCGATCTCCTCGAGGGCGGTGTTGGGCGTGTTGGCGCCGTTCGCCGGTGTGATCCCGTCGACCTGGGCGGCAATGGTGGTGATGCGCTCGTCGGGTACGCCGAGTTCGCGTGCTGCCTGCGCCGTGTCGGTCCCGTGGAGGTCCATGGCAGCGGTGACGCCGGCGGGAGCGAGTGCGCGGACCCGGTCGACCAGACCATCGCCGTAGGTGACCGGCTCTGCCCCGAGCGAGCGCAGGAAATCTGCGGAGGATGCCGATCCCGTCCCGATCACGCGTGCGCCCGCGAGGCGCGCGAGCTGGACGGCGAACACGCCTACCCCGCCGCCCGCGCCGCCGATGAGCACGGTGTCGTCCGGGCCCGGCTTGACCACGGCCAAAGCGGCGGCCGCCGTACGGGCCGCGATCGTAATGGTGGCAGCGGTGCGGTCGTCGACGCCGTCCGGCGTACGGTGTGCCTCGCCGCCCACCGCGATGACGCCGGCCTCCTCCACGACGATGTAGTCGGCGACCGCACGAGACATGGCGCCGCCGAAGACCCGGTCGCCGACCGCGAACCTGCTCACACCGTCACCGACCTCGTCCACCACCCCGGCATAGTCGGTGCCGAACCCGCACGGCAGGCTCAGGCCGAATCGCGCAGCAGTCTCCGCATCCGAGGTCATGAACCAGTCCATCGGGTTCAGCCCGGCCGCGGTGACCCGCACGCGGAGTTGCCCCGGACCGGCCTCCGGCACGGGCACCTCGCGAACGCTCAACGCCTCCGGTCCGCCGAACGACGACTCGAACCGGACCGCCCGGCCCGTGGTCACCGACGCGGTCACGCGCGGTTCTTTCATGCTCACTTGTTCTCCCGTAGCTGCTCGTGGAGCACGTAAACGAACTATGCTCCGTTTACGAGATCCAAGCTAGCACAACCGGAGCGTGATCCGCTTTGACCGCCACAGACCGCCGCAAACTGCGGGCGGACGCGACCCGTAACCGCCAACAACTGCTGGACGTGGCGACCCAGCTCTTCGCCTCGGCCGAGAGCGAGCCGTCGATGCGCGCGATCGCCAACGAAGCCGGGGTCGGCATTGCCACCCTCTACAGGCACTTCCCGACCCGCGAGTCGCTGGTCGACGCGGTCTACCAGGACCAGGTCTCGCGGCTCACCACCGGTGCCCGTGAGCTACTCGCCGAGCTCGATCCGCCCGCGGCGCTGCGCCGCTGGATGGACCTGTTCGGGGACTGGATCGCGACCAAGAACGGGATGCTCGACACCCTGCTCGCGATGATCGAAGCGGGCGAGATCGCCCACGCGCACACCCGGACCGAGCTGCTCGGAGCGATCGACGACATCCTCGAAGCCGGCCGCAGGAGCGGCCAGCTCCGCGGCGACGTCCCCGCCGAGGACATCGCCGCCAGCCTCATCGGCATCTTCACCGTGGCGGGCGCGCGCGGGCACGAAGCGATGGCCGCTCGCCTGCTGAACCTCCTGATGGACGGACTACGGCCGGTACCAGACTGACCCTCGCCGCGCCTTCAGTGGCGGAGGTGGAGGCGGCGGGCGGCTTCGGCGATGGAGCCGGTGATGGAGGGGTAGACGGTGAAGGAGGCGGCTACCTGGTCGACGGTGAGGCGGGCGGCGACGGCCAGGGAGATGGGGTGGATGAGTTCGCTGGCGCGTGGGGCGACGACCACGCCGCCGACGACGATGCCGGTGTTGGGCAGGCAGAAGAGTTTCACGAAGCCGTCCCGGACGCCCTGCATCTTGGCGCGCGCGTTGTCGGCCAGTGGCACCTTGACCACCAGCGCCGTACTGCCGCCGGCGTCCACCACCGCCTGCGAGAGCCCGACGGTGGCGATCTCCGGGGCGGTGAAGACGTTCGCGGAGACCGTTGACTGGTCCAACGGTGCGACCGCGTCGCCGAGCGCATGCGCCATCGCGATCCGGCCCTGCATCGCGGCCACCGACGCCAGCATCAGGACGCCGGTGCAGTCACCGGCCGCGTAGACCCCGCGGGCGGTGGTCCGCGACACCCGGTCGACCTGCACGAACCCGCCGTCGGTCAGCGACACGCCCGACTCGACAAGGTTCATGTCGTCGGTGTTCGGCAGCGAACCGACCGCGAGCAGCGCATGCGACCCCTCGACGGTCCGGCCGTCGGTGAGCGTCACCACGACCCCGTCGCCGTGGCGCCGGACCGACTCGGCCCGGGACTTGCCCAGCACCGTCAGCCCGCGCCGCTTGAACACGTCCTCCAGCACCGCGGCCGCGTCGGCGTCCTCGCCGGGCAGCACCCGGTCCCGCGACGACACCAGTACGACGTCGCTCCCGAGCGCGTCGTACGCGCTGGCGAACTCGGCACCGGTGACACCGGACCCGACCACGATCAGCCGCTCGGGCAGCTCCTCGAGCTCGTAGACCTGCTCCCAGGTCAGGATCCGCTCGCCGTCCGGCTCCGAGCCCTGCAGGATCCGCGGCCGCGCCCCGGTGGCGATCAGCACCACGTCGGCGTCCAGCCGCTCCTCCCCGACCGGCCCGCCGACGACCACGGTCTCCGGGCCGTCCAGCCGGCCCCGGCCCTTGATCACCCGGACCTTGTCCCGGTCGAGCCGGCGCTCGATCCCGGCGCCCTGGGCGGCGGCCAGCGCCTTCACCCGTTTGTTGACGACGGAGAGATCGACACGCACGGAGTTCGCCGGATCGTCGTCGCCGTCCTCGAGCCGGACGCCGAGCTGACCGGCCTCCTCGACCTCCGTCATCACCTCCGCCGTCGCGATCAACGTTTTGCTCGGTACGCAGTCGGTGAGCACGGCAGAACCACCGATCCCGTCGGAATCGACGACCGTCACCTCCGCCCCGAGCTGGGCGGCCGCACTGGCCGCTTCGTACCCGCCTGGACCGCCTCCGATGATCACAACTCGCGCCACGGGAGGCCATTCTTCCGTATCCTCTGTTCCCGTGACCCTGTACGCCGCGTTTGCGTCGAATCTGGACCCGAACCTGATGGCCGAGCGGTGCCCGTACTCGCCCTTGCGCGGGACCGGCTGGATCACCGGCTGGCGCCTCACCTTCGGCGGTGAGGAGCTCGGCTGGGAGGGCGCGATGGCCACGGTCGTCGAGGACCCGGCCGACCCCACGAATCAGGTGTTCGTGGCGCTCTACGACATCCACCCCAAGGACGTCGAGCGGCTGGACGAGTGGGAGTGGATCGACCAGGGCGTGTACCGCAAGATCCAGGTCCGGGTGCAGACCCTGGACGGCGAGCAGCTGGCCTGGATGTACGTGCTGAACGCGTACGAGGGCGGCCTGCCGTCGGCCCGCTACCTGGGCATCCTCGCCGAGGCCGCCGAAGCGGCCGGCGCCCCCGACGACTACGTCGCCGACCTCCGCGCGCGCCCCTGTCAGTCCGCTGGTCATTAGCTATCGTGCGGTGGTGACCCAAGATCTGACGGCCGCCGCCGAAGCCTGGCTGCGCGAGGACCCCGACCCGGACACCCGCGCCGAGCTGCAGCAGCTCCTGGACGCCGGCGACACCACCGAGCTGGCCGACCGCTTCTCCGGAACCCTGGAGTTCGGTACGGCGGGCCTGCGCGGCGCCGTGGGCGCCGGGCCGAACCGGATGAACCGCGTCGTCGTGATCCGCGCCGCCGCCGGCCTCGCGGCGTACCTGAAGGCGCAGGGCCGCACCGACGGCCCGGTCCTGATCGGGTACGACGCCCGGCACAAGTCGGACGTGTTCGCGCAGGACACCGCGGCCGTGATCCGCGGCGCCGGCCTGGACGCCGTCCTGCTCGACCGCCCGACGCCGACCCCGGTGATCGCCTTCGGGATCCGGCACCTGGGCGCAGTCGCCGGCGTTGTCGTGACGGCCTCGCACAACCCGCCGCAGGACAACGGCTACAAGGTGTACCTCGGCGACGGATCGCAGATCGTGCCGCCGGCCGACGCGGAGATCGCGGCCGCCATCGCCGCGGTCGGCCCGCTGGACGGTGTCCCGCGCGGCGACGACTGGCGGACGGCCGGTGACGAGCTGCTCGACGCGTACCTGGACCGGATCGCCGAGCTGGTGCCGGCCGACGCACCACGGGACCTGAACGTCGCCTACACGCCACTGCACGGCGTCGGGCGGACCCTGGTCGAGGCGGCCGTCGCCCGCGCCGGGTTCGCCGTACCGCGGGTGGTCGCGGCGCAGGCCGACCCGGACCCGGACTTCCCGACCGTCTCGTTCCCGAACCCGGAGGAGCCGGGCGCGATCGACGCGGCCCTCGACCTGGCCCGCGAGATCGGTGCCGACATCGCGGTCGCCAACGACCCGGACGCCGACCGGTGCGCCGTGGCTGTGCCGGACGGCGAAAGGTGGCGGATGCTGCGCGGCGACGAGCTGGGCGCCTTGCTCGGCGAGTTTCTGCTGTCGCCAGGGCCTGCTGGGGTCGCGGCATGTTCCATCGTTTCGTCGTCGCTGCTCGGCAAGATCGCGGCGTCGTACGGCGTCCGGTACGTCGAGACGCTGACCGGGTTCAAGTGGATCGGGCGCGTGCCGGAGCTGGTGTTCGGGTACGAGGAGGCGCTCGGGTACTGCGTGGACCCGGAGGCCGTGAAGGACAAGGACGGCGTGTCGACGCTGGTCCGAGTGCTGCAGCTGGCGGCTGAGGCGAAGGCCGATGGCCGGACGCTCGTCGACCTGCTGGACGACCTCGCGGTCAAGCACGGGCTGCACGCGACCGACCAGCTGTCGGCGAGGGTCGAGGACCTGTCGCTGATCGCGCAGGCGATGGAACGGCTCCGGGCGACGCCGCCGAAGGCACTGGGGGCGTACGCCGTCGAGCGGATCGACGACCTGAGCCGGGGGTCCGAGTCGTTGCCCCCGACCGACGGGCTGCGGTTCACGCTGTCCGACGGCGCACGGGTGGTCGTGCGCCCGTCGGGGACCGAGCCCAAGCTGAAGTGCTACCTCGAGGTGGTGGTCCCGGTGACGACGGACGTCGGCACCGCACGGACCGAGGCGGCGACTGCCTTGGCAGCCATCAAGACCGATCTGGCTGCCGCGGCAGGTATCTAGTTCCGGAACACCTGGCGGGTGGTTCGGGAACTCAGCGGGCGGCTGCGGCCGCTTCGGCTTCCTCGGCGTGCAGAGAGCTCTGCAACGACGAGTGCAGGATGCGGAGCGTGCTGGTGGACTGCATCAGCGCGTCCCGCTCGTCCGGGTTCCGGTTCGCCAGCGCGGTGATCTCGTTGATGCTCGCCTCGATCCGGGCGATCCGGTCGGCGACCGTGCCCTCCTGGCTGCTGGCCTTGCGGATCGCGTCCGACGTGACCGTCCAGACGTCTTCCTTGTCGTTGGTCCGCCGGGACATGTCCACCATCTGGCTGAGCGCGGCGAGGTCGTGGTCGACCTGGGTGCGCTCCACCGGCACGGTGATCCCGACGGTCGCCTGCCGCAACCGGGTGACGTGCCCGGACAGCTCCGACCAGGTGCACCGACCGCTCTTGATCTTGTCCAGCACCTTCGCGTACTCGGTGTTGAACTCGTCGTAGTTCACTGTCCTTGACTCCTGCCGTTCGACGCTCGACTCAGAACTCTAGGGCGTTCGCACCGGAAACGCGTAACCACACGATCGCGGATCGTGCAGGTGTCGCCGAAAAGAAACAGCCGCCCGGTACGCCAACGCGTACCGGGCGGCCGAGTTACGTCGGAACTCCGGCCTGAGATCAGGCGACGTACGTGGAGTTCGCGTTCCAGGTGTTGCAGTTGCCGGCGACGGCGTAGCTGCGCGACGCGTTGAAGCCGGCCCGCGACCAGAAGCCGTGGTTCTTCATCGAGCCGTGGTCACGCGGGTAGCCCGGCTGGTCGCCGGAGTTGTTCACGACGTACAGCCACTGCTGGTACAGGCCGCCCGCCATCGGGTAGTAGCGCTTGTTGGCGCCGATGCTGGCCGAGCCGAGGCAGGACGCCTGCAGCTCACGACGACGGCTCTCCTCCATCTGCGCGGCGTAGGTGCTGAACGCGCGCTGACGCTGCCAGGACGCGCCCAGGATGCCGGTCAGCCACTGGACGTGGTGGCCGTACTCGTGCGCCAGGACGTTGGTCGTGTAGGCGCGGGCCATGGTCGGGCTCTGCGCCCAGTAGCGCTGGATCGGCGGCCGCGGGATGTAGATCCACGCCTTGCCGTTGTAACCGCAGAAGAACGCGGTGTTGCCGTCGACGACACCGCAGTACGAGCGCACCGAGCTCGCGCTGTGCATGACCAGCTTCGGGGCGACCTTGTACGCCGCGCCGGCCTGCTTCAGCGGCAGCGCCCACTCGGCGTAGGTGCAGCGGAAGTGCTGCGACACGTAGGCGTCGACGCCCGCGGCGGTGCGCAGCGAGACGTTGACCTCCTTGCACTTCGACGGGGTGATCGGACCCGTCTTGTACAGGCGGTTGTAGCGAACGATGTTCAGCGTCGACGACTTGGTCGTCAGGGCCTCACCGGCCGGCGGGTTGCCGATCGCGTAGGCGCGGCCGTCGACCGGCGGCACCGGGGTGGCGGCGGTCGCCACGGCGGCGGTGCTGGCAGCCTTCGGCGCGGTCGCCGTCGGGGCGGTCTGCGCGGCCTGGGCGCTCGGCAGCGCCGCGGCGGCGAAGCCGGCCAGGGCGCCGACCGTGGCGAAGCCACGCAGGGTGGTACGGGAGAGGTTGACCATGAGCTCCACTCTCGATGTTCTAGGGACCTGTCGGAGCCAATCCTGGGGTGCACAGGGGTTCACCCGGGCTTGGACACGGGTTTCGACGTGGCGAATCACACCACAGTTCCGCTCAGCGGCCGACTTTCGCACCCAGAAATCGCAACTGGTCAGGGAGCATGCGCCGCCAGTAGCCGGGGCTGTGGGCGCCGGGCTGCTGGCCGCCGGCCGCGTGCAGCTCCTGGCGCAGCGCGGCGGCCGCCTCCGCGAACGGGTCGTCCCGGCCGCAGTCGATGCGGACGGCAACATCCCGGAAACCGCTGGGCCGCCCGAACACCTGGCTGCGCTCGAAATCCGCCGCGTCGTCGAACGCGCCCGGCTGAACCTCGGAGTACTCGCGCCACAGCGCCGGGCTGAGCGCGCCCACCGCCACGGCCTTCACAGCGGGCCCGACCCGGCGCTGCCAGTAGTGCAGGGCGACCCAGAGCAGGGCGCCGTACCCGCCCATCGACCAGCCGAGGACGCCGTACCGGCTGGTGTTCAGGCCGCGATCGGCCAGCAGCGGCAGGAATTCCTGACGGAGCATGAATCCGGGGTCGTTGCCGTCGGCGCGCCGGTGCCAGTAGCTGTCCCCGCCGCCGTCGACGGTGGCGAGCGCGAACGGCGGCGTTCCCTCGCGGACCGTCGCGGTCAGGTAGCGGTCGATGCCCAGGTCGTTGACCGCCGATGTGTGGTCGCCCCCACGACCGTGCAGCACGAGGACGACCGGCAGCTCGTGCGCCGGGCCGTACCCGTCGGGGTACAGGATGCTGTAGCCGACCTTGGTCCGGCGGCCGAACGAGTCGAAGCTGCCCGACACCGCGGGGCCCGCGGGCACATCGGGTACGACGCCGTCCGGACCGGTCAGGCCGAGTACGTCGTGCATGCGCGCCCGGCCCGGGATCACGCCGGTCTCCAGCGCGGCCACACCTGCGACGCCGACGGCTGCGGCCGCGGCGCCGGTGCGGACGAACGTACGCCGGGTCAGCACACGTTCAGGATGCGGCCGTACGGGGTCAGCGGAACAGGGCCGCGACCGCCGCGATCACGGCCAGCACGCCGATCGCGATCAGCTCGGGGCGCGCCCAGCGGGTGATCGCGTCGCCCTCGGACTTGGCGGCGTACTGCTCCTGGTGGTACTCGATCCGGTTGACGACGAAGTCCGCCTTGGAGATCGAGCTGTCGGCGGAGAGCTTGCGGCCGCCGACCCGCTGCTTGCGCAGGTCCCGCATGACCAGCTGGACGCCGGGCGCCCGGTACTTGGCGTCGGCGGCGTGCACGCGGAGGATGTCGGTCACGTCGACGCCGGTCACCTTCGACCACGGGATCAGGTGGTCGCGCAGGTGGTTACGCAGCAGCAGGTGCTCCGGGCTGAGCGTGACCGACGGCCGCATCAGGCCGACGTACGCCAGGACCATGAAGATCCCGATGATGCTGGCCACCAGCAACCCGGTCAGGGTCCGCCACTCCAGCACGATGTCGAGCAGGCCGAGCGCCCCGATCACCAGGACGATGACCCCGGTGATCCGGTTCGACGCGGACAGGTACTGCTCGCTCTCCGGCGATTTCGACTTCACCCGCACAAAGTAACTGGCCGTCAGAATCAGCACTAGACTGCCGAGGGTGACCACACTCGACAGCGGCGTCGACAGCCTGGCCGACGTGACCTCGTCCGAGGACCGGCTGCGCCGGTTCCTGCTCGGGCTGCCGGGCGTCGACCAGGTCGGCGCGGAGGCCCGGGCGGCCACGCTGAGCACCCGGTCGATCAAGACCACCGCCAAGCAGTACGCGCTGGACCTGGCGATCCGGATGATCGACCTGACCACGCTGGAGGGCCAGGACACCCCCGGCAAGGTGCGGGCCCTGTGCGCGAAGGCGAAGCGGCCGGACCCGGCCGACCCGAGCACGCCGCAGGTGGCCGCGGTCTGCGTCTACCCGGACCTGGTCGCCACCGCGAAGCGCGAGCTGGACGGCTCCGGGATCAACGTGGCGAGTGTCGCGACCGCCTTCCCCAGCGGGCGTTCCAGCCTCGCGATCAAGGTCCAGGACACCAAGGACGCGGTCGCGGCCGGCGCCGACGAGGTCGACATGGTGATCGACCGCGGCGCCTTCCTCTCCGGGCGGTACGGACTGGTCTTCGACGAGATCGCCGCGATCCGCGAGGCGGCCGGCGACGCGCACCTGAAGGTGATCCTGGAGACCGGCGAGCTGGTCACCTACGACAACGTCCGGCGGGCGTCCTGGCTGGCGATGCTGGCCGGCGCGGACTTCATCAAGACCTCCACCGGCAAGGTGTCCCCGGCGGCCACGCTGCCGGTCACGCTGGTGATGCTCGAGGCGGTCCGCGACTACCACGAGGCCACCGGGCTGCACATCGGCGTCAAGCCGGCCGGCGGGATCCGGACCGCGAAGGACGCGATCAAGTACCTGGTCACGGTCAACGAGACCGCCGGCCCGGACTGGCTGGACCCGGAACTGTTCCGGTTCGGCGCCTCCAGCCTGCTGAACGACCTGCTGATGCAGCGCACCAAGCTGGCCACCGGTCACTACCCGGGCCCCGACTACTTCACCTTGGACTGACAGGCATGAGCAGATTCGAGTACGCACCCGCTCCCGAGTCGCGGGCGATCGTCGACATCAAGTCGTCGTACGGGCTGTTCGTCAACGGGCAGTTCGTCGACGCGACGGACGGGAAGCCGTTCAAAACCGTCTCCCCTGCGTCCGAAGAGGTGCTGGCCGAGGTCAGCGAGGCCGGTCCCGCCGACGTCGACAAGGCCGTGCGCGCGGCCCGGAAGGCGTTCGACAAGGTGTGGGGCCCGATGAGCGGCAAGGACCGGGCGAAGTACCTGTTCCGGATCGCGCGGCTGATCCAGGAGCGCGCGCGGGAGCTGGCGGTGCTGGAGTCGCTGGACAACGGCAAGCCGATCCGCGAGTCCCGCGACGTCGACATCCCGTTGGTGGCGGCGCACTTCTTCTACTACGCGGGCTGGGCCGACAAGCTCGAGTACGCCGGGGTCGGCGACGACCCGCGGCCGTGGGGCGTCGCGGGCCAGGTCATCCCGTGGAACTTCCCGATGCTGATGCTGGCGTGGAAGATCGCGCCGGCGCTCGCCGCCGGCAACACCGTCGTACTGAAGCCGGCCGAGACCACGCCGCTGACCGCGCTGGCGTTCGCGGAGATCTGCCAGCAGGCGGACCTGCCGCCGGGCGTGGTGAACATCGTCACCGGCGCGGGCCGCACCGGGCAGGCGCTGGTCGAGCACCCGGACGTCGACAAGGTCGCGTTCACCGGGTCGACCGAGGTCGGCCGGGCGATCGCGAAGTCGGTGGCCGGCACCCACAAGGCGGTGACGCTGGAGCTCGGCGGCAAGGCGGCGAACATCGTCTTCGAGGACGCGCCGATCGACCAGACCATCGAGGGCATCGTCAACGGCATCTTCTTCAACCAGGGCCACGTGTGCTGCGCGGGCTCGCGGCTGCTGGTCCAGGAGAGCGTGTACGACGAGGTGCTCGCGCGGCTGAAGCGCCGGATGGGCACGCTGCGGGTCGGCGACCCACTGGACAAGAACACCGACATCGGCGCGATCAACTCGTCGGCCCAGCTGGCGAAGATCCGGGAGCTGTCGCAGATCGGCGAGGACGAGGGCGCCGAGCGCTGGTCGCCGGAGTGCGAGCTGCCGGCCGAGGGCTACTGGTTCCCGCCGACGGTCTTCACCGGGGTGTCCCAGGCGCACCGGATCGCCCGCGAGGAGATCTTCGGCCCGGTGCTGTCCGTGCTGACCTTCCGGACGCCGGCCGAGGCGGTCGAGAAGGCGAACAACACCCCGTTCGGGCTGTCCGCGGGGATCTGGACCGAGAAGGGCTCCCGGATCCTCTGGATGGCGAACCAGCTGCGCGCCGGCGTGGTCTGGGCGAACACGTTCAACCGCTTCGACCCGACCTCGCCGTTCGGCGGCTACAAGGAGTCGGGCTACGGCCGCGAGGGCGGTCGCCATGGTCTGGAGGCCTACCTTGCCCACTGAGTCGCAAAGGCTGGAAGTGCGGAAGACCTACAAGCTCTACATCGGCGGCGCCTTCCCGCGCAGCGAGTCCGGTCGTTCGTACGTCGTGAACAACGCCAAGGGCAAGTTCCTGGCGAACGCGTCGCAGGCCTCCCGCAAGGACGCCCGGGACGCGGTGGTCGCGGCCCGGAAGGCGTTCGGCGGCTGGCACGCGCGGACGGCGTACAACCGCGGCCAGGTGCTGTACCGGATCGCCGAGGTGATGGAGGGGCGGCACCAGCAGTTCAGTGCCGAGGTCGCTGCCGGCGAGGGCCTGTCGATCTCGAAGGCGCGCGCGGTCGTGGACGCGTCGATCGACCGCTGGGTCTGGTACGCCGGCTGGGCCGACAAGCTCGCCCAGGTGGTCGGCTCCAGCAACCCGGTGGCCGGCCCGTACTTCGACTTCTCGTTGCCTGAGGCAACCGGCGTGGTCGCGGTCCTCGCGCCGCAGGACTCCAGTCTGCTGGGCCTCACCAGCGTGATCGCCCCCGCGATCGTCTCCGGCAACACGGTCGTCGCGGTGTCGTCGTACGAACGCCCGCTGCCCGCCGTGACGCTGGGCGAGGTGATGGCGACGTCCGACGTACCGGGCGGCGTCGTCAACATCCTCACCGGCTCGGCCTCCGAGATCGGCCCGTGGCTGGCGTCCCACCAGGACGTCAACGCGATCGACCTGTGCGGCATCGAGTCCGAGGACGAGGCCCGTGACCTGGAGATCGCCGCCGCCGGCAATCTCAAGCGGGTCCGCCGCCCCGCCGCGGAGGACTGGACCGCCGACCAGGGCCTGTCCCGCCTCACCCAATACCTCGAACTCAAAACCGTCTGGCACCCGATCGGCGTCTGACTACCTCACCAGCGTGCGAGTGAGGGCCGGGTTCGGGTTGGGGTAGCAGGTTACGGGGGCGGTGGTGGTGAGGAACTTCCATTTGATCTTGGCCTGCAGGGTCAGGCCTGGGTCTTCGTAGCTGCTGCCCTTGAGTCTGGTCTCGATCGCTGTACCTCGGCGGCCGGACTTCAGGCGGATGCTGAGGGTGGGGAGCTGGTACGTCGCTCCGCCGGGAATCGGGCCTGCCACCTTGACGACGGCGACGGTGCCGTCGAGGTGGACGGTCGGGGTGGAATTGAGGCCGGAGCCGCCGGTGAGGCGGGCGCCGAGGTACGACGAGTTCGCCGGGACCGGGAGCCTTAGCGTGAGGTCGCGGACCTCCTTGAGCTTGAAGCCCTTGACCTCGCCGGGCAGGGTGCCGGGCTGGAGGCGGACGGCGATCGTGAAGCGGCTGTTGGGGCGCACGGTGGCGGGTGCCTGCGCGTCGACAGCCTGGCGGAGCGAGACGGTGTGCCGGCCGAACTTCGTGTCCGCGCGGCACGCGTAACTGGCGACGGGCCGGGCGTGGGCCGCGGCCGGGATGAGCGAAGGGGCGAGTACGGCGAGAACCACCACAAGACTGCGGTAAGTAGCCATACGACTACTCTACGCAGTCAGCGGCCGAAGAGGAACCATCCGCCCACGCCCGCGGCCACGAACACCACCGGCAGCGCCAGCAGGAACCACGCGCGCCGCCGGCGTCGGCGCCGTACCGGCGGGTCGGTCGCCACCGTCGTGTCCAGGTCGTCCTCGGTGATCGTAGTCCGCACCGACGCGCGCAGCGGCGCCTCCTGCTCGAGCCGGAACGCCTCCGCCTCCAGCCGCTCGGCCAGCGTGTCCGCACGCTCCCAGCGGTCCGTGACGCGGTACGCCAGCGCCCGCGCGAGGATGTCGTCGAGCTGCCCGACCGAGTCGTGCAGCTCCGGCCGCAGGCTCGGCGGTGGCAGGTCCGGGTCGCGGTTCAGCACGTCGCCGATCGACGCCGCGGAGTACGGCGGATGCCCGGTGAGCAGCGCGTACGTGACCGCGCCGACCGCGTAGATGTCGGCCCGCTCGTCGAAACCACCGTCGCCGCGTCCCTGCTCCGGCGCCATGTACGCGGGCGTGCCGACGGCCTGGGTGAGACCGGACGCCTCCGCGGCGCGTTTCGCGAGGCCGAGGTCGGCCAGCACGATCCGGTGCGTCCCTCCCCCGGCCTCGGTCCCCGGCCGGAGCAGCAGGTTCGCCGGCGTGACGTCCCGGTGCACGACGCCCTCGCTGTGCAGCGCGGCCACCGCGCGGGCCAGGTCCGCGCCCCACCACAGCGCGTCCACCGGGTCGAGCCGGCCTTGCCGCAGTACGTCGCCCAGCGTGCCGCCGCCGACGTAGTCCATCACGAAGTACGGGCGCCCGTCCGGGAGCTTGCCCAGGTCGAAGACCCGCACCACCCGGTCGCTGGCGATCCGGCGCATCAGCCGCGCCTCGGACAGGAAGCGTTCGCGGACGTCCGCGCGCGACGCCCAGTTGTCCGCGAGCACCTTGACGGCGACGTCGACGTCCAGGTCGTCGTCGTACCCCCGCCAGACGGTCGCGAACGCGCCCGCGCCGATCTTGTCCCGTAACCGGTACCGCCCGATGACATCCATCCCGGCTATTGTCGTTCACAACCAGGCTAAAAAGGGGGGAGCATGACCGACGAGCTGGAAGAACTAGCGGCCCGGGCGGCAGCCGGGGACCAGTCGGTGCTTCCACAACTTCTGCAGGCGATCCGGCCGCAGGTGCAGCGCCGGGTGGCGAAGTTCCTGCCGTACCGGGAGGACGCCGAGGAGGCGGTCCAGGACACCCTGCTCCAGGTGGCCAACAAGGTGCACACCTTCAAGGGCACCGGCAGTTTCGCCGGCTGGGTGACGATCGTGGCCACCAACCAGGCGCGGCAGACCTACCGCTCGCTGAAGCGCCGCTCGGTCGAGCAGTCCGCCGAGGTCCTGCCGGAGTCCGTCGACCCGCGCACCACCTCGGTCATCGCCGGTTCCCGCCTCGACCTCCTCGAGGCCCTGGAGTCGCTCGAGTCCAGCCACCCGCAGCTCGTCCAGCCGCTCGTCCTGCGCGATCTCGGCGCGCTCTCGTACGCCGAGATCGCCGACGAGCTCGACGTCCCGCTCGGCACCGTGAAGGCCCGCATCCACCAGGCCCGCAAGGCCGTCGCGGAACGCCTCACCGTCCGCTGAACGTCCGCCGTACCGCGATCGCCCGCCGCAGGTCGTCGAGGAAGTTCGCGGTCTGCCGGCGCACCGCCGAGTTCACGCTCGCGTCCGCGATCAGCGCCTCGGCGGGCGCGATCAACGCCTCGTCGATCGCGTAGCGCGGCGCCATCCGCTGGGCGGTCAGGCCGACCACCATGCCGGACCGGATCTCCGCGGTCCCCCGGATGTCGGTGAAGAACCGCTCGACGTACGGCGCGGTCGCGGCGGCCTGCGCCGGGTGCCAGAACCCCTCGGCCGCGGCGAGCAGCTCCTGGACGCCGATCGACGGGTCGGTCATGATCCGCGCCCAGGCGGCCTCCTTGCCGTCCGGCAGCGCGGCGCGGCACCGGGCGGCGTGGTTGACGCCCTCGGTCGACTTGTCCCGGTCCAGCTCGGCGTCGATCTCGGTCGCACCGAACGCCCCGAGCCGAACGAGCCGCAGTACGAGCGCCCACCGCAGGTCCGCGTCGAGCTGCAGCCCCTCTGGCGAACCGTCGAACCAGGACTTCAGCAGGTCGCCGTCGTCGCTGGTGGCGATCAGGCCGCGGGCAGTCACCAGTTGCAGGCTGCTCCCCGGCGTGGTCGCGGCGAGCTTGTCGCGCAGGGCCTCGGCCACCGGCCCGCGCGCCGCCTCGTAGTCGAGGTAGCGGCCGACGACGCGGTCCTCGAGCCAGCGGACGAGCGAGCCGACCGCGATGTCGCTGTCCTCGCCCGGCAGCGCGGCGGCGAACAGCTCGAGCGCCTGCCGCGGGTCGAACTCGGCGTCGGCGACGGCGTCGCGCACCGAGTTCCAGATCACCGCACGAGTGGTCCCATCGGTGATCGCCGGCAGCACCGCGGGAAGATTGCCGAGACTCTCCGCATCGAGCCGGATCTTCGCCCAGGTGTCATCGGCGGCGTCCGGCACCACCACGCCACCGGCGTCCGCCCCGACCAAGGGCTTGTCGTCGCCCGGCACAACCTCTACTGAGTCCTGGGCGAGCACCACATCGACCAGCGTGGCAGATTCGTCCGCGTCGTAGACACCGACACTCAGCTTGTGCAGACGGCGAGAACCGTCCGGGCTCGAGCGCCGTACCACCACGCCGGTGTCCGTCCGCTCGACGGTGATCGTGTCCAGCCCCGCCGTCCGCAACCATTGGTCTGACCAACTGTCGAGATCCGGCGCGCCGGCCGCGGTGAGCTTCGCGATGAACTCGGGCAGGTCCGCGTTCCCGTACTCGTGCGCGTCCAGGTGCGCGTTCACGCCCTTCAGGAACACGTCGTCACCGAGGTACTTCGCCAGCTGCTTGAGGACGGCCGCGCCCTTGGCGTAGGAGATCCCGTCGAAGTCGTCGAGCGACTGCCGCGCGTCCTTCAGGCTGTCCGGCGCGACCGGGTGCGTCGAGCTGCTCTGGTCGGTCTGCAGCCCCCACCACTTCCGCACGAACGCGAAGTCGGTCCAGTTGCCGCCGTAGCTGGTCGCGTCCTCGGACACGCGGTGCGCCATGTACTCGGCGAACGACTCGTTCAGCCACATGTCGTTCCACCACTTCATCGTGACCAGGTCGCCGAACCACATGTGCGCCATCTCGTGCACGACGATCCGGGCCCGCGTACTGCGTTCCGCCTCGGTCGCCCGGCCCCGGAACAGCAGGCCGTCGGTGAAGGTCACGCAGCCCGGGTTCTCCATCGCGCCGAGGTTGAAGTCCGGCACGAACACCTGCCAGTACTCGCCGAACGGGTACCGCTGCCGGAACAGCCGGTGGTACTCGTCGAACGCCTCCCGGGTGGTCCGGAACAGGTCGTCGGCGTCCAGGTGCTCCTTCAGCGACTGCCGGCACGCGAGTCCGAGCGGGATCCCGTCGTGCTCGCCGCGCACCTGGTGGTAGGGCCCGGCGACGAGCGTGACGAAGTACGTCGACAGCGGTTTGGTCTCGGCGAGCGTCCACTCCCCCGGCGCGGTGCGGGTGGCGGCGCCGTTGCCGAGCACGACCCAGTCCTCGGGGCACTTCACGGTGACCGTGTACGGCGCCTTGAGGTCGGGCTGGTCGAAGCACGGGAAGTACCGCGGCGCGGACTCGAGCGAGGACATGCCGTACGTGTAGACCCGTCCGTCGGCGGCGTCGACCGAACGCACCAGGCCTTCGCCGTCTGTGGAGTACTTCAGCTCCGCGGTGACGACGAGGTCGTTCTCTGCCTGCAAGCCGGTGAGCGGGAAGCGGCCGCCGTCGAGCGCGCCGATGTCGAGCGACTGCCCGTTGAGCTCGACCGCGATCAGCCGCTCCGGCTTCACATCCACCCAACTGGTGCTGCTGGTGGCCGCGAAGCGGATCCTGCTGGTGGTGACGAACGTGTCGCCGTCCCCGGTCAGGTCGAACGCGATCTCGTACGACCGCAGGGCCAGGTCCGCCGCCCGTTGCCGGGCCTCTTCGGGTGTCAGCGCGCGCATGGGACGCAACGCTATCCCGCCGAACCGGCCTTCCGTCGAGCCGTGTCTGCTGCCAGCGAAGCAACCGCGCGGATCTCGTCATCGGTGGCGCGGTCGAGCACACCGGTGATCAGCTCGACGTCGTCGGGCTCGGCGAGGGTGGTGAGCACGTTCAGCGCGCTCAGGTGGTCGAAACCGGCACGGATGTCGTCGCCGGCCTCGACGGGCGGGCGGGACAGGATCTCGCGGGCGACCTCGCGGACGTCGGCGGCCAGCGGCTCGAGCGGGTTGCCGCCGCTGAGGCGGGTGTACGCCGCGGCGACCTGGTACATGTTCAGTGCCCGGCAGACGGTCGGGATGTTCGGGCTGTGCAGGAGCGCGTCGAAGGCCTGCAGGGGGATGCCGATCTCGTCTGCGCTCATGTCTGCACGCTAGCTGCTGCGTGCAGGTGGTCCGCGAGCAGGTGGACGGATTCGGGCGCGTCGGCGGCGTAACAGAGCAGGTGCTGGCGGGTGGACCAGGCGTCCTGGAGCGGGCAGATGTCCACGTCGGCGTTGGAGTGCACAGCCCGGCGCGGTACGACGGCCAGCCCGGCGCCGACGGTGGCGAGGGTGATGAGCGCGTGCAGGGTCGGGACGAGCGTGCGGTAGCGCGGCGCGGGCGCGTGTGGGCCGAGGCGGTCGTCCATCCACTGGCTGAGCGGCGAGTTCCGGTCGAGGCCCACCAGCGGATGCTCGGCGACCTCGGCGTACGCGATCGAGGACCGGCCGGACAGCGTGCCGCCGGCCTGGCCGATCACCACCAGCGAGTCGTCGGCCAGCGGTTCGGTACGCAGCTGGGTGGGCTCGTCGTCGAGGATCACGCCGAGGTCCGCCTCCCCGGCCGCGAGCAGCCGGACGCTGCGGATGGTACGGCGCTCGCTCACGTTCACGTCGTACTCCGGATGGTCGCGGAGGAACGTGGCCAGCGCGATCGGGACGAGCTGGTGCATCGCGGACCCGCCGGCCACCAAGCGGATCGGCTCCGAGCGCGCGACGGCGTACGACGCCACGGCGCTGTCCAGCCGGGTCGTCTCGGCCAGGACCTCGCGGGCGTGCCGGGCGAGGGTGGCACCGGCCGGGGTCAGCCGGACACCGCGCCGCTCGCGGACCAGCAGCGGGACCCCGGCCTGCGCTTCGAGGGCTCTGACCCGCGCACTGGCCGAAGGCAGACTCAGATGCATCACGCGCGCGCCGGCGGTGATCGAGCCCTCTGCCGCCACGTGCGTGAAGAGCCGGAGATCGTCGAGGTCGTACCGCATGCACCCAGCCTACGTCCCAGCCTTAGGCTGACTACGGGGATCGCGCATTGTGGAGACCCGTCCGAGCCAGGATCCTCGAAGGGTGCTGCTGATCCTCCTGGCCGGTGTCGCGGCCGGCGCGCTGAATGCCGTCGGCGGTGGCGGGAGCTTCGTGGCACTGGCCGCGCTGGTCGGGGCCGGGATGCCGCCGGTCACTGCGAACGCGACCACGACCGTCGCGCTGCTGCCCGGAAACGCGACCAGCGCCTGGGTCTACCGGCGCGACCTCCACGGTTTCGACCGCCCGTCCCCCGCGCGCCTCACGCTCGCGAGCGTGCTCGGCGGCGCGCTCGGCGCCGGCCTGCTGCTGATGTTGCCGTCGGCATCGTTCGACGCCGCGGTGCCGTGGCTGCTGGCGTTCGCGACCGTCGTCCTCGCGTTCGGTAAACGGCTCACCGCGGCCCTGCGGCTCGGGCGACCAGGGCCGGCGGCGATCCTGGCCGGACAGTTCCTGCTGGCGATCTACGGCGGGTACTTCGGCGGTGCGGTCGGCCTGATGATGCTCGCGTTCTGGACCGCGACGACCTCGCTCGACCCGGCCCGCGGCAATCCGCTGCGGGTGATCCAGGTGGCGGCCGTCTACCTGACCGCGGCGGTGATCTTCGTGTTCGCGGCCGACGTACTGTCGCAGCCCGTGGAGCTGGTCGCCCTGCTCGCCGGGGCGATCGTCGGCGGGTACGCCGGGGCGCACGGCGTACGACGGTTGCCTCCGCGGGTGTTGCGCGCGCTGGTGCTGAGCACCGCCGTACTGATGACTGGCCTGTTCTTTGTACGGGCGTTCGCGTGAATCGCGCACAGCTTGCGATGGCTTACCAGGCCTGTGAGGTTGCGGACCTCGCTGCAGCGGTGGTCGACGTGCACGATCCCGTGGAGGCGGCCGCGCAGGCAGCGCGGGTGCTCGCGGCAGCTCGGGCGTTGGTTGCCGCCGCAGAGCGCCTGGCAGAGTCGGGTGTGCCGACGGATCCGTTGCAGCGGTTCGCGTACGAGCATCCCGACGAGGCGGCCGAGGACGTCGCCGATTGGGTACGCCGGCGTTCCTAGGGGTTCGCGCGGCGGCCCTGTGGCGGGTTGTGCGGGAGTTGCTGTTCGCGCTCGCGGCGCAGGTAGAGACCGGCGGCCGTGGAGACGCTCGTGAGCAGCCAGACCACCACGCCCGCGTCGTCGGTGACGCCGATGATCGGCAGCAGGTCGGGCAGGATGTCGACCGGCGAGACCAGGTACACGAGGGCCAGCAGCCACAGGAAGGTCCGGCTCTTCGGCAGGTCGGCGTACGTCCCGTTGCGGACGTCCCGCAGCAGCCTCGGCAGCGCCTTCGCCCGGTCGACGACGGTCCCCACCGGCACCGGCTCACCGCGAGCGATCTTCTGCCGCCGTACGACGCGCCGCCGCAGCACGCCCAGCGCGCCGACGGCGACCCCGATGACCAGCAAGCCGATGCCGGCGGCGACCGCGGGCAGGCCCACGACGTCGCCGTCCCGGAACAGCAACGTCAGCAGCCCGATGAGCGCGAGCAGCGCCCCGAAGTACACCATCTATCCAGGGTAGAGGGCGTTTCAGCCGACCGGGTGCACCGCAGCGAGGCGAGCCAGTTGCTCGGGCGTCAGTTCGAGCTCGGCGGCCGCCACGTTCTCCTCGAGATGCCGGACCGAACTGGTCCCCGGGATCGGCACCACCACCGGCGACCGGTGCAGGAGCCAGGCCAGTGACAGCTGGGCGGCGGTCGCGCCCAACTCGGTGCCGATCGTCCCGAGGAACTGCGAACCGGCGTGCTCACCGTGGGCGATCGGATCCCAGGGGATGAACGCGATCCCCTCCGCGGTGCAGTAGTCGAGGACGTCCTCGTGCCGGCGGTCGGTCAGGTTGTACCGGTTCTGCACGCTGACGACGTCGACGGATCGCCGGGCCTCGCGGACCTGCTCCACGGTCACCTCGGACAGGCCGATGTGCCGCACCTTCCCCTCGGCGACCAGTCGGTCCAGGGCCCCCAACTGGTCAGGGAACGGTACGGCGGGGTCGATCCGGTGCAACTGCAGGAGATCGATGCGCTCGACCCGCAGCCGTCGCAGACACAGATCCGCGGCCTGCCGCAGGTACTCCGGTCGCCCGCACGGCGTCCACTCGCCGGGCGACGGGCGGGTGTGCCCGACCTTCGTGGCGATCAGTACGTGGCCGTAAGGATGCAGCGCCTCGGCGAGCAGCTCCTCGTTGGCGCCGATGCCGTACGCGTCCGCGGTGTCGATGAAGTCGACGCCGAGCTCGACCGCCCGGCGCGCCACCCGGATCGCCGCGCTGCGGTCGGCGGCAGGGCGGTACCCGGTCAGCCGCATCGCCCCGAAGCCCAGCCGGTGCACATCCAGCTCGCCGACCTTCAGTCGTGAGTTGTTCATGCGGCCCAGGATCCGGCCACCGCACGGCGCCGCCGAAAGGATTTAGACTGAGCTGAATGCTGAAGCTCACCTTCACCGTGGCGGACCTGGCCCGGACAAGGCTCGCGATGTCCCCGCTCTGGGAGGTCGTGGCCAGTATCCGGCTGCTCAAGTCACCCCGGCCGCATCCGTTCCACGACCGGTGGGCGCGCGCGACCCGGGAGCGTCTCGCCGGCACCGCGCTCGGCCTGCTGTTCGACCTGGTCGACCCGTCCGTCTGGTACCTGGCCGACTTCCTCTCCCCGCCGCCGAACAGCCCGCTCCCCGATCTCGAGAGCGATCTCGGCACGCTCCGCCGGGTGCCGCCCGAGCAGGTCCGCGCCGATCTCGACGTCCTCGCGTACGCGCGCCGTCGCCCGTTCGGCTCACTCGCCGAGGCGCAACGTCCCCGCCGGCTCCGCAGTCCGCGGCCGGGCGAGCTGCCCAGCTCACGAGTCGCCGAGTTGTACGCCGACCCGGTCGAGGGCATCACCCGCCTGGCGGACCAGATCGCGACGTACTGGGACCTCGCGCTGGCGCCGTACTGGGGACGGATCCGCACCGTGCTCGACGGCGACCTGCTCTACCGCGGACGCCGCCTCGGACAGGCGGGACCGGCCGGGCTCTTCGAGGATCTCGCCGACGGCGTGCGATGGCAGGACGGCACGCTCTCGATCCGGCACCGGCGTTTCCACGGCGAGCGGAAGCTGGCCGGCGAAGGGCTCCTGCTCACCCCGTCGGCCTTCGTCTGGCCGACGGTCTACTCGAGCACGATCCCGCCGTGGCAACCCACGCTCACCTACCCGGCCCGCGGAGTCGCCGCCCTCTGGCACGACTCGCCACGTCCCACACCTCCCGGGCTCGCCGCCGTCCTGGGACGCTCACGCGCCGTCCTGCTCGGTCAGCTCGACGTACCGCGCTCGACCACGGAGCTAGCTGCCCGCACCGGCCTCACGCCCGGCGGCGTGTCCCAGCACCTCACCGCGCTCCGCGGCGCCGGCCTGGTCACCCGGCACCGGTCGGGCCGCACAGTCCTGTACGCCCGCTCCGCCGCCGCCGACGCCCTCCTCGACGCCGGCACCTGACCTCTGCGCCTCAGCGGTTGTACGGCTGGGAGAGCAACGGCCGGGTGTTGGCGAGAACCTGGCTGTAGTTGGCGCGGATCGTCGCGGCGTCGACGCTGAGCGCGGGCTCGGGCTTGCCGACGGGGATGTCCCACGTGGGCGGGGTGTCCGCGCCGGACAGTGCCCAGGCCGCCTGGCGGGCCGCGCCGAGGGCGACGTACTCGGCCGGCTCCGGGAGCACGACCTCCGCGCCGAGGATCGCCGGGGCGAGAGCCTGGACGGCTCGGGAGCGCGCGCCGCCGCCGAGCAACAGGAGGCGCTGCACCGGCACGCCCTGGTCACGCAGGGCGTCGACGGCATCGGCGAGGCCGCAGAGCAGGCCCTCGACGGCGGCGCGGGCCATCGTCGCGGGCTGCATGGTCGCGCGCGTGAGGCCGTAGATCAGGCCCGTCGAATGCGGGAGGTCCGGCGTCCGCTCGCCGTCGAGGAACGGCAGCAGGACCAGGCCGTCGCTTCCCGGCGAGGTGATCGCCGCCTCGTCGAAGGCGGACAGTTCCAGGCCGAGCAGCTGCGCGGTCGCGGACATCACGCGGGCCGCGTTCAGCGTGCAGACGAGCGGCAGGTACTCCCCGGTGGCGTCGGCGAAGGCGGCGACCAAGCCGGTCGAGTCCTTGGTCGGGTGCGCACACCGCGCGAACGCCGTACCGCTGGTGCCGAGCGAGACCGCGACGTCGCCGGGCTGCAGGTCGAGGCCGAGCGCGGCCGCCGCGTTGTCGCCGGTGCCCGCCGCGATCGCCGCGCCGAACGAGGTCTGGCCGACGAGCTCGGTCGGGCCGGCGACGCGCGGCAACGCGAGCTGCCGGCCGAAGGCGAGCTCGACGAGGTCGGTGCGGTAGTCCTCGGTCGTCGGCGACCACCAGCCGGTCCCGGACGCGTCGCCGCGATCGGTGGTGATCCCCTCGATCCCCTGCCGATCGGCGGCCAGCCGGTGCGTCATCCAGTCGTGCGGCAACACCACAGCGCTCGCGCGCCGCGCCGCCTCCCGGCGTACGTCGGCCGCACCGCGCGCCGCCTCGTCGCGCAGCCAGCGCAGCTTCGTGACGGTAAAGGACGGCACCGGGACCGAGCCGGTGGCCTCCGCCCACGCCTCGGGACCGCCGAGTTCGGCGATCAGCTCGGCGGTCGCGTCCGCCGAGCTGGTGTCGTTCCACAAGACGGCCGGGTGGACGACCTCACCAGAGTCGTCCAGCAGGACCATCCCGTGCTGCTGCCCGCCGATCGCGATCGCCTGGACGCCGTCGAGCAGCCCGTCGGACGCGATCTCCCACGCCTTCCACCACTCGGCCGGGTCCACCTGGGTCCCGTCCGGGTGCGGCGCGCGGCCTTCCCGCAGTACCGCTCCGGTCTCCGCGTCACAGACGACCACCTTGGTCGCCTGAGTGGAGCAGTCCACCCCGGCCACCAGCCTCAGCTCAGTCATGGGACCCAGACTAGAGCGCTTCCACGGTTGCCCGCGCGCCGATCTCGTGGAGTGACTTCAGGGCGGCCTTGTACGGCGTCACGAAGCGCTCGTCCGACGCCAGGTCGCCGAACAGGTCGGGGTCCGAGATGAACACCAGCGGGTCCTCCCGGTTGTGCCGGGCGCGCTCGACGAGCTTGTCGCGCAGGCGGTCGACGACCTCGATCGGCTGCCCCTGCTCGTCGACGCCCTCGGCGTACCGCGCCCAGGAGGCGACCACGAGCACCGACCGGGTGATCTCCCGCCCGGCCGCCAGCTGCTCGCGCACCACCGGCAGCAGCCACTTCGGGATCCGGTCCGAGCTCTCCGCGCACAGCCGCGCGAGTGTGTCCCGTACTTCGGGATTCGCGAACCGCTCGATCAATTGGTGCTTGTAGCGGTCCAGGTCGACACCGGGCACCGGCGGCAACGTCGGCGTTCCCTCGTTGTCCATGTACCCGAGCAGGAAGTCGACGTACAGCTTGTCCTGGCAGACCTCGTGCGCGTACCGGTAACCGTCCAGGTAGCCGAGGTAGCACAGCGCCTGGTGCGACGCGTTGAGCAGCCGCAGCTTCATCAGCTCGTACGGCTCGACGTCCTCGACGATCTGCACGCCGACGTCCTCGTACGGCGGCCGCTCGCCGCCGAAGTCGTCCTCGAGCACCCACTGCGTGAACGGCTCGCACACCACCGGCCAGCCGTCCTCGACCCCGAACCGCTCGGTCAGCGCTTCCCGGTCCGCGTCGGTGGTGACCGGCGTGATCCGGTCGACCATGCAGTTCGGGAACCGCACCTCGGTCTCCAGGAACTCCGCGGTCGCCGGGTCCTTCAACCGCGCGAACCCGGCGATCATCCTGCGCGCGACGTGCCCGTTGCCCGGGATGTTGTCGCAGGACATCACGGTGAACGGCGGTACGCCGGCCTCGCGGCGCCGGCGCAGCGCCTCGACGATGAACCCGAACGCGCTGCCCGGTGTCGCCCCGGGCTGCAGGTCCGCGGCGAGCGCGGGATCCGAGGCGTCGAGCTCACCGGTCACCTGGTTGACGTGGTACCCGCCCTCGGTGATCGTCAGCGACACGATCCGGGTCGCCGGGTCGGTCATCCGCGCCAGCACCGCTTCCGGGTCGTCCGGCGCGAACAGGTACCCGACGATCGACCCGATCACCCGCGGCTCCAGCGTGCCGTCGGGATGCTTGATCACCAACGTGTACAAACTGTCCTGGGCCTCGAGAACCTCCGCCATCCGTCGATCGTTCGGCAGCACCCCGACACCGACGATCCCCCAGTCCAGCGCTTTCCCTTCGTTCATCAGCCGGTCCAGATACATCGCCTGATGAGCACGATGGAACCCACCGACCCCGAAGTGCACGATCCCCGGGCGTACCGCCGTACGGTCGTAGGAAGGCACCGCGACCTCGTTGCCCAGAGCATCCAGAGCAGCAGCGGACAGCTTCACTTGACCGCCCCCAGCGACAGGCCCTGGACGAGCTTGTCCTGGGCGGCGAACCCGGCGATCAGCACCGGCAACGACACCACGATCGACGCGGCACAGACTTTGGCGAGGAACAATCCTTGACTGGTCACGAACCCAGTCAAGAACACCGGAGCCGTCTGCGCCACCGTGCCGGTCAGCACCCGGGCGAACAGCAGCTCGTTCCAGCTGAAGATGAAGCAGATCAGCGCGGCCGACGCGATGCCGGGTGTGACCACCGGGGCGACGACCGACCGCAACGTGCGGCTGAGGGACGCGCCGTCCACGGAGGCGGCTTCCAGGATCTCCACCGGCACCTCGGACAGGAAGCTGCGCAGCATCCAGACCGCGATCGGCAGGTTCATCGAGGTGTAGAGGATGATCAGCAGCCAGATGTTGTCCAGGAAACCGACGGACTGCGCGAACAGGTAGATCGGCAGCAGGCCGGCCACCACCGGCAGCATCTTCGTGGACAGGAAGAAGAACAGTACGTCGGTCCACTTGCGCACCGGCCGGATCGACAGCGCGTACGCCGCCGGGAAGGCGAGCAGGATGACCAGTACCGTCGAGAGGATGCTCGCGGTCAGCGAGTTCGCGATCGACGGCCACGGTCCCGTGTCGAAGAACGCCTTGTAGCCGTCGAGGGTCAGCGGCGCGCCGAGGTCCGGCGGGTTCTTCGCCGCGTCCTCCTCGGTGTGGAACGAGGTCAGCAGCATCCACAGGACCGGCAGCACGAACAGGATCCCGACGATCCACGCCAGCCCGGTCAGGACGAACCCACCACGACCCTTACGCCCAGTCACGATCGTGACCTGCCCGCTCATCGCCCGGTCTCCTCTCGGAACAGCGTGGACACCGACCGCAGCGCGAACGTCGCGATCAGGATCGTGCCGATCACCACGATCACGCCGGCCGCGGAGGCCCGGCCGTAGTCGTGCGCGGTGTAGAAGGTCTGGTAAATCGTGTACGGCAGGTTCGCCGTCCCGAGGCCGCCGGACGTGATCGTGAAGACCGCGTCGAAGTTCTGCACGACGTAGATCGAGCCGAGCAGCGCGGACAGCTCCAGGTACTGCCGCAGGTGCGGGAGCGTCATGTAGCGGAAGATCTCCCACTGGTTGGCGCCGTCGATCCCGGCCGCCTCGATCACGTCCAGCGGCCGGCTCTGCAGCCCGGCCAGCAGGATCAGCATCATGAACGGCGTCCACTGCCAGACCAGCGCGAAGATGATCGACCACAGCGGCTGGTTGCTGATCCAGTCCGGCTGCGGCGCGTTGTCCCCGAACAGCCACTTCAGCACGCCGTTGAACAGGCCGTACGTCGGGTTGTAGAGCGCGTGCTTCCAGAGCAGCGCGGCGGCCACCGGCACCACCAGGAACGGCGTGATCATCATCGTCCGGACGACACCGCGGCCGCGGAACTTGCGGTCCAGCAGCAGCGCGATCAGCAGCCCGAGGACCAGGCTGATCAGCACGACGCCGACGGTCAGCAGGATCGTCACCCAGATCGCGTTCCGGGTGTTCGCGTCGGTCAGCACCCGGCGGAAGTTGTCGATCCCGGCGAAGCCGCGCTCGTCGGGGTAGTACGCGTTCCAGTCCATGAAGGACACCACGATCGTGACCACGAACGGCAGCTGGGTCACGATGATCATGAACACCAGCGCGGGCAGCAGCGGCCCGCGGCGGGCCCAGTCGCCGGCCTTGCGCAGCGCGGTGCCCTCGGAGCCGGGCGGCGCGGCGTGCCGCTTCGGCTTGGGCTGCGGCTGCGTGTCGGGTTTCGCGTCGACAGACATGCCTACCTCACTTCGCTTCCCGCGAGCGGTACCGCTCGGCGACGTCGTCGGCGAGCTCCTGCCCGCGTTTCAGTGCCTCGTCGACGCTCATCCGCCCGGCGATCGCCGAGCTCACGTCCTGACTCACCTGGGTGCCGAGATCCGGGAACTCCGGGATGTCGACGAACTGGATCCCCGGCGCCGGCCGCGGCTGGGTCCCCGGGTTGTTCGGGTCGGCGTTCTCGATCGCGCTCTTCGTCGGCTCCGCGAACGCCGCGGCCTCCTGGACGTACTGCGGGATCTCGTACGTCGACGCGCGCTTGCCGGCCGGGACGTTGGACCAGCCAACCTTCTCGCCGACCAGTTTCTCGTACTCCTTGCCGGAGGCCCAGGAGATGAACTTCCAGGCGTTGTCCTTCTTCTTCGACGCCTCCTGGATGCCCCACGCCCACGCGTACAGCCAGCCGGAACTGTCGGTCTTCACGACCGGTGCGGGCGCGTAGCCCATCTTGCCCTTGACCGGCGAGTTCGGCGCCTCGAGCGAACCGGCCGCCGACGTGGCGTCGTACCACATCGCGACGTTGCTCTGGATGGTGTTGTTCAGGCACTCGGTGAAGCCGGCCTGCGGTGCGCCGGCCTCGCCGTGCGCGCGGACCAGGTCGACGTAGAACTTCGTCGCCTCGGTGAACTCCGGCGAGTCGACCTTCGCCTGCCAGTCCTCGGTGAACCAGGTGCCGCCGAAGGTGTTCACGACCGTGGTGAGCGGCGCGAACAGCTGGCCCCAGCCGGGCTGGCCGCGCAGGCAGATGCCACGCATACCGGGTTGTGCGTTGTCCACCTGCGCGGCGATCTCGGCGACCTGCTGCCAGGTCGGCTTGGCCGGCATCGTGATGCCCTTGGAGGCCAGGACGTCCTTGCGGTACATCAGGAACGAGGACTCGCCGTAGAACGGTTCGCCGTAGATCTTGCCGTCCTCGCCGGTCATCGACTGGGTCATCGGCTTCAGCACGTCGTCCTGGTCGAAGGACGGGTCGGCGGCGATGTAGTCGGACAGCGGCGCGATCCACTTGCTCTTGGCGTAGATCGGGATCTCGAAGTTGCTCACCGACGCCACGTCGTACTGCCCGGCCTGGCTGGAGAACTCCTGGCTGATCTTGTCCCGGACGTCGTTCTCCGGGAGCACGGTGAAGTTCACCTTGATCCCGGTCTGCTTGGTGAAGTTGTCGGCGGTCAGCTTCTGCAGGTCGACCATCTGCGGGTTGTTCACCATCAGCACGTTGATGCTGTCGGCACCACCGCCGCCGGCTCCGCCTCCCCAGCCCGCACAGCCGGTCACCGCGGTCAGCAGCACCGCGATCCCGACCGCTCCGATGCGTTTGCGCTTACTCAGCACGGTGTCTCCTTGCCGGTCCGCTCATTTGAGCACGCCCCTGCTCACACCATGAGTGAACCGGGAACGGGTTGACCTGTCAAGAGTCTGTGCAACACTTGGGTCCGGTGGTGCTCATATGAGCGGGGAGGCAGTGATGGAGACGTTCGGGCCCGCACAGCTGGTGCTGACGGCCTCGATCGCGCGGCGGTACTACGTCGACGGGCGGTCGAAGGTGGAGATCGCCGACGAGTTCCGGCTCAGCCGGTTCAAGGTCGCGCGGTTGCTCGACCAGGCGCGCAGCAGCGGCCTGGTGCGGATCGAGATCAGCCATCCCGGCGCCATCGACCTAGACCTGTCCGCCCGCCTGCAGGAGACCCTGGGCCTCCGGCGGGCGATCGTGGTCGACACCCCGGAGGTGGACGAGCCGGCGCTGCGCACGCAGCTCGGCAAGGCCGCCGCGGACCTGTTGTCGGAGATCGTCACCGCCGAGGACGTACTGGGCCTCGCCTGGGCGCGGGCAGTGACCGCGATGACCGAGCAGCTCACGTCGCTCGCCCCGGTTCCGGTCGTCCAGCTGACCGGTGCACTGACCCGGCCGGACGTCGAGGCGAACTCGGTCGAGCTCGTCCGGCACACCGCCCGGCTGTCGGGCGGTCCGGCGTACCTGTTCTACGCGCCGCTCGTGGTACCGGACGCCGCGACGGCGCGGGCGCTGCGGCAGCAGCCGGAGGTCGCCGAGGCGATCAGCCACTTCGACTCGGTGTCGAAGGCCGTCGTCGGGCTGGGTTCGTGGGCCGCCGGCCAGTCGACGCTGTACGACGCGATGGACGAGAAGGCCTGCGAACAGCTGGCGCGCCGCGGGGTCGTCGCGGACATCTCGGGCGTGTTCGTCGACGCGGACGGCGTGCCGGTGCAGAGCAAGGTCACCGACCGGGTGATCGCGATCAACGCCGAGCAGATGGACAAGATCGACGAGGTGATCGCGATCCCGTACGGGCTGGCCAAGGTCCCGGCGGTGCGGGCCGCCGTCCGCAGCGGGCTGGTGAACGCGATCGTTACCCACGCACCCCTGGCGAAGGCCCTGCTCGAACAGTCAGACTGACCGGCGATGCCTGCTGCTGAGGTCGAGTTGGTCGGAGGTACGGCGAACCGCGGGTTGGTGGTGCGGGTCGGGGATACCGTCCGGCGGCCGCTGCGCGCCAGCAGCACGGCGACGCACGCCTTGTTGCAGCACCTGGAAAGTGTCGGATTCAAGGGCGCACCGGCGTTCCTCGGCGTGGACGAGCAGGGGCGCGAGGTGCTTTCGTACCTGCCCGGGGAGACCGTCACCGCGCCGTACCCGTCCTGGTCGATGACGGACGCGGCGCTGGACAGCGTGGCGCACCTGCTGCGCGCGTACCACGAGGCGGTCGCGGACTTCCGGCCGCTCGGCCTCGACTGGGCCGAACCCGTGCCGGCCGACTACGTGACCGGGCTGATCAGCCACAACGACCCGAACCTCGACAACGTGGTGTTCCGGGACGGGGTCGCGGTGGCACTCATCGACTTCGACCTCGCGGGTCCCGGATCGCCGCTGTGGGACGTCGCGACCGCCATACGACTCTGGGCCCCGCTGCGGCCCGACGCTGACATCCACGACGTACGGCGAGGGCGCACGCACGCCCGCCTGCGCCGGTTCACCGACGCCTACGGCCTGACCGACGCGGACCGCCTCCGGCTGGTCGACGCGGCCGCCGACAACCACATCTGGTGCATGGACTACGTCCGCCGCGGCTCCGAGTCCGGGCATCCGTGGTTCCACCAACGCTGGACAACCGGCGAGGCCGAACTCACCGACCGCACCAACACCTGGTTCAAACAGACGGCGGCCGAGCTTCGTCAGGCCCTGTTGGATTGAGCTCTCGCTCCGCCTCGTCCCGGCCCTCGTAGTACTTCTCCTGCATTCGCTGGAAACCCGGTGCGATGAGCGCCGGCACGACACTCGGGAAGGTGCCCTCGTCGTCGCCCAACGCGAACACCACGAACTCAGCACCGACCAGGGCGATCATCACGATCCAGCCGCTCCGGCAGATTCGTGGCCCGTCGTCGGACATGAGGCCGCGCCGGGTGACCGCTCCGATGCCGAACATCACCCCGATCAGCAGTAACAGCATCCCCCTCGCGATCAGGTACCACTGGTCGGCACCGGCGTACTCGCCGTCCCCACGAAAGATGAAGACGGCGGACACGACCGCCCCGACCGCGAACAGCCCGTAGAACGCGGCGCCCAGCTTCATCTTCGGCATACCTGGTTATCGCCAGGCGCGATTGGCCGTTACCGCGGGCAGTGGACGAGAATATGCCGGTGCGTTCACGGGTGGTGCTGCTGGCGGGGCCTTCGGGGGCGGGGAAGTCGCGGCTCGCGGAGCACGTCGGGCTGCCCGTCGTCCGGCTGGACGACTTCTACCGCGACGGCGACGACGAGGCGATGCCGCGGTCGCCGCTCGGGATCGTCGATTGGGACGACCCGCGATCCTGGGACGGCGACCGCGCGGTCGCGGCCCTCGAGCTGCTGTGTACGACGGGATCCGCCGACCTCCCGATCTACGACATCGCCGCCGACGGCACTGTCGGTCACCGCCCGGTCACTACCGGCGGCTCCCCGCTGATCGTTGCTGAGGGCATCTTCGCCGACCAGATCACCGGCGCGCTCCGCGACCGCGGCCTGCTCGCGGCCGCGATCTGCGTGTACCACCACCGCCTGGTGACGTTCGCGCGCCGCTTCCACCGCGACCTCCGCGAGCACCGCAAGCCTCCGCTGACGTTGCTCCGGCGCGGCCTGTTGCTGCTCCGCGACGACCCGGAGGTGGTCCGCCGCTGCGTGGCGGCCGGCTGCGAACCAATGCATCCCAAGCAGGCCCGCGCGCGGATCGAACTGCTTCTCACCGAGGCGGCGTCTCAGTAATCGGCGTTGTTCGCCTGAAGTTCACCCAACTCTGCTGGGATCGACGCCGTGAGACCGAATGGGTCAGCCGTTGCCGTTGCCGTGACCGCAGTACTGCTGGCTGTGACCACCGGCTGCGGGAGCGAGGGCGGTACGTCGGCCGTCGCCGCCCAGGAACCGGCCGCGAAGCGCTCGACACTGTCGACGGACAAGGCCGCGAAGAGCACGCTCGCCGGCCTCGTCGTGCTGCCTCGCGGCTACGTCGCGGATCCGCGCAACAGCACCGGGCCGTTCACCGCGACGACGTACCTGAGCACCTGGTCGGCCGATCCGGCGCTGGACCGCGCGCTGCTGCTGAACGCGAGCTTCGTCGAGGGGTACCGGGCGACCCGGCTGAGCCCCGACAAGAAGAAGCGGTACACGATCCAGCTGTTCAAGACCGGTTCGGCCGCGAAGGCGAAGGCGCTGCAGAAGGGCCTGTGGGGCCAGGAGGTCCACGATCAGCCGTTCGGCGTCCCGAACGCGCTGTCCGACGCCCGGGTCGAGTACGACGGCGGCGCCCAGCAGTCGGTCGCGATCGCCGAGGCGATTCTCGCCGTCGGCCCGATGGTCGTCGAACTGACCGTCCGCGAAGCCGCGCCGCTCGGCACGACTCTCACGCCGGACACCGCCCTCATCACCACCGTGGCGAAGACCCAACGCGCGCGGCTCTCCGCCACCTCCAGCTGATCAGGCGGTGATGCGGTCGATGACCAGCGGACCCGGCGTGTAGCTGTCGGCCACCGCGACGGCGTCGGCCAGGGACTCGAGCGCCCGCTCGATGCGCGCGGCGTCGTCGGTGTGCAGGGTGAGCAGCGGCCGCCCCTCCTGGACGGGGTCGCCCGGCTTGGCGTGCAGCTGCACACCGGCCACCGCCGACACCGGGTCCTCCTTGCGCGCCCGCCCGGCGCCGAGCCGCCACGCGGCGACCCCGACCGCCAGCGCGTCGAGCTTCGAGAGCACGCCTGAGGCCGGCGCCGGTACGACGTGCTGCTCGGCCGCGACCGGCAGCTCGGCGTCCGGGTCCCCGCCCTGCGCCGAGATCATCGCCCGCCAGGCGTCCATCGCCGTACCGTCCCGGAGCTTCTCGGCCGGGTCGACGTCGGTGACACCGGCCGCGGCGAGCATCTCGTTGGCCAGGGCAACGGTCAGCTCGACCACGTCGGCGGGGCCGCCGCCGGCCAGCACCTCGACCGACTCGCGGACCTCCAGCGCGTTCCCGGCCGTCAGCCCGAGCGGCACCGACATGTCGGTGAGCAGGGCAACGGTTCGCACCCCGGCGTCGGTGCCCAGGGCAACCATGGTCTCGGCCAGCTCACGCGCGTCCGCGAGCTCCTTCATGAACGCGCCGGAGCCGACCTTCACGTCCAGCACCAGCGCACCGGTTCCCTCGGCGATCTTCTTGCTCATGATCGAGCTGGCGATCAGCGGGATCGCCTCGACCGTCCCGGTCACGTCCCGCAACGCGTACAGCTTCTTGTCCGCGGGCGCGAGTCCGTCGCCGGCCGCGCAGATCACCGCGCCGACGTCCTCCAGCTGCCGCATCAGCTCGTCGTTCGACAGGGCCGCGCGCCAGCCCGGGATCGACTCGAGCTTGTCCAGCGTCCCGCCGGTGTGCCCGAGACCGCGCCCGGACAGCTGCGGTACGGCGACCCCGCAGGCGGCGACGAGCGGCGCCAGCGGCAGCGTGATCTTGTCGCCGACGCCGCCGGTCGAGTGCTTGTCCGCGGTCGGCCGGGAGAGCCTGCCGAAGTCCATCCGCTCGCCGGACGCGATCATCGCCGCGGTCCAGCGGGCGATCTCGCGGCGGTTCATCCCGTTCAGCAGGATCGCCATCGCGAGCGCAGACATCTGCTCGTCGGCGACGTCGCCCTTGGTGTAGGCGTCGATCACCCAGTCGATCTGGCCGTCGCTCAGCTCGCCCTTGTCGCGCTTGGCCCGGATCACGTCCACGGCGTCGTAACTCATCGGTTCTCCAGGTCCTCCGGCCCGAACGCGTCGGGCAGCAACTCCCGCAACGGGCGAGGTCCGGTCGGTGTCTCCAGCAACAGGTCAGGGCCGCCGTGCTCGTGCAGCAACTGCCGGCAGCGCCCGCACGGCGTCAGCAGGTCGCCGTTGCGGTCGACGCAGGTGAACGCGACCAGCCGGCCGCCGCCGGTCCGGTGCAGCTCGGACACCAGCCCGCACTCCGCACACAGGGTCAGGCCGTACGACGCGTTCTCGACGTTGCACCCGGCAACGATCCGGCCGTCGCCGACGTACGCCGCCGCACCCACCGGGAAGTGCGAGTACGGCACGTACGCACGCTGCATCAGCTCGACCGCGACCGAGCGCAACGCCTGCCAGTCGACCTCATTCGGTGACGTAGGGCTCACCATCGGCCTTCGGTGCCCGGACCCGGCCGACCAGGCCGGCGACCGCGATGATGGTGGCCAGGTACGGCGCCATCAGCAGCAGCTCGCCCGGGATCGGGGTCTGGATGATCTGCAACTGCGACTGCAACTGGGTGGCGAAGCCGAAGAACAGCGCGGCGACCGTCGCACCGATCGGGTGCCAGCGGCCCATGATCAGCGCGGCCAGCGCGATGAACCCGTTGCCCGCGGTCATCTCCTTGCTGAACGAACCGGCGTACCCGACCGTGAAGAACGCGCCGCCGAGCCCGGCCAGCACCCCGGCCCAGAGCACCGCGGAGTACCGGATCCGCTTGACCTTGATGCCGACCGTGTCGGCCGCCTTCGGGTGCTCGCCGACCGCGCGGACCCGGAGGCCCCAGCGGGTCTGGAACAGCACGAAGGTGACGACCACGACGGCCAGGTAGGTCAGGTAGACCAGGATCGTCTGGTTGAACAGGATCGGCCCGATGAACGGGATGTCGGCCAGGCCCGGGATCTCCACCGCCGACAAGACGTTCGGCGTGTTCAGGCTCTCGGCCTCCGGCTGCATGAACTGGTCGAACAGGAAGCCGGTGATACCGGTCGCGAAGACCACCAGGACGACGCCGAGGACGACCTGGTTGACCAGGTACTTGATCGAGAACACCGCGAGCAGTGCGGCCATCACGACACCACTGGCCGCCGCCGCGATCAAGGCCGCCGTGGCGCTGTTCGTCGTACTCGCCACCAACGCGGCCGTGAACGCGCCGACCAGGAACTGGCCCTCGATCGCGATGTTGATGACACCGGCCCGCTCGCACAGCACGCCGGCGAGCGCGCCGAGGATCAGCGGGGTCGCGAAGTTCAGCGTGCCCTGGAACTGGTTGGCCAGCGGGAACGTCTTGCCGGCCGCGGCCCAGCACAGGAACGCGCCGATGAAGCAGACACCCAGTACGGCGGCAAGCCAGGCGGCGTACCGCTGCGGGATGCGCACCCGGACCGCGGGCAGCACGTACGCAACCGCGGCGGCCACGCCCAGGATGCCGAGGATCACGCCGACGGGCTGCGCGGGCAGTCCGAGCAGGTTGTTCTGCAGGTCACCCGACACCAGTTGGAAGGTCGCCTTGCCGCCCTTGGTGAAGACGGCGAGCACCAGGCCGATCAGCGCGAAGACCAGCATCACGCCGCCGACCCGCAGCCGGCGCGACCGCTCGGCCGGGGCCTCGATGACCTGCGGCCTCGCCGGGGCCGCCGGGACCGCGTCCGGAGTCGTCTCGCTCATCCGTTCCACCCCTTCGCGAGGACGGCGCCGACTCCCCGTTCCTTGGGCAGGAACCGGAAGATCGAGCGCACCAGCGCCGGCGCCGCGACGAACAGCACGATCACGGCTTGCAGGACGGTGGTCAGGGTCAGCGGCGTCTGCGTGATCAGCTGCATCTGCAGGCCGCCCGCGTTCAGCGCGCCGAAGAGCAGGCCCGCCAGCACGGTGCCGAGCGGCGTACCGCGGCCGAGCAGCGCGACCGTGATCGCGTCGAACCCGACCGAGGCCGCGACCCCGTCGGTCAGCGGCAGGTCGGTGCCGAGCACCTGCTGGGTGCCGGCCAGACCGGCGAGCGCACCGGCCACGACCATCGCGATCACGTACGCGCGGCCGACCGACATACCGGCCGTCCGGGACGCGTCCGCGTTGGCGCCGACCGCGCGGAGCTCGAAGCCGATCGTCGACCGGTTCAGCAGCCACCAGACGAAGACGGCGGCGACCAGCGCCAGCAGGAACCCGACGTGCAGCCGGGTGCCGCCGATCTGCGGGTACTGCGCGTTCGCGTCGACGATCGGCGAGATCGGGTCGGTCCGCCCGGGCCGCCGGAACGTCGACGTGGTCAGCAGCCAGGACAACAGGTAGATCGCGACGTAGTTCAGCATGATCGTCACGATCACCTCGTGGGCGCCGGTGCGGGCCTTCAGCAGGCCGACCACGCCACCCCAGATCGCGCCGCCGATCAGGCCCGCGACGACCGCCACGACCAGGTGCAGGACCGGCGGCAGGTGCCAGGCGAACCCGACGTACGCCGCCAGGATCGCGCCGGTGATCAGCTGCCCCTGGGCACCGATGTTGAACAGCCCGGTGCGGAACGCCAGCGAGACGGCCAGGCCGCCGCAGATCAGCGGTGTCGCCTGGGTCAGCGACTCGCTGATCGGCGTCCAGCCGCCGAATGCCCCGACCGCCAGCGACTGGTACGCCTCGCCGACCGCGCTCGCGGCAGCGGACAGGGTGTCCAGCGGCGCGGCGCCGAAGTACCCGATCGCAGTCTGCACCTGGTCGTCGCCGACGATGATCAGGATCGCCCCGACCACCAGCGCGAGCACGATCGCGCTCAGCGAGACCAGCCCCTGGACCGCCCACGACGGCAGGCCGGAGCGCCTCGGCTCCTTGGCGGGCGCCGGGGCCGGCGCTGCCTCTGTCTCAGTGCTCATCAGATGGTTCCCAATGTCGTCGGGTTCTCGATCGCCTCAACGTGGGCCTCCGACTTCGAGGCGCCGGCCATCATCAGGCCAAGCTCGTCGCGGGGCGTGTCGGCCGGTACGACGCCGACGACCTTGCCGCGGTACATCACCGCGACTCGGTCGGCCAGCGCGGCGATCTCGTCGAGTTCGGTGGACACGATCAGCACCGCCGTACCCTGGTCGCGCTCCTTCACGATCCGGTTGTGCAGGAACTCGATCGAGCCGACGTCGACACCGCGGGTCGGCTGCGAGGCGACCAGCAGCTTCAACGGCCGGGACAGCTCGCGGGCCAGTACGACCTTCTGCTGGTTGCCGCCGGACAGCGACGACACGGCCAGGTCGATGCCCTGCGTGCGGATGTCGAACTCGTCCACCCGGGCCCGCGCGTTCTTCTCGATCTCGTCGGTACGCAGAGCCAGCCCGTTGCCGAACGGCGCCTTCCGGAACAGGTCGAGGACCAGGTTCTCGGCCACCGAGAACGAGCCGACATTACCGTCGTGCGCGCGGTCCTCGGGGACGTACCCGATGCCGGCCTCCAGCCGGTGCCGGGTCGATTTCGCGGTGAGGTCCTGGCCGGACAGCGAGATCCGCCCGGCCGCCACCGGCGTCAGCCCGAGCAGCGCCTCGGCGAGCTCGGTCTGGCCGTTGCCCTGGACACCGGCCACCGCGAGGATCTCCCCCGCGCGCACCTCCAGGTCCACCCCGTCGACCGCGGTGAACCCGCGCTCGTCGATCACGGTCAGCCCCTCGACCCGCAGTACGGCGTCCTGCGGCTCGGCCGGGGCCTTGTCGACGACCAGGTCGACCGCGCGGCCGACCATCAGCTCGGCGAGCTCCTCCTCGGACGCGGACGGCTCGGCGTTCCCGACCACCTTGCCGCGGCGGATCACGGTGATCGTGTCCGCGATCGCCTTGACCTCCTTGAGCTTGTGGGTGATGAAGACGATCGAGGTGCCGTTCTCCTTGAGCTGCCGCATGACGCCGATCAGCTCGTCGATCTCGGCCGGGGTGAGGACGGCGGTCGGCTCGTCCAGGATCAGCACCTTGGCGTCGTTGGTGAGCGCCTTGATGATCTCCACCCGCTGCTGGACGCCGACCGGGATGTCCTCGACCAGCGCCTCGGGGTCGACCTCGAAGCCGTACCGGTCGGACAGCTCGGTGACGAGCGCGTGCGCCTTCTTCCGGTCCAGGACGCCGGCGCCGCGGACGTTCTCCCGGCCGAGCATGATGTTCTCGGCGACGGTGAACACCGGGACCAGCATGAAGTGCTGGTGCACCATGCCGATGCCGTGCCGGATCGCGTCGCTCGGCGAGGTGATCTTCACCTTCTCGCCGTCGACGAGGATCTCGCCCTCGTCGGGCTGCAGCAGGCCGTAGAGCATGTTCATCAACGTGCTCTTGCCGGCGCCGTTCTCACCGAGCAGGCAGTGGATCTCACCCGGCTCGATGACCAGGTCGATGTGGTCGTTGGCGACCAGCGAGCCGAAGCTCTTGGTCAGCCCGGAGAGCTCGAGATGCATGCGCGGCCCTTCCCCTCTCAGACGGCGAGCCAGGAAGGCAGGACCTGTGGGTCCGTCTTCCTGGCTCGCACCGTACTACGCAACGTGCCGGTGTCGGGTGTGCCGGTTCAGGAGGCCTTCGGCTGGACCTTCGACTGCACGGTGATCTTGCCGCCGACGATGTCGGTCTTGATCTGCTCCAGCTCCGACTTCACGTCGGCCGGGATCTTGCTGTCGAACTCGTGGAACGGCGCGAGCGACGTACCGCCGTTCTCCAGCGTGCCGATGAACTGGGTGTTGTCGAACTTGTTGTCGACGACGGACAGGATCGCGTCCTTGACGGCGACGTCCATGCCCTTCTGCACGCTGCTCAGCAGCACCGAGCAGTACTCCGCGGCGCTCACGCAGCCGTCGGTGTCGACCCAGATCGCGTTCACCTTGCCGTTGCTGGCCTTGGCCGCCTGCAGGCCGCCGAGACCCGCCGGGCCGGCCACCGGGAAGATCACGTCGGCGCCCTGGGTGATCAGGTTCTGCGCGTTGTTCTGGCCCTTGGCCTTGTCCTCGAAGTCACCGGTGAACAGGCCGGCCTGCTTCGCGTCGTCCCAGCCGAGCACCTGGACGTTCTTGCTCTTCTGCTGGTTGTAGTAGCGCACGCCCTCGGCGAAGCCGTCCATGAAGATGGTCACGGTCGGGATCTTCAGGCCGCCGAACGTGCCGACCTTGCCGGACTTGCTCATCGCGGCGGCCAGGTAGCCGGCCTGGAAGCTGGACTGCGCGGTGTTGAAGGCCAGCGGCTTCACGTTCTCGATCGGCTTCGCCGGCGCCGAGTCGACGATCGCGAACTTGACCGACGGGTTCGCCTGCGCGGCCTTGTCGGTGGCGTCCTCGAGCTTGAAGCCGACCGAGATGATGATGTTGCACTTGGCATTGATCATCGCGGTCATGTTGGTCGGGTAGTCGTTGTCCGACTTCGACTCGGCCTTGACCTCGGTCAGGCCCTTCTCCTTGACCGCTTCCTGCAGACCCTTGTACGACGTCTGGTTGAACGACTTGTCGTCGAAACCCCCCGAGTCGGAGACCATGCAGGCCTTGAAGTCCTTGTTGCCGCTGCCGCCTGCGTTGTCCTCGGTCGGCTTGCTGCCACAAGCGGCCACGGCGAGCGTCAGCACGCCCACGATCGCCGTTCCCCGCAGATACTTCTTCACCGGACGTCTCCTTCGTCGACCAGATTCATGTGCCCGCCGCACGCCTTCCCCCACGTGCCGCATCCGCAGACTATAGGGCTCGCCCCGTGTTTCTTTGAACGTCAAGCAGGCCTCGATACCGGAAAGTGACCGGCATCCGCGTCACATTTCGACAACTTCTCTGGCCCGGTCACCGGCTGCTGCGTCCGCGTCACGGTCAGCACGCTCCGTGGTTGCTTTCACCATGCGTATCTGTCACTGTGCGTTACTGCTCCGCCTGGACGGCAGGTTCCTGCAATCCGGTGCAGCCAGCCCGGCACCGGCGGTTACGCTCCTGAGCCCGGCTGGAAAGGAGTCTCGATGCGGAAACCGGCTTTCGGGGCCGTCGTGGTGATGATCGTGCTGGCGGTGCCTGGAGGCTGCGGGTCTGCTGACAAGCCGGCGGCCACCGTCACGAACAGCCCCTCACCTTCGACGACCCCTGACGACGTGTCGGTGAAACTGCTCCCGAACGAACAGGAAGTGGCTACCTACACGGATCGCGACGCGTTGACCCACGGAGTCGACATCGAGGTCGGCCGGAACTACGTGCTGTACACGCGCTGCCGCGGCGCCATGCTGTCGGTCGAGATCGCCGGCGCCGGACCTCCGTGGTACCCGCGCTGTGACGGTGTGACCAACCGGACGCCGAGGAGCGACGGTCCCGGGGTGATCTCGGTACAGCTGGCATCGGCGGAGGGCACGCGATGGACGTTCACCGTCGCCAACTCGGGCGCCAAATGACGCTCCGCCCGCCTGGTCCTGGGGCGAATTCCGCCCTAACCGGTTGTGCCACAATCACCGGATGAGTCATCAGTTACTGGTCGCCGACGTCCTGGCCCGCGTCGAGGCGGTGCGCGAGGAGATGGTGGAGGTCCGCCGGGACCTGCACGCGCACCCCGAGCTCGGCTGGCACGAAGTACGGACGACCGAACTGATCGAGAAGCGACTCGTCGACGCCGGCCTGTCGCCGCGCGTACTGCCGACCGGGACCGGGCTGATCTGCGACATCGGCTCGGGCGACACGTGCGTGGCGCTGCGGGCGGACATCGACGCGCTGCCGGTCCTGGACGGCGTCGACTCCCCGTGGCGGTCGACCGTCGACGGGGTGGCGCACGCGTGCGGTCACGACGTACACACCGCGGCCCTGCTCGGCGCGTCGCTCGTGCTCGCCGGGATGGCGCGCAGCGGGCACCTCGACCGGCGGGTCCGGGTCATCTTCCAGCCGGCCGAGGAGGTCATGCCCGGTGGAGCGCTCGGGGTGATCGCGGCCGGCGGACTGGACGGCGTACGGCGGATCTACGGCCTGCACTGCGACCCGCGACTGCAGGTCGGACAGGTCGGCCTCCGGGTCGGCGCGCTCACCGCGGCCGCCGACCGGCTCCTGGTCCGGCTGACCGGCCCCGGCGGCCACACGTCGCGGCCGCACCTGACCGCGGACCTCGTCTACGCGCTCGCCACCCTGGTCTCCGAACTGCCCGCCGCCCTCTCCCGCCGCGTCGACCCCCGCGCCGGCATGTCGCTCGTCTGGGGCCGCATCACCTCCGGCTCCGCCGCCAACGCCATCCCGTCCCGCGGCGAGGCCGAAGGCACCCTGCGCTGCCTCGACGTCAACGCGTGGCGCCTCGCCGACGAACTCATCCCGTCACTCGCCGCCCAGATCGTGCGCCCGTACGGCGTCGAGGTCGACACCGAGGTCACGCACGGCGTACCGCCGGTCCTGAACGACCCGGCCGCGATCAACGTCCTCCAGAACGCCATCCACCAGACCATCGGCTCCAGCGCCGCCACCCCCACCGACCAGAGCCTCGGCGGCGAAGACTTCGCCTGGTACGGCGAACACGTCCCCGGCGCCATGGCCCGCCTCGGCGTCCGCCCACCCACCACCGAAGAAGCCGCCGACCTCCACACCCCCGGCTTCGACCCCTCCGAAGAAGCCATCACCGTAGGCACCACAGTCCTCACCACCACAGCCCTCCTGGACTAAAACGGACACCGCTACGCGGCGGCTGCTCTCTTGGCCACCTCCGGCGGCGTGCGCGGTCGGGCGCCGTCAGCTCGAGGTACCGGCGCCAGGGCCGTGGTGAACAGCGACTGAAGAATGGACGCCGCGTCGCGGCGGCTGCCTCTTACCGCCTCCGGCGGCGTGCGCACCAGGCACCGCCGGGACCGACGTACCGGCGCAAGGGCTGTGGTGAACGGGGAGCTGAGGAAAGGGGCGCTGCTTCGCGACGACAGCTTTCTTCTCCGTCTCCGGCGGCCGCCGCTTACACCGCCAGACAGAGGCACCGACGCCTGGTGCCGTATTGAAGAAGAACTGATGACCGTTACGCCGCAGCTGTCCTGTGTCTGCCCGCCGCGGGGGGTCATGTGTCGGTTCAACCGGTGACTGTTGCCGGGTGGTGTGGCGAAGCGGCCGACGATGAGGCAGGACGCCGCTCCGCAGAGGCCGCCTCCTGCGCGCGTGTATCCCGAATCCGGATATGTGACGGAACAGTCGCTCTACGTCATCCTCACTATAGTATCGGCATCCGCAGAATAGTGCGCACATCCGCAGTATAGTGAGGAGAATGGACCTGTCTCAGCCGATCAGTACTGCGATCCCGACCCTCGACGGCCCGGTGCTCACGGTGTTGTCGCGGACCACCCAGCCGCTCACCGGCCGCAAGGTGCACCAGTTGGCGTCCGGTGGAAGCGAGTCAGGCACCCGCCGAGTTCTCCAGCGCCTAGTCAGCACAGGCCTGGTGACCGCGACAGAGGTGGGTAGCGCTGTCCAGTACGTCCTTAACCGCGATCATCTGGCCGCCGCCGCGGTACTTGAGCTGACGAACCTGCGCCAGAAGCTCATCCAGCGAATCCATGATGTGATCGACACGGAATGGTCGGAGCATCCGATCCACGCGAGCCTCTTCGGATCGGCAGCGCGCGGAGACGGGAACCTGCACAGCGACGTGGACCTGCTCGTCGTCCACGGCTCCAGAGACCTGCCTCCGGAGTGGAACGACCAAGTTGGCTCGCTTGCCGAGCAAGTCCATTCCTGGACCGGCAACCACTTGCAGATCTACGAGTTGAGCAGTGCCGCGCTGCTCGCACACATCGCGTCCGGCGAATCGATCGTCGACGATTGGCTGCGCGACTCCGTCACCGTGTTCGGCCCGGACTTCCGCCAGCTTCGTCACCGGATCGGTCGTGGGCTGATGCCTCAATGACGCCGTCGGCCAGGACGCAGGATTGCAACCGGGCTCAAGCGACCGTCCGACTCAGCCAGGCGCGGGCGTTCCTCGACGTGGCTGAACTCGTCAGTGGAGAAGACGACGAGCTGGCTAACGACAACGTCGTGGCTGCGCTCGCAGTACTCGCCGGCATCGCCGCCGCCGACGCTGCGTGTTGCGGGACGCTCGGCAGACGATCGCGCGGCCAGGACCACCGTCAGGCGATCCAGCTCGTTTCCCAGGCGGGCCCAGACGGCAAAACGCTGTCCCGTGCGCTCGGCCGAATGCTCGACATCAAGGACAACGCGCACTACGGAATGATCTACGTCGGAGCCCTACAGGCCAAAGCAGCACTTCGAAACGCGAGGACACTGGTGGACGGCGCAGCAAGACTCCTCATGTAAAGGCCGCGCCGGGTCCAGCCAGCGATCTGCTGCTGTGCATCACGCACCGCAGAATCCATCAGCTGAACTGATGCCTTCCTCACCGGCATGCGGATCCAACCCTCGCGGCAACAGCCACCCGCGGCGCAGCGGCATCCGCTCGCCACCTCACCACGTGCAGCTGCGCACCGCCGTCCGGCGACACCACCAGACGCGCGCGCCGCCGAAGGCGGCCAACAGGCAGCCGCCGCGAAGCGGTGTCCTTTGGACCGGATCCCCGGTGTCCTTTGGACCGCTTAGAACGTGTCGGCGGGGACGTATACGCCCCAGACGGCCCGCAGTGTGTTGCAGACCTCGCCTACCGTTGCGCGGGCTTTCAGGGCCTGTTTCATTGGGTAGAGGCAGTTGTCGTTGCCCTCGGCAGCTTTCTTCAGCGCCTCCAGGGCCTCGTCGACCGCCGTCTGGTCGCGGGTGGTGCGGAGGTCGGCGAGTCGGGCCGTTTGCTGGGCCTCGATGGCGGGGTCGACCCGGAGCGGTTCGTACGGCTCCTCCTCGGCGATCTTGAACTTGTTCATACCGACCACGACCCGCTCACCCGAGTCGATCTGTTGCGCGATCTGGTACGCGGACCGCTCGATCTCCTGCTTCTGGAAGCCCTTCTCGATCGCCGCTACCGCGCCGCCGTACTCCTCGACCTGGTCCATCAGCTCGACCGCGGCCGCCTCCACCTCGTCGGTCAGCGACTCCACGACGTACGAGCCGGCGAAGGGGTCGACGGTCGCGGTCACGTCGGTCTCATACGCGAGCACCTGCTGCGTACGAAGCGCGAGCCGCGCAGCCTTCTCGGTCGGCAGTGCGATCGCCTCGTCGTACGAGTTCGTGTGCAGCGACTGCGTCCCCCCGAGTACGGCGGCCAACCCCTGGACTGCGACCCGTACCAGGTTCACCTCCGGCTGCTGCGCCGTGAGCTGCACGCCCGCGGTCTGCGTGTGGAAGCGCAACATCAACGACTTGGGATTACGCGCACCGAACTCGTCCCGCATCACCCGCGCCCAGATCCGCCGCGCGGCCCGGAACTTCGCGACCTCCTCGAGGAACGTCGTACGCGCGACGAAGAAGAACGACAGCCGCGGCGCGAACTCGTCCACGTCGAGCCCGGACGCGACCGCGGCCCGTACGTACTCGATCCCGTTCGCCAGCGTGAACGCGATTTCCTGCGCGGGCGTCGCACCGGCCTCGGCCATGTGGTAGCCGGAGATGGAAATCGTGTTCCAGCGCGGCAGTTCCGCCTTGCAGTACGCGAAGATGTCGCTGATCAGCCGCAGCGATTCCTTCGGCGGGTAGATGTAGGTGCCGCGCGCGATGTACTCCTTCAGTACGTCGTTCTGGATCGTGCCGGTGAGCTTGTCCCCGGACACGCCCTGCTCCTCGGCCACCAACTGGTAGAGCAGCAGCAGCACCGACCCCGGCGCGTTGATCGTCATCGAGGTCGACACCTGGTCCAGTGGGATCTTGTCGAACAGCACCCGCATGTCGTCGATCGAGTCGATCGCCACCCCGACCTTGCCGACCTCGCCGTGCGCGATCGGGGCGTCGGAGTCGTACCCCATCTGGGTCGGCAGGTCGAACGCGACCGACAGCCCCATCGTGCCGTGGTCGATCAGCTGGTGATACCGCTGGTTCGACTCGGCCGCCGTACCGAACCCGGCGTACTGCCGCATCGTCCACGGCCGCTGGGTGTACATCGTCGGGTACACGCCCCGGGTGTACGGAAACTCCCCCGGCTCGCCGAGCTTCGACGACGGGTCGAACCCGTCGAGCGGCCCGTACACCGGCGAGAACTCGAACCCCGACTCGCTGCGATGACTCATCCCCCCACGGTATTCCGAACCACCGCCGCACTGGTATGCACCAGCGCACGTCCCCGGTGTGTGCTCGGGCACATGCGCCTAGTTCTGGCCCTCCCAGCGGAAGGCGAGTGCCTGCGGGGAGATGTACTCGTGGATGTCGCACGCCAGGTCGGTCAGGGTGTCGGCCAGTTCCTGGTCGGCGAGACGGCCGGGAGCCATCACGCAGAGCTGGGCGCGGTAGTTGTCGGACTGGCAGACGATCACGACGCGCTCGGCCCGGCGGTCGCCGGCCAGGAAACGCGTCAGCTCCGGGGTCAGGAACGCCTTGGCGAAACCGGGCTGCGGGGTGCCGGTCGCGAACAGGGCGTCGTACGACGGATCGCCGGTGAGGTACTCGTCGTCGAAGCGCGGCTGCACGCCTGGCGGGACGAGCGCCTTCGAGGCCGTCATGCAGACCGGCCAGACCCACGGTACGTCGATCTTCACCACGACCGCCCACTGCTTCTGCTGCCACAGCTCCGCCAGGTGCTCGTACCGCTCGATCTGATGCCCGCGGTACTCGAGCTTCTGCAGGAACGCGATGGCCCCGGCCGGCGGCTCGCCGAGCAGTTCGGGCGGCATCGTGGAGATCGGCCCGGCACCGGGCGCACCGGACTCGAGTGCGAAGGCAGGGATCAGCTCCAGCAGCTTGCCCGCGAAGTCGCCCAGCTCCCGGAGGACCTTCGCGTCGGTGACCTTCCCCTCCCGCCAGACGACGAGCGTCCTTCCCTCGATCCGGACGTACGGCGGATCCGGAGCGTCCAGCAGCAGCGCCATCACCCGCGGGTTCACCACGTCGTGCGCGAATTTGACGTCCGCGCCCTTCACCCGGAATTCCTGGTTGAAGCGGCCGCTTTCGAAGTCGATGCCTCCGCCGAGCGCGGAACGCCGTACGGAAACCGCAGGAACGGAGGTCGGCAACTCCACCACAGCGGCCGCGCAGACCCCGCTGCGCAGGCCGCTGGCGCCGGTTTCCTTGCCCTGCGGCAGGTCCGGCATGTGGTACCAGCTGAACTGCATCAGCAGTGCCGGACGTTCCGAAATCGTGTTCCCGGACAACAGGTCCTGGATGTCGCGGCTGGTTCCCTGGTCGAACGGCGCTCCGGGAAAACGCTTGAGGAGCTCGTCCGTACCCGTCGTGTACCGCCAGCCGTTCCGCGTCCCCCACCAGCTGATCGAACGCTTTCCCTGATCCCGCTCGACAGCCCGCCCGGCCCACCACCACAGCGCGGCGAAACCGCCGACTCCCGCGACCACGATCAGTATCGCGGCGACGATCCCCAGAGTTCGCATGCGACTAACCAAGCACAGCCCGGTGGCAACCTGAAGGACACTTCAAGGCCCTGCAGCCGTCGCCAGGGCATCGACGCCCTGTCACGAGAGTGTCGCCCAGGGTTCATGGTCGGTGAGGAACCTTCGAAGTGTGCGAATCGTGATGGTGGCCGAGACCTTCCTGCCGCAGATCAATGGCGTGGCGAACACGGCTCGCCACGTCGCCGACCGGCTGCGTGCCCGCGGGCACGACCTGCTGATCATCGCCCCCGGCCCGGGCCCGGACAGCTACGGCGACGTCGCCGTCCTGCGGGCGCGGAGCTTCCGTACGCCGGGCTACAAGGAGTACCCGGTCGGGCTGCCGGATCCCTCGATCGAGCGCGCGATGGCCGAGTTCAAGCCGGACCTGGTGCATCTCGCCTCGCCGTTCATCATCGGCGCCTACGGGCTCCGCGCGGCCCGCAAGCTCGGCGTACCGACGGTCGCGATCTTCCAGACCGACATCGCCGGCTTCGCCCGTCAGTACCCCTGGTACGCCGCCGCGGACCGCGGCATCTGGCGCTGGGTACGGCGGACGCACTCGCGCGCCGACCGCACGCTCGCGCCGTCGTCCGCGTCCGTCGACGCCCTGGTGCAGGGCGGCGTACCGCGGGTGCACCTGTGGGGCCGCGGCGTGAACCTCGACCTGTTCGACCCCGCGCACCGCGACGAGGCCTGGCGCCGGCAGCTCTCGCCCGACGGCAAGCCGATCGTCGGGTACGTCGGCCGGCTGGCGGCCGAGAAGAAGGTACGGCGGCTCGCCGAGCTGACCGATCTGGACTGCCGGATCGTGATCGTCGGCGACGGCCCCGACCGCGCGGCCCTCGAGCACGCGTTGCCGACGGCAACCTTCCTCGGGATGCGCCGGGGCGCCGACCTGGCGTCGATCTTCGCGGGGCTGGACGTGTTCGTGCACACCGGCGAGCACGAGACGTTCTGCCAGACGATCCAGGAGGCGCAGGCCTCCGGCGTCGCCACCGTCGGACCGGCGGCGGGTGGTCCGCTCGACCTCATCCAGCCCGGCGAGAACGGGCTGCTCTTCCAGCCCGGCGTACCCGGATCGCTGCGCGCCGCGGTCAAGACGTTGCTCGACCACCCGACCGCCCGCGGGCTAATGGCCGCGAGCGGCCTGCGGCGCGTGCAGTCGCGGACCTGGCCGGCCGTCGTCGACGACCTCATCGACCACCACTACGCCGAAGTACTCCGGGACGCCGCGGCCGTCCGGCGGGTCGCATGACCGGATTGCGGATCGCCCAGCTCGCGAACTTCGTCGGGCCGACGTCCGGCGGGATGCGGACCGCGATCGAGCACATCGGCCAGGGGTACGCCGAGGCCGGCGCCGACCGGATCGTGATCACGCCGGGCGAGAAGGACGTGGTGATCGAGACCGAACTCGGCACCGTGGTCCGGGTGAAGGCGCCGAAGGTGAGCGGCGGCTACCGGCTGATCACGAACCCGTGGACCGTGATCGACATCCTGAAGAAGTTCCAGCCGACCACGGTCGAGATCTCCGACAAGTCGACGCTGCTCCCGGTCGCGCGCTGGGCCCGCAAGAACGACGTCGGGACGGTCCTGTTCAGCCACGAGCGGCTGGACGCGATGCTCGCGCTCGGCGCGGCGCGGCCCGGTCAGCTCGGCGGGAACGACGTACTCCGCCCCGGCCGGATGCTGGGCGAAGGCACCCAGTGGTGGGGGCCTGACGGGGTCAAGTACAGCCAGCTCGGGATGGTCGCGACCGTCGCCGCGCTGTACAAGATCCTCGGCCGGACGTACGACGCCGTCGTGGTGACCTCGCGCTACGCGGCGGCCGAGTTCGACGAGGTGACGACGCCGCTGGTGCGGATCCCGCTGGGCGTCGACCTCGACACGTTCCACCCGTCGCTCGGTGAACCGGCGGACGACGGCGTACTGAAACTCGTCCACGCCGGCCGGCTGTCCCGCGAGAAGAGCCCGCACCTGGCCGTCGCCACGGCCGCCGAACTGCACCGCCGCGGCGTGAACCTGCGGATGGATGTCTACGGCACCGGCCCGCACCTCGACGAACTGGTCGAGATCGCGGGCGACGCACCCGTCACCTTCCACGGGTACGTCGACGGCCGCCGGACGCTCGCGAAGCACCTCGCCGAGGCCGACATCGCCCTGTCCGTCTGCCCCGGCGAAACCTTCGGCCTGGCCGTCCTCGAAGCCCTCGCCGCCGGCACTCCGGTAGTCACCGCCAACACCGGCGGCGCCCGCGAACTCGTCGACGAAACCTGCGGCCGCTGGGCCCCCGCGAACCCGTCAGCCCTGGCGGACGCGGTCCTGTCTCTCGCAGCCCACCCCAACCGCCGCCGAGCCGCCCGCCACCGCGCCGAGCTCTACACCTGGCAAACCTGCGTGGACCGCATGCTCGCCCTCCACACCAGACTCACCCACTCCCGCCTCGCTGCGTAACCGGCACCGCCTCAAGTCAGGTGGTCGTAGTCGCCGCGGGTCCAGGCTGCGTGCCGGTCGGCGGAGCGGCGTACTACAGACTTGGCGTCGACCGGGATCGAGGCGCCGAAGTTGTTGTAGAGGCGGTCGTACTCGAAGCCGTCCAGCGAGCGTGCGACGCGGTCGACGACTGCCCCCGAGAGGGGGATGCGGTTCGGGTAGCTGCGCATGAAGCTGACCGAGGTGCGGTCCGGGTTGGCGAAGATGGTGTCGCCGGACAGGATCACGCCCTTGCCGTCGGCACCGTTCGCCCAGTGCACCACCGCGCTGCCGGGGAAGTGGCCGCCGGGCTGGATCAGCGTCACTCCGGGTAGCGGCTTCAGCTCGCCGGACCAGGTGCGGATCACCGGGTCCTGGCGCGCGACCCACTCCTTGTCGGCCTCCGAGACGTAGACGGGTACGTCGCCGAGGCGGTGGCTCCACTCGACCTGGACGCCGTACATGTGCGGGTGGCTGGCGATGATCGCCACCACCTCGCCCAACGCGCGGACCCGGCGTACGGCGTCGTCGTCGAGGTACCCGATCGGGTCCCAGAGCAGGTTGCCCTCGGGTGTCGTGAGCAGCATCGACTGCTGCCCGATGCCGACCGGCGGCTTCGAGCGGACGCCGTACAGGCCGGGCTCCACCTCGTCGATGGTCACCTCGGTGCCGGCCGCGGCCAGCTCCTCGAGCGTGGTCCAGTGCTGCCCGTCGGCGGGCACCCACTGCCGCTCGTCGGCGCAGATCGCGCAGACCTCCACCTGCTCGGAGTGCTCGACCGCACAGGTCGCACAGATCCAGAAACTCACCGTGTTCTCCTCCTCGGTTCCGGCGTCGCCGCGAGTCTTCGCGCTCAAGCCCGGTTGAAGTCAAGTGCATCGGCGGCTCACCGTCGAGGGCCACTCCGGCGGCTCCTTCGTGGACCACTTGCGAGAGCGATGTCACACCTGACAGGACCTTTCGGGTCTCCCGGCGGGACTAGCATCGAACCGGCCTGGTTTTCACCCGGCCGAGCCTCGGTGCCGTTGCCAGAACGCCCGGCAGCCGCACCCGCTCTGTTCCGAGATCCGATCGGAGGGTCGGTTTGCCCAGCAAACCAGCCGGCACGCTCTACCGCGGCCGGGAGGGCATGTGGTCATGGGTCGCGCACCGGATCACCGGTGTCGGGATCTTCTTCTTCCTGCTGGTGCACGTGCTGGACACGGCGCTCGTCCGGGTGTCGCCGGAGGCCTACAACGAGGTCATCGGCACCTACAAAAACCCGCTCGTCGGCCTGCTCGAGGTCGGCCTGGTGGCGGCGATCCTGTTCCACGCGTTCAACGGCGTCCGGCTGATCCTGGTGGACTTCTGGGCCAAGGGCCCGCGCTACCAGCGGCAGCTGATGATCGGCGTCGGCGCGCTCTGGGTGGTCCTGTTCGTGCCGTTCGTCATCCGCCATCTGACCCACGTGTTCGGAGGCTGAGATGACCGACATCGCCGCACCGCGCAGCAGCAGCAAGGCCCGCTCCCTCAAGGGCGGCGGCCGGAACCGCTCCGGCCAGACGAACTTCGAGCTCTACAGCTGGCTGTTCATGCGGCTGTCCGGGCTCGCCCTCGTGGTCCTGGTGCTCGGGCACCTGTTCGTGAACCTGATGCTCGGCGACGGGATCAACGCGCTCGACTTCGGTTTCGTGGCCGGCAAGTGGGCCAACCCGCTCTGGCAGGTCTGGGACCTGCTGATGCTGTGGCTGGCGATGTTGCACGGCACCAACGGCCTGCGCACGATCATCAACGACTACGCCGAGAAGGACCAGACCCGGTTCTGGCTCAAGTCCACCCTGGTCACGGCCGCGATCGTGATCGTGGTCCTCGGCACCCTGGTGATCTTCACCTTCGACCCCTGCCTCGACCCCAGCAGCACGCTGTCGGTCTGCACCAATAAGTAAGGACATCATGCAGGTCCACCAGTACGACGTCGTCATCGTCGGCGCGGGTGGCGCCGGGATGCGCGCGGCCCTCGAGTCCAGCAAGCGCACCCGCACCGCCGTACTCACCAAGCTCTACCCGACCCGCTCGCACACCGGCGCGGCCCAGGGCGGCATGTGCGCCGCGCTGGCGAACGTCGAGGAGGACAACTGGGAGTGGCACACCTTCGACACGGTCAAGGGCGGTGACTTCCTGGTCGACCAGGACGCCGCCGAGGTGATGTGCAAGGAGGCCGTCGACGCGGTCCTCGACCTGGAGAAGATGGGTCTGCCCTTCAACCGGACGGCCGAGGGCAAGATCGACCAGCGGTTCTTCGGCGGGCACACCCGCAACCACGGTGAGGCCGTCGTGCGGCGGTCCTGCTTCGCCGCGGACCGTACCGGTCACATGATCCTGCAGACGCTCTACCAGCAGTGCATCAAGCAGAACGTCGAGTTCTTCAACGAGTACTACGTTCTCGACCTGCTGACGACCGACGGCAAGGCGAGCGGCGTGGTCGCGTACGAGCTGGCCACCGGCGAGCTGCACGTGTTCAGCGCCAAGTCCGTGATCTTCGCGTCCGGCGGTTTCGGCAAGGTGTTCCGGACCACGTCCAACGCGCACACCCTGACCGGTGACGGGATGGGCATCGTGTGGCGCAAGGGCCTGCCGCTGGAGGACATGGAGTTCTTCCAGTTCCACCCGACCGGCCTCGCGGGTCTCGGCGTACTGCTGTCGGAGGCGGCCCGCGGTGAGGGCGGCATCCTGCGGAACAAGGACAACGAGCGCTTCATGGAGCGCTACGCGCCGACCGTGAAGGACCTGGCGCCGCGGGACATGGTGGCCCGCGCGATGGCGAACGAGGTCCGCGAGGGCCGCGGCTGCGGTCCGGACGGCGCGTACGTGATGCTCGACCTGACGCACCTGGAGCCCGCGCACATCGACGCGAAGCTGCCGGACATCACGGAGTTCGCGCGGACGTATCTGGGCGTGGAGCCGTACACCGAGCAGATCCCGGTGTTCCCGACCGCGCACTACGCGATGGGCGGCATCCCGACCAACATCAAGGGCGAGGCGCTGGCCAACAACGACGACGTGATCCCGGGCCTGTACGCCGCGGGCGAGGTCGCCTGCGTCTCGGTGCACGGCGCGAACCGGCTCGGCACCAACTCGCTGCTCGACATCAACGTGTTCGGGCGGCGGGCCGGCATCGCCGCCGCGGAGTACGCCGCCACGGCCGAGTTCGAGGAGCTGCCGGAGAACCCGGAGTCGTACGTCGTCGACCTCGTCGAGGGCCTGCGCAACTCCACCGGCGAGGAGCGGATCGCCGCGATCCGGGCCGACCTGCAGGCGACGATGGACCTGAACGCGCAGGTGTACCGCACCGAGGGCTCGCTGAAGCAGGCGCTGGTCGACATCGAGGCGCTCAAGGAGCGGTTCAAGAACGTCGGCGTCCAGGACAAGGGCCGGCGGTTCAACACCGACCTGCTGGAGGCCGTCGAGCTCGGCTTCCTGATCGACCTGGCCGAGGTACTCGTGGTCTCCGCGCTGGCCCGCAAGGAGTCCCGCGGCGGCCACTTCCGCGAGGACTACGACAAGCGCGACGACGTGAACTTCATGCGCCACACGATGGCGTACCGCGAGGTCGATGCCGACGGCAACGTCAACATCCGGCTCGACTACAAGCCGGTCGTGCAGACCCGCTACAAGCCGATGGAGCGCAAGTACTGATGGACGTCAAGGTCAAGATCCTCCGGTACAACCCCGAGGTCGTCGACGAGGCCGAGTGGAAGACGTACGCCGTCACGCTGCAGCCGACCGACCGGGTGCTGGACGCGCTGCACAAGATCAAGTGGGAGCAGGACGGCACGCTGACGTTCCGGCGGTCCTGCGCGCACGGCGTCTGCGGCTCGGACGCGATGCGGATCAACGGCCGGAACCGGCTGGCCTGCAAGACGCTGATCAAGGACCTGAACCCGGAGAAGGAGATCACCGTCGAGCCCATCAAGGGCCTGCCGGTGCTCAAGGACCTGGTCGTCGACATGGAGCCGTTCTTCGACGCGTACCGCTCGGTGATGCCGTTCCTGGTCACCAGCGGCCACGAGCCGACCCGGGAGCGGATCCAGTCGCAGGCCGACCGGGACCGTTTCGACGACACCACCAAGTGCATCCTGTGCGCGGCCTGTACGACGTCCTGCCCGGTGTTCTGGTCCGACGGCCAGTACTTCGGTCCGCAGGCGATCGTCGGCGCGCACCGGTTCATCTTCGACAGCCGTGACGAGGGCACCGAGCAGCGGCTGGAGATCCTGAACGACAAGGAAGGCGTCTGGCGCTGCCGCACCACCTTCAACTGCACCGACGCCTGCCCGCGCGGCATCGAGGTCACCAAGGCGATCCAGGAAGTCAAGCGGGCGCTGATCTTCCGCCGGGTGTGAGCCTGCCCCGGTTCTCGCATAAGATTCCACCGCCGACCTGACCCTGCCTCGCGGGGACACCTGTGCCTTGGGGGGTGACTGTGGAGCCGCGTCTGCGGGAGCTGTCCGACCGCTACTACCGCCGTACGGTGGAGCTGTTGGAGCGCTGCGGCCTTCCCCGCGGTATGCCGCCGTTCCTCGTGCTCGGGGTGCTGGCGGCGACGACCTCCATCATCCTCGCGCTGGTGCAGCTCTCGAGCCAGGAGGCCCCGGCCGCGAAGCCGCTCGGCATCACGCCGGCGGCCGCCGGGGCGCCGGGGACCAAGGTGGTGAACTCCGAGCGCGCCCAGGTGCTGTCGATCACGATGGTCACCCGGAACCGCTGGGCGGCCGGCTGGTCCGACTGCACCACCGGCCCGAACTGCAAGTACGCCGCGGTGATCGACCGCGACGGCGCCCGCGCCACCGCGCCGGAGTGGCCGGTGCCGTACGCGACGCTGCAGGCCGGCAGCGAGGCGATCGCGGTCGCGCCGCCGCTCGAGGGCACGCTGACCGGCGACCCGACCATGATGTTCCGGCTGACGTACGACGGCCCGCTGCTGACCCGGCTCCGGTACCGGCTGCCGACGACGACGTTCGCGCCGAACGAGATCCTCACCGACCGGGTGGTGCCCGGCCGGATCGTGGTGGTGAACCCGGAGGAGTCGACGGTCCGGATGCTGGAGACCCGCGGCACCCGGTCGCCGGTGTGCGACGGCTCCGGCCGCTGCTGGATGCTGAGCGGGATCGGCCGCACCGACATCGTCTGGACCGACGACGGCGGCAAGACATGGGGCGCACGGTCGCTCGACACCCACAACCAGCTCGGCCGCCTCGCGGTCAGCCCGGACGGCCGGACGCTGCTGACGACGGCGGTGACCGTCGGCGCGAACGGGCAGACCGTGTCGAAGATCCAGCTCTCGACCGACCGCGGCGCGAACTGGACGACGGTGAAGGGTGCCCCGCCGACCCTGAAGACCGACCCGATCGCGTTCGACGACGGCACCGCGCTGCTGCTCGGCGGCCGCCCCGGCGACCGCCCGCGGCTCTACCGGGTCCGCGACGACGAGGCGAAGCTGGACCGCGGGTACCCGGGCGACCTCGCGGACCTCGAGGGCGACCAGCAGCTGATGTACGGCTTCGAGGTCCCGAAGCGCCGTACCACCGAGGTCGTCCTGAGCACCGACGCCGGCGCGACCTGGACGAAGTTCGCCCCGCGTTAGTGGTGTTTCGCCGCGCCTTTCAGGGTTTTGTCGACGGCGTTCCTAGGCCCGTAGAACGCGATTCCGACCAGGTCGAGCTCACCGGTCGCGACCGCCTTCACGGCGGCGCGGTTGTCGTGGTCGTTCCCGGTCGCGAACAGGTCCTGGGTGAACACCGAGTGCTCGATCCCCCGCCCGAGCGCCCGCTCGTGCGCCGTGACCATGAACTCCTTGGCCCCCTCGAACACCATCACCGGCTGCCGGAACATCGGCAGATACCGCACCCCGTCGGCATCCTCGTACGGCTCCCCGACGACCTCGGGATGCGTCCCCGCAATCCCACTCACCAGAAACGCAGTCACATTCAACCGCTGCCAGACGGCCAGATCGTCCCGCAACAACACAGCAATCTTCGTATCGAACTTTTCCACGTCCCGAGTTTCACCGCGGGCCGCGGCGGCGGTCTTGTACGTTCTAAACCGGCTCAGCAGTACGGCGGGTTCGAGGTGACCGCCGTACAGACGCGGAGGAACAGGTTGAACAGGCGGTAGAGCTGCAGCATGTCTGCTTCCACCACGACTGTGCGGTCGTCGCGGCGGGTGACGCCGGGGATGGCGGTGAGGTGGGAGGTTACCGAGGCGGATTGCCAGCGGACGGCGAGGGTCTGCTGGGTGGGTGGGGTTTCGGGTGTGCTCAGGCCGGCTAGGGCTTGGGCGGTCGAGGTTTCGATGGCTTCGCGGGCCTCGGCGACCGGGACCAGTTGGGCGGCGAAGCGGTCCTTGGCGTATTTGACCGGGACTGTGGCGACGGCCGGGTCCCAGGCCTTCATCTCGTCGCAGGCGGTGTCGTCGCCGGTCAGGACGGCTACGGGGACGCCGTACGCCGCGGACGCCGCGTGGAAGAGGCCGATCTCGCCGGTGGGGCGGTCGTCGAGCCAGATGTCCTCGATCTCGTGGCCCATGAAGCTGTGGCTGAGGACGCCGAGGATGCCTGCGCGGGCGTGGAAGCCGACGCAGAGCGCGGCGTCGTACTCAGCGGTGAGGCCCTCCATCATGCCCATCGGCTTCGGGCGGCCCTTGATCAGGCGGGCGCGCGGGTCGAGGAGGTCGGGGAGCAGGTTGCGCATCGGCCCGTGGGCGTCGTTGACGAGTACTTCGGTGGCGCCGGCGGCGTAGGCACCGCGGACAGCGGCGTTGACGTCCTCGGTCATCAGTACCCGGGCCCGCTCGTAGTCCCGCCCCGGCGGCTGCACGTCCTCCGCGTCGACGACCCCGGTGACGCCTTCCATGTCCGCACTCACGTAGACCCTCACAGGGAGCAGCGTATGTTCTGAGGTATGAGTGGCGGCGCCGAGGTGCGGGCGTGGCGGCCCGACGTCCCCGGGGTCGTCGAGGTGCTGCACGCCCATTTCCCGTCGCACGCGTACCCGAGCCACACGCACGACGCCTGGACGGTGCTGATCGTCGACGAAGGCGCCGTCCGGTACGACCTGGATCGCCACGAGCACGGCCTCGCGCAGGCACAGGTTTCCTTGCTACCGCCACATGTGCCGCACGACGGCCGTTCGGTGTTGCCAAACGGTTTCCGAAAACGTGTTCTCTACCTGGCGCCGGACCGGCTCGACGAGGGTCTGATCGGCGCGGCCGTCGACCGGCCGGAGTACGTCGACCCGCTGCTGCGGCATCGGATCCACCAACTGCACGGCGTACTGCGGAACGGCCGGGAGGAACTGGAAGCCCAGAGCCGGCTGAGCCTGATCGAGGAGCGCTTGCAACAACATCTACGGCGACAGGTGGTCACACAGTCCGAGCGGGAAACCGCGCCCCGGCCGCGGGACGCCCGCGTTGCCGCGGGCCTGCGCGACCTCCTGGATACGCACGTCCGCGACGGAATCACGCTCGAGGACGCGGCGAAGCTGGTCCATGCGCATCCGGCCCACCTCGTGCGGGCGTTCAGCCGGGAGTACGGGATGCCGCCGCACCGGTACCTGACCGGCCGGCGGATCGACCTGGCCCGCCGGTACCTGCTCGACGGGCGTCCGGCGGCCGAGGTGGCGACCCTGGCCGGGTTCTACGACCAGTCGCACCTCAACCGGCATTTCCGGAAACTGCTCGGTGTCACACCTGCGCGCTTCGTGAAGCCTTAGCCGCCTTGTAGGCGCGGACACCCCAGGTGCCGAGCAGGCCCGCGATCCCCAGGTTCACGACGATCAGGATCGTGTGCGCGACGTAGTACCCGGTCGGCCGGTCCTCGGTGTCCACGAGCGCCTTGATGAACCGCAGGTACGTGAGGACGTTCCAGGCCGCGATGGCGAGCAGGACGAGTGCGTGTTTCCGTTCGAGTTTCACTCAGCCATTCTGACCGGGGCGGTCGACCATGCGGAGCAGCTGGGTCCGGTTGGCGACGCCGAAGCGGCGGTACAGGCGGGTGAGCTGCGACTCGACCGCCTTCACCGACAGGTACAGCGCGGCGGCGATCTCGCGGTTCGTGGAGCCGTCGCGGACCATCGAGACGATCTGCAGCTCGTTGTCGGTCAGCTCCGACGGTTGCCGGCTCCGGCTCGGTACGTCGAGGCGCGCGAGCTCGGTCTCCGCCACCTCCCGCCAGGCCGGTGCGCCGTACGACTCGAACTGCTCGATCGCGTCCAGGAACGCCGTCCGCGCGACCGACCGGCGCCGGGCCTGCCGGGCGATCCGGCCCCGGGTCAGCTCGGCGCGCGCGAGATCGAGCGGGTAGATCCGATCGCCTGCCGAGGCGACCGACGTCGCCAGCAGTTCGAGGGCCGCGGCCGGATCGCCGCGCTTGGCGATCAGCAGCGCCTCGGCGCGGTCCAGGCCGAGCTTGACCACGCCGCGGTGCAAGTTCTCGGCGCGGGTGCGGATCTCGGCGATCAGCGCCGCCGCGTCGTCGAGCCGACCGGCGGCGACCAGCGCTTCGGCGTAGTCGGCGTGCCACGGGATGATGGCCGGGTCGTACGGCATTGCGGCCTCGCCCGAGTCCGCGATCGCGTCGAACGCCTCCACCGCGCGCTGCGGGTCTCCGGTCAGTACGCCGACCATCCCGAGGCTGGCCAGCGCCGGGCCGGTCCACTCGTCGTTGCCGACCAGCCGGACCCCCTCGAGCGCGGCCTCCGCGAGCTGCCGGGCCATGGTCGCCGTACCGCCGGCCCATTCGGCGCGGCTGGCGACGACCAGGCCGACCTCGGACTCGTCGCCGATGTCCTGCATCAACTGGTAGCACTCGTGGCCGGCAGCGAGCGCGTCGGCGCCGCGGCCGCTGCGCTCGTAGATCGCCGTCGCGGAGATCAGGACGGACGCCAGCCAGCGCATCGCGCCGTGGTCGCGGACCTCGTCGGCCAGCGCGTTGATCGCGGTGATCGCCTCGGCGGTCCGGCCGCGGAACAGCTCCTGCATCGCGGCCATCTGGCGGGCGTTCACCACGCTCCGGGTGAGCGGCAGGCCCTTGGCGAGCTCGGCCGCCTGCTGCAGCACCGCGTCGGCGGACTGCTCCGCGTCGCGGGCGATCAGCACCGAACTGGCCGCGCTCAACGCGTCGACGACCGCCTCGGTGTCGCCCACCTCGCGCGCCAGCTCCTCGGCGATCCGGGCGTCCTCCTGGGCGTCGTCCAGACAGCGGTCGAAGTAGTGGCTGTGGCTGCGCTCGATCCGGACCCGTGCCTCGAGCCGCTTCGTCCCCGCGGCTGCCTCGAAGGCCTCAGCCAGCAGGTTCACCCGCCGGTCCCGCTCCGGCCAGACGGCGTCGGCGCACAGCAGCAGCGCGGGCACGCGCGTCTCCGGGGTCGTCGCGACCTGCGCCGCGAGTTGGGCCATGTCGGCCGACTCCGCCAGATGACCTGCCGCGGCAGCGTCGTCGGCGGCGCGGGTGAGGCGGCGGGCGCGTTCGTCCGGCTGCGTGCACGGCGTACGCTCCGCACTCAACCGCCAGAGCGTCGCGGCCGCGCCGGGCGCGCCACGGCCCGCGGCGACCGTGGCGGCTTCCTCGATCGCGGCGGCCAGCTGCGCGTCGGCCTCCTGGGTGGCGAGGGCGCGATGGGTGGCGTTCTCGACCGGTTCGTCGACCGCGGCGGCGAGGTTGGCGTGCGCCCGTCGACGGTCGGCCGACGTCGCTTCGGCGTACACGAACTCGCGCAGCAGCGGATGCGTGAAGCGGAGCCGCTCGGCGGAGATGTCGATCAGCCCGAGCGTCTCGGCCTCGGCCAGGTCCGCGTCGATCGGGCGGTCGAGCGACTGGGCGAGCTGCGTCGTGGTCGGGCGCGGCGACGACGCCGCGTGCAGCAGCAGCTCGTGGGTGGTCGTGGACAGGTCGGCCAGGCGCTCGCCGAGCAGGGTCTTCAGGCGGCTCGAGACCGGCAGCGGGTCGTTGGGCGAGACGCTCTTCGGATGCCGCAGTACAGCCCGCCCGAGCTCCAGCGCCATGAACGGGTTGCCGGCGCTCGCGGTGAAGATCCGGCGGGCGGTCCGGACCGGGAGCGGGCTGGACAGCCGCTGGCGGAGCAGGCCGAGTACGTCGGGCTCGGTCAGCGGCGGGACCTCGAGCTGCAGCACCGGCTCCGGGCACGCGTCGGCCATCATCGGCAGGTCACCGTCGGCCACCTGCTCGGTCGCGAGCAGCTGCACGCCCTCGGACAGCCGGCGAGCGCAGAAGGTGAGTACTTCGAGGCTCGACGGGTCGACCCATTGGATGTCGTCGACAACGATCAGCACCGGCCCGGTCGTCGCCAGCCGGCGCAGGACATGCAGTACGGCGAGACGCACGGCGAGCTCGTCACGCACCGTGTCCGGCGCACTGGCCTTCAGCAGCGCGACCTCGAGCGGCTGCCGGAGGTGGTCCGGGAGCACCTGCCAGGCGAATTCGAGCTGGTGGGAGAGCAGATCGAGGAGCGTAACATAGGGCAGCCCGGCCTCCGAGTTGGACGGCGCGGCACTGAGGATCCGGCAGCCCTGACGACTACGCTCCGCGACGAGCGTCCGCCCGAGAGCGGACTTCCCGATACCGGTCGGACCGTAGAGCAGCACACTTCCACTGGTCTCGAGCTGCTTCGTAGCACGCTCGACCAGCCCGGCTCGCCCGACCAGCTCGTCGTCTGTCATCCCACTCCTCGAAGGATTACCCTCGCCGATTATCACAGCCAAGGACGCATCGACACGGCGAGTGTCACATGAGGAAATGTGCTGGTCACCATCCTGTCACCGACCCCTGCCCCGTTCCGAGCAGTAAAGACGGCACGATCGTGCCGGGGCACCGGATGGTCTCCGGGGTCTGGGGCTATTGCACAGTGAACGTGCGAGTGGCAGTGGCGAAGTAGCCGCCCACGCTGTTGGGCTGGATCTGGAGTGTGTGCCGGCCGCTCGACAGCCCGGTCGCGGTGAAAGGCGAGGTACACGAACCGAGGCTCTCGCCGTCCAGGAAGCACTGGGTGTCTTGGCCGGCCACAGCGGAGGTGTCGAACGGGATCGACACGTCCGGACCGCTCACAGCAGGGACGTCCGCGATCACGACGTTGCGCCCTTGCCACTTGAGGTCGACGATCCGTTCGGTCGTCGTGTTGTACACGGGGGCCCCGAGGACCAGGCCGGCACCACCGAGGAACTCACGGGCGCTGAGCGTCTCGATGATGTCGCGGTCCCCGAGTCTGGTCAGGACAGCGACCCAGTTGCCGACGGTGTCCCACTCGAGGTCTTCGATGGTCTTCCCCTCGACGAAGCCGAGATCGGCCAGGTTCGCCGTACCACCATCGGGTGGCAGGAACGCGACCACGCCGCGCGTACCCGCGGGAAGATACGCCAGCATGTTCCCACGCGGTGACAGCACGGCACGCGTGGCGCCCTCGGAACCTTCGATGATCGCGATGCGTGCGCCCGCTGCCGCCGCCTCGACACGGGTCAACGGCGCGCCGGGGAGGCTGGTGTCCTGGACGATCAGGGAGTGGTTGTCGGTGTGCCAGATCGGCTGGTCGAGGTGGCAGCCGACTCTGACGACAGATGAGTCGGCCAACGTCACGACGTCGACGCAGGTCGACGAATCGCTGCCCGCCGTACGGAACGCGATCCGGGTACCGTCCGGTGACCACGCCGGATGCGCAATCCCTGCTCCGGACCGAACCAGTGTGTCGACGCCTTGCCGACGCGTCCACAGACCGCTGGGCAGGACATACGCGATGTCGGCACCGTTCGGGCCGCTGGTCACCTCGGTGGCTTCGCCCGGCGGCGGATTCTCGATCGGTACGACCTGCCTGGCCGTCGGCACCGCGAAACTCCCGAACCCGGCCGGCTCGTTCGGCCGCCGAACGAGTGCGATGACCTGCTCCCACGACTTGGCCGGCGAGACGCGCACGCTCGGCTGACCTTCGAAGTACTCGTTGACGGCCGAGACGCGATAGGTGACCGGACGCGAGGCCGCGGTCCAGGGCTCGGTCCAGCGCGTCTGGTTCGGCGGCACGGTGAATCTGGTCTCGATTCCGTCGACCGAACGCTCGACGACGAACCCGACCGGTGCGGCGTTGCCCCAGGATCCCGCGTTCCACGACAGGTCCACCCCGCTGTACGTCGCATCGACCGTGACCCTGTCGGGTGCGGAGGGGACGGTGTAGACGCTGGCGCTCAACAGGATGTGGTGCCTTGCTCGTGCGGTGTTGTCCTCGATGTCCAGCACCGTCCGAGGGTCGTTGGGGTAGGTCGGCGTGAACGTCACCACGACGGTGCAGGACGCCCCCGGGGCAAGGGACTGGCAGGCGAAGTCCTCCTGGCGTGTCCAGGTGGGATCGGCGGGCAGCGGCTTGACGTACAGGCGGAGATCCTTGGTGCCGACGTTCGTCAGCGTCACCCGGATGTACCTCGGCGCGGTGTTGAGTTCGATCTTGCCGAGATCTACGCGCGGCGTGTCGATCGCGAGGGCGGCGTACGGCTGCGTGCTCTTGATCCGGATCTCGCCGTACAACGAGTTGCCCGCAGGGCAAGTGCCGGAGTACGTCGCGCTCATTGTCCCGACCTGAAGATCCGCGGTGTAGGCGATCTCGGCGATGTTCAACGTGCCGGCGAGGCTGCATTCCTGGTCGTTCTGGCGCACGACGAACGATCGGCCGCCGCTAGCGACCGGGTAGGTTCCAGGTCCGGAGAAGAGCGCCGGCAACGTGAACTGCAGGCTCCCCGCGGAGAGCGTGCGGACGCCGGCGGCCGCGGACTGCGCGACCGAACGGGCCACTCCGTCCGTGATGGCAGGTGCCGTCAGGTACGCCGCGACATCGGCGTCGACGGTGAGCACGTCGTGCGTGCCGATCGCGGGGTCCGTCGCCGGCCTGGTACCTGTGACGGTCGCGCTCGGCTGGCTGGAGCCGTCGGCGTTCACCGCGATCACGCGGTACGTCGCACTGGCACCCGCCTTCACGTGCGAGTCGATCCAGCTCGTCGTACCGGCGGGCAACTGCTTCGACGCGTCGGCCCAGGCGCCGTTGGTGCGCTGCGACTGGACCAGGTACCCATCGACAACGCCTACGGGCGCGCTCCACGAGACGCCGAGGCCGCCGAGGACCGGGAACGTCTGTACGGCTGTAGGCGCCGCGGGAACAGCGCTCACTTGCGTGGATGCGTGCGGCGCGGCTGCTGCAGGAACAGCCGCGGTGAACGGCAACGACATGACAAGGACAGACGTCAGCAGCAGGCGGGCGCGACGCATCAACACTCCAGATGTCGGGCGGATCCGGCGCACCCCGAGCGACACCGGCGAAAGGCGAGATAGTTCTATCGTTCAAAAGCCGGCCCGGACAAGGCATCCGGGCGAAGTTGCAGGTTGCTGCAGCGACACGCTGCAGGCCAGGCGCAGCGGCCCTTCGTCGGGTAGTGAAATGCCCCCGGCCGGTGACGCGGCCGGGGGCACGGGTTCAGCTGATGGTGAGGATTTTGTTCGTTGTGTAGGCCGGGGTGTGGTCGGCATCGCCGGGGAACCAGACCCGGTAGGCGATCTGCCCGCGTACCGTCGGCTTGATGCCGAAGGCGTACTTGCCGGAGGTCGAGAGCTTCACCGCGGCGATCGACTTCCAGACCTTGTTGGCGTACTGCTGCAGGTAGACGGTCTGGCCGGCGTGCGCGGGAGCGACGTAACCGCTGAATGCTGCCGTACCGCCGAGCCGGATCGACGACGGCGAGAGTGTCGCCGAGATCGTCGGCGCGACGTTGACCGTGATGTCGGCCGTTCGGGTTCCCATCATCTCGGCGTTGCCGGGGAACGTCATCATGTAGACCGACGAAACGGACGGCTTGACCGGCCAGGAGACGGTGCCGGAGACGCTCGTCTTCGGGGATCCGAGCAGGGTGAACCTCGACGAGGTCTTCGGGCGCGCGTAGACGTGGACCGGCAGTCCGTAGAACGCCTTGTTGTCGATGCGCAGCAGGCTTCCGCGCAGCGTGAACGTGCTGCCGTAGGTGACCAGCGTCGAGGTCGTGCTGATCCCCGACTTCATGCCCATCAGCCGCTGGACGTGGGCCGTGCTGTAGCGCCCCGAGCGGTCCCGGGCCCAGACGGCGTAGGTGTAGGTGACTCCTTGCGCCAGGCCGGTGTCCTTCACCGCGGTCCCGGTGCCCGAGTAGACGAGTGTCCCGGTGGTCGGCGTCGGTACGGTGCTCCCGGCGTTGCGCCGCACGATGACCTGGTCAAGGTCGGTTGTCGGGGCGATTCCCCAGGAGAGATTGGCCGCCAGGTAGGCACCGGCCGCGTTGAACGGCGAGATCGTCGGCGGGGCCGTGTCCACCGTGGAGAACGTGCTGCTGATCGACGCCAGCGGCGTACCGTCGGCCTCCTTCGCGCCCGTGACGCTGATTCGGTACGGCGTGTTGTCGAGGAGGGTCGCTGGGTCGGACGGGGTCGCGTCGCTCGGCGGCCAGGCCGGAGTGATCACGGCCTGCCTGGTCGTCGCGTCGTAGGCAACGGTCGTGGGGACCACCGCACCCGTCTGTCCGTTGAGCAGCCGCACCGTCGACGAGTTGACGCTGTCGGCAACGACCGGACGAGCAAACGTCACGGTTGGTTTGACGGTCACCGGCGCGTTCGTCGACAGGTCAGCGGGCTGCACATTCGTGACCGGGTACGCCGTGCCATGACTCAGAAGTTCACTGGTCGTACTCCGGACGCTCAGTTTGTACGCCCGGGTGTCCCGGGATCCGTTGTCGTTGCGTACGGCGATATAGATCGCCCCGGGGACGTCGCGGAACACAGTAAGCCCCATGGGCTTCGGGCAACCGGTGAGGGGATCGATCAGTGTCGGGTACGGATACACCGCATGCGCCAGCGGCTGCAGGTTCTGGTCGTACACGTTGAGGTGCGGACCGAAATTCGACGAGAAGGCGCAGTCGAACACCGGCCCCGTCAGCATGACGGTGAGACGATCTGCCGCGTTGACCCGGTACCAGTCGACGTCGCCCTCCACACCGATCGTGCTGGAGACCTCCGCGGGTACTTCAGGAAGGACAGTAGCCCGGGCGGGCTGGTCGTTGCCGTCTGCCGGGTTCATCGGGAAGTCGGTCGTCCACCTGCCGCCGAGGGCCTGGTAGGCGTCGAGGATGCCGTTGCCGTAGTACGGGTCGATGCCGCGCGGGCCGGCGTCGCGGGTGGTGGTCTTGAGGCGGGCCATCACCTGGGCGGGTGTGAACGACGGCCACTTGTTGCGGACCAGCGCCGCCACACCAGCCACGATCGGGGACGAGAACGACGTACCGGACAGGCCCCGGTAGTACGGGTCGAAGCCTGACGGGGTCAGGGCTCGCGGGGCCGTGCTGGTGATGTTGAAGCCCGGGGCGGCGAGGTCGACGGTGTCGCCCCAGCTGCTGAAGCTGGTGAGGGCGCCGTACCAGTTGGTGGCGCCAACGGACAGCACCTCGGGGTACGCCGCCGGGTAGTTCGGGGCGGACGCGCCGGTGTTCCCGGACGCGGCGACCAGCACGACGCCCTTGGCGAACGCGTTCTTGATCGCGGTGTGCAGGATCGGGTTGTCACCCTCGCCGCCGAGCGACATGTTGATCACCCGGACGCCGTTCTTGACCGCCCAGTTGATGCCGTTGATCAGGTTGGCGTCGCTGCCCTCACCGTTGTCGTCCAGTACCTTCACCGGGCGGACCTTCGCGTTCCACGCGACACCGGCGATGCCGATCGAGTTGCCGGTGCCCGCGGCGATGATGCCGGTGGTCGCCGTACCGTGACCGTCGCCGTCGTTCGGCGCGACCGCGGTGTTGAACGTGTTGTAGCCGGGCAGCAGGTGACCCACCAGGTCCGGGTGACCGGCGTCGACGCCGGTGTCCAGAACGCCGATCGTCTGGGTGCCGGCCGACTTCGACAGGTCCCAGGCGGCGTTGGCCCGGACGGTCGGCAGGTACTTCTGGTAGTTCGTGTAGTACAGGTCGTTCGGCGTGGCGGACTTCCGCCGGAGGTAGTTCAGCGAGGCGAGTTCGACCGCTGGGTCGGCTTTCACCTTCTTCAGGAGTTCGGGGGCCGGCGCCTCGCTTGTCACGGTGACGATGTCCGAGGTGACCGACACGTCGGGGCGGCCCTTGACCTTGGAGAGGGCGGCTTTGCGGGCCGAGGTGGTGGCCTTCGGCTTGAACTTGATCAGGACCGACTTGGCGTCGTACGCGGGTCCGGTCGGTTTGCCCAGGGCGGGCTTCGCCTGGAATGGGCGGGGCTCGGCGGCGGTGCCGGACGAGCCGGTGACGGTGACCAGGATTCCGGCGACCAGGGCGGCGGGCAGGCCCAGCCGCAGGATCTGAGTGAAACGGGCGGACTTCAACGGCACGCGGGCGCGGCGCATCCAGACTCCAGCGAGGGGAAAGGCGGAGGGAGAACCAGTGCGGCCCCCGCGGCACTGGTACAGACAGGCTGATTTCTATCGTTCGAAGCGGCCCGACGGCAAGCTCGGCGCTGTGGTGCCGTGGCACCAGGGGGTCAGGGAATGGGTTGGCGATCCGCGGGATGGTGGGGAAAATCGCCGGATTCGGCCGCACCGCCCAAAGCGGCCCGATTCTGGAGGACCGCTATGCGATCTTTCGTTACCCGTCCCCGCGCCCTGGCCGTGTTGCTGGCCGGTACGGCGCTTGCGTTCAGTCCGCTCGGTGGACAGGCGACCGCGAAGTTGCCCGCCGACCAAACCGGGAACCCGGCCTGTTTCACGCCGGAGGAAGGCTCCGCCGCGCGCGGTGGCCACGGTGCCGACCATCGGGAGATGTCGGCGGCCGAGCAGAAGGCCGTCGAGGCCCGGACCGCGCAGATCCTGAAGGCCAAGAAGGCCCGCGGGCTCACCCCACAGGCCGGGACCCTGGCGTCGGCCAGTGTGCCGGTGTACGTGCACGTGATGCGCAGCACGTCCGGTGCCGGTGACGTCACCGACTCGCAGATCACGCAGCAGATCGCCGAGCTGAACGAGAACTTCGCCGGCCAGGAGTCGACCCAGGCCGCGAACACCGGGTTCAGCTTCTACCTCGCCGGGACGTACCGGTACAACAACAACCAGTGGCACAACGACCGGCAGAGCACGCAGTACCGCTCCCAGACCCGCAAGGGCGGCGCGAACGCGCTGAACATCTGGCTGGTCGACTTCTCGTACCTCGGCATCGCCACGTTCCCGTGGGACTACGCCCGCAACCCGAAGATCGACGGCATCCGGGTGCAGTACAGCTCGCTGCCCGGCGGTACGGCGACCAACTACGACCTCGGCAAGACCGCGACGCACGAGGCCGGCCACTGGTTCGGGCTGTACCACACGTTCCAGGGCGGTTGCACCAGCACGAACGACTCGGTGGCCGACACGCCCGCCCAGAGCAGCTCGTCCAGCGGCTGCCCGACCGGCCGGGACTCGTGCTCGCTGCCCGGTCTGGACCCGATCCACAACTACATGGACTACTCGTACGACGCCTGCTACAACCAGTTCACGCCTGGTCAGTCGAGCCGGATCAGCGACATGTGGACGGCGTACCGTGCGTGAGACCCGCCTGTGACATCCGCACCACCGGGCAACTAGAGTGCCCGCGATGCGTTTGCTTCCGACGGCCTGCGCAACCGCCGTACTGGTGGTTGCCGGACCTCTGACAGCGACAGCCGCCGGCCAGGCCCCACAGGGCCCGGTCGGCGGCGACCTGCTGACTGCGAAGCCGACGGTGGTCGCCCGCGGCGCGACACCGCCGGCGGTCAAGGCGTCGGCGTACGTCGTGGCGGACATCGACACCGGTCAGGTACTGGCGGTCAAGGCCCCGCACGCCAAGCTCCGTCCGGCCAGCACGCTCAAGGCGCTCACCGCGCTGGTCCTGCTGCCGCGGCTGAAGAAGACCGATCCGGTGGTCGGCTCGGACGCCGACGCCGGGATCGTCGGCAGCAAGGTCGGCGTCTACCCGGGCCTGCGGTACACCGTCGACCAGTTGTTCGAAGGCATGTTCCTGGCCTCCGGCAACGACGCCGTACACGCCTTGTGCGTGCACGACCAGGGCGGCGTACCGGCGACGATCCAGCGGATGAACGCGAAGGCCAAGGAGATCGGCGCGCTCGACACGCACGTCACCGACCCGACCGGCCTCGACGCCGACGGGCAGTACTCGAGCGCCTACGACCTCGCGTTGTTCGCGAAGGCCGGGCTGGCGCGGCCGGACTTCGCGAAGTACGCCGCGACGAAGTACACGGCCTTCCCGAACGTCGGCAACAAGGGCACCTACCAGGTCGCCAACCAGAACAAGCTGCTGTTCAACTACGACGGCGCGCTCGGCGTGAAGACCGGCTACACGACGCTGGCCCGCAACACGTTCATCGGCGCCGCCCGCCGCAACGGCCACACGCTCGTGGTCACGATGATGAACGCGCCGCACGGCATTACCGAGGACGCCAGCAACCTGCTGACCTGGACGTTCACGAACTACGGCAAGCTCAAGCCGGTCGGCGCCCTGGTCAAGCCGGCCGCCGTACCGCCGAAGACGCAGCCCCAGGACCGCTCCGGCAGCACCAAATCCGACTCCGGTACGACGGGCCGGCCGAAGGCGCGCACCGCGCTGAATCCCGGCCAGGCCGTCCAGTCGCTCGCCCTCCGCGTCCCGGCCTGGGCGTACGCCGCCCCGCCCGTCCTGCTCCTCGGCCTCTTCCTCCGCCGCCCGCGAACGCTACGCCGCCGCCGTCACTAGCGGGTACGACGGACCGACCGGACCGCGCGTACCGCCTGCAGGGCGAGCGTGGTGGCCGTGACCCCGAGCACCGCGCCCGCGGCCACCGCCGCGGTGTCCGCCTTCCGCTGCGGGACCGGAACCACCTTGTAGCGCTTGCCCGGCGGCCCCGGGAGCAGCGGCTCGGCCTCGACAGCTGCCGGCTCCGCGCTCTCCTCCTCGGCGGCGCGGACGTCGAGGGTTGCTTCCTTCGTCCACGCCGCGATCAGCATGATCACGCGGGTCATCAGGTAGATCCACACCAACAGCGCCAGCGGGAGGGCTAGAGCGCCGTACGCCGCGTTCGACCCGATCACGTGGTCGACGTACACGTTGCCGAGCCGCTGCGCCAGGTAGAACACGACGCCGCCGGCCAGGGCGGCGATCAGCGCGACCTTCCGGGGCAGGATGATCCGCGGCAGAGCGGTCTGCATGTACAGGAACAGGGCGGCCCCTGCGGCGACGCCGATCACCACGCTGAACAGTGCGAGCCCCCACTGCGCCAGCCAGGTGCCCTCCAGGTCGGCCCAGCCGGCGATGCGCTTCGACAGGCCGGTGAGGATCGACGAGGCGCCGGTCGCGATCAGGCCGATCATGCCCAGGCCGACCAGCGCGCCGAGGTCGACGGCCTTCAGCTTGACCATGTTGCCCGGCTCGTCGTCGAGCTCGTGCATCGAGCGGATCGAGGCCCGCAGCGAGTCGATCCAGCCGAGACCGGTGAACAGCAGCGAAACACCGGAGACGAGCCCGATGGTGCCCGCGTGCGCGATCAGCGAGTCGATGTCGATCTTGTCGCCGACGCCGGGCAGGTTCTGCTGCAGCGCCTCCTTCAGCGCCTTGACGGCCTCGTCACCGAGCAGCGGCCCGGCGATCGCCGCCGCCAGCACGATCAGCGGGAACAGCGACAGGAACCCGAAGAAACTCGTCGCGCCGGCCAACCGGTTGCCCCGCCGGTCGCCGTACCGCTGCCAGGCACGCCAGAGCTGGGTCCGGCGGAACCGCTGCCAGAGCGACTTGAGCTTCTTCATGACTCTCCTGTACCCGCGACGAGGAGACTCAGCCTGCCAGCGGGAACTCGCGTTGCGGGCGCCACACGCCGTCCGCGCCGTGCTCGTACCGGCTGAAGTGCTCGACGTCGAAGGCGCAGTCGTACTCCGACAACGCGTCGTACGCCCGGTCCAGCGCGGCCTTGTCCAGGTCGTGCGCGACCGTGACGTGCGGGTGGTACGGGAACTTCAGCTCGATCTGCAGCGGCCCGGACCGGACCTGCGACTGCAGCACCTCGCACGACGAGATGCCCTCGGCGAGCGGCACGAACACCACCGGCGAGATCGGCCGGAAGGTCGCCGTACCGCGCAGCCGGATCCGGAACGGCGGGAACCGGGCCGCGACCGCGAGCAGGTGCTCGTCGATCAGGTCCAGGTCGCCGTCCGCGATCTCGGTCGGCGGCAGCAACGTGACGTGGGTCGGGATCGAGGCGGCCATCGGGTCGCCGAAGTCGGCCCGGTACTTCTGCAGCTCCGTGCCGTACGGTTCGGCGATCGGGATCGCGACACCGATCGTGCTCATCCGCGCGGGGCCGGGCCGGGCACGAAGCCGAGCCGGTCGTAGACCCGGGCCAGGGTCGGCTCGGTGACCGCGCGGGCGCGCTCGGCGCCGCGGGCCAGGATCGCGTCCAGCTCCGCCTTGTCGTCGAGGTAGCCGAGCGTCTTCTCCCGGAACGGCGTGACGAACTCGACGACGAGCTCGGCCAGGTCCTTCTTGAAGTCGCCGTACCCGCGGCCCGCGTACTCGTCCTCGAGCTCGCTGATCTTCTTGCCGGTCAGCGCCGAGTAGATGGTCAGCAGGTTCGCGACGCCGGGCTTGTGCTCCTGGTCGAACACCACGTCCCGGCCGGAGTCGGTGACCGCGGACCGGATCTTCTTCGCGCTCGCCTTCGGGTCGTCGAGCAGGTCGATGATGCCGGCCGGCGACGAGCTCGACTTGCTCATCTTCGCGGTCGGGTCCTGCAGGTCGAAGATCTTCGCGGTCTCCTTGACGATGTGCGCCTCGGGCACCCGGAAGGTCTTGCCGAACCGGTGGTTGAACCGCTGCGCCAGGTCCCGGGTCAGCTCCACGTGCTGGCGCTGGTCCTCGCCGACCGGGACCCGGTCGGCCTGGTAGACCAGGATGTCCGCGGCCTGCAGGATCGGGTACGTGAACAGCCCGACGGTGGCGCGGTCGGCGCCGCCCTTGGCGGTCTTGTCCTTGAACTGCGTCATCCGGCTGGCCTCGCCGAACCCGGTGATGCAGCCCATCACCCAGCCCAGCTGCGCGTGCTCGGGCACGTGCGACTGGACGAACAGGGTGGACCGCTCCGGGTCGATCCCGGCCGCGAGCAGCTGCGCCGCGGACCGCCGGGTGCGCTCGCGGAGCGCCTTCGGGTCGTACTCCACCGTGATCGCGTGCAGGTCGACGACGCAGTAGAACGCGTCGTGGTCGTCCTGCAGGGCCACCCACTGCCGCAACGCGCCGAGGTAGTTGCCGAAGTGGAAGGAGTCCGCCGTCGGCTGGATCCCGGAGAGCACGCGCGGGCGTCGCTGGGAACCGGCTGCGGAGGGGTCAGACGCAGCATGGGACATGAGCACGATTCTGCCAGCGCCCGAAGTTCACCCGGCACCCGGGCGGGGATCACCAGGTCCAGCCGCGGGCGGCGAGTTCCTGTTCCTCCTGCCAGCGCCGGTCCTCGGGGCGGGCGGCGCCGGGGTCGGGCACGCCGGCCAGGCGGCATGCCTCGTCCAGGAGGTCGTCGTACGCCGCCTCGAGCGCCATCAGGCGGTGCGCCCGCGCGTAGACGTGCGGCATCGACTCGGTACTGCGGATCTTGCCGGACAGGTGCCCGAGCCGGGTCTGCACCCGGAGCGTCTCGAACGGGTCCGGCTCCGGCTCGGCGTGCCGGTGCAGGCGGGACGCCACCCGCTTCGTCCATTCCCGTGCCGTCAGCCACGCCATCGCTCTCACTCCCCTGCTCAGAGCGTACGGCGAACTGCCCGTGCAGGCGACGGGATATCACCCGTTCGTGGCCGGGTTTCCGTCCACCGCGGCCGCCAGCCTCGGGACCAGCTGGTCGAGCACGATCGGCAGGCTCAGCACCGAGACGAAACTCGTCGCGCCGTACAGCTCGTCGTCGAAGTTCTCCTCGACGAACACGTCCCGGCCCTCGGTCCGCACCTTCAGGTTCTTGTACAGCGGGTCCGCCTTGAGCCTCGCCGTGCCGCCCTTGGTCGGGAACCACACCAGCGCCTGCTGGTCGAGCAGCCCGATCCGCTCGGCGCTGATGTTCGCGCCGAACTTGTCGCCGATCGCGGCGTCCAGCCCGTCCGGCAGCGCGAACCCGAAGTCGGTCAGCAGCCGCGACCGCGGATCCTGGGTGCCGTAGATGAAGTACCCCTCGTACGGCGTCGCCATCAGCGCCGGCTTGCCCTTGAACTCGGGGTGCTGGGTGCGCACCTCCGCGAACCGCTTCTCGATGCCCTGGACCAGCGCGTCCGCCTCCTGCGGCTTGCCCACCGCCTGGCCGACCGTGCGCGCCACCACCTGCCAGGACACGCCGTAGTCCGGGACGCCGGTCGGCTGCGCGACCGTCGGCGCGATCGCGGTCAGCTTCTTGTAGTCGTCCGCCGAGATCCCGGAGTACAGCCCGACGATCAGGTCCGGCCGCAGGGCGGCGATCTTCTCGAACTGGATGCCGTCCTTGTCCCGCAGCACCTGCGGCACCGCGCCGTCCCCGAGCTTCGCCTTCGCCCACGGGAAGAGCGCGCCCGGCTTCTCCCCGAACCACTCGGTCGTCGCCACCGGTACGACGCCCAGCGCGAGCCTAACCCAGAATTCAGTCCCGGTGGTACTTCGTGACCGCGGAGTCCTGCTTCAGCTGGTCGGCGGCGGCCTGGATCCGCGCGGTCCACTCGGACTGCTGCAGGCCGCCCGCCATGAACTGCCCGGTCGCCGCCGCGGCCGCGGTGGCGAACGCCGGGTACCAGGTGTCGAAGTACCAGGTGATGAGCTGATCGCCCGCCGCCGCCAACAGGTCGCGGGCGGAGCGGAGCGCCGTACTCACCTCCAGCCCGTCGGCGGCGCCGCGGACGATGGTGAGCTGGTTGGACTCCGAGCTGACCTGGGCGGCGACGTCCTTGGTCAGCAGCGCCCGGAGGTACTCGAGCCCGCCGGCCTTGTTCCGCGCCTTCTCCGGCACCAGGAACGGCGCGGTCGCCGCCACGTGCAGCCCGCTCGCCAGCGCGGGCGACGCGTCCAGGGCCGGTACGGCGAACATCGTCAGCACGAAGTCGTCCCGGACCTGGGGCTTCATCTCGTTCTCGAGCCAGTTCCCGCACGGCAGCATCCCGGCCTTCGCGGCGAGGAACCGGCGCTGCGAGCCGACATGGTCGTACTGCGCGGTGCCCGGTGCCAGCAGCCCGCGCTTGGCGAGCTCACCGACGGCGGTGATCGCCTTGGTGACGCTCTCGTCCTTCCAGGCGCCGTCCTCGAGGTTGTCGATCCGCTTCAGCACGTCCGGCCCGCCCGTCTTCGCGGCCAGCGTGAGCACCAGTTCGAGCAGGTAGTACGGGTGCGTGCCCGCGTAGATGAACGGGCCGAGGCCGGCCGCCTTCATCTCGGTGCCGAGGGCAAGCAGGTCCGGCCAGGTGCGCGGCACCTCCCAGCCGTTGCGCTGGAACAGGGCGGCCGAGTACCAGATCCCGTACACGGTCGCGACGTAGTTCACGCTCCGCTGCGTACCGTCGTACCGGCCGACGTCCAGCAGGCCGGGCAGCAGCTGGTCCTCGACCTTCGCGGCCTGGTTGTCCCAGGACGGCGCGTCCAGCAGCTGCTGCAGGTCGGCGAGCTGGCCCTCCTTGACCAGCCGGCCGAGCTCCAGCGCGTCGTCGCCGGTGCTGAGTACGACGTCCGGCGGGGTGCCGGTGGCGAACCGCGGCAGCAGCTCCTCCGACAGCCGCGCCGACACCTTCGGGGTGACGACGGCGGCGGCGTACTTCTTCCGGTACGCCGCCGCGGCGAACCCGCCGTACTCGTCACCGACGACCAGGTCGACCGGAGCGTTCCCGTCCACGGTGAACGGGTTCTCCGGCGACACCGGCGGGGCCACCGGCGCGCTGGAGCAGCCGCTCAGCACCGCCCCGGCCAGGGCCCCTTGCAGTAGCGTCCGCCGTTTCAGCACCCCGGCAGGCTATTACTTCAGGGTGGCGCCGGTCAGGCCCGCCTGCACCTGGCGGTAGAAGATCAGGTACACCACGATCACCGGGACCATCGCGATCGTCAGCGCCGCGAACAGCGTTCCCCAGTCGTTGTCGTAGCGCTGGCTGCCCAGCAGGGTCGCGATGCCCTGCGAGAGCACCGGCTTCTCCGGCGACAGGAAGCTCGGCAGGACGAACTGGTTGAACTGACCGAGCACGTTGAAGATGCCGACGCTGAGCAGCCCGGGCCTGGCCATCGGCAGCATCACCCGGAAGAACGTGGTCGCGTGTCCCGCGCCGTCCACCAGGGCGGCCTCGGCGATCGAGGTCGGCAGCGTCCGGAAGAACGAGTGCATGAAGAACACCGTGAACGGCAGCGAGTAGGCGATGTAGACCAGGATCAGGCCCTGGTACGTCGACACCATCCCGAAGCCCTTGACCACGAAGAACAGCGGCACGATCGCCAGGAACGTCGGGAACATCATCCCGGCCGCGAACAGGTAGTAGATGAGCCGGTTGCCGGGGAACTGGTAGCGGGCCAGCACGTAGGCGACCATCGAGCCGAACAGCATCGTCCCGAACACGCCGCCGGCCACCACGACCAGGCTGTTCAGCAGGTAGTCGCCGACGCCCTTCTCCCAGGCATTCGCGAAGTTCTCCCAGAGCAGCTTCTTCGGCAGCGCCCACGGGTTGTCGCCGAAGATCTCGCCGGTGCTCTTCAGCGAGGCGATCAGCGCCCAGCCGAACGGTACGACGACCAGGACCGCCCAGGCGATCAGCACCGCGTGCGAGAACACGTTGACCGGGCTGAACCCGCCCTTGTCGCTCACCGCCTCGGGTCCGCCGGCCGAGTCCTGGGTGCGGCCTTCCACGTCGATCTGCAGAGTCATGACCGGCCCCTCAGTATTCGATCCGCTCGCGCCGGGTGGCCCGGAGCATGACGGCGGCGATGATCAGCGTCAGGAAGAACAGCACCACGCCCATCGCGGACGCGTACCCGGCCCGGCCGTACTGGAAGCCGTTGTCGGCGATCGCCAGCCCCATCACGTACGTCGAGTTGTCCGGCCCGCCCGGCCCCGCGGTCATCACCGCGACCAGCGCGTACGCGTCCAGGGCCATGATCGCCAGGTACACCCAGGCGGTCTGGATGGTGTCCCACAGCAGCGGCAGCGTGATCCGGAAGAACGTCGCCAGCCGGCCGGCGCCGTCGATGATCGCCGCCTCGAAGATGTCCTTCGGGATCCCGGACATCGCCGCGTTGAACAGCACCAGATAGAACCCGACACTGCCCCAGACCAGCACCCACATCACGCAGTACAGCGCGATCTCGGGCGACGCGAGGTACTGCGACGTCCCGAGGCCGAGCTTCTTCGTCACCGAGTTCAGCAGGCCGTTGTCGGTGGACGTCATCACGGTGGCCCAGATGACCGCGATGACCGGCACCGACAGCACCTGCGGCAGGAAGAACGCCAGCTTGTAGAAGCCGTTCCCGCGGACGCCGTGGACGCCGGCGCTGTTCGCCTTGCCGCCGACGTTCAGCAGGTAGGCGAACACCAGAGCGAGCACGATGGTGAGCAGCGGCACGCCGATCAGCAGGATGATGTTGTGCCCGATCGCGGCCTTGAAGATCGCGTCGTTCGCGAGGTCCTTGAAGTTCTGGAACCCGACGAACTCGAACTTCGGCGAGATCCCGGTCCAGTCGGTCAGCGAGTAGTAGAACGCCTGGACGAACGGCGAGATCACGAAGACCACGTACAACACGAGCGGGATCGCGAGGAAGCTCGCGACGAACCGGTAACTACCGTGCCGCATCTCTCTCCTTACAACAGACAGCTGAGCTGCGGGTCCTCACAGGCGCCCACAGCTCAGCATGCCACCGGACAATCAGCTACGGGTCTGCTTCTTGGTCTTCGGGTCCTTCGCCGTGTCGTCGGCGATCTTCTGCACCCGCTTCTGGTATTCGTCCGCGGTGATCCGGCCGGCGGCCAGCTCACCCACCACGCTCTGGACCGGCTTGTCCATCGTGGAGTACCAGGAACCGAAGTACGACGTCCAGTTGTTGTCGCCGCCGGACTTCAGCAGCGCGCTCGCGGAGGCGGCGCCCGGGCTCAGCTTCAGGCCCTCGCCGGCGCCCTTCACGATGGTCGGGGAACCGGTCAGCTCGGTGAACTTGCCGGCCGCCTCCTTCGACAGCATGATCCGCAGGTACTCCAGGCCGCCGGCCTTGTTCTTCGCCTTCTCCGGCACGATGAAGTTCTCGCCGGCGGCGATCTCGGTGCACTCCACCGGCAGCTTCGCGCCGTCCAGCAGCGGGGTGTAGGTCGCGGTGGTCTGGAAGTCCGCCGGGGCGACCTTCTTCTGCTCGTTCTCCAGCCAGGAACCGGACGGGATGAACGCGGCCTTGCCCTGGTTCCAGGCGGTCTGCGACTGGATGTGGTCCAGGCCCTCGGTGCCCTGCATGATGTAGCCCTTGCCCTTGAGCTCGAGCAGCGCCTCGGCGGCCAGCTTGATCGACGGGTGCATCCAGGCGTTCGGCTCCAGCCCGTCGATCGCCTTGATGACCTCCTGGCCGCCGTGCTTCACGGCCATGTCCAGGACGACCTGGTGGATGTAGTACGGGTGCTTGCCCTGGTGCGCGAGCGGCGCGATGCCGGCCTTCTTGATCTCCTCGCACAGCGTCAGGAACTCGGCCCAGGTCTTCGCCGGCGTCCAGCCGTTCTTCTCGAACAGCGGCTTGTTGTACCAGAGCGCGTAGACGGTCAGCACGTACTCGAGGACGAGCGGCTTGCCCTCCAGCTGGGCGGCCTCGATCGCGATCGGCTCGACGGTGTCCTTGACCTTCTTGGCCGGATCGTCGACCGACGGCGCGTCGAACAGCGCGGTCAGGTCGGCCAGCTGGCCGGTGCTGGCCAGCGTCGACATCGGCAGCAGCGAGGCGCCGGAGTTGTCGATCACGTCCGGCGGGTTGCCGCCGTTGAACCGCGGCTGCAGCTGCGGCGTGATGTCGGTGATGCCCTTGTGGCTGATCTTGGCCTGCGGGAACTTCTTGCTGTAGATCGCCTCGTGGGCCTTGGCGTAGTCGTCGCCGTACCCGCCCTTGAAGATCACCACGTCCAGTGGTGCGTCCTCCTTGACCGCGAACGGGTTCTCGTCGGACTTGGTCCCGCCCCCGTCGCTGCCGCTGCTGGTGTCCTCGCTGCCGCCGCTGGCGCACGCGGCCAGCAGCGTGCTCCCGCCCGCGGTCAGCAAGGTGCCGACCGCCGCACGCTGCAGGAACAGCCGCCGCGGGAGGTTGTTGGGAGTGGTCATGATGCCGCCTTCCGAGTGGTGTTTCAGGCAGTACGCCGGATGCGGCCGGCGTACCGTGCTTCGAGGGCGTGGTTGTGCTCGTCCCCGCCCGGGATGTTCGCCGAGAGGTACACGGGAGGCGTCTCGCCGGCGTCGGTCATCCGGCGCAGTACCTCGGCGACCAGGAGCTGCGCGATCAGCGCGGCGGTGATCGACGACACCGCGCACACCTTGCCCGCGTCGCCGGGCAGGTCCAGCACCGAGTCGCCGAACGGCGCGTGGTTGTCGAGCACCACGTCCGCGAAGTCGATCAGCTTCTTGCCCGAAGGGTGCCGGGACTCCATACCGCCGGTGTGCTGCAGCGAGGTGATCGCGATCAGCGGGTGGCCCTTCTCCTTGACCACGTTCGCGAGCTCGACGATCGAGCCGTTCACCCCGGAGTTCGAGGCGATCACGAACAGGTCGCCCTCGCGCGCCGCGGACAGCTCGTAGAGCTTGCGGGAGTACGCCGGATCGCGCTCGAGCTCGGCACTGCGCAGCAGTTCCGGCGGCTCGCCGCCGAGCAGCACCAGGTCGCGCAGCGCGATCCGGTTGGTGGCGATCAGGCCGCCGGCCCGGCCGGCGATCTCCATCGCGAGCGCCTCGGAGTGCCCGGAGCCGAACGCCTGGATCACGCCGTTCGCGCGCAGCGACGCGGTCATCAGGTCCGCGGCCTGCTGGATCGGGCCGTCGATCTGGGTGGTGACGGCGGCCATGATCGGCATCAGGGTTTGAACATAAGCCTGCGCGCTCACGCCACTCGTCGCCCCCGTGTCACTGCTGGCCATCAGCGGCCCACCCCTCGGCTGATCTGCTCGTCATCGACACTCCAAGTGCCGACAAATGCGCAAGTTTGCGGTTTGCTGGACAGAACTTTTCTCAACTCGTAGCTAAAGTCAAGGCTCATCCGTGTGATCTCCCAGATCGGGACCGTTGCGTAACCTGGCCTTTTTGTGCTTACTTTTAGGCTCTTTCGAGCAGTTTGGAGCATCGCATATGTCGGTCGAAAGCCCCTTGGTCCTCGGCGGCGACCTGGGCGGTACCTCCACCCGGATCGTGGTCGCGGACTCCGAGGGCAACGTAATCGGTCGCGGTGCTGCCGCGGGTGGAAATCCGACGAGTCATCCGGCAAGTGCGGCGGCCAACTTCGGGCAGGCGCTTCACGCGGCACTGGCCGGGCTGGACCCGACCGCCGTGAAGGCGGGCGTGGTCGGGATGGCCGGCGGCGTGGCCCTCGCGCGGCCGGACGTGGCCGCCCAGTTCGAGGCCGCGTGGACGGGCGCCGGGCTCACCGTTCCGCCCGAGTACATCGGCGATCTCGAGGTCGCGTTCGCTTCCGGTACGCCGGAACCGGACGGAACGGTGCTGATCGCGGGCACGGGAAGCAACGCCGGACTGGTGCGAAATCACCAGCTGCTGCGCACCGCCGGCGGGCACGGTTGGCTGCTCGGCGACGACGGCTCCGGCTTCTGGCTCGGCCGGGAGGCGGTCCGCAGCGTGCTGCAGTCGCTGGATCTCCGGGAGCCGCTGGGGTTGCTCGGACAGGCCGTCGTCCAGGCGATCCTGCCCGACCGCGACGAGCACGCTCCTGCACACCGTGAAGGGTACGACGCATTGCGTGACGACCTGGTGCGCACCGTGAACAGCCGGCCGCCGGTTCTCCTCGCGGAACTCGCGCCCGCGGTCATCACGACGTACGCCCAAGGGGACGAGCACGCACAGGCGCTGGTGAAACGCGCAGCCGAATTGCTCACAGAAACTGCCGCACGTCTGAAGACAACGTCGGACAAAGGCCCGATGGTGCTCGCGGGCAGTGTCGCCGGTGAATCTTCACCGGTCGGACAGTTGATTCGGCAACACTTTGCCGGTGAAGTCCTGACCGCCCGCGACGGCGTCGGCGGCGCCACCTGGCTCGCCCTCGCCGCCCTGGACCCGACGCTCGCCACCACCGAGAACCACCGCCGCCTGGTCGAACACTGAGCCGCGGTCCGACCAGGCCTGGTGGGGCCCGCTAGTCGAGGACCGAGACCGGGCGGACCTCGACGGCGTAGAACCCGGCTTCCGGGATGGTCGCGGCGACCTCCTCGGCGCGCTCGGGGCTTGCGACGTCGATGAGGAAGACGCCGGCGAGCTGTTCCTTGGCCTCGGAGTACGGGCCGTCGGTGGTGGCGCGGACGCCTTCGCGGACGCGGACGACGCGGGTCCGCGACGGCGGGTCCAGGGGCACCGCGGTGATCAGCTCGCCGTTGGCGTCGAGTTCCTTCAGCAGGTTGTCGAGCTGCGCGGTGAGCGCGTCGCGGGCCTTCCTGGGCAGCGCCCGGCCTTCCTCGGTGTGCAGGAACGACGGGTGGCCCCAGGTGATCGGATTGCTGTGGATCAGCAGCAGGTACTTCATGACCGGTGTCCTTTCGGGCAGGTAGCTGGATCTTCGCAGCAGAGGTCGGACACGACCGGGACCGCTCGACATTTCGGCGTTTACGCTTCCCCGCATGGAGGAGATCGACTTCCGGCTGCCGGACGGCCGGGTGCTGCACGGCTACGACAGCGCCCCGGGCGACGACGCCCGGCTCGCGGTGGTCTGGCACCACGGCACCCCGAACCTGGGGACACCGCCCGCCCCACTCTTCGACACGAGCGAGCGGCTCGGCATCCGGTGGATCTCGTTCGACCGGCCCGGGTACGGCGGATCGACGCCGGCGCCCGGCCGCACGATGGCGTCGGTCGCGGCCGACCTCACCGCACTGCTGGACACGCTGGGGATCGGCACATGTGCGCTGCTGGGCTACTCCGGCGGCGGCTCGTACGCGCTCGGCGCGGCCGCGGTGCTCGGCGACCGGGTCGAGGCGGTCGCCACGTTCGCCGCCATCGCGCCGTACGACGCCGCGGGCCTCGACTGGTACGACGGGATGATCGCGTCCGGGCGCGCGTCGCTCCGGGCCGCGGCGGAGGGACGTGCCGCGAAGCTGCGGCACGAGAACTCGGGCGTCGAGTACGACCCGGAGTTCACCGCGGCGGACGTCGCGATGTTCGACGGCCCGTGGGGCTGGCTCGGCTCGGTCGCCGGTGAGCAGTCGATGCCCGACGGCCCCGACGGGCTGGTCGACGACGACTGCTCCTACACCCTCGGCTGGGGTTGCGATCCGGCGACGATCGCGGCACCGACGCTGCTTGTCCACGGTGCCGACGACGGCGTGATTCCCTGTGCACACAGCGAATGGCTGGCGGCCACGCTCCCGGCGGCCGAGCTGGTCCTGCTGCCGGACGCCGGCCACATCGCGGCCCTCGCGCACGCCGAGCCCGCGCTCGGATGGATCCGGGACCGAACTGCCTGAATCCTCAGGGTTTCGCGGGGTACCGGTCAGGAGTGCTGCTTGCGGACCGCTACCGCACCACGGAGATTCTCGGTCACGGCGGAATGGGCGAGGTCTACCGGGGGTGCGACGAACTCCTCGGCCGGCCGGTCGCGGTCAAGCTGCTGCGCCCGGACCTGAGTGACCCGTTCGCCGCGGCACGGTTCCGGCGGGAAGCGCGGGCCGCGGCGGTGGTGAAGGATCCTCATGTCGTCGCGGTCTACGACTTCGGCCACTCCAACGGCGAGTACTTCCTGGTCATGGAGCTGATGGAGGGCCGCAGCGTCGCGCACGAGCTGGCGTTGCACGGACCGCTGCATCCGGATCGCGCGCTCGGCGTCGTTCGGCAGGTCGCCGGCGGCCTGGCGGCCGCGCACCGGCACGACATCGTGCATCGTGACATCAAGCCCGACAACCTGCTGGTCGATGTCGACGGGTCGGTCAAGATCGCCGACTTCGGGATCGCGCGCTCGCCCGCGGACCCGGCGACCACGTCCGGCCTGATCCTCGGCACCAGCCACTACCTCGCCCCCGAACGCGCCCTGGGGCATCCGGCGACTCCGGCCTCGGACGTGTACGCGCTCGGCTGCGTGCTGTACCAGCTGCTCACCGGGCGTCCGCCGTTCGAGGGCGACGACCCGACCGTCGTGATGTCCCGGCACGTCGAGGCCGCGCCGGTCATCCCCGACGACGTACCGCTCGGCGTCGCCCTGCTGCTCCGCCGGATGCTGGCCAAGGAGCCCGGCGACCGCCCGACGGCCGACGAGGTCGCGACCTTGACGACCGAGACCGCGGCCGAGGCCCCGACGGCCGAGTTCGCCGTACTGCGCCCACGCCGCAACTGGCGCAGTGCGTTCGCGGTGCTCGCCTCGATGCTCGTCGCCGGAACCGCCGTGACGGCCGGCGTCCTCGCCGACCAGCAACCGAACGAGCCGGTCGCGCCGCCGAACATCGCGCCCTCGCAGCCGGTGCAGCAGGTACGGCCGCCCGCCCGGCCGGCGACCGTACCGACGGCGCCGACAGTCCGGACCGGGCCGACCGTCACCGTCACCAAGTCGGCCCCTGTGCGGACCCGGACGGTCGAGCCCCCGACGGCCTCGAGAACGTCTCAGCCGCAGACAACCGACCAGTCCGGCAAGCCCGGCAAGAGCAAGGCCAAGAAGTCCGGCCGGAACTGATATTCCAAGCAATGCCTTGACATCGGCTCCGGCCTGCCGCATATTCCAAGCATGTCTTTGGAAAAGGATCCGCGGCGGTCCCGGCTCCTCGACGACCCGCTCGCCATCCGCGCGCTCGCGCACCCGGTGCGGCTGGATCTGCAGGCGCTGCTCGGCCGCGAGGGGCCGCTGACGGCGGCGGACGCTGCGCGCCGGCTGGGGATCAGCCAGGCGCTGGCGTCGCATCACCTGCGGCAGCTGGCGAAGTACGACTTCGTCGAGCCGGCTCCCGGGAAGGACAACCGGGAACGGCCGTGGCGGCTGGTCTCGACGTCGCAGTCGTGGGCCGAGGCCTCGGCGACCCCCGAGGGCGCCGCGGCGGCCGACGTCCTCGAGCAACTGGTCGCCGAGCGCGCGCTCGAGGCGCTCGGCCGCTGGCAGGAGCAACGCCGTACCGAGGACCCGGCCTGGCGGGACCACGCCGGCATCGGGCAGAGCGGGTTCTACCTGACCGCGGACGAACTGGCCGAGCTGGTCACCCAGATCGACGCGCTGCTGCAGCGCTGGGTCGACGAGCGGCCGATCGACGACAAGTCCACCCGGCCGGCGGGCAGCCGGCACGTCGCGTTCACCCAGATCGTCACGATCTCTCCGGAGGAGTAGCAGATGAAGGACTTGTGGGGCGTCCTCGTCCAGCAGCGCGACTACCGGCTGATGCTCAGCGCCGGCCTGATCTCGCTGGTCGGTGACTGGCTGCTGCGCACCGGACTCGCGTTCCAGGTGTACGTGCTGACCGGATCGACCCTGGCCTCCGGCGGGCTGCTGCTGGCGTCGTTCCTGCCCGCCGTGGTGCTCGGCTCGCTGGCCGGCGTCTTCGTGGACCGCTGGAACCAGCGGACCACGATGATCGTGACCAACGTGCTGAACGCGGTCGTCCTGCTGCCACTGATCGCCGTCCACGACGCGAGCACGATCTGGATCGTGTACGGCGTGGTGCTCGCGCAGAGCTGCCTGCAGCAGTTCTTCACGCCCGCCGAGCAGTCCCTCGTCCCACTGCTGGTGAACTCCGACCAGCTCGTCACCGCGAACGCGCTGAACAGCCAGATCCGCGACCTCGCCCGGCTGATCGGCGCCGCCCTCGGCGGTGTGCTCGCGGCCGCCGGCGGGCTCACGCTGCTGGCCGTCGGGGACGCCGTGACGTTCCTGGTCGCGGTCGTGCTGGTCGCGGCGATGCGGTTTCGCCAGGACCGCCCCCGCCGTACGAAGGAGTCCGCGGGTGGTGCGATCAGGCGGCTGAAGGCGGAGTGGACCGAGGGGTTGCGGCTGTGCGTGGCCGGTCCGGCGATGCGGCTGTTCTTCGTGTTCTGCCTGGTCACCGGGGTCGGCGAGGGGATCATGAGCACGCTGTTCGCGCCGTTCGTCAGCGCCGAGATCGGCGGCGACGGGAAGGCGTACGGCCTGATCGTGGCGTCGCAGGCGGTCGGCGGCATCGTCGGCGGCCTGGTCGCGGCCGCGATCGGCTCCCGATGGCCGGCCGCCACTCTGTGGGGGCTCGGCGCGCTGGCCTTCGGGCTGATCGACATCGCGCTGTTCGTCTACCCGCTGGTGTCGGACAGCGTGCTGCCGGCGTTCGTGTTCATGATCGTCGTCGGGCTGCCCGGCGCACTCACCCTCGCCGGCATGATGACCGTCTTCCAGAACCTCACCGTCGACGGCACCCGCGGCCGGATCTACGGCGCGGTCGGCGCCGCCGAGAGCGTGGCGGTCCTGATCGGGATCACCTCCGCCGGCTTCCTCGGCGACGCCGTCGGCATCATCCCGATCCTGGTGATCCAGGGCCTCGGGTACGTCGTCGGCGGGCTGGTGGTGTTCAGTCGGCGGCGGGTGCTGGAGCCCCGGCCGGCGGCTGCTCCTCCACTCCCGGTCTGATCCGGTGCAGCCGGACCCGGGCCACCCGGCGGCCGTCCATCTCGGTGACCGTCAGCGTGTGGCCCTCGAGCGCGACCTCGTCCCCCGTCGACGGAACCTTCCCGAGGCGGGCGGCGAGGAATCCGCCGACGGTCTCGTAGGGCCCGTCCGGCAGCTCGATCGTGGTCGCGTCGGCGAAGTCGTCCAGGTTCAGCAGGCCGTCGACCTCGATGTCGCCGCTGCGCAGCCGGGTCGTCTCGGCCGCCTCCTCGTCGTACTCGTCCTTGATGTCGCCGATCAGCTCCTCGACGAGGTCCTCGAGCGTCACGATGCCCGCCGTACCGCCGTACTCGTCGAGGACGATCGCCAGGTGGGTGCTGCGGCGGCGCATCTCGGTCAGCGTCGGCAGCAGCTTCGCGGTGTCCGGCAGCATCAGCACCTCGCGCGCCAGGTCGCCGACCCGCACCGAGCGGGTCGAGACGGCCGGGTCGAACAGGTCCCGGACGTGTACGAAGCCGACGATGTCGTCGGCGGAGCCGTTCATCACCGGGTACCGCGAGTGCGGCCGCTCGGCGGCGAACTTGACCGCCTTGTACGCCGGCATCTCGGCGTCGACGAAGTCCACCTCGGTGCGCGGCAGCATCAGCTCCCGGAGCTGGCGGCTGCCGGCCTCGAAGACGTCGTCGACGATCTTGCGCTCCTCCTCGCCGAGCGACTCGTGCGCCGAGACCAGGTCCCGGAGCTCCTCGTCGGTCATCACCTCACGGTTCGCGTTCGGGTCGCCGCCGAGCGCGCGCACCACCAGGTCGGTGGACTTCGAGAGCAGCCAGATCACCGGCCGGGCGCCGGACGCGATCCGGTCCACGAGCGGGCCGAGCGCGAGCGCGAAGCCCTCCGCCCGCTGCAGCGCCAGCCGCTTCGCGGCCAGCTCGCCGAGCACGATCGAGACGTACGAGATCAGGATCGTGATCAGCACCAGCGCGACCGTGTTCGACACCGACTCGGGCAGGCCGAGCTTCTGCAGGTGCGGTGCGAGCCCGTCGGCCAGCGTCGCGCCACCGAAGGCGGCGGACAGGAAGCCCATCAGGGTCACGCCGATCTGCACGGCGGACAGGAAGCGGTTCGGGTTGGCGGCCACCTTGGCGACGATCTCGCCGCGCCTGCCGCGGTGTGCCAGGGCCTTGAGCTGGCTCTCCCGCAGTGAGACCAGGGCCATCTCGGCCGCGGCGAAGACCCCGCCGATCAGCACGAAGACCAGAATCAGAACGATGTTGAGCAGGGTGTCGTTCATGGGTGGGATGTCCTAGCGCCCTCTCGTCAGCAGCCGAGAGGGCGGGCGTTGGGCGTGGTCGTCCATCTACCAAGCCTAGCGGCCGGTGGACCTGCCGTGCGTGTTCGAGTTTGTTGGTTTACGATGATTCCTGGCCGGACGCGTCGTACGGCCGGGAGGGTCACACGATGAAGACACCGCGCGGTGCACGCCGGACCGACACCAGGCTGTCGGACGGCCGCGAGCTGATCTACTACGACCCGGCGGACGCGCCGGCCCGGGTGCCGCTCGAGGACACCCGCGGCCTGCCGGCCCCGCAGCCGCAGATCGAGCTCCGCACCGACCCGCTCACCGGTGACGTCATCTCCTACGCCACGCACCGCAACACCCGGACCTACCTGCCGCCGGCCGACCAGTGCCCGCTGTGCCCGAGCAAGCCCGGCAACCCGACCGAGATCCCGGACCTCGACTACAACGTCGCCGTCTTCGAGAACCGGTTCCCGTCCTTCGCCGGTCCCGGCCGGACCGAGGTGGTGTGCTTCACCAGCGACCACAACGGCTCGTTCACCAGCCTGTCGCAGGGCCAGGCCCGGCTGGTCGTCGACACCTGGGCCGACCGGACCGCCGAGCTCGGCGCCCGCGACGACGTCGAACTGGTCTTCCCGTTCGAGAACCGGGGCCGCGAGATCGGCGTCACACTCAGCCACCCGCACGGCCAGCTCTACGCCTACCCGTTCGTCCCGCCGCGGATGCGTACCCTGCTGGCGCAGGCCCGCAAGCACCAGGAGGTTGCCGGGAGCAACCTGTTCGCCGATGTGCTGGCCGCCGAGCGCAAGGACGGCACCCGGGTGATCGGCGAGAACGCCACCTGGACCGCGTTCGTCCCGGAGGCCGCGCGCTGGCCGGTCGAGGTGCACCTGTACCCGCACCGTCAGGTGGCGGGGATCGACGAGCTGACCACCGGCGAGCGCGACGACTTCGCCGAGCTGTACCTCGACGTCCTGCAGCGCCTCGACGGCCTGTACGGCGATCCGCTGCCCTACATCGCCGCCTGGCACCAGGCCCCGGTCCGGATCGACCGCGAGCTCGGCTACCTGCACCTGGAGGTGTTGTCGATCAAGCGCGCCGCGGACAAGATCAAGTACCTGGCCGGGTCGGAGTCCGGCATGGGCGCGTTCATCAGCGACACCAGGCCCGAGGACGTGGCCGAGACCCTGCGAAAGGTTGCCCCGTGAGCTTCCAGGACGTTTTCGGTACCGCGCCCGACGGCAGCTGGCGCGCCCCGGGCCGGGTGAACCTGATCGGCGAGCACACCGACTACAACGACGGCCTGGTGCTGCCGATCGCGCTGCCGAACCGGATCCTGGTCACCGCCGCGCGGCGCGACGACGGCCGGATCGCGGTCGCCTCCAGCGGGCATCCGGGGGTGGTCGAGTTCGCGATCGACGAGCTCGCGCCGGGTTCGGTCGGCGACTGGGCGGCGTACCCGGCCGGTGCGGCCTGGATCCTGCGCGAGTCCGGCTACCCGATCGGCGGCGCGAACCTGCTGGTCGACTCGGACCTGCCGTCCGGCGCCGGGCTGTCGTCCTCGGCGGCGCTGCTCTGCGCCACCTCCGTCGCGCTGCTGGGCCTGCGGGACATCGAGGTCGACCCGGCCGAGGTCGCGCGGCTGGCCCAGAAGGCGGAGAACCAGTACGTCGGCGCGCCGGTCGGGCTGATGGACCAGATGGCGTCGATGTGCTGCACCGCGGGGCACGCGCTGTTCTTCGACATCCGCGCGATGGCCACCGACCAGATCCCGTTCGACCCGCCGGCCGACGACCTCGCGCTGCTGGTCGTCGACGTGAAGGCGCCGCACCGGCACGTCGACGGCGAGTACGCCGCCCGCCGGCAGAGCTGCGAGCAGGCGGCGGCCGAGCTCGGCGTCCCGGCGCTGCGGTCGATTGCGTTCGAGGACCTCGACGACGCACTGGCCCGGCTGACCGACGACGTCGTACGGCGTCGGGTGCGGCACGTCGTGACCGAGATCCGGCGGGTCGAGGACGCGGTCACGCTGATGCGGGCCGGGAAGCTGCGCGAGGTGGGCCCGCTGTTCACCGCGTCGCACGCCTCGCTGCGCGACGACTTCGAGATCACCGTGCCGGAGCTGGACGTCGCGGTCGACACCGCGCTCGCGGCCGGCGCGCTCGGCGCCCGGATGACCGGCGGCGGGTTCGGCGGCTGCATCATCGCGCTGGTCGAGGCGGCCGCGGCCGAGCCGGTCCTCGCCGCGATCGAGAAAGCGTTTGCGGAACACGGTTTCTCGGCACCGGCCGCGCTCAACGCGCCGCCGTCAGCCGGCGCCTCGCGCGTCAGCTGACGCGCGCACCTCGCGGCGGATCAGCGGCGCGGACACCGCGGTGGCGGCGAGCTGCAGCAGGCCGAGGGCGAAGTACGGCGTCCGCAGATCCGTCGTGTGCGCGAGGAAACCGGCGCCGACCGCGCCCAACGGTGCGGCACAGAAGGCCACCATCCGGTAGACCGCGGTCACCCGGCCGAGCAACTCGGCCGGGACGACCCGCTGCCGCAGGGTGATCGAGACGACGTTCCACCAGGTGCTGCCGAAGCCGAGCACGATCGCGGCGACCGCGACCAGGGCGAAGCTGCCGAGCACGCCGAACGCGATGATCGCGACGCTGCTGATCAGCATCGCGCCGACCAGATTCGTGCTGGTCGCGAGCCACCGCGACAACCGCGGCGCGACGAAGGCGCCGGCGACACCACCGACTGCGTAGATCGCGACCAGCCAGCCGAATCCCTGCTCGGGCAGGTGCAGCACCTCGAGCACGTAGAGCACGAGGATCGACACGATCCCCGCCGCGACACCGTTGACGATCGTCAGCAGCAGGCAGAGCGTCCGCAACAGCTTGTGGCGCCACAGGTACACCAGGCCTTCGCGGAGCTCCCGGCCGAGATGCCGGTCCGGGGCCCGGACGCGCGCCGGGGCCGACGTACGGACCATCCACACCAGCAGGGCCGCGACCGCGAACGAGATCGCGTTCAGCAGCACGGGAAGCCCGCGGCTCAGCACGAACAGCGCGGCGCCGAGCGGCGGACCGATCAGATTGCTCAGCAGGAGCAGCGAAGCCTGGCTGTACCCGTTGGCACGTTCGAGGGCCGCCGGTACGACGACATCGGTCACCACGACCGACGCCGCGTTGTCGAAGAACGGCGCCAGCATCCCGAGCAGGAACGCGGTCACCAGCAGCAGCGGGATCGTGCCGAGCCCTGACAGCACCGCCGCCGCGAAGGCGCCGGCCACCACGGCTCGGATCGCGTCGACGATCCACATGGTCGACGTACGCCGCCAGCGATCCACCATCACGCCGGAGATCAGGCCGAGCAGCAGCCAGCCGACGTTCGTGGCCGCCTCGCTGAGCGAGACGATCCGCGGGTCCCGGGTGATCGACGCGGCCAGCAGCGGCAGCGCCCCGAACATGATGCCGTCACCGGCGAACGAGATCGCCCCGGCGGTCCACAGCACCCAGTACGGACGGCCGAGCGGGACCTTCACGACGCGATGACGAGTTCACATCCCGTGTCGCGCATGGCCTTGCGGGCGGCGGACGACAAGCCGTTGTCGGTGACGATCACGTCCAGGTCGGACCAGTTCGCGAACGTGCTCAGGCCGACGGTCCCCCACTTGGTGTGGTCCGCGACCACGACCACCTCACGACTCGCGGCGATGAACGACCGGTTGGTCTCGGCCTCCATCAGGTTCGGCGTACTCAACCCGTGCTCGGCGTCCACGCCGTGCGCCCCGAGGAACAACAGATCCAGGTGCAGCGAGGCCAGCGCCGCAGTCGCGATCGGGCCGACCAGCGCGTCGGACGGGGTCCGGATGCCGCCGATCAGCACGACGGTGCGGTCCGAGCGGCCGTTGCCGTGGAAGACGTCCGCGATCCGCGCCGAGTTCGTGACAACTGTCAAGTTCTCCACCCGCAACAGCTGGCGGGCCAGCGCGTACGTCGTGGTACCGGCCCCGATGCCGATCGCACTGTCCGGTTGCACCCGGGTGGCGGCCTCGGCCGCGATCGCCTGCTTGGCCGCGGACTCCTGCGTCAGCTTGGCGTCGAAACCAGGCTCGTGCGCACTGCGCAGCCCGACCGACGTCGCGCCGCCGTGCACCTTGTGCAGCAGCCCGCTGGAGTCCAGGGCGTCCAGGTCGCGGCGGATCGTCATGTCCGAGACCCCGAACCGGTCGACCAGCTCGGCCACCGTCACCGCGCCCCGACTGTTGACCTCGGCAACGATCGTCGCCTGCCGCTGGGCGGCCAGCTGGCCGCCGCGGCCGCGGGGCGCTTCTGCTCCGGCTGCGTTCACGCCCACAGCCTAATGGCGCGGACCCCGGCTGTCAGGGAAATGTGTTGCCGGGCCGGTGGCAGCGCGTCACCCTGAAGCATGCGATTCCCCGAGGACGTCCCAGTGCTGAGCGACGGCGCGGTGACCCTGCGTGCGCACACGGCCGACGACGTGGAACCGGCGTACCGGATGTGCCAGGACCCGGTGATGCAGCAGTGGACCACCATTCCGGTCCCGTACCTGCGCGAGCACGCGGTGAGCTTCCTGACCGAGCAGATCCCGGCCGGCTGGCGCGACAACACCATGTGGGCCTGGGCCATTGAGTACGACGGGACGTACGTCGGCACCATCGACCTGCGCGACGGCGAGGGCGGTGTCGGCGAGGTCGGCTTCGCGGTGTCGCCGGAGGTCCGCGGCCGCGGCGTGATGACGACCGCGCTGAAGCTGGCGGTCCGGTACGCGTTCGACGGCCTCGGCTGGGACCGGGTGATCTGGCGGGCGTACGTCGGCAACTTCGCGAGCCGGCGGGTGGCATGGAAGGCCGGATTCGGCGGCCTGGTGACGATTCCGGGCGGCGGCCGGTCACGCGGCGTCCGGAAGGACGAGTGGGTCGCGTCGGTCGGCAAGGACGACGAGCTCGCGCCCCGGACCCCGTGGTGGACGATCCCGGTCCTGGAGGGCGGCGCGATCCGGCTGCGGGAGCTGCGCGAGTCCGACGCCCAGCGGGCGATGGAGGCGTGCTCCGACGAGCGGACCCAGCACTGGCTGACCGGTATGCCGTCGCCGTACCTGCTCGACGACGCGAAGGCGTTCATCGGGAGCCGTCCGGACGAGGCGGCGGCCGGCCAGGCGGTGCCGTGGGCGATCGCCGACGCGGTGACCGACGAACTGCTCGGCAACATCAGCATCTTCGGCCTGAACAACCGGATGGACCGGGCCGTCGGCGAGATCGGGTACTGGATGCACCCGGACGCGCGCGGCCGCAAGGTGATGTCGACGGCGGTCGGGCTGGCGATCGGGCACGCGTTCCGGCCGGTGGAGGACGGCGGGCTGGGCCGCCTGCGGCTGGTGCTCAAGTGCGCCGCCACCAACACCGCGTCCGCGCACGTTGCCGAGATCAACGGCTTCACCCGCGTCGGGAACGAACGCCGGGCCGACCCGCGCCGCGACGGCACCCGCGACGATCTCCTCACCTACGACCTGCTCGCCGAGGAGTACGCCGCCCGCTGACAGGCCCGTGGTGACCGGCTGCAGGCAGCGGTTCACGGCCAGTTGGTGACAGACGACACCGGTTCCCCTCGCCGTCGCGCGCCCGGGCTGCTTGAATCGACGGGTGAGAGATCGTGAGGAACTCGTCCGCCGTTGGCAGGCCGGGTGGTCCGTCTCGCGGGGCTGGACCACGGTTGAGGAGGACAACGACGGAATCCTGATCGTCCGGGCAGGCGAGGAGAGCCGGCCGACGGAGTACGTCGTACTCGACGCCGACGACAAGCCGGAACGGGTGGAACGCGCCGCGCAGCTGGCGCTCGCCGACGGCGGCGGCCGCGGATCCGGCTGGATCACGCTGGCCACCGACGACAAGGAAGCCCGCATCGAGCAGCTGGAACAGCTCGGCCTCGAGGTCCAGCAGGACCAGGACTGGCTGATGACCATCCAGCTGTCCGAGCAGCCCGCGTTGAAGCTGCACGAGCGCTACGCGCTGCACACCGAGCTCGAGGACGACCTGATCATCACCCGCGCCACGTTGCACGGCGGAGTGGTGTCGAGCGGCCGGATGGCCGTGGTCGGCGAGGATGCGGTCGCGGACCGGATCGAGACCGATCCGGCGCACCGGCGGCGCGGGCTCGGCAGCGCGGTGATGGCGTCGCTGGTGGAGGCGGCCGCGGCGAAGGGCGCCAAGCGCGGCATCCTGATCGCGTCGATCGACGGCCTGCGGCTGTACCGGAGCCTGGGCTGGAAGGTCGTCGCCGACATCGTCATCGCGCGCTCGCGGTGACAATCAAACGACTGCCATAGTCAAAGGTTCGTGAAGTGCGGGCCGTCCCCGCGTTGGCAAGCGCCGACCTGGGCAAGGCTGCACACCATGACGAACCACAGACGGCCGCGGCCCCACGGTGTCGCCGGTCCGCTCCTCGCCTCGCTGTCGGCCCTTGTCCTGCTGGCCGGCGTCGGGTGGTTCGTCCTGCGTGAGACCGGCACCGGCAGGGTGACGAGTGCGGACGCTCCGATCGTCGCCGACGACTCTTCGGCAGCGCCGCCGAGCAGTCCGGGCAGTCCGTCGTACACGCCACGCCGTACGCCGGTCCGCCCGACGGTCACGCCGACGCCGAGCCGGAAGACGACCGCGCCGAGCCGGAGCAGCAGCCGGACACCCAGCACGCGGACGCCGAGCCGTACGCCGAGCACCCGGACGCCCAGCGCCTCGCCGTCCCCTACCCGGACGACCACATCAACGCCTACGCCGACGCGGAAGACGACGAAGGTCTCGAAGCCGGTTGGCGGGTCCGGCCCGGCCGAGGAGCAGGTGCTGACGCTGACCAACCAGGAGCGCGCGAAGGCCGGGTGCGGGCCGTTGCGGACCAACAAGGCGCTGACCACCGCGGCCGAGGCGCACGCCGCCGACATGGTCGCCCAGCACTACTTCGCGCACGACAGCCTGGACGGCCGCAGCCCGTTCGACCGGATGAAGGCGGCCGGGTTCACCGGCGGCGCGATGGCCGAGAACATCGCCGTGGGCTACTCCAGCGCCGCGGCCGTGGTCGAGGGCTGGATGAACAGCGACGGCCACCGGAAGAACATCCTGAACTGCGAGTACACGATGATCGGCATCGGGTACGACAGCGGCGTGGTGAAACCCGAGTGGGGCAACGGGAGCTGGGTGCAGAACTTCGGGGCCTGACGCCGTCGAACCGGGTTCAGTCAATCGTTTTCTTCAGGAATCGTTAAGAGGGCGCTCGTCTTCGTAACGGTGACCTCGCGGGTCGGTTAAGGTCGCTGTTCGGTGACCAGGGGGGACCTGGCTGTTCAGCTCGACCACGGGGAACGACGCGCTACTCGGCACGACGAAGAAACGAAGAGGATTCGCCCACCCATGACGGATTCGCCCACCCCCCGGCGGCACCGCGGCAGTAGACGAGCTCCCCGGCGGAGCCGTGGCCTGGTCGGCCCGATCGTCAGCGCGCTGTCGGTGCTGGTCGCGATCGGCCCGGTCGTCTGGCTGATGTCCCGCGACACCTCGCAGGTCGACGACGCCACCAAGGTGCTGAACGTCTCCGAGGACACCCGCGTCGACGGCGGCTCCGCGGTCGAGGGCACCACCGCCGGCGTGCCGCTGATCACCGTGACCAAGACGCTCCCGGACGGCCGGACGACCACTGCGGTCGTCGGTCCGCCGGCGGTCGGCTCCGCGCCGACCCAGACGACCGGCACGCCTGCCAGCTCGGGTACGCCGGACGGCACGCCGAGCAGTATGCCGGCCACCACGGGTACGCCGAGCACCCTGACCACACCGACGGCGCCGACGGTCGGCGTGACGACGGTGACCGTGTCGCCGACGGCGCCCCGCAGTACGCGCGGTCAGACGGCCCGGCCGAAGCCGACCAAGACCGTCAGTACTACGGTGCCGACGCGGACGCCGACCACGACCCGCAGTACCGAACCGACGCCGAGCGACACCCCGGAGCCGCCGACGGGCGGCGGCGGGACGAACGCGCAGGAACAGCAGGTCCTCGAGTACACCAACCGGATCCGCGAGCAGCAGGGCTGCCGGGCGCTCCGGCTGGACAGTGCGCTGGTCGAGGCGGCCGGGAAGCACGCGTCGGACATGGTCCGGCGGCACTACATGGACCACACCAACCCCGACGGTGAGGACCCCGGCGAACGGATGGCCGCCGCCGGGTACCGCGGGTCGAGCTGGGGCGAGAACATCGCGGCCGGCTACGACAGCGCACAGAAGGTGGTCGCGGCCTGGATGCAGAGCGAGGGCCACCGGAAGAACATCCTGAACTGCCGGTTCACCACGATCGGCATCGGGTACGACCCCGGCCAGGTCAAGTCCGGGTACGGACCGGGCAGCTGGGTCCAGGACTTCGGCCGTAGCTGAACGGGGTGCTTCGTGGTACCGAACCTCCGAAGCGCCGCGACCACAGGCCAGGCCTGTGCGGGCGCTGTCATTGTGTCGAGAACACCGAGTGTGGCCGGGACGTTGTCCGACAGCCACAATGTCCGGCCGGTTCACGGCCGGTCGCGGCGGGTAGATCCGTCCTTGTCATGTTGCCGGACGTTCCTGGGGGGCTCCGGTGAGACGGCTGGTGAGGCGTCTCGAGCTGGCGAGGAACGTCTTGGGGGCGCGACTGTGAAGGGAACAACGAAATAATGTCCGAGTCCGGTAACGGCCGGTACAAACCACGCAGGAAGGCGACCCGGGCCGCGTCCCGGTCGTCGCGTTCCGGCAACCGGTCCACCCCGCCCGCGGAGAGCACGCCACCCGCCCCGCCCGAGCCGCCCCGCTACGCGCCACGCACCAGCGACGAGTCACCGTTCTGGGCCGGCGCCCCGAAGGGCGGGACGTCGAGCGAGTCCCCGTTCTGGGCCGGCAGCAACCAGTCGCGCCCCGCAACCCCGCAGTACGCCCCGCGGGGAGCGCTGCCCAGCTACACCGCACCCGACACCACGTCGGGCCTGCCGTCGCGCGCACCCGAGGTGTCCCAGCCGGAAAGCCGCCGCGCCTCCGGCACACCATCCTGGGTAGAACAACCCATCACCCCCGAACCCACCCGAGCCCGCCGCGCGGCTCGCGAGCCCGCCGGCGAATCAGCCGCAACCTGGTCCACCCGCCGAGCAGCCGACGACTGGGCCTCCCTAGCGGCCCCCACCACCCCGGGTACGGGCGCAGGCACGGGCACAGGCACGGGCACGGCCGCGGGAACAGGCACAGGCGCAGGAACCGACCTGTCCCCCACCGGCTTCGGCCCCGGCACCACAGCCGCCTACGAAGCCCTCGCCGCCGCCCCAGCCACAACACGCGACACACACCGCACCACTCCCGCCACCACAGCCAGCACCTGGGACTCACTCGGCACAGCTAGCTCACTCAGCACCGCTGACTCGTCCGGTGCGACCAGCACAGCTGGTGCTGCCGGCGCAGCCGACTCACTCGGCTCGGCTGGCTCGGCCAGCGCGGCTGGCACCTTCGGCTCGCTCGGCGCCTATGGCACAGCCGACTCCGCCGCCGCGAGCGGCCTGTCCGGCAGCAGCCTGTCCGGCGGGCTGTCCGGGGCCAGCAGCGCCCATGGTTCCGCCGGGGCCAGCAGTGCGGGTGGCGACGTCAGCGCGGCCGGCTCGGCCGGCGTCGGCGATGCGGCTGGCGTCAGCCGCGCTGGGCGTCTCGGCGCTGCGAGCGGCTTGGCTGCTGGTGGTGGAGCGGAGAGCGCCGGTGCTGGTGGCGTCGGCGGGGCGGCTGCTGGTGGGTTTGGTGGGGTGGATGCTGAGGCGTCGCACGTTGCAGGTGGTGGTGCTGCTGCTGGAGGCGGTGGGCGTGGCACGTCCGGGGGTGGGGGGTCTCGGGGAACAGGGAGTGGGGGGTCTGGGCCGGGGCGGCGGGCTGCCGGGCGGGAGGGGCGGGCTTCCAAGGGGCGGCGTACTGTTATCGCGCTTGCGTCTGTGGTGCTGGTGATTACGCCGATTTCGTGGATCTTGTTGCATCAGCCGCAGAACGACGAGGCGGATGCTTCACTGCCGATCGTCACTCGGACCGATGACACCTACATCACGCCTAGTACGAAGGCAGCGGTTGCGACGCCGTCTGCGAAGGTGACTGTTCCTCCGACGGCGACCCCGACGGTCACGCCTTCCGCGACGCCCAGCAGCACCCCATCGGCCACGCCAACGGACAGCCCGTCGAGCAGTCCGACGCAATCCCCGACCGACTCGACGTCCCCGACGACAACCCCGTCGACCCGTACGTCGACCACGGTGAAGCCGACGAACCCGCCGTCCCCGAGGCCGACCAGCCCGACCTCCCCGGGACGCACGGTGACGACGCCAAAGCCCACCCCGACGCCAACGCCGACCCCGACACCTCCCGCGCGGGACGGCGGCATGACTGCCGAAGAATCGCAACTGTTCGACATGATTGACAGCGCCCGGAAGAACAACGGCTGCGCCCCGCTCGAGCAGGATTCCAGTCTCACGTCCAGTGCTCGCTCGGACGCGAAGAGCCGTGCGAAGTCGGGAGCGACCAACAGCAGCGGTGCGTCGAAGTCGACCGCAGGCGGTGACAATTGGACGGCTCAGCAGGCGTACGACCAGATGATGGCGCAGAGCCGCGGCACGATCATGAACTGCAACCTGACCACCTTGGGTGTGGGCAGGATGACTCAGAAGTACTGCACTGCACTCAATCTGTTTGGCATCTGCATCGGTTCGAGTCCGACACGGGTCGCATGGGTCGCAGACTTCACGTAGTACCACCACACACATCCCGCAGGTTGGTGGGACCATGTAGGGACCACCAACCTGCGGGAGGCTGGATGTTCTCCGAGCGTGATGATGTGGATCGGGTCGGGCCGGCGCACCTCGGGATTCATCCGGAGGCGGTGGGTGCGGAGCGGCCTGATCCGCGCCCGGAGGAGGCGAAGCGGATGGGGTTGAGCCGGCACACCGAGGAGGGTGCGGTGCTGTACTTCGCCTCCTCCCTCGACCGCGGCAAGCCCGCGCACCGGATGATGGCGTGGATCCTGCTCGTCACGTTCGCCGCGCCGGTGGTCTACACCTTGCTCGTGCTGCTGTAGAACTCCTGCCGATGCCGTTGCGGCGTCGTACCCAACACGCTGTGGAAGTGGTGCCGCAACGCGTCACTGCTCCCGAAGCCGCTCGACGTAGCCACCCGCTCGATCGACAGCTCCGTTGTCTCCAGCAACAACCGCGCCCGGTCCAGCCGCTGCCGCAGCAACCACGCCTGCCCGGAGCTCCCGGTGCGCGCCCGGAACTGCCGCGTGAACGTACGCCGCGACATCGCCACCGCCGCGGCCCACTCGTCGAGCGTCACCGGCTGGTCGAGCCGCGCCCGTGCCCACACCATCGCCTTCTCGATGACGTCGTCGGCCGGGTCCGGCGGCACGGGCACCGGGATGTACTGCGCCTGCGAACCACTGCGATGCGGCGCGACCACGATGTCCCGGGCGACCCGCTCCGCCATCTCCATCCCGTGATGCGTGCGCACCAGGTGCAGGCAGCAGTCCAGCGACGCCGCCGTACCGGCCGAGGTCACCATGTCCCCCTGGTCCGACCACAGTACGTCGGCCCGCACCTCGAGCTCCGGGTACCGCGACCGCAGCTCGTCGGCGAACCGCCAGTGCGTGACCACCTCGCGCCCGGCCGCGATCCCGCTCTCCGCGACCAGGAACGCCCCGAGGCACAACCCGACCACGGTCGCACCCCGCGCGTGCGCCCGCCGGATCGCGTCCAGCAGTACGGCGGACGCGACCAGCCCGGGCTCCCAGCTCGGCAGCACCACGACGTCGGCCCGCTCCATCGCCTCGAGCCCGTGGTCGACGGTGATCCCGAACCCGGCGCTGGTCCCGAACGATCCCGGCTGCTCGGCGCAGACCAGTACGTCGTACCGGTCCGGGAGGCCGCGGCGCTCGCCGAGCACCAGGCACGGTACGGACAGATGGAACGGGCTCATCCCGGGATACGCGAGGACCGCGACACGACGCATGGAAACAGTATGGCCCGATCTGCGGCAACTATGGCTCCCGGGCCAATGGTGAGACGGGGTCGCCGCGGCAGAGGATCGTGGTCATGGAGATCACGCACATCGGCGGCCCGACCGCCGTCCTGAACCTCGGCGGCCTGACGTTCCTGATCGATCCGGCGTTCGACGAGCCCCGCGAGTACCAGCTGCCCGGCCGGGTGATGAAGAAGCTGATCGGCCCGGCGATCCCGGCCGCCGACCTCGGCCACATCGACGTCGCCCTGGTTTCGCACGACGAGCACAAGGACAACCTGGACGACACCGGCCGCGCCCTGCTGCCGTCGATCCCGACCGTCCTGTCGACGCCGGGCGCGGCCACCCGGATCCCCGGCGTCCGCGGCCTGGAGAACTGGGAGTCGGTGGACCTCCCCCGCCCGGACGGCGGCGTGATCACGGTGACCGGCGTCCCGGCGCTGCACGGCCCGGAAGGCGCCGAGGCGGTGCTCGGCGTGGTCACGGGCTTCGTCCTGCAGGGCGATGGGTTGCCGACCGTCTACGTCTCCGGCGACAACGCGTCGCTCGCGCTGGTGAAGGAGATCGCCGACCGCTTCGCACCGATCGACGTGGCGGTGCTGTTCGCCGGCGCGGCGCGCACGACGCTGATGGACGGCGCCCCGCTGACGCTGACCTCGGAGGACGCCGTCGAGGCCGCCCGGCTGCTCGACCGGGCGACGATCGTCCCGGTCCACACCGAAGGCTGGACCCACTTCAGCGAGGGCCCTGACCAGGTCGTCGCGGCCTTCCGCGAGGCCGGCCTGGAGGACCGCCTCAACCTGCTGACCCACGGCGTCCCGACAACCCTTGGTTGAGCCCTTGACGAGCACGGAGCGTGACCACTAGCGTGCGAGCGCCGGGGGATCCGGCAGTTCGCATTCGCCAGGGCCGGGGGGAGATCGGCCCACTGCCAAGGGGGAAGTCCTTTGTTCGCACGACGCTTCCGCACGCTCTTTTCCGCCGCCACGGCCGCTGTGGTGCTCGCCGGTTCGGCGGCGCTCGCACCGCTGCCGGCCGAGGCGGCGATCACCGTCGTCCTGAGCGGGATCCAGTACGACCCGCCGGGCGCCGACACCCGCACCAACGCCCAGCTGAACAACGAGTTCTTCACCGTCCGGAACCTCAGCACCCGGCCGATCAACCTGTCCGGGTTCCGGGTGCTGGACGCGGCGAACCACCTGTTCGTGTTCCCGCGCGGCTACGTCCTCCCGGGCCGCTCGACCGTCATCGTCCGGACCGGCAAGAACCGCAACCGCGCACTCACCCTGTACTGGAACCAGAGCTGGTACATCTGGAACAACACCGGCGACACCGCCCGCTTCCAGACGCCGGCCGGGAAGACCTTCGACACCTGCACCTACAAGGCCGTCACCGGTCGTTACCGCGTGGCCTGCTAGCTGTACCTAGCGCAGGGCAGGCGCGGGATCGGCGCCGTCCGGGATCCATTCCTGGACGGCGATCTCGTCGCCCACCCGGATGTTGCCGGGGGCAAGCACCGCGGCCTTGATCCCGAAGCTGACCCCGCCGCCGTACGCCGGTTCGCGCCGGTACGTCGCCAGCGTCCGGGTCGGCTCCGGCCCGGACCTCACACCGGTGGCCTGGTCGACGGTCGGTACGGCGCACCGGATGCCGCGCGCCGAATACCCGATCGCGACCGCGCCGGCGGTCATCCGGAGCACCCGGTCCTCGGTGTGCGGCTCGGTCCACCCGGAGATCACCAGGTTCGGCCGGAAGCGGTTCATCGGGACCGCGTCGCCGCCGCGCTCGAGGATGCGCGCGTTCAGCCCGTCGAGGGACGCCTGCGAGGTGATCATCAGCGCGTGCGCGTCCCCGAACCCGGTCAGCCCGCGGTGCGCACCCCAGCCGGGCCTCTCGTGCTCGGGCGTCACCCGGACCAGCGCGGCCGGCGTACCGAGCCGGTCCGTGAACCACGCGTCCACGGCCGGATCCTGCGCCACGCCCTGGCCGAACCACTTCCCGAAGAGGCTGACGTCGCGGCGCTTCCCGTCGTACCGGATCTCGGCTTCGAGGTCCGGCGCGCCGGCCGCCGACAGCCGCAGCGCGTCACCGGACAGCGCCGCGTGCAGCGTCGCCATCGCGGGGAGCTTGCGCTGGCTGAGGAACGTGCCGTCCGGCTCGACGAGCATGAACAGCCGGTCGTTCAGCAGGCCGGTCGGGCCGACCTCGGCGGATTCGACGGAGACCCCGGCGAGGCCCTTCACCGGGTAGTAGGCCAGGGCGGCAACCTTCGCGACAGACACAGGCATCAGCGTAACCCGGTGCTTGATCTGTTGAATCGTGTTGAGTTATGTTTGATCACGTGCAGGATGTGCAGAACTTCGCCGCGGCCCTGCAACGGGTACGCCGGCACGCGGGCCTGAGCTATCGCCGACTGGCGGAACGCGCGCACTACTCGCATCCGCATCTGATCCGCGCGACCAGCGGCAAGCAGCTACCCAGCTGGGACGTCGCGGCGGCGTTCCTGTCCGGATGCGGCGTGCCCGCGGATCTCATGCCGGTCTGGCGGCGCCGGTGGGAGGAGGCGAGTCGCGACCCGCGCGACATTGTCCGACTGCTGGAAACCGCCGAGAGTCTGGAGGACCTCGGGGCCGCGGTCGCAGCGCTCGCGCGGCCGCGCTCGTTGCGGGTGCTGGAGCAGCAGACCGGGATCCCGCGGGCCACGATCCAGGCCTGGTTCCGGGGCGCGCGGCTGGCCGGGCGGGACCGGCTCGACCACCTCGTCCACTCGGTCGGCGCGACACCTGCCGAACGCTCAGCGGTCGCCGAAGCGCTGGACCGGCTCAGCTCCGGAAGACTGCCGCCGGTGCGCGCGGCGTGACGAATCCTTCGGCGTCGGTCAGCGGCGCCGCCTTCCCGGCAAGCTCCTGCAGCGACATCACGTCGTACGGCGGTTGCGCCCGGCGGCCCGCATCCGTCAGGTCTGGTACGGGCTGCCGCGACGCGACCATGATGACGTTCCCGAAGCCCTTGCCGCGCAGGATCCGCCGCTCGGCGAGCACGACACCGGAACCGATCACGTCCTGAACCGTCGCCGCCGAACGCCGGACGAACGGCAGCCCGGCCTTCCCGTCGATGAGGTTCGCGACCAGCACGCCGGTCGGCCGCAGTACCCGAGCGCACTCGGCGAAGAACTCCGCGGTCACCAGGTTCGCGGGCACCGCCTCCTGCTCGAAGGCGTCCAGGATCACCAGGTCCATCGAGTCCTCGTACACCTCGGCGATGCCCGCCCGGCCGGTGACCGGGCGGACCTTGATCCCGGAGCGTTTCGGCAGCGGCAGCGCCTCGCGGACGAACTCGGTCAGGTCCTCGTCGGGTTCCAGGACGATCTGCCGCGACCGCGGCCGGGTCGCGGCGACGTACCGCGGCAGGCTCAGCGCCGCGCCGCCGACGTGCAGTACGGCGACCGGCTGACGGCGCGGCGCGGCCGCGTCCACGACGTCGCCGATCCGCCGCATGTACTCGAAGGGCAGGTGGGTGGGGTCGGCGAGATCGACCTGCGACTGCGGCGACCCGTCGACGCGCAGGACGAACGTTCCGTCGTGCTGCACCTCGACACTCGCCAGGCCCGAACCGGTCCGCCGCTCCACCCACCCATCCTTTCAGACGGGACTACCTGGACAGCCTTACCGGGCCTCGCGCTCCTCGGCGACCGCGACGTCGGTGTTGTCGGTGAACAGCCCGTCGATCCCGGCCTTGCGGAACGCCGCGATCTCGCCGAACAGGTTGCCGGACTCCGCCGCCACCGCCGAGCTGTCGAACTCGGCCGGCAGGAACGAGTTCTCCACCCGGAACGTGTACGGGTGCACGACCAGCCCGGCCTTGTGCGCGTCGGAGACCAGCGCGGTCGGCGTGCCGAGCTTGCCGGCCACGAGCGGGATCACCTGGTCCTTGGCCGGCCCGACACCGTCGGCGTACGTCGCGACCTCGCGCAGGCCCTGCGCGCTCACGATGTCGGCGTACGTGCGCTTGTCACCCGCGACCACGAAGTCGTACGGCGCTCCGCTCGCGCTCGTCAGCTGCACCAGCGGGACCCGGAGCTGCTTGTCCAGCGCCTTCAGGTTCGCGACCTCGAACGACTGCACGAACACCTTCGCGCCCGGCCGGTTCAGGCCGTTGCGCTCGAGGACCTTCACCAGTTGCGGCTCGAGCGCGAGGCCCTGCTGCTGGAAGTACGTCGGGTGCTTGGTCTCCGGGTAGATGCCGATCGGGCGGCCGAGCTCCTTGGACAGCCGCTTGCTGAGGTCGATGACCTCCTGCAGCGTCGGCACCTGGTAGCGCCCGTCGAAGATGGTGTTGTGCTGGCGGGTCGCCGGGATCCGCTCCTTGGCGCGCAGCGTCTTGAGCTCGGCGAGCGTGAAGTCCTCGGTGAACCAGCCGGTCACGGCGACCCCGTCGAGCAGCTTGGTCTTCTTCCGGTCGTTGAACTCCGGGTGGTTCGCGACGTCCGTCGTCCCGCCGATCTCCGGCTCGTGCCGGGCGACCAGCACCCGGTCCTTCGTGGTGACCAGGTCCGGCTCGATGAAGTCGGCGCCCATCCGGGCGGCCAGCTCGTACGCCGCCAGCGTGTGCTCGGGCCGGTACCCGGACGCGCCGCGGTGGCCGACGATCACGAAGTCGTCGTGCTTGTCCGCCTGGACGGCGGCGGGCGCGTTCTGCGGGCCGTCCTGCGACACGGTCTGCGGTACGACCACGGCCGCGGCGACCGCGAGTGCCGAGACGGCCATCGGGACCAGCTGGCGAGGCAGCTTCATGACGTTCTCCTAACAGGTCAGGGACTGGGCGCAACCCTCCGGCACGCCGGCGTCCGCCAAGTGGCCGCCCGGTGAACGAACGCCCGGAATGTGAGCAACCCAGCGTTGGACGTCGGCGCGAGGCTTGCTAGCGTCCCAGGCACACAATCTGATCAGCAAGGAGCGAGTCGTGAGCACTACACCGGTGAAGGTGGCCGTTACCGGGGCCGCGGGGAATATCGGTTACAGCCTGCTGTTCCGGATCGCGAGCGGCGCGCTGCTCGGACCGGACACGCCGGTGGAGCTGCGGCTGCTGGAGATCACCCCCGCGCTGAAGGCGCTCGAGGGCGTCGTGATGGAGCTCGAGGACAGCGCGTTCCCGACGCTCGCCGGGATCGAGATCGGCGACGACCCGAACGTCGTGTTCGACGGCGTCAACGTCGCGCTGCTGGTGGGCGCGCGACCGCGGACGAAGGGGATGGAGCGCGGCGACCTGCTGGAGGCCAACGGCGCGATCTTCACCGTCCAGGGCAAGGCGCTGAACGACCACGCCGCCGACGACATCCGGGTCACCGTCACCGGCAACCCGGCGAACACCAACGCGCTGATCGCGAAGAGCAACGCGCCGGACATCCCGGCCGAGCGGTTCTCGGCGCTCACCCGGCTGGACCACAACCGGGCGCTGGCGCAGCTGGCGAAGAAGGCCGGCGTGCACGTCACCGACCTGAAGAAGATGACGATCTGGGGCAACCACTCCGCGACCCAGTACCCGGACATCTTCCACGCCGAGGTGGCCGGCAAGAACGCCGCCGAGGTCGTGAACGACCAGGCCTGGCTGGAGAGCGACTTCCTGCCGACCGTGCAGAAGCGCGGCGCGGCGATCATCGAGGCCCGCGGCGCGTCCTCGGCCGCCTCGGCCGCGGCGGCCACCATCGACCACACCCGCGACTGGCTGAAGGGCACCGCCGCGGGCGACTGGACCTCGATGGCGGTCGTCTCCGACGGGTCGTACGACGTTCCGGAGGGGCTGATCTCGTCGTTCCCGGTGACCACCGCGAACGGCAACTGGGAGATCGTCCAGGGCCTGGACATCAACGAGTTCTCGCGCGGCAAGATCGACGCCTCCACCGCCGAGCTCGGCGAGGAGCGCGACGCGGTGCAGGAACTCGGCCTGATCGGCTGACCGGCAGCACCCCAGGACGCCCCCGGAAGATTTCCGGGGGCGTTTCTCATGCAGCCTGCGGCGGCGCCACCAAGGTGTCGGACTGGCCGGAGGCGGTCAGGGAGCGGGCGATGAAGCCGGAGGACTTCAGGTCCTCGACCAGGTCGTGGAGGTAGGCGACCGTGGCTGGCTGCTTGGTCATCGTGGTGCCGACGGCCTGCTGGATCTGCATGAAGCGCTCGTCGATCAGGCGCAGGTCCGGGTGTTCGGCGACGTACCGGGTGATCGGCTGCCGGATCCCGGCGGCCACCTCCAACCCTTCGGCGCGGAAGACATCGACGCCTTCTTCGCCGCGGACGATGGTTGCCTGCTGCAAGGTTCTGGTCAGGTACAGGTCATACGCCGAGCCCTGCTTCACCCCGATCCGCACGCCGGGCGCGTCCACGTCGGCGACGGTGGTGAGCTTGGAGTCCTGCGGGACAGCGTAGACGCCTTCGATCACGACGTACGGCGCGGTGAACGCCACCTCGGCCGCCCGCGCCGGCTCGATCGCGAGGAAACAGAGGTCCGCCCGGCCGGTGGTCAGTGCCTCGAACGACTTGCGGGCCGCGTCGAAACAGACCAGTTCCAACGGCAGCTCGAGGCGCGCGGCGAGTTCGCGCGCGATGTCCACGGTCACCCCGGCCGGTTCCTCCGAGGTCCCCTGCGCGAGCACCGGATTGCCGAGATTGATCGAGACCCGCAGAACCCCGGACGGCGCAAGATCGCCGGCAACAGTCGTCATACCGACGACCCTATCCGCCGGGGTTCGTCAGTCGTGATCGCGGAGGTACGCGGCGGCGGCACGAGCGGCGGCGGCCAGTTCGCCGTCCTTCGCCGCTGCGGGCACGGTCGTCGCCGGGACCGCCTGCGGGCAGCCCATCAGAGGGCCTTTTCGAAGAGGACGCGGTGGCGGTCGTGGATGGTTTCGCGGGCTGTTTCGGTGTAGCCGTGGCGGGGGTAGTAGGCGAGGTTCTCGGTCATAGCGGCGTTGGTGTACAGGGTGATCCTGCGGTAGTTGCGGCGGCGCGCCTCGGTTTCGGCGAACGTCAGGAGGGCGGCGCCGATGCCCTTGCCCTGAGCGGCCGGCGAGACTGCCAGTACGTCGAGCAGGAGGGCGTCGGGCTCGTCCTCCAGCAGGACGAAGCCGATCACGGCGTCGGTGTCCGTCGCGACCCAGACCTTCTGCGCCGCGACCGCGGCCTCGTAGTCGACCAGCATCGGTACCGGCGCCATGCCGATGCGGGGGATGTAGTGCTCGAAGGCGGCGCGGGCGATCGCCGCGACCGCCTCCGCGTCGGCCGGCACCGCGGGTCGGATCATGCGGGCAGCCTAGTGCTAAAACGGGGAGCCGATCTCGGGCTCGGCCCGTAGCCTTCGGTAGGTGGATCTGATGGTGCTGCAAGATCGGTTCGACGCGGAGCGGGCAGAGCCGATCCATGTCGGTTTCTCGGGCGCGACCGTGGTCAAGCTCGAGCGCGGGCGGGAACGGTTCTATTACAAGGCGGGCGACGGCGTCGACCTCGAGGCCGACCGGCTCGCCTGGCTCGGCGGCACCGGCTTCCCCTGCCCGCGGATCGTTGACCGCGGCAACAACTGGCTGCTGACCACGGAACTCCCGGGCCGGGACGCCTCGCAGGACTGGCCCGCCGCCGACCGCCCGGCGGTCGTTGCCGCGATCGCCGACGGGCTCCGCGCGCTGGACGCGTTGTCGGGCTGCCCGTTCCCGTCCCCGTTCCCCGGGACCGGCAGCGCGGTCACCCACGGGGACTACGCGGCGCCGAACGTCTTCATCGATCCCGAGACGCTCAGGTTCAGCGGCCTGCTCGACCTCAGCCGCCTCGGCGCCGGCGACCGGTACGTGGACCTCGCGCTGATGTTCAAGAGCCTCCGCGGCGGCCTCAACCCGCAGTACGGCGGACTCCCGGCCGCGCGGCGCTTCGTCGAGCTGTACGGCGGGGACCCGGACGACCCGCGCATCGAGCACTACATCACGCTCGACGACACCGGCGACTACACGCCCTGATACGCCCGGCGGTACGCACTCGGCGTCGTCTGCAGCGCGGCGCGGAACCGCCTTCGCAGATTGGTCGCCGACGACAACCCGACGCGCGTGGCGATCGTCTCGACCGGCAGATCCGTCTCCTCGAGCAGCGCCCGCGTCCGCGCGATCCGCTGCGCGAGCAACCACTGGCCGGGCGCGACCCCGAGCTGCTCGGCGAACCTCCGGGCCAGCGTCCGCGGTGAGACGCCGGCGCGGCGCGCGAGATCCTCGACCGTGATCGGCTCGGCGAGGTGCTCGGTCGCCCAGTCGAGCAGCCCGCCCAGCGACTCCACCGGCACCGGTTCCTCGGCGCGGTACTGCACCTGGCCGCCTTCCCGATGCGGCGGCATCACCATCCGCCGCGCGACCCGGGCCGCGTACGCCGCACCGTGGTCGCTGCGCACCAGATGCAGACACAGATCGATCCCGGTCCCCGACCCGCCGCTCGTTGCGATGTCGCCGTGGTCGACGTACAGCACCTCCGGATCCACGTGCACCGCGGGGAACCGGCGCTGCAGCTCCTCGGCGTACCGCCAGTGCGTCGCCGCCCGGCGCCCGTCGAGCACCCCGGTCGCGGCGAGCAAGTACGCACCCGAGCAGATACTGACCAGCCGCGCCCCGCGCCGATGCGCCCGGACGAGCGCCCGCACGACAGCGGACGTCGGCTCGCGATTGATCGGCAACCATCCCGGGACGACGATCGTGTCCGCGCGGTCGAGCGCCCGCAGCCCGGAGCTCACCACCATGTCGAAACCATCGGTGGTACGGACGTTTCCCGGCTGCTCCGCACAGACCCCGAAGCGGTACGGCGGGTCGCGGAAGACGGCCGCCGCGCAGCCGAACTCGAAACTGGCCTGCGGCGCGGTCACCAGCGCGACGACGCGGTGCAGCTTCTCGGGCATGGCAGAAAAGTACCTGATCGGGACTATCCAGACACTGGGGACAGCCCTGTGGACAGCGCGAGGATCGGGGCATGGAGACATACGAATGGGCATCGGTCGACGACGCACCGGTCCGTGAACTGTTCCCCGGCATCCGGCTGCGGCCGCTCTGGTCCGGCGCCCGAGCCAAGGCGTTCGTCCTGCAGATGGACCCGGGGTCGCGCTGGGAGGGCATCGACGTGCACGACCCGGGTCCGGAGGAGGTGTTCGTGGTCGACGGGGTGTTCAACGACGGCGAGCGCGACTACCCGGCCGGTTCGTTCATCCACGCCCCGGCCGGATCGTCCCATGTCCCGCAGTCCGCTGCGGGCTGCACGCTGTTCCTGTTCTACCCCGAAGGCTGATCAGGGCTTGTCGATCTGTACGACGTCGAACGTCGTACCGGGCGGCGCACCAGGGCCGAACGGCGGCGGGAAGCCGAGATCGAAGCGGCCGTTGATCAGCGCCAGCCGATTGCCGTGTTCGGCGACCGTGGTGGGAACGCGGAACAGCGGACTGGTCACCGTCGCCACGATCTCCCCGGCGGTCAGGTCCGCGCTGAGCTCGATCTTCAGCACCCGGTTGGCGAAGTTCTCCACGACCCACAGGGTGTGGCCGTCCAGCAGGATGCCGTCCGCCGTACCGGGGGTGATCGTGCCACCGGTGATCTCGATGGTCCGGCTCGCGCCGGTCTCCGGGTCGACCAGGTACAGCGCCCCGCGCGACGAGTGGCCGACGATCAGCGACTTGCCGTCCGGGGTGGCGTCGATGCCGTTCCAGTTGGGGAACTCGCCGACGACCGCCGCGGGACCGCTGAGCGGGATGCTCTGCGGCTCGCCGATCCGGTCGCCCGGCCCGATCGGCACCTTGTAGATCACCGGGTTGAAGGTGTCGGTGAAGTACGCGGCGTCGTTGGTGACCGTGACGTCGTTGATCAAGCTGGTCGCAGACGTGAGCAAGAGATCGGCAACGAGCGAGCCGTCCCGGGTGCTGTACACGAACGCGCGGCCGGTCGGTCCACCCGCCACCCAGAGCCGATGCGCGCCGCGCTCGACCTTCAGCCCGACGGCCGGCCTACCCGGTGCCGCGTCGACGAAGATCGCCCCTTCGCCGGTCCGCAGGCTCCCGCGATAGATGTCACCGGTGGTGAGCGAGCCGACGTAGAACGTTGCCTGCGGCCCGGTCGCGATCCCTTCGGGCTGGAAGTCGACCGGGACCGGGATCGACGCCGGGAACGGCAGCGCCGCGGCGACGGTCAGTGCCACCGCGGACACGGTCAGCGCAAGTTTCCGGAAACGCGACATGATCAACCCCCTGAAATCCCCGTTTCCCCTTGCTGCGAAGGTAGAACCGGGGTTTCAGGATGTCCATGGCTCAGTCCGTACTCCGAAGCTCCGTGGGCGCGCCGTGGACGGCGGGGATGCTGCCGAGCTTGCCGGCCTGGAAGTCCTCGAAGGCCTGGATCACCTCGGCGCGGGTGTTCATCACGAACGGCCCGGCCATCGCGATCGGCTCGCGGATCGGGCGGCCGCCGATCACCAGCACGTCGAGGTTCGGCTCGGCCTGAGGTTGCGTCGTACCGGCCGCGGTCCGCAGGACGTCACCGGGACCGAAGACCGCCAACTGGCCCTTGCGGATCGGGCGCCGGTCGGAGCCGACGGTGCCCTGCCCGGCGAGCACGTAGACGAGCGCGTTGTAGTCCGGCTGCCACGGCAGCACCATCTCCGCGCCCGGGCTGACCGTGGCGTGCACCAGGGTGATCGGGGTGTGCGTCGAGCCCGGACCTTCGTGGCCGTCGACCGAGCCGGCGATCACGCGGATCAGCGAACCGCCGTCCGGCGTGGACAGCAGGGCCGAGTCGCCGCCGCGGATGTCCTGGTAGCGCGGTGGGGCCCACTTGAGCGCCTTCGGCAGGTTCACCCAGAGCTGGATGCCGTGGAACAGGCCGCCGCTCACCACCAGGTGCTCCGGCGGGGTCTCGATGTGCAGCAGCCCGGACCCGGCGGTCATCCACTGGGTGTCGCCGTTGGAGATGACACCGCCGCCGCCGTTGGAGTCCTGGTGCTCCATGATCCCGTCGAGCATGTACGTGACGGTCTCGAAGCCGCGGTGCGGGTGCCACGGGGTGCCCTTCGGCTCGCCCGGCGCGTACTCGACCTCGCCCATCTGGTCCATGTGGATGAACGGGTCCAGGTCGCGGAGGTCGACGCCGGCGAAGGCACGCCGTACCGGGAAGCCCTCGCCCTCGTAGCCGCTCGGCGCCGAGGTCACCGACGTCACGGGACGCTCGCGGACGACAGCCGGGTCCTGGGCGCTGATCCGGGGCAGGACGGTGATGTCACTGACGGTCACGGCGGGCATGATGTGCTCCTCGCGGTAGGTAGTTCAAGAATAAACTATCTGCTGGAACGGTGGCAAGAGCCGCCGCATTCCCGGCGGTCCGGCTGTGGGCCGGGGCGCGGCGCGTGGCAGACTCTGGGGTCGTGACGGCGCAGATTCTGGACGGCAAGGCGACGGCGGCGGCGATCAAGGACGAGCTGAAGGTCCGGGTCGCGAAACTCGCGGAGCAGGGCGTGATCCCCGGGCTCGGCACGATCCTGGTCGGCGACGACCCGGGCAGCCGGGCGTACGTGGCCGGCAAGCACCGCGACTGCGCGGCGGTCGGGATCGCCTCGATCCAGGTCGAGCTGCCGGCGACGGCGACCCAGGCGGAGATCGCCGCGAAGGTGCGGGAGCTCAACGAGAACCCGTCCTGCACCGGGTTCATCGTCCAGCTGCCGCTGCCCAAGCACGTCGACACCAACACGATCCTCGGCCTGATCGACCCGGCCAAGGACGCCGACGGACTGCACCCGGTCAGCCTCGGCAAGCTCGTCCTCGGCCAGGACGGCCCACTTCCCTGTACCCCGAAGGGCTGCGTGGAGATCCTCCGGCGGTACGACGTACCGATCGCCGGCGCGCACGTGGTCGTCGTCGGGCGCGGCGTGACCGCGGGCCGGCCGATGGGGCTGCTGTTCACCCGGCGCAGCGAGAACGCGACCGTGACCCAGTGCCACACCGGCACCAAGGACCTCGCCGCCGTCGTCCGCACCGGCGACATCGTGATCGCCGCGGCCGGTTCGGCGGGCCTGATCACCGCGGACATGGTCAAGCCCGGCGCCGTCCTCCTCGACGTCGGCACCAGCCGCAACGCCGAGGGCAAGATCGTCGGCGACATCGACGACGCCGCCCGCGAGCAGGCCGCGTGGATCGCCCCGATGCCCGGCGGGATCGGCCCGATGACCCGCGCGATGCTGCTCACCAACGTCGTCGAGGCCGCCGAAGCGAGCCTTCCCCAGTGACGCCGGTCGCCGAGCCGGGTGTGACGTGCTGATGGCAGGCGAGACCCAGCGCCGCAGTCAGTGGCCCCTGGCGCTGTCGCTCCTGGTCGCGCTGGCGGGCGTGGTGGTGCTGTGGTTCTACGACTGGCGCAACGGCGTACTCATCTTCGCCGGCGCCGTAGGCCTGGCAGGCCTCCTCCGCGCCCTGCTCTCCGACGCGGCCGCAGGCCTCCTCCACGTCCGCAGCCGAATGTTCGACATAGCCTTCCTCCTCCTCACCGCCACCGCCATAGCCACCCTCGGCCTCATCGTCCCGAACTGATCCTGGGATAGTACTTTTGGGTTCTAGAACCTAGAGGTACTATCGTTCGCAGATGGGGTTCACGATCGTCTACACCGACGACTGCTACAAGTGGTTGCATCAGTTGCCGCGGACTGACCGAACGCGGGTCCTGGCCCGGGTCAATTGATAGCTCAGCAAGGTCCTGGTCTTGGTCGGCCGGTGGTGGAGACGATCAAGGCATCGCGTCATCAGAACATGAAAGAACTCCGGAGCGGCACGATCCGGGTACTGTTCGCCTTCGATCCGGTACGGCAGGCGGTGTTGTTGATCGGCGGCGACAAGGTCGGCCAGTGGGGGGCGTGGTACCGACGGAACATCCCGATCGCCGACGATCTGTACGACGAGTGGCTTGAGGAACTCGAGAAGGACTCGTGACTCGGATGGAGGAGGAAGTGGCGAAGTACAGAACGCACGACGAGGTGCTGGCGGAGTTCATCAAGACCCCTGAGGACCAGGCCGAGCTCGCCGCCCTCGAGGACGAGGCTCTGGCCGAGGTGCGTGCGCATCGTCTTGCCGACGTGCGTCAGCAGCACGGACTCACCCAGACCGATCTTGCCGACAGGTTGCACATCACGCAGACCGCGGTCTCGAAGATCGAACGTGGCGAGCTGGCCCGGTCCGAGCTGAGCACCATCCGGCGGTACGTCGAGGCGCTCGGCGGCAAGCTGGAAATCGTCGCCGACTTCGGCGACGAACGCCTCGTCCTCGGCTGATGGCGGCTGTCCGCCGCGCCACGGCCGACGACGGAGCGCGGGTCGCGCGGATCTACGTCGAGTCGTGGAACGCCGGGTTCGGGGAATTGATGCCGGTCGCGGTGCTGGACGACGCGCGGGTCGCTCGATGGAGCGCGACGGTTGCTGATGGCAACTGGTGGGTGGCTGAGCTGGACGGGTTGGTCGCCGGGTTCGTGGGGATCGGGGCGAGCCGGGATCCGGTGGACCCGGAGCTGGGTGAGCTGGACACGATCGCCGTCGATCCGGCGTACTGGCGGCGCGGCGTCGGCATCGCCCTGATGGAGAAGGCTGTTCAGGAGTTGGCGGGCCGCTTCGACCGGGCAATCCTGTGGACCCTCGCCAACTACCCGCAGGGCCAGAACTTCTACGTCAAAACCGGCTGGACCCTGACCACCCACACCCGCGACAACGGCCACCAGGTCTGCTACGAGCGGTCGTTCTAGCGCGTTGCCTTCTCACCGGCGCCGGAGGGCACCAGAGCAGGTCGGCACTGAAGCTTGTCGATGTCGTCGGCAATCTGTCGGCGGTCCGCGTCGCCCTGGATGTAGGCGTCGGTGGCCACGAGCCCGCGCAGCTCTGTGCGTACGCCCTCCGGAAGACGGCACCAGTTGCGGTAGGCAAGTTTCAGGGCGTGGAACTGCTCGTTGCCGGTCCGTGACTGGGTGAGGCCGGAGCGGAGTACGTCGACGTCGAGAAGTGCAGGATCGCCTTCCATGAGACCTAGCACGAGAACACGCATCACGGGTGATCCGGCCGCGAAGAGAGCATGTACCTCAACGGGGTCGAATTTGCGACTGACGGAGAGTGCGGACGCCTTTCCGACGATGCGATCGAGGAGGTCCTTGCGGATGTCTTCCTGGGCGGGATCGGTCAACTCCGTGTAGACGAAGGAATAGGCCTCCAGGTCGCGGGCCAGCCCGGACTCTTCAAGGATTCCGGCGCTCTTCGGCGCACCGAGCTCGGCGACCTGCTTGGTGAAGCGAAACTCGAGGCCTGTCCCGTCGAAGGAGAAGTGCTCCAGGCGGTCGACCACCAGCGGCAGCGCAACCAGGATCGCGCCGACGACGAGTCCGGAGAAATTCACACGCGGATCGCTGCCGAACAGCTGCACGGCCGAGGCCGCCAACAGCACAAGACCGGCGACCGAGGTGAGGATCCGGACGAAGACATTGACCCAGCCGGTGACCGTTACAGGCTTCATCATGTGGCAGCACCTCGGACGGTCGGGGCCACCGGCGGCGCGGCGGCAGGCGAAGGAGGCGGGAAGGTCGGCGGTCCTTCGAGCCAGCGGCGGGCGAACACGTTGAGCAGCCGGTCGGCAGGCTCGGGGACGATCCCGGTCGGCAGTTGTGCTTCGATCCAATCGAGTGCTCCTCGAAGCCGGTGATCGAGGACGCCGTCGGCTCCGAACCAGAACATGGCCGGATCCTCGCCGGCAACGCCGACCAGGATCGCGGCGATGAGCACCTGCGTAGCTCGTGGCAGCCCGCCCGTGCGCAGATAGGTCGAGTCGCACATGCTGAGCTTGACGGGGTCGGACAGACGGCTGAAGGTCGGCGGCGACGGCAGGTTTGGACAGGGAGCCGTCGCGAGCAGGCGTTCGGGCGGATAGCGGCGCCGGAGAGCGAATCCCGAGTGCGGATCGAAGGTACGGGATCCGACGATCAAGTTGTGTTCATGGACGAATTCGGCCTGCCGGTACGGCGTTTCCCAGATGCCCGCGTCGGTCAGTTCGAGGTAGAACTCGGCGAGCGCGGCCTGGGTGCCGGGCAGTGCAGGTTCACTGCCGTTGAACCCGTTCTCCCAGTCGATCACCACGGCCTGCGCGTACTGCCGTATCGCGTCTCGGAGCGCCGCGGGATCCTCCTCGAGCAACCGACGAGCGAGGTCCAGCGGGGGCTCCGGCTCGAGTTCGCCATCGGTGACCGTTGCTGGAGCGGCGGGAGCGGCCGGAGCGGGCGCTGGACGTTCGGGCATGCCCGCCCCGCCCGGTCCGAGTCCACTGGCCAGGTAACCGCGCCGTACCGTTTCGCGAACCGATTCCAGGGACTCGAAGGCGATCTCGGAGCCGTCCTCGTCGAAGAATCCGTCCTGGAACGACGACCTGGCGGCCCGCAGACCGGTGGTGATCCTGCCGAGCGGAATCGGTTCGAGTTCGGGAACACTGAGGAAGACGGTCGTGTCGGCGTCGGTGACCCGCTCGGTACGCCGAACGTCAGGCGTACTGCGGGACGTGAACGCGAGCCCGTCGTACACGGCCCAGGCGTCGATGAACCACGGAGTCGTCATTTCCATTGGTAGCCCCTCCCGTGCAGGGTGACTATCCGATGCCGGATCCCGTACGAGGCCAGGTGCTCGCTGATCCAGGATCGCCGTAGGAGCCAGTCCTGCTCGGTCTGCGTGAGGGGGATCGCACGCTCCCGCCTGTTGCGCAGGGACATCTCGATCGCAGTCTCGTCCGGAGACTCGCGGACCTCCTCCACCTCGCGTGGCGCGAACGATCCTTCCAAGTGCACCTCGATGAACTCCTGATCGCGGAGCACCGTGTCCGAGACCGTTCCGCTCGTCACCAGACGGAGGTCGTGGCCGAGCTCGAGGAGTACCCGCAGAACAGCCATCTCGATGCGGTCGGCGTCCCAGTCGCCGCGGAGTACGGCAAGGCGCTCCGGGGTCAGCGGCAAGCTCTTCAGGGGTTCGAGCTCGATGTCGAAGGAATCCCGGTCGAGCAGTCGAGCGCGGCCGGCGACTTGGTCGAGTGTGAGAACCATGCAGTACTCGCCGTAGTACCGGACGCCGGCACCACCCAACGCGGCCGCGCCGAAGTATGTCCGCACGCCGAGCCCGAGCATCTGGTCCACATGCTTTCGAGTCTCCGACGGCTCGCGTGACTCGCCTCCGATCGCGGGCCGCTCGTAGAGGTTCAGGTACGCGTTGTCCTTCAGAACGACGTAGAGCGAGAACGCGGTGATGTTGACGACCATGCGCAGTCCGGTCTCGAGGTCCCGGAGGACATCACGGACCACCTTGGCGTTACCGGCGGAGAAGCCGGCGTCCTGATGCGTGGCGATCCACTGGTCCACCCGCTCGGCCCACGTAGACGCGCTGAAGTACGTCTGGTCGAAACCAGACGGATACAGATTTCCCACCCGCCCGAGCCCCCCTCGGCCGACACCCCCTGATAGCGACAGATGATCCTCGCGTCGCTACGCGTCGACAAGGCGTCACCATGAGGGACTTTCCAACGACCACAGGCGGGTAGCACGTTGACCGGTTTCGGCTGACTCGGGCAGGCGCCGACCTCAGTGGAAGAAGTGGCGGGTGTTGGTGAAGTACATGGTGATGCCGGCTTTGGTGGCGGTTTCGATGGCGGCTTCGTCGCGGATGGAGCCGCCGGGCTGGACGACTGCCTTGACGCCGCCTTCGATCAGGACCTCGAGGCCGTCGGGGAACGGGAAGAAGGCGTCCGAGGCCGCGACGGAGCCTGCGGCGCGGTCGCCCGCGCGGGAGACCGCCAGGCGGCAGGAGTCGACGCGGTTGACCTGGCCCATGCCGACGCCGACCGAGGCGCCGTCGGCGGCGAGCAGGATCGCGTTGGACTTGACCGCGCGGCATGCCTTCCAGGCGAATGCGAGGTCGGCGAGTACCTCAGGAGAAGCAGGTTCGCCGGCTGCCAGCGTCCATGCGGCCGGGTCGTCACCGGACGCCTGGAAGCGGTCGCGATGCTGCAGCAGCAGGCCGCCGCTGATCGCGCGCAGCTCGACGGTCTCGTCCGCCGACACCTCCGGCGCCACCAGCAGCCGGATGTTCTTCTTCGCCTGCAGGATCTCCACGGCGCCGTCCTCGAAGCCGGGCGCCACCAGCACCTCGGTGAAGATCTCCGCCACCTGCTTGGCCAGGTCCACCGTCACCGGGCGGTTCGTCGCGATCACGCCGCCGTACGCCGACACCGGGTCGCACTCGTGCGCGCGCCGGTGCGCCTCGGCGATGTCCTTGCCGACCGCGATGCCGCACGGGTTGGCGTGCTTGATGATCGCCACCGCCGGCTCACTGAAGTCGTACGCCGTACGACGTGCCGCGTCGGCGTCGACGTAGTTGTTGTACGACATCTCCTTGCCGTGCAGCTGTTCGGCCGCCGCGAGACCGCCGCGACCGTTCAGGTACAGCGCCGCCGGCTGGTGCGGGTTCTCGCCGTACCGCAGGGTCGCCGACTTCTCCCACGACGCGCCGACCCACGCCGGGAAGCCGGAGCCCTCGGAGCTGTCGGTGAGCACGTTGCCCATCCACGACGCGACCGCGATGTCGTAGTCCGCGGTGTGCACGAACGCCGCCGCCGCGAGCCGCTGCCGCTCCTCGAGCGAGAACCCGCCCTCGCCCAGAACGCTGTACAGCAAGGGGTACTGCGCGGGCGACGTCACGACCGCGACGTTCGCGTGGTTCTTCGCCGCGCCGCGCACCATCGACGGCCCGCCGATGTCGATCTGCTCGATGCACTCGTCGACCGACGCGCCGGACGCGACCGTCTCGGTGAACGGGTACAGGTTGCTCACCAGCAGGTCGAACGGCTCGACGCGCATCTCGCGCAGCTGCTCCACGTGCTCGTCCCGCCGTACGTCGGCCAGCAGGCCCGCGTGCACCATCGGGTGCAGCGTCTTGACCCGCCCGTCCAGGCACTCCGGGAACCCGGTCAGCTCTTCGACCTTGGTCACCGGCACGCCGGCCGCCGCGATCCGCGCCGCGGTCGAACCGGTCGACACGATCTGCACGCCCGCCGCGTCCAGCGCGGTCGCGAGCTCCTCCAGACCGGTCTTGTCGTAGACGCTGATCAGCGCCCGGCGGATCGGCCTGCGGTCGGTGCTCACTTCAGTCGAACCTTTCGTCCGGTGATGGTCCAGCCCTCGCGGACCAGCCGGCCGACCCACTCCACCAGCTGGCGGCGTTCGACCTCCTTGATCCGTTCGGTCAGGGTTTCTTCGGTGTCGTCGTCCTCGACCGGTACGACGACCTGCGCGATGATCGGCCCGGTGTCGACGCCGCCGTCCACGAAGAACAGCGTCGCCCCGGCGACCTTCACGCCGTACTCCAGCGCGTCCCGCGGACCGTGGATCCCGGGGAACGCCGGCAGCAGCGCGTTGTGGGTGTTGATGTACCGGTCGCCGAAGGACTCCAGGAAGTCCTCGCCGACGAGCTTCAGGAACCCCGCCGACACGACCAGGTCGGGCTTGTACTGCGCCACGGACGACGTCAGCGCCCGGTCCCAGTCGGCGCGGGTCGGGTACTCCTTGACCTTGTGCACGAACGTCGGCACCCCGGCGGCCGCGGCCCGGTCCAGGCCGGCGATCCCCTCCCGGTCGGCGCCCACGGCGACGACCTCGGCGCCGTACGCCGGGTCGGCGCAGGCGTCCAGCAGGGCCTGCAGGTTCGACCCCGACCCCGACACGAGCACGACGAGGCGTGCGAAACCGGAGTCAGCTGCGGAAGTCACGGCTGGAAGCCTATCGCCCGCCCGCGCTCCGGAACTAACCGGTGGTCTCCCCGTCAACCGGTCGCCGGGACGAGACCACCGCGGCCGTGATCGCGGCGCCGATCGCCATCCCGGCCGCCAGCACGCCGGCCGCCGGCAGCGCCGCCGGCACGCCGACCGCGGCCATCCGCCCGGGCCCCGCCGACCCGCCCGACAACGCGAACAGCACGAAGAACACGATCCCCGCGAGCAGCGCCGCCATCGCCCCGCGCAGCGCGAACGCGTCCCAGCCCAGCACGTCCGAGTCCGGCTCCGCGAGCCCCCGCCGTACGACGACCAGCCCCGCGACCGCGCCCGCCAGCAACGGCACCACGGCCGTGAGCACCAGCAGGTACGACGGCGTCGCGCCGTCGGCAGGCACCGCGGCCAGCAGCGGCAGCGCCGGCAGGTTCCCCACGTCGACGCCGGTCGGCGCGATCGTCGTACCGGTCCCGAGCTGGAATCCAGGCCCGGCGAGGAACGCGACGACGTACAGCAGCATGTTCGGCACCAGCATCAGGCAGATCGCGAACAGCACCACCGAACCGATCACGCCCGCGTTCAGCAGCTCGAGCATCCCGGTGATCCGCGAGAAGTGGATCGCGAGCAGGACGGCGTACAGCACGGCCGCGAGTGAGACGACTGTCAGTACGGCGGCCATCGCAGCGGGTACTGCGTCCCGCAGACCGGTCGGCGTGGCATCCGCGAGGTCCTCGCCCGCGCCGGACTCGACCACGATGCCCGCGGCCCCGGCCACCAGTGCCAGCGAGAACGCGCCCAGGAAAGCCGACAGCGGGGACACCTTCAACGCGTCCTCGGCTGTGAACAACGCCACGACCAGCCCGCCGAGGCCGTAGACGACCGCGAACGCACCGGACAGCGCGATCAGGTCCCGGGTCCGGTCGGCCGCGCTGGACCGGACCGCGGACTTGCCGCCGCGGTACAGGCACCAGGCGAAGAACAAGGTGAGACCGAGCGGCGCGATGCTGATCCGCCCGCTGCCGAGCGTCACCCCGGCCTTGTGGGCGACCAGCCAGGCCGCTGCCCCGGCGCGGACCGCGCCGGACGCGCCGCCGAAGGTCGCGGCGAGCCAGCCGATCACGGCGACCGCGGCGCAGGTCAGCAAGCCGGTGAGCAGGCAGGCTCCCGCGGAGATCACAGCCGATACCAGCAACGGCTTGGTCTGGGCGGCGATCTCCGACGTCGGCGCAGCGCTCGGCTCACCGTCCCGCGCGCCCGGGCGGCTCAGCATGTCGGTCATCTGACTCCCATCGTCTCCCCGCGGCCGCACGGCACTCGTCCTGACACGCCGGATGTGGGAGACTTCAGCCCGCTCGCTCACGCTCAGTGGATGGTGTTCGCCTGGTGGTAGCTGGGTTGGGGGCGGTGCGGGGTCACCGGGTACTGTCGGGTGGAATCAGTCAGGAGGTCGAGCTTTGGCCGGTTCCCACCGTGCACCCCGCGGCGGCGGTCGCGCTGCTGCCCGGGAGGCGCGTCGCCAGCGCGCGCGCAAGCGGAACCAGACGATCGCCGCCGGTGTCGCGGTCGTGCTGCTGGTCGGCGGCGGCGGGGTCGCCGCGCTGAACGCGTTCGGCGGCGACAAGACCCCGGGCACCAAGGCCGGCGGCGGTCCCACGGACGACAAGCCCACCGAGTCGACGGTGCTGGCCGACGACAAGGCCCTGCTGGACGCCGCGGGAGCGAAGACGCTCGGCGCGACCGGGACCTGGGCGGTCACCAAGACCGCCGACGGCGACTCGGCGCCGGACAGCTCGTTCGTCTGCCAGTCGCAGCGGTTCGCGGACCCGTCCGGCCTGCGCACCTGGGTCCGCACCCTGCAGAACTCGACCACCAAGGAAACCGCGGTCCAGTACGTCGACGTGTCCAACGACAAGGCCACCGCGGCGAAGACCTACAGCACGGTCGTGCACTGGCTCAGTCAGTGCACGACCCCGCAGACCCGGCTGGCGGCCGGCTACGTGACGTCGGGCGTCGGCGACGCCGGCGTGATCGCGGTGTTCGGGCAGGTGCCCGGCGCGAAGACGAAGTACAAGACGGTCGCGGTCACGCTGGCCGGGCAGGCCACGATGGTCGTCGAGCACGACACGCTGGCCGCCACCCCGCCGAAGCCGAACGCGGTGCTGGCCACCGCGAACGCCGCCGCCAAGAAGATCTGCGCGCAGACCGGCGGCTGCGGCACCGGCGCCCCGATCGCGAAGCCGGCGCTGCTGCCGAACGTCGACACCCCGGGCTTCATGGCCTCGGTCGACCTGCCGCTGCTGGCGGAGATCAACAAGCCGTGGGTGAGCGCTCCCGCGAAGGCCGGGACCGGCACCAGCTGCGAGAAGCTCGACTTCAAGAAGGCGAAGCCGAAGAAATACGGCACGGTCACCTACGTGACGCCGGAGGCCAAGGTGCCGACCGAGTTCGGCCTCGACGACACGGTCGCGAAGTTCGCCACCCCGAACGCCGCGGCGAGTTTCGTCAGCCAGGTCAAGAAGAACGTCGACGCCTGCGAGAAGAACGTCTCGAACGCGAAGGTCGAATCGACCGGGACGATCAAGACCAGCACGATCACCGGCAAGAGCTGGAAGGCGACGTACGACACCGGCGACGGGAAGAAGTTCGTCTACCGGATCGGGATCGCCGGGTCCGGGGACCGCGCGGTGCACCTGCTGTTCCCGGTGCTCAAGGAGCTGGACCTGACCGACGCCGCGTTCAACGAGACGCTGGCCCGCGCGGTCGACCGCTCCGCCGCCTACAAATAAAGCGGGACCCGCCCCGAAGGACAGGTCCCGCTCCGGCATAGCCTACTTGGTCAGGCCCTGCATGATCTCGCGCATCAGGTTGGCGGTCTCGGACGGCGTCTTGCCGACCTTCACGCCGACGGCCTCGAGGGCCTCCTGCTTGGCGGCCGCCGTACCGGACGAGCCGGACACGATCGCGCCCGCGTGACCCATCGTCTTGCCCTCCGGCGCGGTGAACCCGGCGACGTACCCGACGACCGGCTTGGTCACGTTCTCCTTGATGAACGCGGCCGCCCGCTCCTCGGCGTCACCACCGATCTCGCCGATCATCACGATCGCGTCGGTGTCCGGGTCGTCCTGGAACGCCTGCAGCGCGTCGATGTGCGTCGTACCGATGATCGGGTCGCCACCGATCCCGATCGCCGTCGAGAACCCGAAGTCCTGCAGCTCGTACATCATCTGGTAGGTCAGCGTGCCGGACTTGCTGACCAGGCCGATCCGGCCCTGGCCCGCGATGCTGGCCGGGATGATGCCCGCGTTCGACTCGCCCGGGGTGATGATGCCGGGGCAGTTCGGGCCGATGATCCGGGTCTTGCCGGACGCCTGCGCGGCGGCGAAGAACGCCGCGGTGTCGTGCACCGGCACCCCCTCGGTGATCACCACGACCAGCGGCACCTCGGCCTCGATGGCCTCGAGTACGGCGTCCTTGGTGAACTTCGGCGGGACGAAGATGACCGACACGTTCGCGCCGGTCTCCTTCACCGCGTCGGCCACGGTGCCGAACACCGGCACCGCCTTGCCGTCGAAGTCCTGGCTCTGGCCCGCCTTGCGCGGGTTCACGCCGCCGACGATGTTGGTGCCCGAGGCGAGCATCCGGGTGGTGTGCTTGGTGCCCTCGGAGCCGGTCATGCCCTGGACGATGACCTTGCTGTCCTTGGTCAGGAAGATAGACATTGTTCGGCGATCCCTTACTTCGCAGCCAGCTCGGCGGCGCGCTTGGCGGCGCCGTCCATCGTGTCGACCCGCTCCAGACCGGCCAGGCCGGCCTCGTCGAGGATCCGGCGGCCCTCCTCGGCGTTGTTGCCGTCCAGCCGGACGACCAGCGGCTTCGTGACGGCCTCGCCGCGGCTCGACAGCAGCTCGAAGGCCTGCACGATGCCGTTCGCGACCGCGTCACAGGCGGTGATGCCGCCGAAGACGTTCACGAACACGCTCTCCACCTGCGAGTCGGAGATGATGATCTCCAGGCCGTTCGCCATCACCTCGGCGGACGCGCCGCCGCCGATGTCGAGGAAGTTCGCGGGCTTCACGCCGCCGAACTCCTCACCGGCGTACGCCACCACGTCCAGCGTCGACATGACCAGGCCGGCGCCGTTGCCGATGATGCCGACCGAGCCGTCCAGCTTCACGTAGTTCAGGCCCTTGGCCTTGGCCGCCGCCTCCAGCGGGTCGGCCGCCGCGACGTCCTCGAACTCGGCGTGCTCCGGGTGCCGGAAGTCCGCGTTCTCGTCCAGGCTGACCTTGCCGTCCAGCGCCTCGACGTTGCCGTCCTCGAGCTTGACCAGCGGGTTCACCTCGACCAGCGACGCGTCCTCGCTGATGAAGACGTCGTACAGCTTGACGATCTCCGGCGCGACCGCGTCCAGGATGTCCTCCGGGTACTTCGCCGCGCGCGCGATCTCCCGGGCCTTCGCCTCGTCGACGCCGGTCGCCGGGTCGATCGAGATCTTCGCGACCGCCTCCGGGTTGGTGTGCGCGACCTCCTCGATCTCCATGCCGCCGGCGGCGGAGGCGATGCAGAGGTAGTTGCGGTTCGCCCGGTCGATCAGGAACGAGAAGTAGTACTCCTCGGCGATCGCCGCGGCCGGGACGATGTTCAGGATCTTGACGACGTGACCCTTGATGTCCAGGCCGAGGATCTCGCGGGCCTTCTCCTCCGCCTCCTCCGGCGAGGACGCCAGCTTCACGCCGCCGGCCTTGCCGCGGCCGCCGGTCTTGACCTGGGCCTTCACGACCACCCGGCCACCGATCTTCTCGGCCGCCGCGCGGGCTTCCTCCGGAGTCGTGACGACCTCACCCACGGTCGTCCGCACTCCGTGCTTGGCGAAGACCGTCTTCGCCTGGTATTCCATCAAGTCCACGACTGTGGTCCCTCTCTCGCACCTGTTCGAGTAGGCCGCGGCAGGCGGGCTGGACCCGATAAGAGGGCACGGTCGCCGGCGCGCTCCGTCGGCCTGAGACTAGCCACCCCGCCGGGCACGGCAACAGCCGGGGTACACGCTGAGACGACTGTCACACGGCCTTCGGCCCTCGTGTCAGGCTAGTCCGCATGACCGATCCCATGCCTGACTCCGGAACCAGACCAGCTGACGACTGGTGGCGTAGCGCCGTCGTCTACCAGGTGTACCCGCGTTCGTTCGCCGACGCCGACGGCGACGGGACCGGCGACGTGAACGGGATCCGCGCCCGGCTGCCGTACCTCGCCGACCTCGGCGTCGACGCGATTTGGATCAGCCCGTGGTACCCGTCCCCGCTGCTCGACGGTGGGTACGACGTCGCGGACTACCGCGACATCAACCCGGAGTTCGGCACGCTCGCGGACGCCGACGCGCTGATCGAGGAAGCGCACGCGCTCGGTCTGCGGATCCTCATCGACCTGGTGCCGAACCACTGCTCCTGGGACCACCCGTGGTTCAAGGCGGCGCTGGCGGCGGGCAAGGGGTCGGCGGAGCGGGAGTTGTTCTGGTTCCGGGACGGGCAGGACGGGCTGCCGCCGACCAACTGGCCGGCCGCGTTCGGCGGCGGCGCCTGGCAGCAGATCGACGACGGGCAGTGGTACCTGCACCTGTTCGACATCTCGCAGCCGGACTGGAACTGGGACCACCCGAAGGTCATCGAGGAGTTCGACGCGATCCTGCGGTTCTGGTTCGACCGCGGGGTCGACGGGTTCCGGATCGACGTCGCGGACTCGATGGCGAAGGACGCCACGCTGCCCGACGTACCGCTGCACAACGGGGAGCCGACGCGGGAGAAGTACGTCGGGAACCCGTTCTACGACCAGCCGGGTGTGCACACGATCCACCAGCGCTGGCGGGCGATCGCCGACGAGTACGCCGACACGCCGCAGGGGCCGCGGGTCTTCGTGGCCGAGGCGTGGTTGTCGCCGGCCGAGCGGCTGGCGCAGTACGTCCGGCCGAACGAGCTGCACTCGGCGTTCAACTTCGACGCGCTGCGGGCGGCGTGGGACGCGAAGGAACTGCGCGAGGTCATCGACCACACCACCGAGAACCTGTGGGCGGTCGGGGCGCCGGCGACGTGGGTGCTGAGCAATCACGACACGATCCGGCACCGCACGCGCTACGGCCGCGCGCACAAGGACGCGCTGGAGGGCGCTGGCGTCGTACCGACCGATCTCGAGCTGGGTCTGCGCCGGGCGCGGGCGGCGGCGCTGCTGGAGCTGGCGCTGCCCGGTGGCGCGTACATCTACCAGGGTGACGAGCTCGGGCTGCCCGAGGTCGAGGACCTGCCCGAGGACGTGCTCGACGACCCGACCTGGGAGCGCTCGGGCCACACCGTCCGCGGCCGCGACGGCTGCCGGGTTCCGATCCCGTGGTCCGGCACCGAACCGCCGTACGGCTTCGGCCCCGGTGAGGGCCAGCCGTGGCTCCCGCAGCCGTCCGACTGGGCGCCGCTGACCGCCGAGGCCCAGACCGCCAACCCTGACAGCCACCTCAACCTCTACAAGGCAGCGCTGAAGATCCGCCGCGACCACCCCGCCCTGGGCGAAGGCCGCCTCGAATGGGACCAGGACGCCCCCGAAGGCATCCTCTCCTTCACCCGCTCCCCCAACTTCCGCTGCGTCGTCAACCTCACCGACACCCCCTACCCCCTCCCCACCCACCAAAAGCTCCTCCTGACCAGCAGCCCCCTCACCGACACCCTCCCCCCAAACACCACCGCCTGGCTCGAGGTGTGACCACCGGCTGCGTAGCCCGCCGGGTAAGCCCCCGCGTGCTACGCAGCGCTCCCGCCCACCCCCGGCTGCCGCCGGTGCATTCCTTTCCGGCTACCGCCGGGAGTTGTGTGCTGCCGCCCGCGCCCGACAACGAGGCCCTACCCGGGCAACCGGCTCCGTCCGAGTACGGTCCACCGCTGAGTGCAGCAAGGATGAGCCTTTGGCGCTCGCCAGAGGCTGCACATATACTGAGCGTGCCGAGGCGGTAGCTGAGGAAGTGGACCCGGGAGCCAGCCGGACGACTGGTCGCCCGGGTTTCGCGCTTCCTGGCAGCTTGTTCTAGGACAGCTCGGTGACGCTGCCGAGGAGTCCCTCCACTCGCCGCCGCCAGTCGCCTCCCCGGCCGTAAGCCCATGCGACCGCGTCCGCCGCCCAGAGCATCGGCTCCGCCGACGGCACCGAGTGCAGGAAGACGAAGCGGCCGGGCACGGCAAGCCGGTTGCTGATCGGCTGCACGATCTGCTGATCGCGGCGGTCCTGATTACACGACTCGATCACGAGGCGCGTGACGCCGAGAACCAGCAGTTGGGGAACAAGCGCGCGCGGGCACTGATCCCGGCCGTCGCGGATCGGCCGGCCCGCCACCGAGGCCCGGTGTAGGTAGACCTGGATACCCAGCCCGGTCAAGATGCTGAGAATTTCGCGCCGGCGACTGTCGTTCTCGTCACGCATGTGGAGGCACCGCTGACCGGGTTTGCAGAGCTCCAGAAGTTTGCCCCGGGCAATTGACAGGTCGTCGGTCGGGATCACGGCGGCGGACAACAGGTAGCCGTTGCGGATCGACTCGTCGACGAAGGCGTGGGCGGCGGACACGGAGAGTCACTTTAGATCTGCGATCAGCTAGTCGCCAAACCCATCAGCACCAGCAGAACGGCCGGAGCCCGAGGGCTCCGGCCGTTGGTGTTATCTCAGGCGGGCTGCGCGGTCGCGATCTTCGCGGTCGCGTCTGTCGCGGTCGTCCCGGTCGCGTCGTTCCCGGTCTTCCCGGTCCCGGCGGTCGCGGTCCTCCCGGTCCCGGCGGGCGCGGTCTTCGCGCTCCCGCCGGTCGCGGTTGAACCAACTCACTTCACGCCACCTGCCGTGAGGCCGGCGACGATGCGGCGCTGGAAGATCAGGACCGCGATCACCAGCGGGATCGTGACCACCACGCCGGCGGCCATCTGGGTGCCGAACGGCTGGTCGAAGCCCGAGATGCCGGTGAACTTGGAGATCGCGACGTTCGCGGTCTGGATCTCCTTCTTGTTCACCATGCTGAGCGCGATCAGGAACTCGTTCCAGGCGGCGATGAAGGTGATGATCGCCGTCGTGAACACACCCGGCGCGGCCAGCGGCAGGATCACCTTGCGGAACGCCTGTGCCGGCGTGCAGCCGTCGACCATCGCGGCCTGCTCCAGCTCCCGCGGCATCTGCCGGAAGAACGTGGTCAGCGTCCAGACCGCCAGCGGCAGCGCGAACGACAGGCTGGGCACGATCATCGCCTGGTAGGTGTTGATCCACTTGATGTCGATGAACAGCTTCAGCAGCGGGATGACCAGCGAGATCCCCGGGAACATCGACGTGGTGATGATGATCGCCAGCACCACGTTCTTGAACCGGAAGTCCAGCCGGGCCAGCGTGTACGCCGCGATCAGGCCGATGATCAGCACCAGGATCGTCGTCACCCCGGCCACGATCAGGCTGTTCAGCAGAGCCCGGCCGAAGCCGACGCCCTCACCGAAGACCGCCTTCAGGTTGTCGAGCGACCACGGCGACGGCAGCAGCGAGTTGTCGAACTGGTCCAGCGGACGCCGGAACGCCGACACGAACATCCAGTAGAACGGCAGCAGGCAGTACAGCACGATCGCTGCCACCCCGAGCAGCGGCAGGTAGCGGCGTACCGGGCTCGCCTCGGCGGCCTTGATGTTGGTGCTCATGAGACGCTGCCTCCTCCGTGCGTCGAACCGGCCATCGCGACGGTGTTCGCCCCGGGTGGCGCGGCGTCCTTGCTCTTGCCCCGGCGCTTGCCGTTCGGCTTGCGCTTCACGGCGTCACCGAGGATGTCGGCGCCCAGCAGCTTCACGAACACGTACGCCACCAGCGCGACGTACAGGAACAGGATCGTCGCGTACGCCGCGGCCGGTCCGTACCTCGTGTTCGACGCCTCGTCGTACGCGAGCATCGACAGCGTCTCGACCGAGTCCTTGTTCGCGCCGACCAGCACGAACGGCAGGTCGAAGATCCGCAGCGTGTCGAGGATGCGGAACAGCACCGCCACGAGCAGCGCCGGCTTCACCAGCGGCAGCGTGATCCGGAGGAACTGCTGCCACGCGTTCGCGCCGTCGACCTTGGCGGCCTCGTACACCTCGTCCGGGATCGTCTGCAGGCCGGCGAGGGTGAGCAGGCCGATGAACGGCGCGGTCTTCCAGGTGTCCGCGATGATCACCGACAGCACCGACTGCCAGCCCTCGGTCGACCACAGGATCTGGGTGCCGAGCAGGGCGTTGGCGGCGCCGTCGGCCTGGAAGATCCACTTCCAGAGCAGCGCCGACACGACGGTCGGGATCGCCCACGGGACCAGGATGCTGGCCCGGACGATGGCCCGGCCCTTGAACGCCTTGTGCATCACCAAGGCCATCGCGACACCCAGGATGGTCTCCAGGACCACCATGGTGACGGTGAAGAACGTGGTGTTGTAGAAGGCGTTCCAGAAGCGCTCTCCGGTCTCGCCGGAGAAGATGGCGGTGTAGTTGTCGAGCCCGACGAACTGCGAGCCCTCGACGACGAAGCCCTCGTCGTCGATCTGCTGGCCGCTCGTGTACAAGGACTCGCGCAGCGCCGAGATGATCGGGTAGACGACCACCAGGGCGAGGACGATCAGGGTGGGCGACAACAGGATCGCCGCCAACCGGCCGGTGCCCTCGTTGAACGACGTCCGGCGCCGGGATTTCTGCGGTTGCTTCGAGGGCCGCTCAGCGAGCTGGGCGGTTGCACTCATCTCTGTCTCCTTCTCTGTGCCTGCCGGAGCAGGCAGCGACAGGCCGGGGCCGGTGCGCAGGTGTAGCTGCCACGCACCGGCCCCGCCACTTTCGTCATTGAGTGATGAGCGAGCTCAGCTTGGTCTGCAACTGGCTGAGCGCATCCTTCGGCGGGGTCGCGCCGGTGAGGGCGCCGTACGCCGCCTCCTGGATGGCCGTGGTGACGTCGCCGTACTTGACCACCTTCGGCCGCGACTTCGCGGTCTCGATCGAGGCCTTCAGCGGGGCCAGGTACGGGAACTGCTTGTTCAGCGCCGGGTCCTCGTACAGCGAGGCCCAGGTCGGCGCCTGCGAGGTCTTCTCGATGTTCGCCTTCTGGCGCTCCTCGCTGGACATGAACTTGATGAAGTCCGCGGCGGTCGCCTTGTTCTTGGTGAACTCGGAGATCGCGTAGTTGTGGCCACCGAGGGTGGACACGCCCGCCCCCTTCAGGCCCGGCAGCGGCGCGACCGCGAACTTGCCGGCGATCTTCGACGACCCGTCGGTCTTGCCGGCGAGCGCGTACACGTACGGCCAGTTGCGGTGGAAGAGCAGGTTGCCCTCCTGGAACGCGCGACGGCCTTCCTCTTCCTTGTAGGTGATCGCGGCCTTCGGCATGAAGCCCGTCTTGAAGCCCTCGGTCAGGGCGGTCAGGCCGGCCAGCGCCTCGGGGGTGTCGACATTCGGCTTACCGTCGTCACCGACCACGACGCCACCGGCACCGTTGATCGCCTCGGAGAAGTTCACCGTCAGGCCTTCGTACTTCTCGAACTGGCCCGCGTAGCAGTTGATGCTCTTGGCCTCCGGCAGCGCCTTCACCTTGGCGCAGGCGGCGACCATCTCTTCCCAGGTCTTCGGCGGCTGTACGCCGGCCTTGTCGAGGAGGTCCTTGCGGTAGTACAGCAGCCCGCCGTCCGACGTCACCGGGACGGCGTACAGCTTGTCGCGGTACTTCGCGGTGTCGACCGTGGACGGCAGCAGCTTGCCCAGGTCCGGGAACTGGTCTTCCGGCAACTGCGTGACCCAGCGGTTCGCGGCGAACTCGGCGGTCCAGACCACGTCCAGGTTCAGCACGCTGAACGCGTCCGACTTCGCCTGGGCGTTCTGGATCATCTGCTGCCGCTGGCCGTCCGCGGACTCCGGAAGTTCCTTGATCTCGACCTTCTCGTCCGGGTGCTGCGCGTTCCACGCGGCGACCTGGTTCGTCAGGTTCCCGGAGGTGTCCTTGCCGGTGGCGAAGGTGATCGGGCCGCGGCCCTCGAGCGCGCCGCCGTTCGACGACCCGCCGTCCCCGCCGCCGCTTCCGTCGTCACCACCACACGCGGTCGCCAGCAGCGCCAGGCTGCTCGCGACGGCCACGAAGGCCGCCCGGCGTGTGTGTGATCGTTCAAACCTCATCGTTTACCTGCCCTCTCCCGATGGGACATCGCTTGGGTCCTGCGTCAGCAGGTCGCAGTCCCCCACCGCGCTGCGATCCGCCCTGTCCGGACAGTAACCGAGAACCGGCCGATGTGTTCTGAGCCACACACAGCCGCGCCCGACGGTCTCTGAAACGGACAGCCGCATGGCTGTATGCGACCGCGTTTGGGAAGCCCGCACAACCAGGTATTTCTTAACGATTCGGTATTACTGATTAGTAACCTAGCTGAACCGGGCAGGACTGTTCAGAACGACTCCAAGCAGTCGTCATCACGCTCCGGAGCGGATGCGGTACTCCGGAACGCCCCGAGGCGCTGCGCTCAGGCCGGGGAGGCGGAGGCGTCGCCGACGTTCGAGCGGACCCACTCGACGATCTCGGTGGTGGTCGCGCCGGGAGTAAAGATCTTGTGCACGCCGAGCTCGGCCAGCGGCGCCAGGTCGGCGTCCGGGATGATCCCGCCGCCGAACACCACGATGTCCTCGGCCTCGCGCTCGGCGAGCAGTTCGCGCACCCGCTTGAACAGCGTCATGTGCGCGCCGGACAGCACCGACAGCCCGATCGCGTCCGCGTCCTCGGCGATCGCGGTCTCCACGATCTGCTCCGGGGTCTGGTGCAGGCCGGTGTAGATGACCTCCATGCCGGCGTCGCGCAGCGCGCGGGCGACGACCTTGGCACCGCGGTCGTGACCGTCCAGACCAGGCTTGGCGACGACGACGCGCAACGGGCTCGCAGCAGGCATGAGGGCAGGCTAACCGCTGCGCCGCGCGCCGATAAGACACGGAGCCGTGTGTTCCCCGACACGCCTGGTGGGAACCGGTTACCTTGGAAGAGAGATCGGACCACCGGGGGGTCTGGTTTTGTGAGGAGGGGCCCATGGGTTCCTGGCAGGACGAGGTCCGCGGCGCGCTCGACGGACTCGCGTACGGCGCCCGCTCGGCCCTCTCGCCCAGGGTGCTGCACGGCGCCGCCGTCGAGCTCGGCTGGCTGACCACCCACCTCGCGATGTACCCGCTCGGCCTGGTCGGCGGCGGCACGCCCGCGTTGCCCGCGCGGCTGAACCTGGCCGGTCTCGGCCCGGCGCAGCGCGGCCTGCTGGTCAGCGACGTCCGCGCAGCCGGAACGCCGATCCTGCTCGCGCATGGGATCATCGACAACCACACGATCTTCGCGCTGATGCGCCGGCAGCTGCTGCGCCGCGGGTTCAGCGGCCTGCACACGTTCTCGTACTCCCCGCTGACGCTGGACGTACGCCGTACCGCCGAGCGGATGGGCCGCGAGATCGAGGCGATCTGCGAGGCGACCGGGTCGGACCAGGTCCACGTGATCGGGCACAGCCTCGGCGGCCTGATCGCGCGGTACTACGTCCAGCGCCTCGGCGGCGACGCCCGCGTCCACACCTGCGTCACGCTCGGTACGCCGCACCAGGGCACCGTCGCGGCCAAGCTGCTGCCGTGGCCGCTGGTCAAGCAGGTCCGCCCGGACAGCGACCTGATGGCCGAACTGGCCGAGCCGGCGCCGGACTGCCGGACCCGGTTCGTCGCGTTCTACAGCGACGTCGACCAGCTGATCGTGCCGCAGCGGCGGGCCCGGATCAGGCACCCCGACCTGCTGGCGAGTAATGTCCGGGTCCACGGCGTGGGCCACCTGTCCCTGCCGTTCCACGGCGAGGTCGTACACCGCATCACCGGCGTACTGGCCCACCTGGACGACGAAGAGCCCAGAACTGCCTGATCAGGAAGCTTTCTGCGCGCTTCCGGCTGATGCACGTGCAGCCGCTCATGCAAAAGTTTCGTGAAGGAGCCGCGGAAAAGTGGGTGGCAGGGTTTGTCACCCCGTGACCCTTCCGTTATGGTCTGTGAGTCCTCCCGGGGAATAAACCCTCCAGGAGGGCGGAGAAGAGTCTCTGACCCGTCTCCAAGCCCCTCCCCTGTGACCGAAAGGCCACGTTGTGTCCCAGCACCGTGCCGCGGGAGACCGCGTCACGCCCGGCAATGCTGCGCGCAAGCCCGGCGCAGGACGTCATAGTGCCAAGCATCGCGTTGCCAGGCGTAGTACCCCCAGCAGTACCCAGATCGTCGGATTGACCGCCGCGCTCGCCGCGGCAGCCGGAGCTGTCGGCTTCAGCCACAGCTCGCTGGCGTCACCGACCCAGGCGAACTCCGCGGTCAATCTGGCCGCGCTGAGCCTGGACAGCGGGCAGCAGCTGTCGGGGATCACCACGGCACGCATCCAGGCACGGCAGCTCGCCACCCGGGACTCCTCCCGCGTCCAGCTGGCCGACACGACCAAGACCAAGAAGCAGTCCGCGGCCGCCAAGCTGGCGCAGGCCCGGGCCGCGAAGCTGAACGTCACCCAGGCCCTCACCGCGAAGCGCGCGAACGCGCTGGCCGCCGCGAAGGCCAAGGCCGAGGCCGCCGAGAAGAAGGCCCGCGAGTCGGCCACCCGCTGCGAGATGATGCTCTCCGGCTACCACATCACCGCCACGTTCGGGCAGGGCGGCAGCCGCTGGGCCCGCAACCACACCGGCACCGACTTCGCCGCCCCGATCGGGACCCGGATCAGCTCCGTGATGAAGGGCGTGGTGATCTTCGCCGACTGGGCCGGCCCGTACGGCCGCCAGGTCCAGGTCCGGCACGAGGACGGCACCGTCACCTGGTACAACCACATGTCGAAGTTCAGCGTCGAGGTCGGCGAGACCGTGTACGCCGGTGACCAGGTCGGCGCGGTCGGGATGACCGGCAACACCACCGGGCCGCACCTGCACTTCGAGGTCCGCCCGGACAACGGCGAGCCGATCAACCCGATGTCCTGGCTGCGCAACCACTGCGGCCTGAACCCGTAATTCCCGAGCACCGTCTCCGGAACCCTCGCTAAGCTGCGGCGCATGCGTCCGGCAGCGGGTGAGGTCCTGCACTTCTCCGAAGATCCGACGATCGAGATCTTCCGGCCCCACGTCGCGAAGACCGCGCAGCAGGCCACGGCGTACGTCTGGGCCGTCGGCCACGACCGGGCCCCCGACTACTGGTTCCCGCGCCAATGCCCGCGCGCGATGGCCTGGGTCGGACCCAACACCACTCCCGAGGACCGCGACCGGATCATCGGCGCCGGCTCCGGCACCCGCGTGCACGCCGTCGAGTACGGCTGGCTGGACGCGATGCGCTCGGTCGAGTTGTACGCCTACCGGCTGCCGTCCGGCGCCTTCGTCGAGCACGACGCGGCCTTCGTCGCGACGACCGACGTACGGCCGCTCGGTCCGCCGGAGCGGGTCGGGGACCTGTTCGAACTGCACGACGAGGCCGGGATCCAGTTGCGGGTCCTGAACCGGCTGCACGACTTCTGGGCCGAGACGACCGCGAGCACGCTCGAGTGGAGCGGTATCCGGCTCCGGAACGCACGGCCATGAGGTACGGCGAGGTCGCGGAGCGGTCCTGGTCGTGGGTGCTGGGCCAGGTCCGGTGGGACGACGACGGGCCGTGGATCCCGGAGGCCGGCGACGGCGAGAAGCCGGACGAGTACGTCGCGGGGATGCACAGCGGGGTCGGCGGGCTGGGGCACGTGCTCGCGGAGATCAAGCTCGGCAGACCGTGGACGCCTGCGGAACAAGAGCTTGCCGAGGGCATCGCCGCCCGGATCCGTGGCGCAATCCCAGCTGACACCACCATCACGTTCTTCGACGGTCTGGTGAGCTACATCGGGTCCCTGACCGCGCTCGGCGAACCCGGTTCGGCTGCTGCTTTGGACCGGCTGGCCGCACTCGTCGACGACGAGCACGGCGGCTGGGCGCAGTCGTTCCTGGAGCCCCCGAAGTACCACGAGAACGCCCGCTGCAACGACGCCACCCTCGGTACCGCATCGGTGCTGATGGGCGCCTTGTGGGCTCTCCGGCAGAGCCCGAACGTCACAGCCCGGCGTCTGGGCGGATGGAGTGCTGACTGGCTGCTTGCGGAGCAGGAGGTCACGCCGGCCGGGCTGAACTGGCTCTTCGTGCCGCGGCGGTTCTACACCGTGGAGCCGACCGAGATGCCGAACTTCTCGCACGGGCTGGCCGGGATCGTGGCGGTGCTCGCGGTGGCCGGCGTCGAGCTCGACCGGCCGGAGCTGGTCGACGCGGCGCGGCGTGGGGCTGAGCACCTGGTGACGATCGGCATCACCGACGAGAAGGGCTTCCGGGTGCCGCGGGTGATCCCGTGGTCGGAGCGGCACGGGGACGAATACACCTTCAACTGGTGTCACGGCGGCGCCGGCACCGCGGCGGCGTTCAGCGCCCTCGAGTACGCCGCCGTACCGGAGATCGCCGGTGAAACGCCCGCGATCTGGCGCCGCCGCTGCCTCGACAGCGTCCGGTACTCCGGGATCCCCGAGCGCCTGCATCCGGGCTTCTGGGACAACGACGGCCGCTGCTGCGGTACGGCCGGCGTCGGCGACGCGTTCCTCGACACCTGGCTCCGCGACGGCGACGAGCGAGACCTGGAGTTCGCCGGACGGCTGGGTGACACGCTGGTCGACCACGCCCGCCCGGAGGGGTACTGGCGCTTCGTCGAGCACCGCAACGAGGATCCCCTGCTGCCTCCGGGCGTCGGCTGGATGCAGGGTGCGGCCGGCATCGCGGCGTACCTGTTCCGGCTCCAGCGGGCGGTCGACGGCGACCGGCGCGCGGTCGCGCGGATGGAGAACTGGTGGACCCTCACACGGTGATCACGACCTTGCCGCGGGCGTGCCCCGCCTCGACGTAGCGGATCGCCTCGGCGGCGGCTGACAGCGGGTAGGTCCGGTCGACGACCGGGGTGAGCCGGCCGGCTTCGGCGTACTCGCGTAACGCCGTGAGGTTGGCGCGGCTGGGAACAGCGCTGAACACCTCGATGCGCTGCGCAACGAACGGCGCCGCGAGCTGTCCGCGGACGATCAGCGCGAGCGGACCGAACACACTGCCGCCGCCGTACAGCCCGCCACCCGAGAGCAGAAGCGCGCCGCGGCGAACCAGGACCCGCCGCAACGCTGTCAGCGACCGGTTGCCGACGAGATCGAGTACGACGTCGTACCGCCGCCCCAGCCGGCTGAAGTCCGAGGTCGTGTAGTCCACGACGTCGTCGGCGCCGAGCGAGGCGACCAGGTCGACGTTCCTGCTGCTGCAGACGGCCGTCACCGTCGCGCCGAGCGCCTTGCCGAGCTGGACCGCGAATGTGCCGACCCCGCCGGCCGCGCCGTTGATCAGGACCCGCTGACCCGCCTGCACTTTCGCGGTGTCGTGCAGCCCGACCAGCGCGGTGTTCGCCGCCAGCGGCAGCGCGGCTGCCTCCTCGAAGCTGAGGTTGGCCGGTTTCGCGGCGACCCGGTCCTGCGGTACGGCGACGTACTCCGCGAACGCCCCCGGCGCCTCGCCGTACACCTCGTGCCCTACCTGGAGGTCGACGCCCGCGCCGACCGCTTCCACCCGGCCGGCGAAGTCCGTGCCGCGGATCGGTACGTTCGGCCGCCGCCAGCCGAGGTCGGCGGACGGGCGGGCGACGTACGGATCGCCGCGGAGCACATGCCAGTCGCGCGCGTTGACCGACGCCGCCTCGACCCGCACCAGCACCTCTCCGGCGGCAGGTCGCGGCTTCTCCACGTCGGCGAACGCCAGGACGTCGGGTGATCCGTACTCGTGCTGGACGATGGCCTTCATCCCACTCCCCCTTACAACGTAAGTCTCCTTACGACGTAAGGTTGCCTTACGCCGTAAGGGGCGTCAAGAGGTCAGCCGGGGTACGGCGTCAGCGCCGCCGGGCGAGGCCGTCGAGCAGCAGGTCGAGCGCGAACTCGAACTCGGCCTGGTCGTCGCACCAGCCGATCGTGCTGTCCGGGTCGTCGTGCGCGATCTCCGCCACCATGCCGACCAGGTGCGGGACCTGGTCCGCCACGTCCCGCAGCATTCGCTCCGACCCCGGATCCGCACCGGCGGCCGGGTCGAAGAGCTCCTGGGAGAACCCGAGCGCCCGGCTGCCCAGCGCGTGCAGCGCGTGATGGGCGAGGTCGTACGAGAACCCGCCCGCGCGCATCAACCCGACCAGCTGGTCGTGGTACTTGATCACCGCGAGGCTCATCGTGGTCCGGGTCTCGAACAGCCGCGGCGCCCACGGGTGCTTCAGCATCACCTCGCGCGCCCCCAGGATCCGGCGGCGCATCGCCTGCTGCCAGCCGTCGTCCGGTACGGCGGTGCGCTCGACGAGCTCGTCGATCTCGGCCATCACCAGGTCGACGAGGCCGTCGAGCAGGTCGCCCTTGTTGGCGACGTGGTGGTAGAGCGACATCGCCTCGGCGCCGACCGCCTCGCCGACCTTCCGCATCGTGACCGCCTCGAGGCCGTCGGCGTCGGCGATCGCGGCCGCGGCCCGGAGCACCAGGTCGCGGCTCAGCGGGGCCCGCGGGTTCGCCTGTGCCACGTCCGTCCCTTCCAACGCTGGGGCTTACAGCGTAAGGGACAGGTCAGCGCTGCCAGACCTCGGCCGTGGTGAGGAACGCGGACGAGCCCGGCTTGTCCGGCGAGCCGTCGACCTGCACGAACCCCGGCACCGAGGCGCCGCCGATCGAGACGGTCGCGGAGCGGACCGGGGCGATCACCAGGCTGAGGCTGTGGTTGCCCTCGGCGAGCTGGAAGTTGTCGGTCGCGAACAGCCGTCGGTCCAGCACACCGCTCATCTCGATCTGGATGTCCGCGGCCTTCGCGCTCAGCCCGTCGGCCAGGTTCATCGAGACCTGCACCAGGTCCCGCTCGACCGCCGGCTCGTGCCACGGCAGGCCCTGGACCTCGAGGAACGAGCGCACGAAGTACCGCTCCAGCCAGGCCGCCAGGTCGACGTCCTCGGAGACCACCCGGACGATCCCGTCGAACCAGAGCACGACCGCCGTACCGGAGCCGCGGATCGACCAGTCGACCATCCAGATCGAGGCGTACGCCGTGACCTTGCCGTTCTCGTCGAACAGCCGGAGCCCAGGATTCGCTCCCGCCAGGATGATCCGGCGGTTACTGGCCGACGACTTGGACATGGGGGGCGCGCTTCCGGGAGGGGCCGAAGATCCTCGATTGTCTCAATCTCCGGGTCAGATGCAACGCAGAAGTCCAAGAAGTTGACTTAGATCTTCTCGACCGGCGCGTAACGCAGGAGCAAACGCTTGACGCCTTCGGACCCGAAGTCGATGTCCGCCTGGGCCTGCTGACCCTCGCCGCGGACGACCACGACGGTGCCCATCCCGAAGCTGTCGTGGACCACCCGGTCGCCCGGATTCAGGCTGATCACCGGCTTGTCGGAGGCGGTCCGCCGGGCCGGTTCGTACCGGCTGGGGATGCCGCTGCCGCGGGTGGTGCCAGTGCCGGACCAGCGGGTGATCGCGGACTCGTCGCGGCGCCAGTCGAGCAGCTCGGCCGGGATCTCCTCGAGGAACCGGGACGGCGGGTTGTGCTGCGGAGCGCCGTACGCCGAACGGACCGCCGCGCGCGAGATCGCGAGCCGCTGCCGGGCCCGGGTGATGCCGACGTACGCGAGCCGGCGCTCCTCCTCGAGCTCCTTCAGGTCGGTGAGCGAGCGGGAGTGCGGGAAGACGCCGTCCTCCATGCCGGTCAGGAACACCACCGGGAACTCCAGGCCCTTCGCGGTGTGCAGGGTCATCAACGTGACCACACCGCCGTCGGCGGCCGCGTCCGGGATCTGGTCGGCGTCGGCGACCAGCGAGATCCGCTCCAGGAACGCCTGCAGGTCGGAGGGCTCGCCGGCGGCGGTGCGCTCCTCGACGAACTCGCGGGCCACGCTGACAAACTCGTCCAGGTTCTCCAGGCGGGTCTCGTCCTGCGGGTCCGGGGACTTCTGCAGCGTCTCGTAGTACCCCGAACGGTGCAGCGCGACGTCCAGGATGTCGTCCGGCGGCGCGCCCGAGTCCACCATCGCGGTCAGCTCGTCCAGGATGTCCACGAACGCCTGCACCGCGTTGACCGAGCGCGAGGCCATCGCCGGCGCGTCCTGCGCCCGGCGCATCGCCTGCGCGAACGAGATCCGGTCCCGCGCGGCCAGCGCCTCGATCGCGGCCTCGGCCCGGTCGCCGATGCCGCGCTTCGGCTCGTTCATGATCCGGCGCAGCGAGACCGTGTCCTCCGGGTTCACCAGCACCCGCAGGTACGCGAGCGCGTCGCGGACCTCCTTGCGCTCGTAGAACCGGACGCCGCCGACCACCTTGTACGGATGGCCGGTGCGGATGAAGACCTCTTCGAAGACCCGGGACTGCGCGTTGGTCCGGTAGAACACCGCGACGTCGGACGGCTTGATCCCCTCCGCGTCGGTGAGCCGGTCGATCTCGTCGGCGACGAACTGCGCCTCGTCGTGCTCGTTGTCGGCGACGTACACCGCGATCTGCTCGCCCTGCCCCTGGTCGGACCAGAGGTTCTTCGCCTTCCGGCCCTCATTGCGGGCGATCACCGCGTTGGCCGCGGTCAGGATCGTCTGGGTGGAGCGGTAGTTCTGCTCCAGCAGGATCGTCTCGGCGCCGGCGAAGTCCTCCTCGAACGCGAGGATGTTGCGGATCGTGGCCCCGCGGAACGCGTAGATCGACTGGTCCGAGTCACCGACCACCATCAGCTCGGCCGGCGGCGCCGTCGGGCCGTTGTAGTCCGCCGGATCCTCGCCGCACAGCTCGCGGATCAAGGTGTACTGCGCGTGGTTGGTGTCCTGGTACTCGTCGACGAGGACGTGGCGGAAGCGGCGCCGGTAGTACTCCCGGACCTCCGGGAAGGCCTGCAGCAGGTTGACCGTGGTCATCAGCAGGTCGTCGAAGTCCAGCGCATTCGCCTGCGCGAGCCGCTCCTGGTAGATCCGGTAGCACTCGGCGTACGTCTCCTCGAGATGGTTCTCCGCCTTCGCGGCGGCCGTCTCGTGGTCGATCAGCTCGTTCTTCTGGGTGCTGATCCAGTTCAGCACGGCGCGCGGGTTGTACCGCTTCACGTCCAGGTCGAGCTCGCGGCAGACCAGCGTCATCAGCCGGCGCGAGTCGGTGTCGTCGTAGATCGAGAACGTCGAGCTGATCCCGAACCGCTTGATGTCGCGGCGCAGGATCCGCACACACGAGCTGTGGAAGGTCGAGACCCACATCAGCTTCGCCCGCGGGCCGACCAGGTCGACGACGCGCTCGCGCATCTCGGCGGCGGCCTTGTTCGTGAACGTGATGGCCAGGATCGAGCCGGGATGCGCGTCCCGGGCGGCCAGCAGGTACGCGATCCGGCGGGTCAGCACGCGGGTCTTGCCCGACCCCGCGCCGGCGACCACCAGCAGCGGCTTGCCGGCGTGCACGACGGCCGCCCGCTGCTGCGGGTTCAGCCCCTCGAGCAGCTTCTCCGGGTCGGTCCGGGACGTCGTCGGCTCCTCCAGCGGCACCGGGAGCTCATCAGGCGAGAACAGCGTAGTCATCACCCAACACCTTAGGCGCTCCCCCCGACAGTTACCGAAAACCGGTTCGAACCGCGGGTCCCGGGCTGCGAGGATCGGCCCCGTGGACGCCTCGGAACTGCGGTACGACGACCTGGTGGACCGGGTCGAGGTCCTCTACGGCGAGCAGCAGTACGGCGCCGCGGTCGAGCTGCTGGACGCGGAGAGCGCCGGGCTGGAGGTATGGTCCGCCGAACTCGCCCACCTGAAGGCGTGCCTGCTAGGCGCGGCCGGCGACGCCGACGCAGCGCTGCGGGTGTTGCAGGAGGCGAGTACGGCGGGCGCATGGTGGCGACCGGAGATCCTCACCGAGGACGACGACCTGACCGCCCTCCGGGACCGTCCCGAGTTGCGGGAACTGGTCGGAGTGTCGGAGGCACGCGCAACGAACGAACCGGCCCGGCCGCTCATCGCACTTCCCTCGGGTGAAGCTGTTGGGATCGTGGTTGCGTTGCACGGGGCGGGGCAGCGGGCGGAGCATGCGCTTCGGGATTGGGCGGGGGTGCTCGAGCTCGGGTATGCGCTCGTTTGCGTGCAGTCGTCGTACCGGATATCGCCGATGTATCGCACCTGGCCGGACCCGGAGCAGGCCCGGGCGGACATCGCCCGCGCCCTCGCCGAGCTGCCGGCGCACGGACTGCCGGTGGGTGGGCGGCTGCCGGTCGTTGCGGCGGGGTTCTCGGCTGGTGGGCGGGTGGCGCTCGACTGGGCGTTCAGCGGGGAGCCGGTGCCGGTGGACGGCGTGCTCGCGATGGCTCCCGCCCTGCGCCGGCTGCCGGACCGCCGGGAACTAGGGCCGTTGTCGCCGGCAACGATCTGGATCGGCGCCGACGACGATCTGCTCGAGGTCGTGGACGCCGCGGCCGACCAGCTGACCGGCATCACGATCGAGCGGATCCCAGGTCTGGGACACGCCTTCCCGGCCGACTTCGCGGCGGAGTTGGCGAAGGTCCTCTGAACGCGTTTGCTGTGGGCAGAGTTGCCGACAGCAGAAAAGCTGGGCCCGGCCGTTCCCGCCGGTCAGGGTGGATGACATGGCAGATGAGATGAAACCGCCGCTGTTCAACGAGACCGCCCGGCAGCGGCTGCTCGGGCAGCGGATCGTCGTACTGGACGGCGTACTCGACGACGACAACGGGACCCTGATCGCCAGCCAGATCATGTCGCTGGCGGCTGAGGACCCGGACACCGACATCGCGTTGTGGATCCACTCGCCCGGCGGCTCGGTGCCGTCGATGCTGGCGATCCGGGACGTGATGCGGCTGGTGCCGTGCGACGTGTCGACGCTGGCGATCGGGCTGGCGTGCAGCGCCGGGCAGTTCCTGCTCTCGGCCGGTACGCCGGGCAAGCGCTACGCCCTCCGGCACGCGCGGGTACTGATGCACCAGGGCTCGGCCGGGATCGGCGGCTCCGCGGTGGAGATCGAGATCCAGGCGAACGACCTGCGGCACATCCGCGACACCGTCCTGGGGCTGATCGCGAGCGACACCGGGCAGTCGTTCGAGACCGTGCACGAGGACTCGCGGCACGACCACTGGTACACCGCGGAACAGGCCCGCGAGTACGGCTTCATCGACCACATCGTCGAGTCCTTCGACCAGGTGATGCCCAGGAGGGCGGCGGCATGAGCACCTACACCATCCCGAACGTGATCGCCCAGCACCCGCGGGGCGAGCGGATCATGGACGTCTACTCGCACCTGCTGGCCGAGCGGATCATCTACATCGGCACCGGGATCGACGCCGGCGTCGCGAACGCGCTGATCGCGCAGCTCCTGCACCTGGAGGCGGACAAGCCGGACCAGGAGATCAGGATCTTCATCAACTGCGAGGGCGGAGACATGACCGCGATGCTCGCGATCTACGACACGATGCAGTACATCCAGTCCCCGATCGCGACGTTCTGCGTCGGGCAGGCGATCTCCGCGGGCGCGGTCCTGCTGGCGGCCGGTACGCCGGGCAGCCGGGCGGTCCTGCCGCACGCGCGGATCGTGCTGCACCAGCCGGCCGGGCGCGGTCAGGGCACCATCCCGGACCTGATCCTGCAGGCGGACGAGGTGGTCCGGGTTCGCGGCCAGGTCGAGGAAATCCTCGCGCGGCACACCGGCCAGACCGTCGAGCGCCTCCGGCACGACACCGACCGGGACCACGTGCTGACCGCGCAGAGCGCCAAGGAGTACGGCATTGTCGACCACGTGATCGCCGAACGCACCCCGCTCCCTGCCTTGGCCTGAGCCGATCCCCAGGCCATCACAATCACGCCGCCACCGATCGCCACCGGTTGGCGAGGCCGGGCGCCTCGGATTGTGATGGCCTGGAGATCGCTACCCCACCGCCGCCAGCACCTTGTCGGCCACGGCGGCGTGGTGGGCGAGGTCCGGCTTCGGCCGGCCGACCCGGTTGGTCAGCAGCGCGTAGGCGATCTGGCGATCCGGGTCGGCCCAGCCGACGCAGCAGTTGCTGCCGTTGTGGCCGAACGCCCGCGGGCTGCTCAACGACCCCAGCGACGACACCGCGCCCTCCATCCAGCGCGGCCCGCCGAGCTGGAACCCTTGCGACCAGCGGATCGGCGCCCGCGCGACCGGGTCGTACTCCCCCTCGCTGCTCGGCTCCACCGCGACCGCCAGCGACTCCGGCCGCAACAGCCGGCCGTCCAGCAACGTCTGGTAGAACGCGGCCAGCTCCCGCGCCGTGGTCGAGATCCCGGCCGCCGGTACGACGGCCTCGCGGGTACTGCGCTTGTTCACGACGGACTGGATGAACGGCCCGACCGGACCGGTCGCCCTGATCGGGACGTGCCGGCCCCACAAGTCCGGTGGCAGGCCGAGGTACGTCTCCTCGGTACCGACCGGCTCGAGGACGGAACGCCGTACCAGCTCGTCGATCGGCAGCCCGGTGCACCGCCGCGCGACCTCGCCGAGGATGAACCCGAACGCCAGCGGGCTGTAGGCGACGGTGCCGATCGGCCACCGGGGCCTGGTGTCCTCGATCCGGCGCAGCGACCGGTCCCAGTCGGTCATCGCGCGGAGCTCCCCGACGTACGACCCGGCGCTCGACACCCCGGACCGGTGCCGCAGTACCTCGCGGACGGTGATCTCGCGCTTGCCGTTGCGCGCGAACTCGGGCCAGTACGCCGCCACTGCGTCGTCCAGGTGCAACCGGCCGGATTCGACCAGCTGGTGGATGACGACGGCGAGGTACGGCTTGCTCGCGGAGAAGAGCCAGAACAACGCGTTCGGTGAACACCCGAAGGAGCGGTCGAGCACCACCCGGCCGTGCCGGACGACGCACAGTTGCGCGGCCGCGCCGCGGGCCTCGACCAGCTCGACCGCCTCCGCCAGCCGGTCCGCGTCGAAGCCGGCGTCGCGCGGGTCGCACGTGCCACCGAACTCCATGAATTCCACTGTGCCCATCTGGGCAAGCAGCTATGGTCTGGGCTGTGACTGTGCCTCAGGCGGACCCGCGGCCGGACAGCGAGATCGAGCGTGTCCTGGTGGTTGTCGCGCACCCCGACGACATCGATTTCGGCGGCGCCGGGACGGTCGCGCTGTGGACCAAGGCCGGGATCGACGTCCAGTACTGCATCGTCACCGACGGGCAGGCGGGCGGTTTCGAACCGGAGCGCGACCGCGCCGAGATCCCCGGCGTACGACGGGCCGAGCAGACGGCCGCCGCGCAGCACGTCGGGGTCCACGAGCTGCACTTCCTCGGGTACCAGGACGGCGCCGTCGAGCCGACCGCGCAGCTGGTCCGCGACATCAGCCGGGTGATCCGCCAGGTCCGCCCGCAACGGCTGCTGACCCAGTCGCCGGAACGCTCGTGGCACCGCCTGCAGGTCTCGCACCCCGACCACATGGCCGCCGCCGAGGCGGCCGTCCGCGCGTTCTACCCGGCAGCGGGCAACCCGTACGCGTACTCGGACCTCGACGAGGAGGCGTGGGACGTCGGCGAACTCTGGATGATGGACCACCCGACCGCGAACCACTACGTCGACATCACCGACACGTTCGACCAGAAGCTGGCCGCCCTGATGTCCCACACCAGCCAGCACCGCGACCCCGACGGCCTCCGCACCGCCATCCGAGCCAACTTCGCCCAGGTAGCCACCACCTTCGGCCTCCCACCCAACCACTACGCCGAAGCCTTCACCGTCGTCCGCGTGTGACCTTAATCCGGTTGCCCCGTGGCAGCCTGGGCTGGAAGGTGCAGCCATGACGATTGCTTATGCGGTGACCGGGCAGGGCCCGGATCTGTTGCTGGTGCACGCGGGGGTGGCCGATTCGCGGATGTGGGCTCGGCAGGTGGCGGAGCTGAAGGCCGATCATCGCGTGATCACGCTCGACCTGCGCGGGTACGGCGAGACGACCTTGGAGCCGGGTGCGAAGTACTCCGACGCGGGCGACCTGCTCGCGCTGCTCGAGGAGCTCGGCGCGCGGGACGTGATCGCGGTCGGGGCGTCGTACGGCGGGTACGTCGTACAGCAGGTCGCGAGCCGGCGGCCGGAGCTCTTCTCGCGGCTCGTGCTGATCTGCGCGCCGACCGACAACGTGCAGCCGGACGACGAAGTACGCGCGGTCTGGGCCGAGGAGAACGCGCTGCTCGAGGCCGGCGACGTCGACGGCGCGACCGAGCTCACCGTCCGCCGCTGGATCGGCCCCGAGGCCGACGACGAGGCCCGCGAACTGCTGCGCGTGATGCAGAAGCGCGCGTACGACGTACAGCTGGCCGCGGGTGACGTGGACAACGAGGAATGGCCGGTCGAGCCGGAGAAGATCAGCGCGCCCGTGCGACTGATCACGGGCGCGCATGACTTCGCGTTCTTCACCGACAGCGCGGACTACCTCGCCGAACGGCTGCCGGCGGCCGAGCGGATCGACCTCCCGTGGGCCGGCCACCTGCCGACCCTGGAGCGTCCGTCCGAAGCGCTGAGTCTGATCCGCTAGGCCTGATCGGCCAGCGCACCCATCGGGTCCCACGCGGGGAGCACGATCGGCTCGTCGTCCAGGCGGGCCTGGAGCTCGGCCGGCAGTGCGGAGCGGCGGACGGCGATCTCGAAGACGTGCTCGCCGAACCACGAGTCGTTCATGGTCCAGAAGCCGCTGTCGGCCTTCTCGTCGCCCCACGAGTTCTCGACCCGCCAGCGCCGCGGCTTGCCGTCCACCACGTCGACGCCGGTGAACAGCATCGCGTGTGTCATCAGCGTCTCGTGGTGCACCAGCCGCTCGGCCTTGTCCAGCGTGAACTCGGTGTCGTACACCGAGCCGTAGTCGTACAGGTTGGCGTCCCAGAAGCCGAGGTCGGCGTTCATCTGCTTGCCGACGTCGCAGCCGAACCAGACCGGCTCGCCGCCGACGATCGCGTCCTGCGTGAGCTGCTTCATCAGGTCGATGTCGACGTTCAGGTACACCACCGGCGGGGCGTCGATGACGTTGCCGAGGAAGTCGACGGTGAAGGTCTTGCCGACCGGGCTGGTCGCGCGCGGGTCGTGCACGAGGCACACGTACTCGTCGACGGGCAGCTGCACGTACGCCGCCGCGAACTCGGTCGGGGTGGTCCAGCCGTCGCGGTGGAAGCCCTTGTCGCTGTCCTTCCACTGCCAGAGGAACTTCTGCGGCGGCGTCCCGAGGTGGATGCTCAGCACCCGGTGCACGGTGGTCAGGATCTCGCGCTTGCGGTCGCGGCGCGCCTCGTCGCCGTCGAGCGCCCGCAGGTCGCGCGCGCCCTGGCGGAGCAGCTTGCGCAGTACGTCGTTCATCTGCGCGGTCGCGGACGAGCTCTCGGTCTCCGGCATCGCCGACTTCGGCACCAGGCCGTGCTTGCGGACCAGCGCGACGAACATGTTCCACTGGCCGCCGTCACCGATCGGGTCGGACAGCAGGTGCGCGACGGTCCGGTCGTCGGCGTCCCGGCCGGCGGTCTCGATGATCGCCTCGAGGAAGAAGTTCGAACGCTCGAACTTGTCCCAGAACAGCAGGTAGTTCTGGGAGAACTCGAAGTCCTTGACGCCGAGCTTCTCGGCCGCGCCGGCCCGGAGCAGGTTCAGCCCGGCGAACAGCCAGCAGCGGCCGCTCTTCTTCTGGTTTGTCACCTTCCAGTCGTCCAGCAGATGGGACACCGAATGGTCCATCGAGGTGACGATCTGGCGATCCAGGGCAAGGCTGTTGACCGGCGTCTGCGTGACGGCGTTCTGCATCACCCGGTACTGCGGGTTCGACGCGAACTCCTTCTCGAAGAGCGCGAGCTGATCGGCTGTGAGATTCCGCTCCATAAGAGTCGACGGTATAACAGCCGCCCAACGCGGACCGCCGTACCGGAGTGGCGGATCGATGCCAGGACCGAAACGCGCCACCGGCGGACTCTTGCGCTACTCTAATTGAAAACGACATTCAACAAAGGAGAGGCGCCATGGCACGACGGCCGGCCCCGACCGGGAAGCGGAAGCCGAAGCAGAACCCGCTGGACCGCGACGGCATCACCTACATCGACTACAAGGACACCGCGCTGCTGCGGAAGTTCATCTCCGACCGCGGCAAGATCCGGTCGCGCCGGGTCACCGGCCTGACACCACAGCAGCAGAAGCAGGTAGCCCGCGCGATCAAGAACGCCCGCGAAATGGCCCTGCTCCCCTACACCTCGAGCGGTCGCTAGACGAGGCGGCGGTCGGTGGCCCAGCGGGTGAGTTCGTGGCGGTTCGAGAGCTGGAGTTTCCGGAGTACCGAGGAGACGTGGGTCTCGACGGTCTTCACCGAGATGAACAGCTCCCGCGCGACCTCCTTGTAGGCGTAGCCGCGGGCGATCAGCCGCAGGACCTCGCGCTCGCGCTGGGAGAGCCGGTCCAGGTCCTCGTCCACCGACGCGATGTCGATCGCGCCCGAGAACGCGTCCAGCACGAACCCCGCCAGCCGCGGCGAGAACACCGCATCGCCCTCGGCGACCCGGTTGATCGCGTCGACCAGCTCGGTGCCGGAGATGTTCTTGGTCACGTACCCGCGGGCGCCGGCCCGGATCACGCCGATCACGTCCTCGGCGGCGTCCGACACCGACAGCGCCAGGAACTTGACGTCCGGGTGCCGCTGGTGGACCTGCTTCATCACCTCGGTGCCACCGCCGCCGGGCAGGTGGACGTCGAGCAGCACGACGTCGGGCTCGGTGCCGACGATCGCCTTCACCGCGGTGTCGACGTCTGATCCCTCCCCGACGATGTCGACCGCGGCGCCGATCTCGCTGCGTACCCCGGCCCGGAACATGTCGTGATCGTCGACGACGACAACCCGCCTGCTGCTCATCTGTCCATCTCCAGTCGCACTTCGGTCCCTGTCTCCGGATCGGACCGCACCGTCGCGCGGCCGCCGTGCCGTTCCATCCTGCCCATCACACTGTGCCGCAAGCCGAGCCGGTCGTCCGGGACCTCGTCGACGTCGAAGCCCTTGCCGCGGTCGCGGACGAACATCTCCACCCGGTCGCCGTCCACCTCGACGAACACGTCGATCTTCGCAGCACCCGAGTGCTTGGCCGCGTTCACCATCGACTCCCGGGCGGCCCGCACCATCGAGGCCAGCGGCTCGGTCAGGTCGCAGTCGCCGACCGTGACCACCTCGATCGGGACGCCGTGCGAGTCCTCGACCTCGGCGGCCGCCTGCTTCGCGGCGCCCGCGATCGTCTGGTCCGCGTGCGCGTCCTCGTCGTACAGCCAGGACCGCAGCTCGCGCTCCTGCGAACGTGCCAGCCGGGCGACCGCCTTCGGGTCGTCCGCCTGCTTCTGGATCAGCGCCAGCGTCTGCAGCACCGAGTCGTGCAGGTGCGCGGCCATGTCGGCGCGCTCCTGGGAGCGGACCCGTTCGGCGCGCTCGGCGTTCAGGTCGCGGGTCAGCCGGTGCACCCAGGGCCCGGCGATGACCCCGATCCCGACCACCGCGAGCAGCAGCGCGATCAGGACGTCGCCGACCATCGAGAGCCGGCCGTTCTGCACCAGGAACAAGGTGACCGCGGTGCCGATCAGCACCAGCCCGACGCCGATCCGGATCAGCGACTTCCAGCCGCCCTTGCCGAGTACCAGGCCCAGGATCGGGACCCGGATGTCCTGGGTCCACTTGTCCTTCTGGCTCTCGTCCGCCTGCCGCCAGATCAGCGCCAGACCGGTCGCGGCGAACACCAGCGGCCAGAACAGCTTCCCGGCGATCCCGAGTCCGGCGACCTGCAGCAGGATCAGCAGTCCGGCGCCGATGGCCACGAGCGCGGGCAGTTGGCCGCGGCTCTTCTCCCGCTTCCGCTGCTTCGCCTCGGCGACGGGCGCCGGCGGCTCGTCGGTCCGCAGTCCGCTGCGCGTGTGCGCGGCCAGGCCCGGAGCGGTCGGCATGGTCTCCGGGGCGAGCGGCATCAGGAACCACAGCGCCGCGTAGATCAGCACGCCGAAGCCGCCGAACACCGTGGTCGCGATCAGCACCAGCCGTACGACGGTGTCGGACACGCCGAGGTGATCCGCCACGCCACCGGCCACACCGGCGACGACACGGCCCTCGGTACGCCGGTACGCCCGACGCACCGGCCCGTCGGCGGAGGGCCGGGGCGGGATGCCTGAGTACGGCGGGTAGGGCGGGGTCCCGTACTGCGCACCGCCCGGATTCGCGTACTGCGCTCCGCCCGGGCCGCCGTACTGCTGCTGGTTGCCCATCCGCGCGGCGTAGGCGGCGTACGGTCCTTGGTACTGCCCCGGTCCCTGCGGGCCCCAGCCCTTGTAGCGCCACTGGTCCTGGTTCTGCCCAGGGGTCGGCTCGGGCTGACCTCCGTGCGCGGAGGTTCCGCCCGGCGGCGCTGCTGCTGGCTGGCTCATCACCACCGATCGTCACATGCGGACCGGCCCGACACCAGCAGGCTTGTCCCCGGCCGCCTCCTCAGCGCGCGCCCGCCCGGCTCAGGGTCCGCTCGGGGACAACCCCGAAATCTCACGACTCCGGGGGTCCTCAGGGGGCATCCCCGATGTGATCAGGGGCCGCTCCGCGCGAGTATCGGTGTCATGGAGCAGAACCAGAGTGGACCCGCCGGGTTCGACCGCAGCAGCCTGCAGAACCCCCAGAGCTGGCGGCGCAGCAGGTCGGACCGCTGGGTCGCGGGTGTCTGCGGCGGAATCGGCCGCGGTCTGAACATCGACCCGGTGCTGGTCCGCGTGGTGATGGCGGTGCTGATCCTCAGCGGCCCGGGCATCATCTTCTACATCGCCGCCTGGGTGCTGATGCCCGACGAGGGCAGCGACCGCTCGGCGGCCCAGGGCGTGCTCGGCGACCGGGTCCGGCCCGACCACCCGTGGCTGTGGCCGGTGGTGATCGGGGTCTGCGTGTTCGCCGGGATCGCGATGATGTCGTCGTTCGACTTCGGCCGGTTCGTGCCCGGTCCGCTGATCGTGCTCGCGATCATCTGGCTCGTCGCCAAGCAGCGCAAGAACAGCCGCCAGGGCTCCAACGGGCGTCCCCAGGACGTCACCTACCCGGCGGCGCCCGGCCAGCAGCCGACCACGCCGTACGGCGGTCAGGCTCCGAGCGCGCCGTACACCGGTCAGGCTCCGAGCGGGCAAGCTTCGAGTGCACCGTACGCCGGTCAGGCTTCGACGGCGCCGTACGCCGCTCAGCAGCCGACCGCGCAGCAACCAATGTCGGCGTACACGCCGCCCCGGACCGACCCGCCAGTTCCCCCGGCGGGTCCGTCGTCCTCGGCCACACAGCGACCCCAGGACCGCACCGTCGAACCGGTCCAGCCTGTGTGGACCGAGGACGACCCTCTCGGCCTGTACGTCGACGAGCCCGCCGGCCCAGGCGGCACGAGCGGCCCTGGCGGCACCGGCGCGCCGGCCGCGACCAAGGCCGCCGAACCGCCCGCGAAGGGCATGCGCGGGGTCAAGTCGCTCGTCGTCGTGCTGACCGGTCTCGCGATCGGCATCGCCGCGCTGGCGGGCGCCTCGACGGCGACCATGCTGGTCATCGGCCTGGCCACGCTCGGCGCGGGCATGCTGCTCGGCGGTTTCGTCGGCCGCACGCTGGCGCTGCTGCCGCTGGGCATCCTGCTCGCGATGGGCGCGGTGGCCAGCACGGTGTTCCCCGCCGTACCGCGGAACTTCGCGGACACGAACTACGTCGCGCCGACCGGGCAGACGATCACCGCGACCGGCACGAGCTACGAGTTCGACGCCGGGTCGGTGCGCCTGGACCTGACCAAGGCGACGTTCGGCCCGGGTGCCCGGGTCCAGGTGAACGGCGGCGTCGGCGAGGTGGTCGTCAAGGTCCCGGCGGACGTCGACCTGAAGGGCAAGCTGTCGACCGAGATGGGCGACGTGGCCTTCCTGAACGAGAACCGCGGCGGCCATAATGCGCAGTTGACGCTCGACGACCTCGGCGCCGACGGCAAGGCCGGCGAGCAGGTCACCCTGGACCTGAACCTGAAACTCGGCAGCATCAAGGTGGAACGCGGTTGACGTCCTCCCCTTCCCGCAGGTGGGGATTACAACTACTACACGGAGGTAGCGAGTTGAGGTTCACGCTTCGGCGAGACCCGTCCTGGCATCTCTCGGCGTGCGCTCACGGCCCGTCCGGCCGCGATGCTGCTAGCCGCGTTCACGTCCGCGTGCGCCTGATGCCCACAGGCAACACATCGGAAGACCGCTTGGCTCTCGCGGTTCTCCGGTGCGCGATGCCCACAGACACTGCAGGTCTGCGAAGTGTACGCAGGATTGATCCTCTCGACCCGTCCCGGTGCCTTTTCCTCCAGGCGGCGTACGAGGCTGCCCCACCCATTAGCCAAGATCCCCCGGTTGAGCACGGCTTTGACGCGACGACCATTTGGCAGATAGCTCCCCGGACGCGCGAAGTCAGGCCTTGGTTTGGGGCGTCGGGTCATCCGAGCGACGCCCAGATCCTCGACGCGGATGACGTCAAACCGCCGAGCGAGGCCGGTCGTGACTTTCTCGACCCAGTCCTTGCGGCGATCTGCGGCGTGAGCATGCAGTTTGGCGATCGCGGACTTCACCCGGCGACGCCTGTTGGAACCACGACGAGAGCGGGCCAAGCGGCGTTGCAGATGTGTGAGCCGCGCCGCGGCACGCGACGACAAATCTGGGCAGCGCAGAAGCTCGCCCGTGGACAAGGCGGCCGACACGGCGACGCCGCGGTCCACCCCGACAACTCCCCCTGTGGCCGGCGCAGGGATCGGACCTGGAATCACAGCGAATGCGATGTGCCAGCGGCCAGCTCGATCGCGGGTGACACGATAGGACTTCGCGCCCGGTATGGCGCGGGACAACCGGAATCGTACCCAGCCAACTTTCGGTACGAGCGCCGCAGCCCATTTCCGGTTCAGCTGAACGATCCGGCACGCCTGGGGCCCGACGATGCGGAACCCCTCATGCAGCCCGGCTTTGCGCCAAGTCGGACGCCCGTGCGTCCCAGCGCGGAAGTTCTTGACGGCTTGGTCGAAGTCTCGCAGCGCCTGCTGCTGGACGGTTTGCGATCCAGCCCGCAGCCACGCGAACGCGGATCGCGCCTCCGTCAGTTGGCGTGCCTGCTCAACGTGCCCAGGGGTCGGGCCGTTGTCGCGCCTCCACATCGACCACTGCTCCAGGGCGAGGTTCCACACGAACCGCGCATGCTTGCACTGCTCAAGCAACGAGGCTTGCTGCGCGGGCGTCGGGTACATACGGAACCGGGACATGCCGCTTACTCAAGCAGCCAGCACCGACAGTCTCCGATCTCCGAAAGGAGACCAGTCTGATGAAGAAGACTACACCTGACGTGCCCGGCGTGGTGGCCGGCACGGTGCTCACCGGCGCGGCCACGATCTGGATGCTGACCGACGGCGGCGTCCTGCAGCCGGACGACCTCGGCGTCACCAGCGCCCTGCTTCTCGTCACCGCCGGGGTGCTGGGGCTGGCAGCGTCCCGTCGTACCTGACTCGGTCCGGTACGGCGTTTACTCGGCGGACCGCTGTGCGCCGTTACTCGCTGGACGGCCGGGTGCAGCGTTTTCTAAGCTGCACGCCGTGACCAGCCCGGAGTCCGACAGACCGTAACCACCGGCTGTTCCGCGTGACGCACACGTTCGTGTGAGGTGCACCGGACAGCCGGAGACGACCCACGGCAGGCGATCCGTCCTGCCGCCGTCTTCTCATGGTTGCGGAGTGCCTCCATGCCTGTTCTTCTCTATCTGCTCGGTCTGGCTGTTTTCGCCCAGGCGACCTCTGAATTCATGCTCTCCGGACTCGGCCCGGACATCGCCCGGGACCTGGGCATCTCGATCCCGGCCGCCGGCTGGCTGACGTCGGCGTTCGCGCTCGGCATGATCGTCGGCGCACCGGCGATCGCGGTGCTCGGCGCCCGCTGGCCGCGCCGCCGGACGCTGCTGGCGACACTGACCGTTTTCCTCATCGTCCATGTGATCGGTGCGCTGACGACCAGCTTCACCGTCCTGCTTGTCACACGCGTGCTCGCCGCACTCGCGAACGCCGGTTTCCTCGCCGTCGCACTCGCCACCGCGACCAGCCTGGTCCGCCCGGACGCCAAGGGCCGGGCGACGTCGATCCTGCTCGGCGGTACGACGCTCGCGTGCATCGTCGGCGTACCGGCGGGTGCGATGCTCGGGCGGTACCTCGGCTGGCGGTCCGCGTTCTGGGCGGTCGCCGTGGTGTCGCTGCCCGCGCTGATCGCGATCCTGCGTTCGGTCCCGGCGCGGGGAATCGGGCCGGTGACCGTCGGCGGGTTCCGGCTGCGGCCCCGGCTCGCCGTACTGCTGCTCCTCGGGGCACTCGTGAACGGCGCGACGTTCTGCTCGTTCACCTACCTGTCGCCGGTCCTCACCGAGGTAACCGGCCTCGGGACCGGCTGGGTGCCGTTGATGCTCGCCGTCTTCGGCGTCGGATCATTCGTCGGGATCACCATCGCCGGCCGCTACGCCGACCGCCGCGACCACCGCCTGACATTCGTTGCCGGAGGCATCTTGTTGCTCGGCTGGTGCACCTTCGCCCTGACCGCCGAGTACGCCGCACCGACCGTAGCGCTGCTATTCGTCCAGGGTGCGATGTCCTTCGCAGTCGGCTCGACACTCATCTCCTACGCCCTGTACGCCGGCGCCGAAACCCCCATCCTGACAGGCGCCCTGGCAACCGCCGCCCTAAACACCGGCGCCGCCACAGGCCCGGCGCTAGGCGGCGCGGCAATCGCCCACGGCGGCTATCACGCACCGCTATGGGTAAGCGCAGTACTGGTCGCAACGGCACTACTCACCGCATTGCTCGCCGTAGGGCTCCGTGTAGGTGGCGTCGGTCAGTTCTGGGTGCGGCGGGCTGCGCGGCGGGAGACGTAGAGGCGCATCTTCTCGTTGGTGCCGCAGATCTCCATCGAGCACCAGCGCCGGCTGCCGTTCTTGGACTGGTCCAGGAACAGCCAAGGGCAGCCGGCGCACCGCTTGATCCGCCCCGCCCGCGGCCCCGTCAGTAACTCGTAACCCGCCAACGCCACCGGCCACAACGGCGACTCCAACACCTCGAACCGCCAAACCGGCCGAAGCCCCACCAACTCACTCCGCCCCACCGCCACCCCCACGAACCCCCGCAACTCATCCCACCCACTCAACACGCCCCCACCCACCACACCTTCCGCACGCGCCGCACCACCCGCAGGCGCCGCACGACCCGCCGTACCGCCCGCAGCATCCGCACCACCCCCACCCGCTGCTCCGGCGGCTTCACTCGCATGCGCTCCCCGCATCGCTGCCCCGCTCGCCCGGACGTCACCCACCGCTGTGTCGCTCGCGCGGGACTTCCCGTTCGTGAGGGCGGCTCCGTCGGCCAGTTGTCGTGCGGCGCGGTTGATTGCTTCGCGCAACTGGTGGGCGCGGCGGACTACTGCTGCGGCGCGGCGGGGGGCGGAGCGGGTGAGGAGGCGGTCGGCGTCGGTCTCGGTGAGTATGCCGACGCGGAGGGACCACCACAGCAGCGCCCGGTAGTCGGACAGGTGGTCGTGGCGCTCCGGGCCGAGGGGGTCGTCGACCGTGTTGGCGAAATCGAGCGCGAGGTCACCCGCGACCACGGGCAGCTCGCGGATTCCAGGCGGCAGTTCAGGTGTTTCCATCAAAACGGATTTTACCAGTTTGCACCGCGAAGTGCCCGGGCACTGTTTCTGGCATGAGACGTTTGACTGGAAACACCTCGGCGGGCCGCTGGGCTGTCGTCTGCGTGGCCCAGTTCGTCGTCGTGCTGGACGCGACCATCGTCACCACCGCGCTGCCTGCTATAGGTGCAGACCTCGGCTTCCCGGCGGCGACCCTGCCGTGGGTGTTCACGGCGTACACAGTCGTGCTCGCCGGTCTGCTGGTGCTCGGCGGGCGTGTGTCCGACCTCGGCGGTTCGCGGCGGGTCTTCAGGCTGGGCCTTGCCGTGTTCTCCGTCGCGTCGCTGGTCTGCGCGCTCGCTTGGTCGCCTGCGTCGCTGATCATCGCGCGCCTCTTCCAGGGGGCCGGGGCCGCGTTGTTGTCACCGGCAGCTCTCGCCGCGTTGTCTGACGCGCTCCCTCGCGATGCAGCCCGGCGCGCCCTGGGCTGGTGGACAGCCGCGGGAGCTGTCGGCGGGGCGAGCGGCTGGTTCCTAGGCGGCCTGATTACCCAGGTGGCCGGCTGGCGCTGGGTGTTCGCCGTCAACGTCCCGCTGGGTGTAGTCGCCATCCTGTGGAGCCTGCGCAGCCTGCCCGGCCCCGGCACCGTGAAGGGCCGCGAAACCACACTCGACCTACCGGGCGCCATCACGGTCACCACCGGCATCGGCCTACTCGCCTTCGGCCTCTCGGAGGTAGCCCACCATGCCTCCGACTGGACCGGCTGGGCAGCCCTGTCCGCATCCGGCGTACTGCTCGCCGCCTTCACCCGCATCGAACGGTCGCCTCAACGGCCCTTCATCCCCTCCGGCCTCACCCGCACCGCGCGCGTCCTGCGCGGCTTCGCCCGCACCAACCGGCCGACCCGACAGCCGCTCCTCCCGGCCGGGTTCGCCCGGACCGCGGGCGTCCTGGGCGGCAACCTCACGGCCGCCGCGCTCACCGGGGCGACGACCCCGGCGATGGTGACGGCCGCGCTGTACGTCCAGGACACGCTGCGGCTGCCGCCCGCGGAGGCCGGGCTGATCTTTCCGGTGTTCAACCTGGCGGTCGTCGGAGGTTCTCTCGCCGGTCCGCCTGCTGTCCACCGCCTCGGCGTACGACGAACTCTCCTGATCGGATTCGTCGGCGTCGCGATCGGCGTACTGCTGCTACTCCCGCTGCCGGCCGACGGTCTCCCGCTCGCGCTCCTGGGTGGCGGCTTCGCGGTCATGGGTGCGAGCCTCGGTCTGGCGTCGGTTGCCTCGACGACTGCTGGTACGGCGTACGTCCGTGACGCCGATCGTGGGCTCGCGGCGGGGGTGCTGAACTCGTCGGCGCAACTCGGCACCTCGCTCGGCCTCGCGCTCGCGGGACCGCTGATCGCCTCCGGCGGGCCGATGGCCGGCTACCGGGCGGCCTACGTGCTGGCGATCGCGGTCGCCGCCGCCGGCCTCGCCGCCGCCTTCACCTCGCCACACACCACGCCACAGACGGCGCCGGGGACGGTACCGCGGGAGGCGCCGCAGCAGGCGCGGCAGGAGGTGCCGCAGGAGGTGCGGCGAAGTGGGCAGGGGGTGGGCTAGGCTTGTGGATCGCGTAGTGGAGGGGCCCTGGAGTGGGTTCCGTGGGCGAGGAGTTTTTGATGGTGCGCGGCACCGTGAAGTGGTTCAACGCGGACAAGGGGTACGGGTTCCTGGCCGTTGACGGGCAGGACGACGTGTTCGTGCACTGGAGCAAGATCGTCTCCGACGGGTACAAGACGCTCGAGGACGGCCAGCACGTCGAGTTCCAGATCGTCGACGGGCCGAAGGGCCGCGAGGCCGACGCCGTCACGCCGATCTGAGTTGACCGGCAGTAGTCGGTCGCAACCGGTAACCTGACCTCTCATCGTGTGAGGGGTGAGAGGTGACTGAGCCAGTACCAGTGGTGCAGAAGCTCGACCAGGCGATGGCATCCGACGACTTCGCCTGGTCGATGGTGCTGGTCGGCGAGGACCAGGCGGACAAGCTCGCCACGCTGACCGCCGACCTGCGCGGGCCCTTCTCGTCGACCGGTGACGGCAAGCGAATCACGTCCGGTTTCTCGTACTGGGGTATCGCACCGACGATCGCCTGGGCGAACGCCACGAACGACCCGTTCTACCTGGTCATGAAGGTCGGTACCGAATCGTTTCTGCGGCACTGGCGCAAGCTCCGACCGCACGTCGACAACGGCGGCTTCCACCTCGTCAGCCTCGGCGTCGGCACCGGCGTCAAGGACCGCACCGTCCTCAGTGACCTGCGCAAGCACAACCGTGACATGTACTACATCCCGGTCGACATGAGCTCCGAGATGCTGCGCATGGGCACGCTCGAGCCGGTCCGGGGCGCGCGCTTCCCGATGTCCCAGACGCTGCCGGTGCAGCTCGACTTCTCGATCGACGACAACATCGAGAAGCTCGCGCAGATGCTGACCCGTTTGGTCGGCGACGAGCCGATCCTGTTCACGCTGACCGGGAACACGCTGGCCAACTTCGAGAGCGACGAGGAACTGCTCGGCACGCTCACCCAGGTGCTGCGCCCGCAGGACCGGCTGCTGCTCGAGGTCGCCAGTACGACGCGACTCGACCAGGAGACGGCCGACGCGGCCGCGGACGAGTACCACCAGACCCGCGCCTTCGCGGAGTTCGTCACCAGCGCCCTGCGGTACAACACCGACCTCAAGATCAGCAACGAGCTGGTGAAGTTCGTCGGCGAGGTCGAGAACGACGACGCGCTGCTGGTGAAGATCCTCTGGCAGAACGACACCGGCGAAGAGATCCGGATGGAGCTGCCCGACCACACCGAGGTGGTGCTGCCGGTCGGCGACACGATCCGGCTCTACACCACCCGCAAGTACTCCACGGCCCGGCTGAAGCGACTCACCGAGTCCTGCAAGCTGACCCCGGTCGAGGCGATCCAGTCGCAGTTCCGCTACACCCGCCGTCCGAACCCGTTCGGCCTGGAGCTGCTGCTGCTCGCACCGGAGGCCGCCGGCGAGCGCGAACACAGCCTCGCCGACGACATCTGGGCCACATGAACCGGCGGACCGTCGTCAGCTGGGTGACGTACGGCCTGCTCGCGCTCGCGTTCCTGCTCGGCGTCAGCTGGTTCTTCTGGCCGCAGCACGCGCGCTGGGAGCCGGCCGTCAACTCGCTCACGCTGGTCGCCGGGCTCACCGGCATCTTCGTGGAGCGGCTGACGGCCGAGGCGGAACGCCGTACCGAGGTACTGCGTGCCGTCGCGGACGAGCTGCACGAGAACACCCGGCTGCTGAACGACGAACGGTTCTCGCCGGACGCGCCGACCACCCGGCAGGTGTACCCGCGGCTGATCGTGTCCGCGGTCGACCTCGCGCTGGTCTCCGGCGCGCTCGGCCTGCACCGCGACGCCGAGCTGGTCGGGATGCTGCACCGCTGGCGGGACACCGTGCACCTGTTCAACCGGCGGCTCGACCTGACCGAGGTCAGCACGTTCTCGAACACGATCTCGCCGGCCGAGCTGGCCGCCTTCCGCCGGGCGCTGCACCGCGAGGACAGCTACTTCGCCGCGACTCGCGCGATGCTGCGGGAGCTGCTGGCGAAGCTGCCGAAGAGCTGACCGGCGTTAACGGCCGAGGCCGTAACCGGCGCATCCGCTGCCAGTAGTGGCAAATTCTGCTGAGCCGTTGACTTGGGATCGCCGCGAGAGCTTCACTTTCGGACAGGACCGTAAATACGGCACCCCGGAGGAAATCCCATGCGATCAGTCCGCTCGCTTCTCGCCCTGGCCCTCGCCGCGCTGCTCGTCGCGACCCTGAGTACACCCGCCCGGGCGGGGCACCAGTCCCCCGTGGGCACAGTCGTCTCGCTCGGTACGCCGCTGTCCGACGTACTGCTCATCGGTGGCACCGTCGCGCCCGGACCGAACGGCAGGACCGCGATCTGGAACGTGTCCACCGGCAGTCCGGCGTACCTGAACGCCGTCGACCCGGCCACCGGCGACAGCCTGCTGTCCCTCGCGCTGCCCGGCGCGTCCGGCAGCTACGCGGTGGCGGCGACGCCGGACGGCACGATCTACGTCGGCACCTACAACAACGGCCACCTGTACCGGCTGCGCCCGGGCGGCAGCGTCGAGGATCTCGGCCGGCCGATCGCGTCCGAGACGTTCATCTGGCGGATCACCACCGACGAGCAGGGCAACGTGTACGGCGGTACGTTCCCGAACGGCAAGGTCTTCCGGTACGACGACCAGACCGGGGCGATCCGCGACTACGGCACGGCCCTGGCCGGCCAGACCTACGTCAAGAGCATCGACTACGCGGGCGGCAAGGTGTACGCCGGCACGATGCCCGACGCGCACATCGTCGAGCTCGACGTCGCCACCGGCGCGAAGACCGAGGTACCGTCGCCGCCGGGTCTCGGCGACCCGTCCGACAAGGTCGTCTACGACCTGAACACCCGCGGCGGCCGCGTCTACGCGCGGATCAGCACCGCGTTCCCCGGTCCGCTCTACGTCTGGGACATCGCCTCCCGCACCTGGGTCGACGAGATCCCGAACGCGCACGGCCTGGACATCTCCCCGCTCGGCGCGGACGGCACGCTGTACCTGATCCAGAGCAGCGAGCTGAAGAAGTACGACCCGGCCACCAAGACCCTGACCGGCACCGGCCTGACGTTCACCGGCCGGATCCAGAACGCCCGCTCGATCGGGTACGCCGACCTGAACCTGCCCGACTACCCGGGCACCAGCGTCGTCGGGACCCTGTGGCGCGGCGAGGAGTTCCGGTACAACCCGCAGACCGGCAAGTCGGAGATCTTCCAGACCAAGGTCCGGCGCGAGCCGATCGAGATCCTGTCGGTGGCGGGCGGCAAGGACAACATCTACGCCGGCGGCTTCCTGAACGGCGGCGTCTCGGTCGTCGACCCGACCACCGGCGAGGCGAAGTTCAACCGGTTCTCGCAGGTCGAGGCGCTACTGGAGGGTTCCGACGGCACGGTCTGGGTCGGCGCCTACCCCGAGGCCCGGCTGTACTCGTACGACCCCGCCAAGCCGTGGAGCAGCCCGGAGTACTCGCCCGGACCGCCCGGAACACCGGACAACCCGAAGCAGCTGCTCAACCTCAAGCCGGACATCTTCCAGACCCGCGCCCGGGCGCTCACCGAGGTGGACGGCAAGATCGCGATCGGCACCGTCCCGGACGGCGACCGGCTCGGCGGGGCACTGGTCATCTACGACCCGCTGACCAACACCGCGGAGAAGTACCGCAACGTGGTCCAGGACGAGTCCGTCTTCGGCCTCACCTCGCACGGCGGCATCGTGTACGGCGGAACGTCGATCGCCGGCGGCCTGTCCACCACTCCCCCGACACGAACAGCGGGCACAGTGTTCGCGTGGGACGTGGCCAACAAGAAGAAGTTGTGGGAGACCGTGCCGGTACCGGGCCGGGCGACCGTCTCGGCGGTCACGATCGGGCCGGACGGCCTGCTCTGGGGCGTGGCCGGGAAGACGGTGTTCGCCGTGGCCCCGGACAGCGGCAAGCTGAAGAAGTCCTTCACACTCGGTACGACGAACTCCAGCGGCGACATCGTCGCGACCCCGGAGGCGGTGTACGTGAGTATCGACCTGAACAAGATCTACCGGATCGGGCCGGGACAGAAGGCCGTCCCGACGCTGTTCGTCGAGCAGGCCCACCGGCGGCTCGGGGTCCGGGGGGATCACCAGCTGCTGCTCACCAGCGGCTCCGAGCTGTTCCGAGTTGATATCAGCCGTTGACAGCCGAAATTCTCCCCGGCTACTTTCGGTCCTGACCGTTATTCGGTTCGGCTACTTCCGGCCCTGACTTCCGGACACCCTGGGGGTGTGATGAGATCCACCGTCCGCCGCATCGCGGCACCACTCACGGCGCTCGTCCTCGCTGCCGCGCTCAGTTCCTGCGGCGGCGACGGCGACGACAGCGGCGCCGGAGGCAAGAAGAGCGTCACGCTCTGGATGTACCCGGTGATCGCCGACCAGGCGGCCAGCGACGCGTACTGGAAGAAGGTCGAGACCGACTTCGAGGCGGCGAACTCCGGGTTCGACCTGAAGCTGGAGAACCAGCCCTGGAAGGGCCGCGAGGAGAAGGTCGCGGCCGCGTTCTCCGGCGGGAAGGGCCCGGACGTCCTGCTGATGATTCCGGACCAGATCCCGCAGTACGTGAAGAGCGGCTCGCTGGAGCCGGTCGACGACGTGGTCGAGCCGGAGAAGGACAAGTTCCTGCCGGCCGCGATCCCCGGCCTGACCGTCGAGGGCAAGGTGTACGGCGCCCCGATCTACCACACGGTCACCACGACGATGTACAACAAGACCGTCCTGACCAAGGCCGGGATCAGCAAGCCGCCGGCGACCTGGGACGAGATCAAGGCCGCCGCGCCGAAGCTCAAGGCCGCCGGGTTCTCCACGCTGGACTACTCGGCCTCGCCGGAGGCGACGCTGAACCTGAACTTCTACCCGCTGCTCTGGCAGGCCGGCGGCAAGGTGTTCGCCGAGGACGGCAAGAGCGTCACGTTCAACCAGGCTCCCGGCCTGGAGGCGCTGACCTTCCTGAAGTCGCTCTGGGACCAGGGCGCGATCCCGAAGTCCGCGCTCACCGCGGGCAACGTGGTCGCCGACTCGCCGTTCGGCAAGGGCCAGGTCGCGATGGCGATGACCAGCGTCCCGGCCGACGTGGCCACCGTGACGAAGACCTGGGGCGCGGCCAACGTCGAGCTCGGCGCGCCGCTGACCGGCAAGAAGCAGGTCGGCTTCGGGCTGCCCGGCGGCCTGGTCGTGAACGCGGCCTCGGAGAACGTCGACGGTGCGAAGAAGTTCCTGTCGTTCATGGTCCAGCCGGCCCAGCTCGACGCGCTGAGCAAGGCCTCCGGGTTCTACTCGCCGCGCACCGACGCCAAGTCCGAGTCGACCGACCCGAACGCGGCCAAGTTCAAGGACGCCCTGCAGTACGCCGTACCGGGTGAGCCGAACCCGTCGGCGCGGCAGATCATGTCGTTCCTGAGCACCGAGATCCAGGCCGTGCTGACCGGCAAGAAGCAGCCGCAGCAGGCGCTCGACGACGCCGCCAAGCAGGCCAACGACCTGCTCTCGAGGCAGCGTTGACCGACACCCGGACGGGCACACGGATTCCGGTCGCGGGTCATGCGGGACCCGCGACCGGACGGCGGCCCCGGCGCGGACCGCGGCGGCGGCCCTGGGTCGGACTGCTGTTCGTGGCACCGATGTTCCTGCTGTTCCTGCTGTTCCGGTTCCTGCCGGCGATCGGGGCGTTCTTCCTCTCGCTGACCGACTACCGGATCAGCGGCAAGTGGGATTTCATTGCGCTCGACAACTACACACGGCTGTTGTCGGACAACGTGTTCCACGAGGCTTTGGTGGTGACGATCACCTACACGGTGATCTTCGTTCCGCTGACGGTCCTGCTGTCGCTCGGTACCGCCGTACTGCTGCACCAGGTGGTGTGGCGGCGCGGGTTCTTCCGCGGCGTGTTCTTCCTGCCGTACGTGACCAGCATCGTGCTGGCGGCGGTGATCTGGAAGTGGATCTACGACGCGCAGGACGGGTTGCTGAACTCGATCCTCGGGCTGGTGAGCATCGGCCCGATCGACTTCCTCAGCCAGGCCGGCACGGTGCTCCCGTCGATCGCGGTGACGTCGGCGTGGAAGGGCTTCGGCTACTCGATGCTGATCCTGCTCGCGGGCCTGCAGGCGGTGCCGAGGTCGTACCTCGAGGCGGCGATGATCGACGGCGCGAGCACCTGGCAGCGGTTCCGGTACGTGACGCTGCCGCAGCTGCGGCCGGTGCTGTTCTTCGTGCTCGTGATCGAGACCATCGGCGCGTTCCAGGTCTTCGACGCGATGTACGTGATGACCGGCGGCGGACCGGTGCGGTCCAGCTACTCGCTCGTGTACTTCCTGTACGACAGCGGCTTCAAGTACTTCGACTTCGGCTACGCCAGCGCGATCGGCCTGGTGCTGTTCCTGATCGTGCTGATCGTCTCGCTCGTACAGCGCCGGCTCGTCGGGAGGGACGACTAGATGGCTCAGGTACTCGATCGGCCCCCGGTCCGCCCGGTGGCCGAGACGCCGACGGCGGGACGTCGTACGGCGGGCCGGCTGACGTTGCCGACCTTGCTGACGCTGACCGCGATCGTCACCATCGTGCCGTTCGTGGCGATGGTGCTGGTCGCGTTCACGCCGCCGAGCGGGCAGACGTTCCCGGACGCGCTCAACCCGGCGAACTTCACCCTCGACAACTTCGCGAAGGTGCTGTCCAGCTCCGACATCCCGCGCTGGACGGTCAACTCCCTGCTCTACTCGCTGGTCTCGGTCTTCTTTGTGCTGCTGTTCGCCGCGATGGCCGGGTACGCGTTCGCGAAGAAGAAGTTCCCCGGCCGGGAGATCATGTTCTGGGCGTTCCTCGCGACGCTGATGGTCCCGTTCCAGGCGACGCTGATCCCGTCGTACATCCTGGTCGCCCGGCTGGACTGGGTCGACAGCTACTGGGGCCTGATCGTGCCGACACTGGCCAACTCGCAGGCCGTGTTCCTGATGCGGCAATTCATCCTGCAGTTGCCGGACGAACTGTTCGAGGCCGCCGAAATCGACGGGGCGCCGGAGTGGCGGATCTTCACCACGATCGTGCTCCCGCTGGTCCGCCCGGTCCTCGCGACACTCGGCATCTTCGTCTTCCTCTGGCACTGGAACGACTTCCTCTGGCCGTTGGTCATCGGCCAGTCCGGCCAGATGCAGACGCTCACCGTCGGCCTCGCCACCCTGCAGACCCAAGCCGTCCCCATCAACCAGGTGATGGCCGGGGCAACCATCACGGTCGTCCCCAGCCTCCTGGTCTTCGGCCTCCTCCAGCGCTACCTCACCGACTCCATCGCGATGTCCGGCCTCAAGGCGTAGGTGCTGCGCTCAGAGGAAGTACGGGTACGGGACGGTCGGTGGCCGGCTGGCGGTGTCGAGGCGGTCCATCAGGTGCGGTGGGAGCTCGAAGTCGTTGGCGCCGAGGAGGTCGTCGAGGTACTCCGGCGTACGCGGGCCGATGATCGGTGCTGTGACGCCCGGGCGTTGCATCAGCCAGCGGACCGCGACCTGAGGCAGCGTGCGGCCGACCTCGGCCGCGACGGCTGTGAGTTCGTCGATCACGTGCCAGGTGTGATCGTTGGCGTAGCGGTCCCAGGAGTGCGTGCCCGGCGTGGAGACCTTGCTGTCCGCGGGCGGCGCGGTCATGCCTCGGTGGAACGCGCCGGACAACCAGCCCGACCGCAACGGTGACCAGGTGATGACGCCGAGCCCTTCGTTCTTGCAGATCGGTAGGAGTTCCCACTCGGGCGAGCGGTCGAGCAGCGTGTAGAGCGGCTGCAGGCTGGACAGCGGCGCCCAGCCGTTGTGCGCGCACAAGTCGACCGCCTTCTGCAACTGCCAACCGGAGAAGTTGCTGACGCCGATGTAGCGGACCTTGCCGGCGCGTACGAGCGTGTCGAGCGTGGACAGGGTTTCCGTGAGCGGGGTGTCGTTGTCCCAGAGGTGCAGCTGGTACAGATCGACGTACTCCGTCCCGAGCCGCCGCAAGCTGGCGTCGATCGCGTCGAGGACGTGCTTGCGCGACAGCCCCTGATCGTTGGGCCCCGGCCCCATCCGTCCCCAGACCTTGGTCGCGACCACGTAGTCCTCACGCCGCTGCGACTTCAACCAGCGCCCGACGATCTCCTCCGACGCACCGGCGTTGTACACGTCCGCCGTATCGATGAAGTTCCCACCGGCATCGGCGAACGCCCGCAGAATCCTCCGGCTGTCCTCCTCGTCGGTCCGCGCCCCGAACATCATCGCCCCAAGACACAGCCCACTGACCTTGAGCCCCGTAGCTCCGAGTTGTTTGTATTCCATGCCCCGAAACGCTAAATCCTGGAGCACACTCCAGCTCAAGCCCTTTACGAGCGACGCGAAGCACCCGACGCGCGCTTCGTCGTCCCCAGCTCCGCACCTCCGCGCGACCGCGTCGACTCCCCGATCTGTCCGCCGAGTCGTGAGAATCGGCTGCCGTACGAGGGCCTGGATCCACGACTCGAGGATCGGGGTCGCAGCCAATCACCACGACTCGACGATCGGACCGGACCGTCGAGACGGCCAGCGCCCGACCGGCGGTCCGCGCTGCCCACAATCACCTGTGCCGGCGGGAGATCCGCAGTCCGTTGCCCCACGCCCGCTCCGCCAACCCGGCAGCCGCCATTGCCCCTGGTGCCTTCACATCCGCGCCCTGCACAGGCCTCTCGACAGAATCCATCACCAGCGAGCAACTTTCACACGCGGCGGCCGCTCATCCTGCAACCCGACGCAGCGCTCCGTCGAGACCGCGCTCCGTCGAGACCGCGCTCCGTCGAGACCGCGCTCCGTCGAGGCGGCGCTCGCCGTGGCAGGCCCTGCACGGCGCTCACCCAGACGGCCCCACACAGCGCACCCTCAGCGCCTCCGCTCCACGCACGTGCGCTCAGTCCCTCGCGCAGTGCACACCCAGCGTGCACTCCGGCACGGGCTCTCACGCGGCGGGGCCGTCACTCGCGAGCGCAGCGAGTACCCCGCGGGCGGCAGCCCGCAACACGCCGGCGCTAGCCGGCAACTCAGTCGGCGGCAGCCGGCACCTCCGCCGGCGCCAGCCGGCAACTGAAGATCCGGGCGCTAAGCCCCGGGGTGGGTGGGAGCGCGCGTAGCGGGCCGAAGGAGGAGCCTCGCGACGACGTAGGCCCGCGCAGCACGCGTGGGCTGCCTACAACAACTGCTTACAAGATCTCGCCAAACGACTCGATCGCCCGCAGCGCGTCAGCCTGGGGCATGCCGGGCGGTTGGATGCGGAGGATGATGCCGTCGGCGCCCATCTCCTCGTAGTGGGCGAGGCGGTCGGCGCATTCGGTGCGGGAGCCGATGACGGAGCGGTCGGCGATGGCATCCCATCCCTGCGTGTAGCGCGCAGCATCCGTCGACGTGCGCTTCCAACCGGTGTACGCGTCGTACAGATCCCGCAGCGGCTCCTCCAGCGCCTTCCGGGCGTCCTGCGAAGTGTCAGCGCAGTACCCCTCCCGGCACAGGATCACCTCCTGCCCGAGCGTGCCGGCGCCGCGCGGATACGACAGGTACTCCGCGATCTTCCCCGGCAAATCAGCGTCCAACTCGTTGAACGACGTCGTCCACCCGTCACACATCCGCGCCGTGCGTTCCAGTACGGCGGACACCCGGCCCCCGTTCCACAACCGAGGCCGCGGCGACTGCACCGGACGCGGCGACAGGTACGCGTCCTGGATGCGCGTGAACTTCCCCTCGTACGTGACCTCGTCCGACGTCCACAGCCGCGTCAGGACCTCCAGCCCCTCCTCGAACCGCGCGACCCGCTCCCGCTGCGTCACGCCGTACAGCGCGAACTCCTCCGGCCGGTACCCGAGCACGAACCCCGCCGTCAGCCGCCCTCCGGACAGTACATCGATGTGCGCCAGCGTCTCCGCGAGTACCACGGGGTCGTAGAGCGGCGCGACGATGCCCGCGGTCGCGATTCCGATCCGGGACGTGTGCGCGGCCAGCCAGGTCATCGACGTCAGGATCTCGTGGTACCCGGGCCGGTGCAGGTGCCGCTCGCCCAGCACCACCCACTCGAACCCGGCCTGCTCGGCGAGCCGCGCCTGCTCGACGGCGTCCGCGAGTTGCGGCCGCTCGTCCGGGGTGCCGTAGAGGTTCAGATACAGACCCAGCCGCATCGTGGGAGCCACCTTCCGTTGACAGGGAGCACTCAGGGTATTTACGGTCTTGACCGTAAATGCTTTCCGCTCAGATTGCGACCCCTAGGAGCCGGGATGAGTCTTGCAGCAGAGCCGGCCGGGTTGCCGGACGGGGGATCCGCGCCGATCAGCGCGATCAAGACCCGGGTGGTGAGCGCGGCGTACCGCCGGCCGTTCCAGATCAGCAGCGGGGTCAGCAACGAGCTGATCAGCCTGGTCGTCGAGGTGCACACCGCCGACGGCGCGGTCGGGATCGGCGAGACGTCCCCGATGACGGCGTACACCGGTGAGACCCTGGCCGGCGTCCAGACCGCGATCGAGGAACACCTCGCCCCGGCCCTGGTCGGCCGCGATCCGCTCGACCGCGCCGGCGCCCACGTCGTGATGGACGGCGTACTGCGCGGCCAGCAGGTCGCCAAGTCCGGTCTGGACATCGCGCTGTTCGACCTCGCCGGACGGCTCAGCGGCTGGCCGGTGCACGCGCTGCTCGGCGGCAGCGTCCGCGACCGTGTGCAGACCACCTGGGTCGTCGGCCTCGGCACGCTCGACGAGATGGCCGCCGAGGCCGCGGAGTACGCCGATCGCGGGTTCCGGCACCTGAAGGTCAAGGGCGGTCACGATCCCGCGAAGGACCTCGAGCTGATCCGCGCGGTCCGCGCCGCGATCCCCGCCGACGCCGAGCTCTGCCTGGACGCCAACGAGGGGTACGACGCCACGACCGCGATCCCGTACCTGCAGAAGATGAGCGCCGCCGGGCTGACGCTGCTCGAGCAGCCGCTGCCGCGCTGGGACCTCGCCGGCCTGGTGCGGCTGCGGGACCGGCTCGACGTGCGCGTGATGGTCGACGAGAGCATGCACTCGCTGCACGACGCGCTGGAGATCGCGCGTCGCGGCGCCGCCGACGTGCTGAACATCAAGATCCTCAAGGTCGGCGGGCTACACCGGGCGCTGCAGATCGCCGCCGTCGCCGAGGCGGCCGGGCTCGCGGTGAAGGTAGGCTCGATGCCGGAGCTGGGCGTGGCCACGCTGGCCGCCGTGCACCTCGCCGCCGCCGTCCCCGGAGCGACCGTCGCGGCGGACCTGGTGGGGCCGCTGATGGTCGACGAGGACCCGCTGGCCCCGACCGTCTTCGCCGACTGCGACGGCTGGATCGACGTACCCAAGCGGCCCGGTCTCGGGCACGACGTCTGAGAGGTGACCTTGATGCACGCGCTCGTCGAACGGCTCCGCGGCACGCTGCTCCCCGCGGTCGTCACCCCGATGGCCCCGGACGGTGTCGTGGCGTACGACGCCCTGTCCGCGTACGCCGTGACGCTGACCAGGCACGCGATCGGCGGGGTCGCCGTGTGGGCACACACGGGCCGCGGGCTGTACCTGTCGCCCGGCGACCGCGTGAAGGTGCTCGAGACGTGGCGGGCCGCGACCGACGTACCGATCGTGGCCGGTGTCGGCGTACCGAAGTCCGCGGCGGCGCGGACGCTGGAGGAGGCCGCCGACGCGACCGTCGAGATGGCGCGGGCCGCGGCCGCCGGCGGTGCCGACGCGGTGATGGTGTACCCGCTGGCGGAGCTCGGCGAGCGGCCGGACGGGCACGCGCAGGCGGTGGCGTTGCACGAGCGGGTGGCGGCCGAGAGTGGGCTGCCGCTGGTCGGGTTCTACCTGCACGGCGAGGCGGGCGGCTATCCGTACCCGCCGGCGCTGATCCGCGACCTGCTGAGCCTGGACGCGATGCTCGGGGTGAAGACGGCGACGCTCGACCGGGCGATCGGCTGTCAGGACGCGATCTGGGCCGGTCGCGGTACCGGGAAGCTGCTGATCACCGGCGAGGACCGGATGTACGGCCCGTCGTTCATGTGGGGCGCGGACACCGCGCTCGTCGGGATCGCGGCGGCGCAGGTCGAGCTGTCGGCCGCCGTACTGCGGGCCTGGACCGCGGGTGACCACGCTGGGTTCCTGACCGCGTCGGAGCGGCTGGACCGGTTCGCGGCGGCGACGTTCTACGCGCCGATCGAGGGCTACGTGCAGCGGATGCTCTGGGCGGCCGAGTGGGAGGGGCTGGTGCCCGCAGCGGCGGCGCACGACCCGTACGGTCCGAAGCTGCCGCCGGGCGAACGCGACCTGGTGATCCGGTGTCTGGAGGAGTTGCAGTAGCAGGGCTGGCGGTAGTTGTGGTCTTGGCCGAAACTGGGATCGCGCGACCTGAACGTCATGATGTCGGGACCCTGCTGCGCTATTGTGCGACTTGAGGGCCAGACCAGAAGTCGTCGGAGGACTGCCGTGAGGATCTGCTCAGCTCGAGGATCCGGCTGATGGCGCTCGCGGTGGGCGTGGTCGGCCCCGAGGACCTGGTCCAGCGCGTGATCGCGGTCGGCGCGCCCAGCGGTACGACGCTCCTCCCGCTCCCGTACCGGCACGAGACCGAGGCCGCCGAGCTCGTCGGGCAGTCGCACTCGGACGTGGACGCGTTCCTGTTCACCGGCGTGGTGCCGTACACGATCGCCACCGAGGCCGGCGTGATCGACCGGCCGGCGATGTACGTCTCGTACGACGGGGCGACGCTGCTGCGCGCACTGGTCGAGCTGTTGCGGCTCGGGCACAACGTCACCCAGTTCTCGATCGACACGCTCCGGCAGGCCGAAGTACTGGAGACGCTGATCGAGGCGAAGCTGCCCACGGACCAGATCCAGGTGCTGCCGTACCGGCCCGGCCTGACGTCGGACGACATCGTGTCGTTCCACCGCACCGCGCGGGAGAAGCACGACACGAAGGTCGCGATCAGCTGCCTGGGGTCGGCGTTCCACCTGCTCGAGAACGAGATGCCCTCGGTCCGGCTCGCCCCGTCGCGGTACTCGATCCGCTCGACCCTGCAGGCGCTGGTACTGACGACCACCGGGCAGCATGTCGGGGACGCGCAAGTCGCGCTCGGCGTCATCGATCTGCCCGAGCCGGACGACGCGCTCGCGGCCGATCTCATCACGCTCGGCGGCAGCCTCGCGGCACTTCCCGACGGCCGGCACCTGGTCGTCACCACGCGCGGGCTGCTGGAGCAAGCGACGGAGCAGTTCTCGCGGATGCCGCTGCTCGATCACCTCGCGGCCCGGCACCGGACGGCGTACGTCGGTTTCGGGGTCGGCCGTACGGCGGCCGAGGCCGAAGCGCTGGCCCGCCGCGCCGTGGGCCGCGCCGCGTCGATCGGCTCCGTCGCCGGCGTCGTGTCGATGTCCGACGACGTCGAGATCGTCATCGAACCGACCGGCGACCAGCCCACCACCGCCCGCGGCACCGAAAGCCTCCCGCTGTTGGCCCGGCGGGTCGGCCTCAACACCCAGACCCTCGCGCGCATGCGAGAGCTCACCGCCACCCTCCCCGACGGCCTCACCACCCAGGACGTAGCCGACCACCTGGCCGTCCAACTCCGCACCGCCCGCCGAGTCCTCAAACGCCTCGAACGAGCCGGCCTGGCAGCCCCCACCGGCACCCAACAACACGGCCGAACCGGCCGCCCACCCACCGTCTACCTGATCCGGCTGTAGCTACGGGGTGATGACGGTGACGCCGGCGGGGGTGGCGGTGGGGAGGGCTGCGAGGGCTGTTGGGGTTTCTTCGAGGGTTATGGTGCGGGTGATCAGACGGGCGGGGTTGAGGTTGCCGGTGGCAACTAGGTTGAGCATTTCGGGGTAGGCGTGGGCGGGCATGCCGTGGCTGCCCAGCCAGCTGAGTTCCTGGCCTATGAGGCGGCCTACGTCGAGTTGGACGCCCTGGGGCAGGAGTCCGACTTGGACGTGGCGGCCTCGGGGGCGGAGGCTCTGTAGTGCCTGCTGGACGATGGCGCTGGAGCCGAGGGCGTCGATCGTGACGTGGGCGCCGCCGAGGTCGCGGATCTGGTCGACCGCCGCGGCAGGGCTGGTACCGGCGGCCGGGCTGGTATCGGTGGCTGCGTCGGGCCCGGACCGCTGTGCCTGGATTGTGTGGGTGGCGCCGTAGTCGCGGGCCAACGCCAACGCCTCCGGGTTGGTGTCGACGGCGATGACCTCGGCGCCTAGAGCGGAGGCGATCATGACGGCGGAGAGGCCGACGCCTCCGCAGCCGAAGATCGCCACACGTTCACCGGCCGCAACCTGGCCGACCTGATGCACAGCACGGTACGACGTCGCGAACCGGCACCCCAGACCCGCCGCGGTGGCGAAGTCCATGTCGTCGGGCAGGCGGACCAGGTTCACCGCGGCATACGGTACGGCGACGTACTCGGCGAACGAGCCCCAGTAGTTGAACCCGGGCTGCAGCTGGTTGGGGCACACCTGCTGATTCCCCTCGAGGCACTGCTCGCACGCACCACACGCGCAGATGAACGGCGTCGTCACCCGATCCCCGACCGCCCACCCGGACACACCAGGTCCGACCGCCGCGATCGTCCCCGCGAGCTCGTGCCCCGGCACATGCGGCAACACGATGTCGGAGTCGTGCCCCATCCACCCATGCCAGTCACTACGACACAGCCCGGTGGCTTCAACCTTCAACACCACCGAGCCATCCGCCACCGCAGGCTCCGCTACCTCCCGAACCTCAGGCAGTACGCCGTACTCCGAGATGACAACAGCACGCATCCCAGCAGCTCAGTCAGCCGCCGGCGACCGCCGGGATGATGGAGATCTGGCCGCCGTCCTTGATCGTGGTCTGGAGGCCTTCGGCGAAGCGGACGTCGTCGTCGTCGACGTAGACGTTGACGAAGCGGCGGAGTTCGCCGGACTCGTCCAGGACGCGGGCCTTGATGCCGGGGTACGACGCGTCGAGCGAGTCGAGGACCTCGGTCAGGGTGCCGCCCTCGGCGGAGACCTCGGACGCGCCCTGGGTGTAGGGCCGCAGGATGGTCGGGACGCGGACGCTCACACTCACTGCAGGCCTGCCTTCACGAAGGCGTCGTACGACGCGGGGATGGTCACCTTGGGGCCGACCCGGTCGGCCACGGCGTCGAGCGTCTTGAGCCCGTCGCCGGAGTTGATGATCACGGTCTCGGCCTCAGGGTCGAGCTGCCCGGTGGCGATCAGCTTCTTCAGCGTCGCGACCGTCACCCCGCCCGCGGTCTCGGCGAAGATGCCCTCGGTGCGGGCCAGCAGCTGGATGCCCTCGACGACCTCGTCGTCGGTGACGTCCTCGATCGCGCCGCCGGTCCGGCGGGCCACGTCCAGCACGTACGGCCCGTCGGCCGGGTTCCCGATCGCGAGCGACTTCGCGATCGTGTTCGGCCGGACCGGCTTGACCACGTCGTGGCCGTCGCGGAACGCCTGCGCCACCGGCGAGCAGCCGGTCGCCTGCGCGCCGTACACCTTGTAGTCGGTGGCGTCGACGAGCCCGAGCTTGCCGAGCTCGGTGAAGCCCTTGTCGATCTTGGTCAGCTGCGAGCCGGACGCGACCGGGATCACGATCTGCTCCGGCAGGCGCCAGCCGAGCTGCTCGGCGATCTCGAAGGCGAGTGTCTTGGAGCCCTCGGAGTAGTACGGCCGGACGTTGACGTTCACGAACGCCCAGCCCTCCTCCTCACCGGCGATCTCGGAGGCCAGCTTGTTCACGTCGTCGTAGTTGCCGTCGACGGCGACCAACGTCCCGCCGTAGACAGCGGTGGTGATGATCTTGGGCCGCTCGAGATCCTTGGGAATGAAGACCACGGAGCGGATCCCGGCCCGGGCGGCGGCCGCGGCGACCGCGTTCGCGAGGTTGCCGGTGGAGGGGCAGGCGAAGACCTTCATGCCCAGTTCGCGGGTGGCGCTCAGGGCGGAGGCGACGACCCGGTCCTTGAACGAGTGCGTCGGGTTGCCCGAGTCGTCCTTCACCCACAGCTTGCGCAGGCCGAGCTCGCGGGCCAGGTTCCGCGCGTCGACGAGCCGGGTGTAGCCGGGCTCGGTGTTCGGGAAGCTCGCCACGTCCACCGGGACGGGGAGCAGCGGCTGGTACCGCCAGATGTTCTTCGGGCCGGCCTCGATCTGCTCGCGGGTGATCGTCGGGTACTCGTACCCGACCTCGAGCGGACCGAAGCACTCCATACAGGCGTAGAACGGGCCCAGCGGCGACTTGGCGCCACAGGCGCGACAGCTGAGGTGCGTACCGTTGCCAAAGGCACCTTCACGGATGGTGTGGGTACCGGCGGCGGTCAGGCTCATGAGTGAGGTTCCCTCCTCATCTTCCCCGGTCGCCGGATCTCGGCGCGGGACGGATTTGGCACCGTTCCCTCGCGGAGAGTCCCGGACGGGGTCTCGACGGGGAGGGTTGCCGGGACGTCAACGGGCCGTTTCCCTCAGTCCCTCTGGATGAGCTCCCCCGAGATTACCCAATCGGGTCCATATTGTGTCCCGCGTTCCCACCATCCGAGACACGAGATCTCAGCCGCGCCGCTCCAGGAACCGCATCACCGGCGTCGCCGCGACCCCGTGCAGGACCACGCTCAGCACCACCGTGAACCCCAGTGTCGCCCACAGCCACGGCAGCTCGTCCTGGAAGTGCGCGCCGGTCGCCGCCAGGTAGTACACCGACGACACCCCGCGGACGCCGAACGCCGCCGTCGCCCACCGCTCCGTCGCCACCAGCTCGGAGCGCGCCAGCGACAGCCACGCGATCACCGGCCGGATCACCACGACCAGCAGTACGCCGATCACGACACCGGCCGGGGTCAGCGGCTCGAGCAGCCCGGCGGTGATCGCGGCACCGAGCAGAAGCAGCACGCCCCAGGTGAGAATGTGTTCCAGCTCACCGATGAAGTCGTGCAGCTCTTCGTGGAACTCGTGCCTGCTCTCCACCGACCGCAACGTCAGCGCCGCGACGAACACCGCGATGAACCCGTACCCTTGCAGCACCTGCGTGAGCCCGTAGACGCCCAGCGTCATCGCCAGCGCGAGGACCGGCTCCCGCGACTCGGACAGCCGCAGGCTCCGCGCCGGCGCCGAGAACGTCATCCGCCCGAGCAGCCACCCGGCCCCGAACCCCACCGCGACGCCGATCACGGTCTTCCCGACGATGTCCCACGCGATCCACTCCCAGGGCGTGAAGCTCTTCGTCGCGACGAACACCGCCAGGTAGACCAGCGGCGCCGCCATGCCGTCGTTCAGCCCGGCCTCGGACGTGAGCGCGAACCGCACCTCGTCGTCCTCGTCGAGTTCGGCGTCCTCACCGGTCGTCGGTCCCTCGACCTGTACGTCGGACGCGAGCACCGGATCGGTCGGCGCCAGGCAGGCGGCCAGCAGCAGCGCGGTCGCCGGAGCGAGCCCGAGCAACCAGCCGACACCTGTCAGCGCCGCGATCCCGGCCGGCATCGCGACGAACAGCAGCCGCCAGGTGACGGCCCAGCTCAGCAGGCTGATCGGCCGGTCGATCGCCAGCCCCACGCCCATCAGCGCGACGATCACGGTCAGCTCGGCCAGGTGCTCGGTCAGCTCGGGCTCGGCGAGCGGACTGAGATGGGTCCGGTCCACCGCGAGGCCGAGGAGGAGTCCGGCGCCGAGGAAGGCGATCGGCGCGGAGACGGCGTACCTGGACAGCAGCCGCGGCAGGACGGCGCCGAGCAGCAGGGCAAGACCCGCTACGAGATAGAGCCCGTCGCCGTTGATGATCATTGCCCGGGACAAGTACCCGGCGTCACCTCAGTCGATGCGTGGCCCCCGGTGTGTGGGTCGGCAGCGCCTTCCGCGGGCCGAACCGCGGATGGCCGACTCCAGCCAGCTCGATCAGGCGCTGCACGCGGAACCGGTGGCCGCGGTACGGCTCGATCAGCTCGGCGCACCCGTCGTCGTCCAGCTCCTCGCCGATCAACGCGTACGACACGTTCCGCGACACGTGATAGTCCGCGAACGAGAACGCATCCGCGTCGCCGTGCGCCCGCTGCCGTACCTCGGCCGCGGTCCACACCCCGACCCCCGGCAAGGACCGCAGCCGCCGCTCGATCTCGGCCGAATCGGTCAGCTCGAGTGTCCGCTCCAGAGCACGCGCCCGCGTCGCAGCCGTGATGACGACCCGAGATCGCCGGCCTTCGACGCCCGCGCGCAACCACTGCCACGACGGGATCTGCCGCCACTCCTCAGGCGACGGCGGCACCATCATGACCCGGTTGCCTTGCTGATGAGGCCCCGGCGCGGGCTCGCCGTACTCCCGCAGCAGCAGCCGCCACGCCCGGAACGCCTCCTTGCCGGTCACCACCTGCTCGATCCCGGCCGCCGCCATCGCCTCGAACACCGCCCGCGTCCGCGGCACCCGCACGTGCGGGAACCGCCGCGCCGCGTCCACCAGCACGCGATGCTCCGGCAGCGGCTCGAACCCGTCCCAGCTGTCCCGCTCCCCGAGCAGTTCCGGCACCCCGTCGAGCGCCCACTCCGCGCCCGGTCCCCACGCCTCCGCCTCGACGAATCCGGCGTACGGCGTCAACCGCAGCAGCACCGGGCCGTCCGGGGTCCGGGTCGCCCGCCACACGGTCCGCCGGACTGGGTCGAACACGTACGCCGGGTCACCGGGCCCCTTGCGCAACCCGCCGATCACCGACTGCGGATCCACCACCCGCCCCGGACGCCAGACCCGCACCACCGAACTCACCCGCCAAGTCTTACCCACCCCACCGACAGTTACCTCGTCGGCCTTGGAGCCGCAGCCAACCGCGCACGCATCCATGGGTAGGGATCGGCGATCGCGTCCCGGTTCGAGAGAACCTTTTGTACGACGTCCGCGAGCGCCTGCCCCATCACGTAGTGCCGCCCCTTCGTCTCGCCGACCGGGCGCAGCAGCCGGAGCTCGGTGAGCTTCGACAGATCGCGCGTCGCCGTTCGCTCCTCGATCCCGGCCCGGCGCACATAGGTGGCCCGGCGTATCCGGAACCCCAGCGACGCGTCGAACAGCTCGTCGGCGACGCGATCGGCCAAACCGTGCCGCTCGATCAGTTCGTCGAACGCCTGCCACAGCTTGCCCGCCTCGCGATACCGTCGCCGCACCGTCTGGGCCTGGATGTGATGCGCGCGGAGGTTGAACTTGATCCAGAGCTCCGCCGACCGCTCGGGATGCCACCCCCCGGCACCCGTCGCCGCGAGGACGGCGTAGTACTCCTCGGTGTTGCTGCCCAGCCACTCCTCGATACTCGAGAACGCCGGCTCGCCGATCCCGCCCCGGGATAGCACCAGCGTCTGCAGGGCTCTCGCCATCCGGCCGTTCCCGTCGCGGAACGGATGGATCATCACGAGGTTCAGGTGGGCCATGGCCGCCTGCACCAGCGGGTCCGTCGCCGGATCGGCAGCCAACCTGTCCATCAGTTCGGAAACCAGGCCCGGCACGTCCTCGGCAGGCGGTCCCTCGTACACGTTCTCGCCGGTCGCCTCGTCGTGCACGTAGACGACGCCCTGCCTGTAGCTGCCGGGGCTCTTCGCGAGGTCGTGACCGAGCATCATGAAATGCATGCCGCGAACAGCCGACACGTCCAGCCGGAAGTCGGAGTCCTTCGCCATCGCGAGCACATAGCCGAGCGCCTGACGGTAGCCGCGGATCTCCGCGAACGTCCGGTTGTCCGCGCTCAGCGCTTCCTCGTCGTCCAGCGCCGCGGCGGCGTCGTCGAGCTTGACGTCGTACCCCTCGATGCTGTTCGAGCCCTGGATCGCGCGAGCCAGCATGCTCCGCCGCAGACCGCCCGCCCAGCGCCGCGGCACCCGCAGTACGTCGGCAAGCTCGGACCGGAACGCGTGGATCTGCTCGAGGACCCGTTGATCCTCGAGATCCGGCTCCGGCGTACTGAAGATCCTCATCAGGCCCCGCTGTCTCAATGTCTCGATTCTTAGGACATCTTATGCCTGTGTCCTAAGAATTGCGACATCGGGACAGCGGTTCGATACTGAGAACATGACCGCCTGGCAGTGGGTGAAGTTGGTTGGGAACTTGCTCAATCTGTCGAGCTTTGCGGGTGTGCTCGTGGGGGTGATCGGGCGGGCTCGGTTCAGGCGGGGGCCTCGGGGGTTGTTCTTCGCTACCGGGTATCGGCTGGGGTTTCCGGTGGCTGGGGCGTTCACGATCGGCAACGTGGTGCTCAGCAAGCACGAGCCGGCGTACTTCGACAACGCCGCCCTGCTCCGGCACGAGGAGCGGCACTCCTGGCAGTACTTCTGCCTGCTCGGGTTGCCGATGCTCCCGTTGTACGGCGTCGGCGCGGTGGTCTCGTTCCTGCTCACCGGCGACCCGGCGTCGCGGAACCCGTTCGAGCGGCTCGCCGACCTCAAGGAAGGCGGCTACGTGGAGCGCCCGATCCAGCCGATCGGCAAGACCGTGACGCAGGCGTTCAGCGTGCTGCGATCGCGTCCGAAAGGGCCGTGAGCACCGTCACCACGCCGCTCGGGTCGTCGACGACGATGTCCGCGGCCTCGATCAGCTCGGTGGCGTTCGACGAGCGCGTCGCCAGCAGTACGGCGGGCAACCCGGCGGCACGCTGCTCCGCGATCGCGCGGAACGCGGCCAGGTCGCCCAGGTCGTCACCGGCGTACAGAATCGACCGCGCGCCGGTCGACTCCAGCAGGCGGCGGATCGCCACGCCCTTGTCGACCCCGGGCGGACGCAGCTCGAGCACGAGGTTGCCCGGCTCCAGCCGGAGCTCGGTCTCCTCGGCCAGCGCGGTCAGCGGCCCGCGCAGCAGCTCGAGCGCCCCGGTCGGGTCGTCCAGCCGGCGCGTGTGCACGGCCAGCGAGCTGTCCTTGTCCTCCACGAACGCGTCCGGTACGCCGACCTCGGTCAGCAGCCCCGGGAGCCGCTCGCGCGCCGTGGTCACGCCCGCGGGAACGGGATCGCTGATCACCTTGCCGGTGGCCGCCTCCCAGCGCTCCAGCCCGTAGTGGCCGAGCACCACCAGCCGGTCCAGGCCGGCGTGCGCGGTCGCGCCCGACAGCTCGGTCACCACCAGCGCCGGGCGGCCGGTGACGATTGCAACCTGGTTCACCGACCGGGCGAGCCGGGCCAGTGCGTCCAGGGCGCCCTCGACCGGGCGGGACCGCGCGGGGTCCTCGACCAGCGGCGAGAGGACGCCGTCGAAGTCGGTGGAGATCACCGCGCCGGCCGGGTCGGCGACCATCGCCTCCCAGCCGTCGCGGCCGCTGTCGGTGCGGATGACCGGAGTGCTCATCGCGTGCTCATCCGGCGTAGTCGGAGGTGAGGATCACGGTCAGGCGGTCCTTCTTCATGTTGTCCAGCGCGCCCTTGGTGCGGCCGATGCCGAGGTCGCGGGCGAGCTGGTTGGCGGCGTCGAGCATCCCCGGCGGGTAGTACACGGTGCTCTCGGCGATCTTGCCGTGCCAGTTGTCCGGGGACCCGGCGACGGTCCAGCCGGCCTGCCGCGCCCGGCCCGCGACCGAGTCGGCGAGGCCCTTGCGCGAAGTGTTGTTGTAGACCTCGATCGCCGGGCGCTCCGCGGCCGGGATCACCGCGGGCTGCGTCGGCCGGTTCGTCTCTGTCGGCTGGGTCGGCTGGGTGGTCTCGGTCGAGGTGGTCGCCGACGGCTTGCTGCTCGGCGCGGCCGACGGCTCCTTCGAGGGCTCCGTCGACTCGGACGGCGCGGTGGTCGGCTTCGGCACGCTGGCGCCGACCGTCGACGGACCGCCCGTCGGCTTCCCGGACGTCTCAGCGGTCTTCGACGCCTTCGGCGTACTCGCACCAGCCGGCTGCTCGTCGGCCTCGCTGTCGTTGCCGCGGGTCCCGAACAGCACCAGCAGGCCGGCGACGATCGCGACGACGGCCGTCACGGCGACCAGCGACGACAGCACCTGCCCCTGTTCGCCCCGGCGCCCTCTCAGGCGGGACACGGCTCAGACCTCGATGCCCAGCCGGCGTGCGGAACGGGCGCGCTGGCGCGCGGCGCGGAGCCGGCGCAGGCGCTTGACCAGCAGCGGGTCGTGCGCGAGGGCCTCGGGCCGGTCGATGAGCGCGTTCAAGACCTGGTAGTACCGGGTCGCGGACATCTGGAACTGGTCCCGGATCGCCTGCTCCTTGGCGCCGGCGTACTTCCACCAGTGCCGCTCGAAGGCGAGGATCTGGCCGTCCCGTTCGGAGAGCCCGGCAATGGCCGGCGGCGCAGCTTCGGCGGGGCCGGGGGAGCTGGCGTTGGCGCTGTCCATCTGCTGCTGACTCCTGTGCGGTCGGTGATCGTCCGTCCGGCTGCCACTCTACGTGCAGAACAACAGCGATGTCATTCACCGCTCGGCTGACACGAAGCGTGTCGCTGACGAGACAGCCGGATCCGGTCGCGGGAGGCGCGCGGTCGCCACGCCCGCCCACGCCAACTCTGGCAGGATCGTTCAAGTGACCTCAACTCTGCCCAGCGCCGCGCTGGTGGAGGAGCTGCAGGGGCGGATTCGTGAGGTGGACCCGCTCGTCAACGCCGTCTGCACGCCCAACCCCGCCGCCCGCACCGAAGCCGCCCGCCTCGACGCCGAGCGTGACGACGGGCGGGTCCGTGGCCCGCTGCACGGCGTACCGGTGCTGGTCAAGGACAACATCGACACCGCCGACCTGCCGACCACGGCCGGTTCGCTGGCGCTGGCCGACCAGCCACCGCCGCCGCAGGACGCCGCGGTCGTACGGCGGTTGCGCGCGGCCGGCTGCGTGATCCTGGGCAAGACGAACCTCAGCGAGTGGGCGAACTTCCGCGGCTCCGCGTCCTCCTCCGGCTGGAGCGCGTACGGCGGCCTCACGCGCAACCCCTACGCCCTGAACCGCTCGCCCGGCGGCTCCTCGTCCGGTTCCGGCGCCGCCGTCGCCGCCGGACTGGCGGAGTACGCGATCGGCACCGAGACCAACGGCTCGATCGTCTGCCCGGCCGCGCTGAACGGCGTGGTCGGCCTGAAGCCCACCGTCGGGCTGGTCCCGCAGCAGGGCATCGTGCCGATCTCCCACTCGCAGGACACCGCCGGCCCGATGACCAGGACCGTCAAGCAGGCCGCGGCACTGCTCTCGGTGCTCGCCGACAACCAGACGGACTACACCGAGTACTGCCTCGGCACCGACCTCAGCAACGTACGGATCGGCGTACCGCGGGGTCCGCTGTGGGGCTATTCCAAGGGACTCGACGAGGTCACCGAGCGAGCGCTGGAGCTGCTCAGCCGGTGCGGGGCCACGTTGGTCGACCACCTCTCGCTGCCGACACCAGGTGGTGACGAGGACCAGCTGCAGGTGCTCTCACACGAGCTGAAGGTCGACCTGGCCGCATACCTCGCTACTCGCGCACCTGGTGGTCCACGGACGCTCGACGACCTCATTGCCTTCAACAAGAAACATGCGGACCAGGAGCTGCAGTGGTTCGGCCAGGAGCTGTTCGAACGCGCAGCAGCCACCGAGGGCCTCGACTCCCCCATGTACGTCGCCGCACGCCTCACCGCGCTCCGCGCCGGCCGCGACGGCATCGACAACCTGCTGCGCGACAACCAGCTCGACGCCCTGGTCTGCCCGTCGTACTCGCCTGCCTGGGCGATCGACCTGGTGAACGGCGACCACGTGCTCGGCAGCTCGTCCTCGCACGCCGCCCTGGCCGGTTATCCGTTGATCTCCGTGCCGTCCGGCACCGTCTCCGGTCTGCCGGTCGGACTCACGATCAGCGGCACGGCGCGGAGTGAGGTCACGCTCATTCGCTTGGCTCACGCCTTCGAAACCGCGAGAATCGCAGCGGACGGACCGTTCCCGACCCCGGAGTTCACACAGTGGGTATAGCGCGCGTCAGGTGGGGAATCGTTGCGACTGGCAACATTTCCACCCAGTTCACGCACGATCTCGGGCTGCTCGCCGACGACGCGGTCGTCACCGCGGTCGCGTCCCGCTCCCAGGAGAGCGCCGACCGGTTCGCGGCGTCGTTCGGCATCCCGCACGCGTACGACGACTACCGCCGGCTGATCGACTCCGGCGAGGTCGACGTGATCTACATCGGCACCCCGCACCCGCAGCACTACGCGATCGCTCGTACGGCGCTGCAGGCCGGCGTCGCCGTCCTGTGCGAGAAGCCGGTCACGCTGACCGCGAAACAGGCCCGGGACCTGATCGCGGTGGCCGCCGAGCACCGGACGCTGTTCGCCGAGGCTATGTGGATGCGCACCAACCCGGTGATCCAGGCGCTGTTCGAGGACCTGCGCCGCGGCGTGATCGGCGAGCCTCAGCAGGTCGTCGCGGACTTCGCGTTCCACAAACCTTCACTGCCGGTTCGCCTGCTCGACCCGGCGCTCGGGGGAGGCTCGCTGATGGACGGCGGGATCTACCCGATGACGTTCGCCCACATGGCGCTCGGCCGCCCGGCGGAGGTGAAGGCAGTCGGTGCGCTCAACGACGACGGCGTCGACCTGAACGTCGCGATGGCCTGGCGGTACGACTCCGGCGCGGTCGCCGCGCTGACCTGCGGCCTGCGCTCGCAGAACCCGTGGGTCGCGTCGATCAGCGGACCGGACGGGAACCTGCAGGTACCGCACCGCTTCCACCACCCCGACTACTACCTGCGCACGACAGCCTCCGGTGCGGAGCGGGTCGACGTACCGACGCATGGCCGTGGGTACCACTATGAGGCGGCAGAGGTGATGCGTGCACTGCGCCAGGGACTGATCGAGGTTCCGGCTCTCCCCCACGCCGGCACGCTCGAGATTCTCGAACTGCTCGACGAGACCCGGAGCCAGATCGGGGTGCACTACCCCGGTGACGACGACGACCTGAGTGGATGACGCTGAAGATGCCGAACGGTAGGAGTTCCTTCGTAGTGGTGGCCAACCGGCTGCCGGTCGACCGGATCGAGATGCCCGACGGCAGTACGGCGTGGCGCCGAAGTCCGGGCGGCCTGGTCACGGCCCTGGCGCCGGTGATGCAGGGCCATCACGGCGCGTGGATCGGCTGGACCGGCAGCCCCGACGAGAAGCTGGACCCGTTCGACGACAACGGCATGCACCTGGTCCCGGTGATGCTGTCCGCCGAGGACGTCCAGCTGTACTACGAGGGTTTCTCGAACGCGACGCTCTGGCCGCTGTACCACGACGTGATCGTGGCGCCGGAGTTCCATCGCGAGTGGTGGGAGTCGTACGTCGCTGTGAACCGGCGGTTCGCGGAGGCCGCCGCGGACGCCGCCGACGACGGCGCCGACGTCTGGGTGCACGACTACCAGCTGCAGCTGGTCCCGGCGATGCTCCGCCGGCTGCGGCCCGACGTCCGGATCGGCTTCTTCCTGCACATCCCGTTCCCGCCGACCGAGCTGTTCGCGCAGATGCCGTGGCGGCGGCAGATCCTGGACGGCCTGATGGGCGCGGACCTGGTCGGTTTCCAGCGCCCCGGCGCGGCGTCGAACTTCGCCCGGCTGGCCCGCAACCGGATGGGCCTGCGGACCCGCGGCGACCGCATCCACCTGCCCGACGACCGGATCGTGCGCGCCAAGGCGTTCCCGATCTCGATCGACGTCAACGAACTGGAGCACCTCGCCCGGCAGCCGGAGACGACCGCCCGCGCCGCCGAGATGCGTGAGGAGGTCGGCAACCCGACGCACGTGCTGCTCGGCGTCGACCGGCTCGACTACACCAAAGGCATCCGGCAGCGGCTGCGGGCGTTCGGGGAGCTGCTGGACGAGAAGCGGATCTCGGTCGACGACGCGGTGTTCATCCAGGTCGCGACCCCGTCGCGGGAGCGCGTCGAGCAGTACCGGGTACTGCGCGACGAGATCGAGCTGCTGGTCGGCCGGATCAACGGCGAGCACGGCCGGATCGGTACGCCGGCGATCAACTACCTGCACACGTCGTACTCCCGGACCGAGATGGCGGCGCTGTTCCGGGCCGCGGACGTCGCGGTCGTGACACCGCTGCGCGATGGTATGAATCTGGTGGCCAAGGAGTACGTGTCGACGCGGTACGACGACACCGGGGCGCTGGTGCTGAGCGAGTTCGCCGGGGCGGCGGACGAGTTCCGGCAGGCGTTCCTGGTCAACCCGCACGACATCAACGGGATGAAGGACACGATCGTCGACGCGATGAACACCGATGACCGGCAGCTCGGCCGCCGGATGAAGGCGATGCGCAAGCATCTCGCGGCGCACGACGTGAACCTCTGGGCCCAGACCTTCCTCAAGGCGCTGCATGACGAGGAGTGACGAGCGCGTCCTCGCGCTCGACCTGGGCACGTCTTCGGCCCGCGCCCTGGTGCTGTCCGCGGCCGACGCCTCCCCGGTGGAAGGCGCGCTGGCGCGGCACAAGATCTCCCCGGCGTACGGGAACGACGGCTCGGCGACGCTCGACCTGCACGAGTACGTCGAGGGCCTGCTCGGCTGCCTGGACGAGCTCCAGCAGAACGGCCACCTGGACGGCATCGGCGCGATCGTGCTGTCGTCGCAGTGGCACTCGATCGTTGCTCTCGACAACACGGGCGGCGCGCGGACGCCGGTGATCACCTGGGCGGACACGCGCTCGGTCGACCTCGACCTCGGGGCGGCGTTCGACGAGCACGCGTTCCACGCCCGGACCGGCGCCTGGCTGCACCGGCTGTACTGGACCCGCCGGATTCCGTGGCTGCTGTCCACCTCGTCGGGTGAACAGTTCGCGGGCCTGCCCGACCTGGTGCTGGAGCGGCTGACCGGCGAGCGCGTCACGTCGGTGTCGGTCGCATCCGGGACCGGCACGCTCGACCTGGCGACCGGTTCGTACGACGACGAGGCGCTGGAGATCGCGGGCGTGACCGCCGACCGGTTGCCGCCGATCGTGCCGACCGGGTGGACGGGCACGCTGTCCGCGGAGTACGCACGCCGCTGGCCGGGTCTGGTCGGCGTACCCGTGCACCCGCCGACCGGCGACGGCGCTGCGTCGAACGTCGGGACCGGCGGTTTCGAGGCCGGGACCGCGGCGGTGACCGTCGGTACGTCGGCCGCGGTCCGGGTCGTGCACCCGATCGAGGACGCGCCCGAGCTGCCCTGGGAGCTGTGGCGGTACCGCGTCGACGACAAGCGCGCGGTGACCGGGATGGCGTTCTCGGCCGCCGGGAACCTGCACGCCTGGCTGACCGGCGTACTGCGGCTCGAGTCCGACGAGCCCACCGGTGTCGAGATCGGGGCGTCGAAGGCGGTCGCGATCCCGTTCATGGCCGGCACGCGGCCGCCGGCGGTGGTGCCGAGCGGGTCCGGCGTGTACTTCGGTCTGTCGTTCGACGACGACCCGGCCGACCTGCTCGCGGCGGCGCTGCAGGGCGCGTCGCTGGAGATCGACCGGGGCCTGCGGCTCCTGGACTCGCTCTTCGACCGGCAGCTCGAGGTGGTGCTGGGCGGCGGCGGGATCGACGCGTCGGAGTGGTGGCGGCGATGCCTGACCGCGACGTTCGCGCGGCCGACCACGGTCTGCGCGGAGCCCGAGGTCGGCGCCCGCGGCGCGGCGGCGATCGCGCTCGGCCTGTCGCCGGAGCCGGGTGGGGCGCACCTGACGCCGGTCGCGGACGAGGTGGCCCGGGTCGCGGACCTCCGCCGGCGCTACGAGGCGCTGCGCGAGCTGGCCGTCCAGGCGTCATCTGTCTGAGTACTGCATCCGCAGTACGGCGGTGATACGGCTTCAGGACGACGCGGTCCGACGGCCGGACACGTACTGTGAAGGAATGGAACGGCTCATCAGGTTCTGCCGTGTCTTCAGGCGGCACCCGCTGGCGCTGGACCTTGCCCTTGCCCTCACGATCCTGCTGATCAACCTGCTGGTGCCGGGCGGGCGGCACATCGGTGAGCGACTCGAGCTGAACGCGACGGTCGTGCTGCTGGCCGTCGCTGGCGCAGCCGCGCTGACGTTCCGGCGGATCGCGCCGATCACGGTGCTGGTGATCACCACCGCGATCGCCACCGTCTTCGTGATCGCCGAGCAGGCGAAGAGCCCGATCATCGCCTTCATGGGCGTCGCGGTCTACACCGTCGTGATGACGAAGGACCGGGTGACCCGCTCCGTCGCCGTGATCGGCACCGCGCTGATCGCGCTGCTGACCGAGGTCCTGTTCGTCGGCGGGGACGTTCTCGACAATCTCGGCCTGATCTTCTTCGTGCTGTTCTCGGGCGCGATCGGCGAGGCGGTCCGGAACCGGAACGCGTACCTGCGGGAGCTGGAGGAGCGTGCCGTGCGGGCCGAGCAGTCGCGGGACGAGGAGGCACAGCGGCGGGTGATGGAGGAGCGGCTGCGGATCGCGCACGAGTTGCACGACGTGATCGCGCACCACATCGCGCTGATGAACGTGCAGTCCGGGGTCGCGGCACACGTCCTCCGCACGCAGCCCGACGAGGCCGAACGCGCCCTGACCCTGGTCCGCTCCGGCGGCCGCACGGTGCTCCAGGAGCTCACCGTCCTGCTCGGCGTACTGCGCCGCTCGGGCTCGCCCCTGCCCACCGCACCAACACCGTCCCTGCACGAGCTGGACGCACTAATCCAGTCCTTCACCGCAGCCGGCGTAAAGGTCGACTGGACACCACCCACGTCCCTGGGCCCCCTCCCGGACGTCATCGAACTCACGGCGTACCGCATCGTCCAGGAGTCCCTGACCAACGTCCTCAAACACGCCCCCGGCTCCACCGCCCAAGTCGACATAACCCACGAGCCGACCGCCCTGACAGTCACCGTCACCAACACCGGCCCTCCCCTGGGCGGGACCCCGCCGCCGCACCCGGCGGGAGCCGCCGGCGCCTCCGGCGGACCGGAGACCCGGGGAGGCACGTTCGGCGCGGCTCTGCCCGCCACCAACCACCTGGGTGCCGGTCATGGCCTGATCGGGATGCGGGAGCGGGTTGCCGCCGTCGGCGGCGCCCTGGACGCAGGGCCGTGTGACGGCGGCTTCGCAGTACGTGCGGTTCTTCCTCTGGAGACGGGAGTTGCGGGTGACGATCAGGGTGTTGCTGGCGGACGACCAGACGCTGATCCGGAGCGGGTTCCGGGTGCTGGTGAGCTCAGCACCCGATCTGGAGGTCGTTGCTGAGGCCTCGAACGGACGCGAGGCCGTGGAGTTGGCGCGATCCGAGCGGGCCGACGTGGTGCTGATGGACATCCGGATGCCCGAGGTCGACGGGCTCGCGGCGACCCGCGCGATCACCGCCGACGAGGCGCTCGCGGGCGTGAAGGTGCTGATCCTGACCACGTTCGAGGTGGACGAGTACGTGTTCGACGCGATCCGCGCCGGCGCCAGCGGCTTCCTCGGCAAGAGCGTCGAACCGGCCGAGCTGATCGACGCGATCCGGGTGGTCGCCCGCGGCGACGCCCTGCTGTCTCCGCGGGCCGTCCGCGGCCTGATCAACCGCTTCCTCGCCGAACCCATGCCGGGCCACCCGGTCGGCCCGACGGTCCTCGACGTCCTCACCGACCGCGAACGCGAGATCGTCGGCCTGGTAGCCCTCGGCCTGTCCAACGACGAGATCGCCGAACGTCTCGTACTGTCCCCCTCCACCGCGAAGACCCACGTGAACCGCGCGATGGTGAAACTCGACTGCCGCGACCGCGCGCAGCTCGTGGTGCTGGCGTACCAGACCGGCCTGGTGCGTCCCGGCGTACCGCAGCCGTAGTACCCGGTACGGCGAACGCGGTACGGCGAGAAGCCCACCGCAGGCAGACGCGAACGACGGCCGCGCGCCGGAAGCATCGGCCGCATGGCTACGTATCTCTACCGGCTCGGCCGATTCGCCTTCCGCCGGCGACGGCTCGTCGTACTGATCTGGCTCGGTCTGCTCGCCGCGGGCGTGGCCGGCGCCACCACGCTCTCGGGCCCGACCGCCAACGGCTTCTCGATCCCCGGCACCGAGTCGCAGCGGGCCGCGGACCTGCTCAACGACCGGTTCCCGCAGGCCGGCGCGGACTCCGCGACCGCCCGCATCGTCTTCCAGGCACCGGCCGGCCAGAAGCTCACCAACTCGCCGCAGGTCCAGCAGACCCTGGAGCGGATCGGCGCCGCGCCACAGGTCGCGCGCGTCCTCGACCCGTTCACCGCGAAGGCGATCTCGGAGGACGGCCGCACCGGCTACGCGCAGGTTACCTACGAGGTCACCCCGGACGAGGTCACCCCGGAGGCCCGGGAGGCGATCGCGGCCGCGGTCGAACCGGCCCGCGCGGCCGGTCTCACGGTCGAGTACGGCGGCGACGCGATGCAGGAGGGCGGTGAGCAGCAGCTGACCGAGGTGATCGGGCTCGGCGTCGCGGCGGTCGTCCTGCTGATCACGTTCGGCTCGCTGATCGCCGCCGGCCTGCCGTTGCTGTCGGCAATCGTCGGGGTCGGCATCGGGGTGACCGCGATCTCGACGGCCAGCGGGGTCGTCGACATCGGGTCCGGTACGCCGATCCTCGCGCTGATGATCGGGCTCGCGGTGTCGATCGACTACGCGCTGTTCATCATGTCGCGCTACCGGCACGAGCTCGGCACCGGGCTGGAGCCGGAGGAAGCCGCCGGCCGCGCGGTCGGCACCGCGGGATCGGCCGTGGTCTTCGCCGGGCTGACCGTGGTGATCGCGCTGGCCGGGCTGTTCGTGGTCGACATCCCGTTCCTCACCCAGATGGGCCTGGCCGCCGCGTTCACCGTGGTCATCGCGGTCGCGATCGCGCTCACGCTGCTGCCCGCGCTGCTCGGGTTCGCCGGGCGGCGGGTGCTCGGCGGCCGGATTCCCGGTCTGCGCGCCGGCGACCCGGAAGCGGCCGGCCGGATGACCGCCGGACGGCGCTGGGCGCGCTTCGTCACCCGGCGACCGGTGGCGGTCCTGCTGGTGACCGTGATCGGTCTCGGCGCGCTGGCCGTCCCGGCGACCGATCTCAAGCTCGGGCTCCCCGACGACAGCACCGCGGCACCCGACTCCAGCCAGCGCAAGGCGTACGAAATGCTCTCCGAGGGCTTCGGCCCCGGGTTCAACGGCCCGCTGATGGTGGTCGTGGACGCCGGCGCCTCCGCAGATCCGCGCGCGGCCGCCACATCGACCGCGGCCGCCGTACGCGCGCTGCCGGACGTCGTCCGGGTGTCGCCGCCGGTCTTCAACCCGGCCGGGAACACGGCGTTGCTGAGCGTGATCCCGGCGAGCGGCCCGAGTACGCAGGAGACGAAGGACCTGGTCGCCGCGATCCGCTCGATGCCGGACCGCGACCGCGCCGAGGTGGCGGTCACCGGAGCCACCGCGGTCAGCATCGACATCTCGAACAAGCTCGGCGGGGCGCTGCTGCCCTACCTGTCGCTGATCATCGGGTTGGCGTTCCTGCTGCTGATGCTGGTGTTCCGCTCGATCCTGGTGCCGTTGAAGGCGACGCTGGGCTTCCTGCTCACGGTGGTGGCGACGTTCGGCGCGCTGGTCGCGGTCTTCCAGTGGGGCTGGCTGGCCGGGCTGTTCGGGATCGAGGGGCAGACCGGGCCCGTGATCAGCATGCTGCCGATCTTCCTGATCGGCGTGGTGTTCGGGCTCGCGATGGACTACCAGATCTTCCTGGTGACGCGGATGCGCGAGGAACACGTGCACGGCGCCGCACCGCGGACGGCCGTCGTCGACGGGTTCTCGCACGGCGCCCGTGTGGTCACCGCGGCGGCGGTGATCATGACCGCGGTGTTCTCCGGGTTCATCCTGTCCGGGGAGACGCTGATCCGCGAGATGGGCTTCGGCCTGGCGCTGGCGGTCCTGCTGGACGCGTTCGTGGTCCGGATGACCGTCGTCCCGGCGGTCATGGCACTCCTCGGCCGCCGCGCCTGGTACCTCCCCCGCTGGCTCGACCGCCTCCTCCCGAACGTCGACGTCGAGGGCGAGACGCTCCGCAGCCACCTCACGCCCGACCCCGAGCGCAAGGAGCCCGAGCCGGCCGGACGCTAACTGTCATAGGTGATGAACTCGAGGAGGCTGCCGTCGGGGTCGCGGAAGTAGATGCTGGTTCCGCGGCCCCGGCCGCCGGAGCGCTCCACCGGACCCGTCTCCGGCGTGATGCCGTGCCGGCGCAGATGCTCCGCCGCCTCCGCGACCGTGCCGGCCCAGCGGAAGCAGAGGTCGCTGTTGCCCGGGCGCACCGGTAGCCGGGCGACGTTGTCCGAGAGGTCGACGCCCGGGCCGTGGACGTTGAGCTGGATGTCGCCGAAGCGGTAGGCGACCCGGCCGGCGCCGGCGTCCACCACCTCCGCACCCAGCACGTCCCGGTAGAACGCGGTGGCGACATCCCAGTCCGACACACCGATGATCACGTGATCGAGCCCCGCAACTCCGTTCATTCGCCTCCGGTACCCAGCTGAACCGGTTGGGTGATGGCGGCCACTGACAACAGGCCGGACGGGCCGGATCATGGCCGCCATGTGGCGCGAGTTGATGAAGTCGAAGGTGCACCGGGCGACGGTGACGCAGGCCGATCTGGACTATGTCGGATCGTGCACGCTGGACGCCGAGCTGATGGACGCGGCCGACCTGCTGCCCGGTGAGAAGGTGGACATCGTCGACGTCACCAACGGGGCGCGGCTGTCGACGTACCTGATCGAGGGTCCGCGCGGGTCCGGGGTGGTCGGGATCAACGGCGCCGCGGCGCACCTGATCCACCCCGGCGACCTGGTGATCCTGATCGCGTACGGGATGTTCGACACCGCCGAGGCGAAGGTCTTCGAGCCGAGCGTAGTCTTCGTGGACGAGCACAATGCGATCACCCGCATCGGCTCCGACCCCGCGGAGGCGCTTCCGGACAGCGGAACGCTGCGTGGGGACCAACTGCATCCGTAGCGAGACGAGGACTGGTCGCCGATGACCGAGAACGCTGCCCAGAACTCTGCGCAGAATTCTGCCCAGAACGACGCCCCCAAGACGGCTTCGCACGACAACGAGCCGAGCCCGAAGCTGCGGGCGTTCATGAACTCGGGCTGGGCCGACTCCGAGCGGCACGACCTGGCGCTGAGCGACGCCGGCGTGTGGGCGGCGAAGCGGCGCGACGCGCTGTCGCAGGCGTTCCCGGGCGAGCGGCTGGTGATCCCGGCCGGCACCTACAAGGTCCGCTCGAACGACACCGACTACGTCTTCCGGCCGCACACCGACTACGTGTGGCTGACCGGCAACCAGACCTCCGACGCGGTCCTGGTCCTGGAGCCGAACGGCACCACCGGCCACGACGCGGTGCTGTACTTCCGGCCGCGGGCCGACCGCTCCGAGGGCGAGGAGTTCTGGCGCGACCGGATGTACGGCGAGCTGTGGGCCGGCCGCCGTCCGTCGCTGACCGAGACCGCCAAGGAGTTCGGGATCGAGACGCGGCACGTCGACCAGCTGGCCGACGCCCTCAAGTCCGACGTACCGACCCGGGTCCGGCGGGGTGAGGACGAGTCGATCGCCTCCCTGCTGAGCGGTGCGCGGACGGAGCAACTGAAGGACGGCGAACTGGCCGCCACGCTGTCGGAGCTCCGCCTCGTCAAGGACGCGTACGAGCTCGAGCAGCTGCGGGACGCGGTCGCGATCACGCACCGCGGGTTCTCCGACGTGCTCGCCGAGATGGACAAGGTCCGGCAGTACGGCGAACGCTGGATCGAGGGCACGTTCTGGCGCCGGGCGCGCGCCGAGGGGAACGACGTCGGCTACACCTCGATCGCCGCCGCCGGCCCGCACGCGACCACGCTGCACTGGATCGAGAACGACGGCCCGGTGACCGACGGCACGCTGATGCTGCTCGACATGGGCGTGGAGAACCGGCAGCTGTACACCGCCGACATCACCCGGACCCTGCCGGTGACCGGCGAGTTCACGCCGCGACAGCGCGACCTGTACCAGCTGGTCCTGGACGCGCAGAACGCCGGGATCGCGGCGCTCACGCCGGGTGCGGCGTTCCGCGCCGGGCACGAGGCGGCGATGGAGGTCATCGTCCGCGGCCTGGACGCGATGGAGCTGCTGCCGGTGTCGGCCGAGGAGGCGCTCGACCCGGAGAGCCGCCTGTACCAGCGCTACACGCTGCACGGCGTCAGCCACATGCTCGGTCTCGACGTCCACGACTGCGCGTCGGCCCGCGACGAGAACTACCGCAAGGGCAACGTCCAGCCCGGCTACGTCCTCACCGTCGAGCCCGGCCTGTACTTCCAGTCCGACGACCTCACGGTCCCCGAGGACCTCCGCGGCATCGGGATCCGGATCGAGGACGACATCCTGATCACCGACCAGGGCCCCGAGAACCTCTCCGAGGCGATGCCCCGCACGGTCGAGGGCATCCAGGACTGGATGGCGTCCTAGGCCGGTCTGGTAGGAAGGGCCGATGCACCTCACCGGGACCGAGCTGACCGCGCAGCAGTTGTACGACGTCCTCAAGCTGCGGGTCGACGTGTTCGTCGTCGAGCAGGAATGCGCCTACCCGGAGCTCGACGGCCGCGACCTGCTGCCCGGAACCCACCACCTGTGGGTCGCGGACGAGAGCGGGATCCAGTCGTACCTGCGGGTGCTCACGGAGCCCGGTCAGTTCCGGATCGGCCGGGTGGTGACGGCCGCGCAGGCCCGCGGGCGGGGACTCGCGGCACAGCTCATGAAGGACGCCCTGGACGTCGTCGGCGACGCGGACAGCGTGCTCGAGGCGCAGACGTACGCCCAGGGCTTCTACGAGCGCTTCGGCTACGTTGCCGAGGGCACCGAATACCTCGAGGACGGCATCCCACACCGCACGATGTGGCGGCGCCGGGCCTGAGCGCCGCCACTCGCTGACCTACCAGATCCGGACGCGGTCCTCCGGGGACAGCCACATGCCGTCGGATTCCGTGGTCTTGAAGGTGGTGTGGAACTCGTCGATGTTCTTCACCACCGCGTTGCAGCGGAACTCCGGTGGGGAGTGTGGGTCGATGGTGAGGCGGCGGGCGGCCTCCTCGGGGCGGGTCTTCGTGGCCCACGCGTGCGCCCAGGCGGCGAAGAAGCGCTCGGCGCCGGCCTGCAGCTCCTCCTCCGTCTCGTCGCCTGTCAGCGACAGCTGGTAGGCGACGTACGCGATCGACAAGCCGCCCAGGTCGCCGATGTTCTCGCCGAGGGTAAGCTTGCCGTTCACCTTCTGGCCGGGGGTCTCGGCCGGCTCCAGGGCGTCGTACTGCGCGACGAGCTTGTCGGTGCGCTGCTCGAAGGCGGCGCGGTCCGCGTCGGTCCACCAGTCGTTCAGGTTGCCGTCGGCGTCGTAGCGCGAGCCCTGGTCGTCGAAGCCGTGGCCGATCTCGTGGCCGATCACCGCACCGATCGCGCCGTAGTTGGTGGCGTCGTCGGCGACCAGGTCGAAGAACGGCGGCCGCAGGATGCCGGCCGGGAAGACGATCTCGTTCAGCCGTGGGTTGTAGTACGCGTTCACGGTCTGCGGCGTCATCCGCCACTCGTTGCGGTCGACCGGCTTGCCGAGCTTGGCCAGGTCCCGCGCGGTCTCCACCGCGACCGAGCGGCGCATGTTGCCGACCAGGTCGGCGGGGTCGATCTCGAGCGCCGAGTAGTCCTTCCACTCGTCCGGGTAGCCGATCTTCGGCACGAAGGTGCCGAGCTTGTCGAGCGCCCGCTGCCGGGTCTCCGGACCCATCCAGTCCAGCGCCTCGATCCGCTGCCGGTAGGCGGCCACCAGGTTCTGCACGAGCTCGACCATCCGGGCCTTGGCGTCCGGCGGGAAGTGCTCGGCGACGTACAGCTTGCCGAGCGCCTCGCCCAGCGTCTGCTCGACCGCGCCGACCGCGCGCTTCCAGCGCTCGCGCAGCTCCGGCGCCCCGGTCAGGGTCTTGCCGTAGAAGGCGAAGTTCTCGTCGACGAACGCTTGGCTCAGCAGCGGTGCGGCGTTGTGCACGACCCGCCAGCTCAGCCACTCCTTCCAGCGGTCGAGGCCGACCTCGCGCAGCGCGGTCGCGGCGGCGGTCAGGAAGTCCGGCTCGCGCACCACGACCTCGGCGAACGCACTCTCCGGCACGCCAGCGCCGGCCAGCCAGGTCGCCCAGTCGAAGCCCGGCGTGAGCTCCTCGAGCCCGGCCCGGTCGACCTTGTTGTAGGTGAGCTGCACGTCGCGGTCCTTGACCCGGTCCCAGTGCGCGCCGGCCAGCCGGGTCTCCAGCTCCAGGATCCGGTCCGCGGAACCTGCCGGATCCGGCAGCCCGGCCAGCTCGAGCAGCTTCGCGACGTGGGCGACGTACGCCGTCCGGATCGCGGCGAAGCTGTCCTCGCGGTAGTAGGACTCGTCGGGCAGGCTGAGGCCGCCCTGGGTCAGGTGCACGATGTTCTGGTCGGACTTCTTCGCGTCGGCGTCGACCCAGTAGTGGAAGACACCGGCGACGCCCTGCAGCTCGAGCTGCCCGAGCACCGACACCAGCCCGGCCAGGTCGGTGACACCGTCGACCAGCGCGAGCTGGTCGACGATCGGCTCGGCGCCCAGCCGCTCGGTCGTCTCGGTGTCCATGAAGCTGGTGTAGAGGTCGGCGATCTTCCGCGGCTCGCTGCCCTCCGGATGCCCGGCCGCGACCGCCTTCTCGACGATCGCCCGGACGTCCTGCTCGGCGCTGTCCCAGAGCGCGTGGAACGCGCCGTGGATCGCCTTGTCCGCGGGGATCTCGTGCTCGGCCAGCCACGCCCCGTTCACGAACCGGTACAGATCGTCCTGCGGCCGCACGGCCGCCGACCCGTCGATTCCTGCTGTCATCCCTGACCCCTTGTCCCGAGTGGAGTTGCTGCCAGCGAACATACCCGTTTCGCCGCACGCCGGTTTGAACTATCCACAGGACCGGACCGTTCTCCCGGGTAAAAGCACACGGATCAGGGAGGACCCCGCCCATGTCACACCTCGTCCGTCGGCTCGTCACATTGGCCAGTGCGTCCGTAGCACTGCTCGGTCTGGTGAGCACGTCGGCAGCGACCGCCACTCCGACCACGACAAGTCCAGCGACCTCGTTCCCGACCAGGATCGAACTGCCCACCGGGTTCCAGCCCGAGGGCATCGCGATCGACCGGGCCACGGCGTACTTCGGATCCCGCGTCGACGGCGACATCTACGCCGCCGACCTGCGCACCGGCCGGGGCGAGGTGATCAGCCAGGGCCCCGGGACCGCCTCACTAGGCATGAAGGTCGACCGGTTCGGCCGCCTGTTCGTCGCCGGCGCCGCCGGTGGGAACGGCCGGGTGATCGACACCCGCACCGGAGACGTCCTGGCCAGCTACACGTTCACCACCGCGACCCCGACGTTCGTGAACGACGTGATCCTCGGCAAGGACGCGGCGTACTTCACGGACTCGCAGCGGCCGGTGTTCTACAAGGTGCCGTACGGCCGCGACGGCTCGCTCGCCGCGCAGGCCGAGACGATCCCGTTGAGCGGCGACTACCAGCACCTGGCCGGCAACAACGCGAACGGCATCTCGCTCACCCCGGACGGCCGCGCGCTGATCATGGTGCAGTCGTCGACCGGCTTCCTGCTCCGGGTCGACCCGCGGACCGGCGTGGCCCGGCGGATCGACACCGGTGGCGCGCTGATGACGAACGGCGACGGCCTGCTGCTGCGGGGCCAGACCTTGTACGTCGTGCAGAACCGGCTCAACAAGATCGCGGTTCTCACCCTGGACCGGGCCGGTACCACGGGCACGGTGGTCGACGAACTCACCAGCCCCGACTTCGACGTACCCACGACGGTTGCCGCGTTCGGCGACCGCCTCTACCTGCCGAACGCCCGCTTCACCACCCCGCCGACGCCGACCACGCCGTACTGGGTGACCGCCGTCCGGCGCTGAAGTTCAGCGAGCAGCGCGGAGGTCGCCTCGGGCCGCGGCCTTGAGGCGGCTTCCGCACGACAGGCGCACGGAGTAGCCGGCCGGGATGTTCAGCGGCTCGCCGGTCTGCGGGTTGCGGCCGGTGCGCGGCGCGCGCATCACCCGCTCGATGCTGAGCAGCCCGGTCAGCGACACCTTGTCACCGCGCTGCACGGCCTCGGTGACGACGTCGCCCAGCGCGTCGAGGACCTTCTCGGCCTGGTTCCGCGGGATCCCCGCCTTGTGCGCCACGCCGGCGATCAGTTCGTTCCGGTTCACGGCTCTCCTCAGACTCGGTTCAGAGCTTCCGACCGGAACCTTAACCGAAATGATTGTCGTTAGCGAGAAGCATCCGGAATCCGGTCATGCGGCTCAGAGGCCGTCCTGGTCGTGCCAGTGGTGCTGCCAGCGGGCGTCGATGGCGTCGTCGGCGCGCTGGTACCTGATGTCGGTGGACAGCCGCAGCTCGGTGGACACGTTGTCGAGCGCCGCGTGGACGGTGTGCGCGGTGTGCACGACGACGTCGCCGGCCTGGTAGTCGGCGACCAGCCAGTCGGCGTCGTATTCCTCCGCCAGCGCGGGGAGGTCCGCGGTGATGGACGCCGCAGGTCGCTTGAGCCGGCCCGCGGCCTCCTCTGCGAGCACCCTGTGGCGGCTGCCCTGCAGGTACGTCAGTCCGCCCCGGCTGACCGGGCAGTCACCCAGCGGGATCCACGCGGACAACACCTGGTCGCTGCCCTCCCGCAGGTACACGAGGTCGTAGTGTGCCTGCGTCGCCGTACCGATGCCGTTCTCGCCGGGCGCTGTCTGCCGGATGATCTTCCGCCGGTGCAGGAACGGCTCACCACCGAGGAACCACTCGAACCACCCCTTGAGCGCCGGCTGCGCACAGAAGGCGGCGTACTCCGGCCCTGGCACGATCTCCTCGAACAGGACCTTCCGGTACGACGCCCTGTCGCGGGCGGCGCCGGTCAGCCCGAAGTAGTACTCCCGGAACGCCAGCACCGTCGCAGGGTCCAGCAGCCCGGTCAGATACAGGTAGCCGTCCCGCTGCAGCCGCGCCCGCAGTACGTCCCGGTCTTCGCGCTCTGCCGCGGGCACCGCGACCAGCTCACCCAGCCGCCGCTCGTCCAGCACATATCCGTTGGAAGTCAGCACCTCTCCATTCCAACGGCGCTAGCACCCGAACGGAATGGACACGCGACCACAGCTTCTTGGACTCTTGTACTGTGCCGGATTGGTCGATCTACCTGACACCAGGTCCTGTCGAGCGGCAGCTTGGACTTTTCTGCCTGGGCGCAGGTGAGCAGACACATGGCGCGGCAGCGGCGCCGGAGCGGGCGCTGGGTTGCCATGCCCTTGTCTGGCTGATTGAGGGAAGCGGCCACCTGCTGCACGGCCCCGACCGCCGACTGCACGCGGTCCACGCGCCTGCGATGCTCTGGCTCTTCCCGGGTGTCCTGCACGGCTATCGGCCCGCTACGCGCTGGCAGCAGGCCTGGACGCTGTTCGGCGGGCCTGCAACCGAGGCGCTCACGTCACTCGCCCACCTCGATTCCAGCCGACCGGTACGCCAGTACGCCGACCCGCGGCCGGTGGATCGCGCTTTCAAACGGTTGTTGCGCCTCAGCACGCAGCACAACGCCGTACAGCTCACTGGGGCCCTCTACGACGTAATCGCCGAGGCAGGTGCGCCACCTGAGGACAGCGTCGCGGCGCGGCTGGCCGAGCTCGCGTGTACGCCGATGAGCGTCGAGGAGTACGCCGGTGCGCTCGGCCTGACCGTGAAGGAGTTGCGCGACGCGGTCCGCCGTACGACGGGGTCGACGCCGCAGGAGCTGGTCCTGTCCACCCGGCTGAGCTCTGCAAAGGTTCTGCTCGCCGAGGAGGACCTGTCGGTGGCCGCGGTCGCGCGCCGCGTCGGGTACGACGATCCGGCGTACTTCAGCCGCTTGTTCGCTGGTCGGGTGGGCATGTCGCCGGTCGCGTTCCGGCGTTCCGGTTCGATTTCCGGGCCGATTTCCGACCTTCGGAGGAGGCGCCGTCGACTTTCCGACGTGTAAAACCATTCAGTGGGGTGACGTGTCCGGCGACCGGACACCGCTACGGTCGTGTCATGAGTCAAACGCAGCCCCTCGACCCGCGCCCCGGGAACCCCCGCCGCCCGAAGAAGCGGCGGAACTGGTTCCTCCGGACCGTCGGACTGATCGTCCTGCTGTTCGTTCTCACGCTGATCGCGGTCCCGCTCTACGCGTGGAGCCGGATCGACAAGATCGAGGCGATGCCCACCGGCGAGCGGCCGGCGGACACGCCCGGGACGACGTACCTGATGGTCGGATCGGACGCCCGTGAGGACCTCAGCCGGGCCGAGCGGGCCAGGCTGCACACCGGCGGCGACGCCGGGCCGCCGCGGACCGACTCGATCATGCTGATGCACGTCCCGGAGTCCGGCCCGACGGTGCTGATCAGCATTCCGCGGGACAGCGCGGTGAACATTCCTGGGATCGAGGGCCGGCAGAAGATCAACGCCGCCTTCAACAACGGCCCGGCGCGCCTGGTGCAGACCCTGGAGAACGTCACCGGGCTGCGCATCGACCACTACGTCGAGGTCGGCTTCGGCGGCTTCGCCAGCGTCATCGACAGCGTCGGCGGCATCGAAATGTGCTTGCCGAAGGCAATGAAGGACGACGACGCGCACATCGATCTGCCGGCCGGCTGCCAGGAGCTGGACGGGGTGAACGCGCTCGGCTACGTGCGCTCGCGGAAGGCCGACGGCAAGAACGACTTCGGCCGCACCGAGCGGCAGCGGCAGATGGTCGGCGCGGTCGCCAAGAAGGCCGCCTCGCCGTCGACGATCCTGAACCCGTTCCGGTACTACAGCGTCGCCACCAAGGGCGTCGACGCGCTGACCGTGGACAAGGAGATGAACCTGTTCGACTTCGTCAAGTTCGCGCGCGGCATGCAGGCGATCTCCGGTAGCAACGGCATCGCGCTGAGTGTGCCGACGAGTGACGACAACTACGGTCTCTGCTGCAACCGCGGCTCGGCGGTGAAGTGGGACACCAAGAAGGCGACGGCGCTGTTCGACGCCCTCAAGCAGGACAACACCAGCGGCCTGAAGAGCAGTTGACCGTCCTCGTCCACGCGGTGGTGAGCCTGGGCATGCTCGTCGTCGTGCCCCTCGGCCTCACCCTGCTCCCGACGCGAACCACCAGCACCCGCTGGTGGTTCGCGTTCGCCGTTCCGGGGGCTGTCGCGCTGTGGCTGCCGCGTGGGCCGTTCTCGATCGCGCTGGCGTCGATCTACCTGGTCGGCACGCTGGTCCTGATCGTCTTGGCCGCGCGGCACTTCTACCGACAGCGGAAACTAGGCGCGAGGCAGGTCGCGCTCTACACGGCGTTGGCCACGCCATCGATCGCGGCACTGGCACTGGTCGCCGAGCGGTCGTCGTACGAGCTGTTCGGCTTCAACCTCACCGTGCTGTCGCTGACGGTCGCCCACTTCCACTTCGCCGGCTTCGCGGTTGTACTGACCACAGGTATGTGGCTGGTCGGTTGGGAGCTCTACAAGCGCTCACGTCGAGCAGAGCGAGGTACGGCGATCCTCCTGGTCGTCTCGGGATCAGTACTCGTGGCGACGATGCTCTTGGCTGTCACGTGGGCACTGGGTCATGTGGTGAACACGCCGTACCTGCCGTTGGAGTGGATGGTTGCCACGCAGGGTGTGGCGAATGCGGTTGGCCTTGCACTGTGCGGCGTACTGGCGATGCGACGGGAGACACGCGATGCAGCTGGATGACCTGGCGGGACTGCGGTTCACGTACGACGAGGTGGGCTCGACGCAGTACGACGAGACGCCCGAGGGGTTCCACCGACTCGAGTACCGCACGCGGATCGGCACCGGCGACGAGGTGTTCCGGCGCGCCGCCGACGCGTTGCTGACGTGGCGCATGCACCGTGCCGCCGGCCTGCCCGTCACAGCAACGGACACGCCGCCACAGGTCGGCACGAACTCACTGGGGCGGCTGGGACCAGGCATGCTGATTCGCCGGTTCCGCACAGTCACCCAACTCGGCCTGCCGGTCCCGTGCCGGGTCGTCCGCGTTATCGACGAACCGGACCGAATCGGCTTCGCCTACGGGACACTGGAAGGACACCCGGAGGCCGGTGAGGAGCTGTTCCTCGTCACCCGCAACGGCGACGACGTCTACGTCACGATCCGCGCTTACAGCCGCCCGGCCACCTGGTACACGCGGCTGGCCGGCCCCGCCACCCGCAAGGCCCAGTACTACGCAGCCGGCCGCTACGCCGCGGCTCTCCGCCGCCTGTCCAACCCATGACAGGGCCCCGCAAGCTCATACCTTGCGGGGCCGCGACCTTTGTACCGTCCGTAGCAAGACAAGCGTTCGAGCGACACGCGAACAACGAGCGACAACCCGAGGTGCACCAGGTGCCGCGGTACTGCGAGACTGTGGCGGGTGAGTCCTAAGACGTTGTCGGATCTGGTGGCACCGGACTGGGCGGAGGCACTGGCTCCGGTCGAAGAGACTGTCGCGCGGATGGGCGAGTTCCTGCGCGGCGAGATCGCTGCGGGACGGGCGTACCTACCCGCCGGCGAGAACGTGCTGCGTGCGTTCCACCGCCCGCTGGCCCAGGTGAAGGTGCTGGTCGTCGGCCAGGACCCGTACCCGACTCCCGGCCACCCCGTCGGCCTCAGCTTCTCGGTGGCGCCGGACGTGCGGCCGATCCCGCGGAGCCTCGCGAACATCTACCGCGAACTGATGGCGGACGTCGGCGTACCGGCACCGTCCAACGGCGACCTGACGCCGTGGGCCGACCAGGGCGTGCTGATGCTCAACAGGGTGCTGACGGTGCAGCCGGGCAAGTCCGGCGCGCACCGCGGCAAGGGTTGGGAGAGCGTCACCGAGCAGGCCATCCACGCGCTCGTGAACCGCGGCGGCCCGCTGGTCGCGATCCTCTGGGGCCGCGACGCGCAGACGCTGAAGCCGATGCTCGGCAACACGCCGTACGTCGAGAGCGCGCACCCGAGCCCCATGTCCGCGGATCGCGGCTTCTTCGGCTCCCGGCCGTTCAGCCGCGTCAACGCGCTTCTCGTCGAGCAGGGCGCCGAGCCGGTCGACTGGCGCCTGCCGTAGCACTCAGGGGCGGCGCCAGTCGTCCGCGGCGAGGTGGCTGCCCGCCATGGGACCCATCTGGAGCATTCCGCCGTCCGCGACGATGCTCGTCCCGGTGACGTAGGCCGCGTCCGGGGACGCCAGGAAGGCGATCACGGCGGCGATCTCCCGTGCGTCACCTGGCCTGCCGAGCGGCACCCCTGGCCGGTGTTTGCCGCGCGGATCCTCGTCGGTCTGTCCGGTCATGGGTGTGGCGATCTCACCAGGAGCGACGGCGTTCGCGGTGATCCTGTACTCGCCCAGTTCCAGGGCCAAGGTCTTCATGAGCAGCCCGAGCCCGCCCTTGGCCGCGTCGTACGGCGCGGAGCCGACGCGGGGCTGATGCTCGTGCACGCTGGTGACCGCGATCAGGCGGCCTCCGTTCCCGGCGGCGACCATGCGGCGCGCGGCCCGCTGCAGGCAGAGGAATGCTCCGTCGAGGTCGACGCTGATCACCGTGCGCCACGAGTCGTAGTCGAGATCCACCGCGAGCTCGCTGCTGCCGGTCCCGCTGTTGTTGACCAGGACGTCGAGCCCGCCGAGACTGTCGGCCAGGCTGTCGATGACGTCGGCGGCTTCAGGCAGCTTCGTCAGATCGAGCTGCTCGACCACGGCCCGACGGCCGGTCTCACGGACCTCGGCGGCCGTCTCCTCGGCGCCGGCCTTGTCGCTGTTCCAGGTAACCCCGATGTCGAACCCGTCCTCGGCGAGCCGCACGGCAGTCGCCCGCCCGATTCCACTGTCCGAACCAGTAACGATCGCTTGAGGCATACCCGAGCGGTGCCCGCCCCACCCCGCTGAAAACGACCGCACGGGCACCACGAGCGTTTCTCCGGCCGAGGCCCAGGGCACCGCCGCGAACGTGGGGACGGAAGAGGGTTTGTTCGAGCCGGACGCGAAGCTCTCCGGGCTACCGGAGCTGCGGGATCTGGACGAACTGGTCCGGTTCGTCCGGGAGCATTCCGACATCCTGCTGAGGTACTCCAAGGGCCCGAAGGCAGATGCCGAGCACGGCCCGAGCCGTGACTACGAGGCGGGTGTCGAGCTGCCGGGCCTGTCCGCCACCTGGGTCGAGCCGGAGTCGTGGTGGCCGCGGGCGGTCGAGGACTGGGTCGCGCGGCGGGTATGCAAGTACGCCGAACTCGGCGAGGCGGAGGGCCGGTACCCCTGGCTGCTGACGGGCGAGGTCGCCGGCTACGGCCCCGATCACGAGCCGCTGCTGGTGCGGGTCCGTCCGCTGGCCAAGATCTCCGCCGAGGCGCTCGAGCAGGCCAAGGACCACTACGTGCGGACCTTCGACGTCGGCAAGGACTCCACCTGAGTCCGGCAGTTTGTTTGAATGATCCATTGCAGGATCGTTCAACAATCTCCTATGGTGAGCGGAACATCCCCCAGCTACACCGTTCCGTCCCCGGGAGGAACCATGTGGGTTCTGCTCGCTATCGCGGTGGTGGTCGTCGGGTTCGCCCTGCGGATCAACTCGATGCTGGTCGTCACGGCGGCCGGGATCGTGGCCGGCCTGATCGGCGGCCTGTCCCCCGTCAAGATCCTCGACGCGTTCGGCGACGGCTTCGCCGGCAGCCGCTCCGTCACCGTCTTCATCGTCACGCTGCCCGTCATCGGGCTGATCGAGCGCTACGGCCTGCAGCACCAGGCCCGGAAGCTGATCAGCAAGCTCAAGGTCCTCACCACGGGCCGGCTGCTGGCCATCTACCTGCTGATCCGGCAGGGCACCGCGGCGCTCGGGCTGACCAGCATCGGCGGTCCCGCGCAGGCGGTCCGGCCGCTCGTCCAGCCGATGGCCGCCGGCGCCGCGGAACGCCGCTACGGCAAGCTCCCGGAGAAGGTCCAGGAGAAGATCAAGGGCTTCGCGGCCTCCGCCGACACCGTCGGGTTGTTCTTCGGGGAGGACATCTTCGTCGCGATCGGCTCGATCCTGCTGATCACCGGCTTCGTCGACGCGACGTACGGCCTGCACCTGGAGGCGATCGACATCGCGCTCTGGGCGATCCCGACCGGTATCTGCGCGCTGCTCATCCACGGCGGCAGGCTGCTGCTGCTCGACCGCCAGCTGGACAAGCTCGCGGCCGAGTCCAAGGCGGCCGCGAAGGAGGCGGCGCGATGATCAAGGTCGAGTGGTTCTACTGGCTCTGCGGGATCTTCTTCGTCCTGATCGCCCTGCAGGTGCTCAACGACCGCAGCAACCCGAAGCGAGTCGGCAGCGCGGCGTTCTGGGGCATCCTCGGCCTGTCGTTCGGCTACGGCACGTTCGTGGTCGACAAGCAGGCACCGTCCTGGCTGCTCGGCATCGCGGTCATCGGTCTCGCGGTGCTGGCCGGCAGCGGCTTCCCGGGCAAGGGCGAGGAGCGTACGACGACACCGGCCGAGCGCGTGCGCCTCGCGGACCGGTTCGGCAACAAGCTGTTCCTGCCGGCGCTGGTGATTC